>NZ_JBXAKU010000001.1:0-854613 GCF_058798735.1 Caulobacter sp. GW822-FHT07D08
GGCGCGGCGTCCTCGGCGGCGATGGCCGCGACGGCCTCCGCGGCCGCGACGGTCTCGGGCGAAGGCGGCGGAGCCAGGCGGCGGGCCTGGGCGGCCAGGGCCAGCGAGCCGGCGCCGGTCGCGGCGGTCAGGGCGCCGCCCAGCACCAGGGTCAGGCCCACTCGCAAGGCCGAGGCGCGGCCTCGCGGCTGCAGGATCGCCGACAGGCGCAGGGCGGCCAGGTCGCGGTCGCGGCCGGTGAAGGCCGACTCGAAGGCCAACTTAGGCGAGGGCTGGGCGTTCATCTTCAGGGCCTCGACAAGCACGCGGGCATAGTCGCGGCGGGCCTCGGGGGCGGCGCCGTCCAGGGCGGTCAGGTCGCAGACGGCTTCGCGGGCGGCCAGCATCCGGCCGCGCAGGGCCTTGACCGGCGGGACCAGCCAGAACAGGCCCGCCAGGGCTTCCTCGGCCGGGATGCGCCAGTTGTCGCCACGACGCAGGTGGGCCAGCTCGTGGCCGCAGACCAGCTCCAGCCGGCGGGTGTCGCCGCTCTGCGCCAGCGCCTTGGGCAACAGGATCACCGGGCGGCGGGCGCCGGCGAGCAGCGGTTCGGAGACGGCGTCGCTGATCCGCACGCGCGGCGCGCTGACCCCCAGGCGGGTGGCGCGGAGGCGGACGGCCTCGACCAGGGCACGGTCCTGGCACGGCTCGGCGGCCGCGCGGACCTGGGCCAGGCGACGCCGGCCGCGGTTCCAGCGCCAGCCGCGCGTCAGCAGGCCGGCGGCCGAGAGACCGACCAGGCTCCAGGCCAGGCCGTTGGTCAGGACGGGCGAGGGCGACCAGGTCGGGGCCGCCGCCGCGGGCTGCGCCACGTCGGGCGTCATCTCGACCACGGCCATACGGACCGGACCCGGAACGACCATGGCGGGCGGCGCGACCGGCCGCGGCGCGGCCGGGGCGAAAGTCAGGGCGATGGTCGCGGCCAGGGCGCCGGCCGGCAGGGCGTAGGCCAGGCTCCAGGCGGCGGCGCGCGGGCGCGGGTCGTCGGTCAGGCGCTCGACCAGGCGGCCGAGGCCAAAGCCCAGGGCGCCGACGGGCCAGGCGGCGACCAGGCCCAGGGCGGTGGAGGTCAGCAACGGATGCATCACTTGGACTCCTTGTCGCCTGAGGGCTGGATGGTGTTGAGCAGGGTTTCCAGTTCCTCGATCTCGGTCTCGGACAGGATCTGGCTGCCGGCGAAGGCCGAGGCGGGCAGGCGGCCGTCGATCTCGAGCAGCCCCCGCAGGCGGTTCAGCACGCCGCCGATCACGTCGACCTTGCCCGTCCGGGCCTCATAGACCGCCAGGCCGTGCACCGAGCGACGGACCAGCAGGCCCTTGGCCACCATCCGCTCCAGCACGGTGCGGGTGGTCGAGGCGCTCCAGCCCAGCTCCGGCTCGATCAGGCCTTGCGCCTCGCGGGCGCTCATCGCGCCGCCGCGCCAGAAGGCCTTCAGCACTTCCAGTTCCAGGTCGGAGGGTTCGGTCATGGGGAACGGCTTTCGTGATGTCGTGAGTACGCTACAAATGTAACGCACGCGCGTCAAGCGTGGTGACCAACGTTCTCTAGTGACAAACATGGCGTCTTGATTTACGTATGTACATCTAATTTACGTGCGTGAGTTCAGCTATGGCGACGGATCAGGTTCGTATCGGTAAAATCCCCCTCACAGGGCGTGCGCCAAGCCGCTGGCGCTGGGTGGCGGTGGCCATCGGCTTCGCGGTCCTGATCGGCGTGGGCTTGGCGGTCACGGCGCGCCACGATCGCGCGGTTCAGGCCCAGCGGGACGCCTTCTGGCGAGTCGAGGGCCCGCCCTGCGCGCCACTGGAGCCCCTGACCTTCCGCAGCCTCCGCAAGCTGCCGCAGGCCACGCCCTATGACGACGTGTTGTTCCGGCGTCTGGGCGGGACGATGACCTGCACGCACCTGATCGACCGGACGGGCGGCGCGGCGGCGCGCTATCCGGTGTGCAAGTTCAACGCGCCCGACTATCTGGTCGTGTCGGTCGGAGGCCATGATCGGTTCTACGACCTGACCGGCGGACACTCCGCCGCCGTCGAGGTGCGCGGCGGCCAGGTGCGTTGCGCGGTCATCCCGCCGTTCCGGATGTAGTCGCCCGCTTGCGCATCCCGAATTCTCATAGCAAGCTATATAGCGTGCTATGAATTTGGAGGCGCGCTATGGAAGTCGATCTGCTGGCGGGGTTTGGCGTGGGATTCCTGGGCAGCCGCCTTAAGCGGCTGGCCGAGCGGATGCAGGCCGACGCGGCCGAGGTGGCGCGGTCTTTGGACCTGCCGGTGCAGCCGGCCCAGATGTCGCTGCTGATGACTATCCGCCTGCATGGCCCGATCGCCGTGGGCGAGTTGGCCCAGCGCCTGCGACTGGCCCAGCCGACCGTCACCCGGGCGCTCGGAGCCCTGGAGCGCGACGGCTTCGTCGAGGCCCGCCGTACGCCGGGCGACGGCCGCTCCAAGCGCTTGGCGCTGACGCAAGCGGGCGAGGCGCTGATGGTCCGGGTGCAGACCGAGCTTCTGCCGCGCATCGAGCCCGCCGCCGCCGAACTGGTCGAGGGGCTTTCCGGCGACTTCATGCAGGGCCTGGCCAAGGTCGAGGCGCGGCTGGACGCGGCCTCGCTGCTGACGCGGATCCAGACCGCTGGCGTGCCGGCCCTTTGGGCGCGCGACTTCTCCGACGACCTGGCGGAGGCGTTCTACCGGATCAACGCCGAGTGGATTGAGGACATGTTCGTCCTGGAGGACAACGACATCGCCCTGCTGTCGCGGCCGCGCGAGCTGATCCTCGACAAGGGCGGGGTGGTGCTGTTCGCGCAGACGGCCGAGTTGGGCGTGGTCGGGACCTGCGCCCTGATGGTCTCGAAGGACGGCTGGGTGGAACTGACCAAGATGGGCGTCCTGGCCAGCGCCCGGGGCCTGAAGGTCGGCGAGTTCCTGCTGGCCAAGACCCTGGAGCGCGCCGCCAGCCTGGGCATGGACAAGGTCTATCTGCTGACCAATCGCAAGTGCGGGCCGGCCATCCACCTCTACGAGAAGCTGGGCTTCGTCCACGACGCCGAGATCATGGCGATGTTCGGCGCGCGCTATGAACGCTGCGACGTGGCCATGTCGTACCGCCCGCGCGGCTAGGCCTTGGCGAGGACCTTGCGCGCCAGCCAGCGCCGGACCGGCTGGTCATAGAGCTTGAGGCAGGCCCAGGCGATCGCCACCGCCAGCACGAACACCCCGGCCCCGACCAGGGCGCCCTGGGCCGGCCCGACCTTCCTGTCCACGACCCAGCCGGTGTAGATATAGATCAGCGGATAGTGGGTGACGTAGAGCGGGTAGGAGAGGTCGCCGAAGAAGCGGGCGATCCGTACGCTGGGGCCATGCCAATCTCCTTTGGCGACATCCTTCTCGCCCGCGCCGATGGCGACGATCAGCGGGAACAGCAGGATGATGCAGGCTGCCTCGTAGAGGCCGTTCACCCAGCGAAGCTCGCCCATGCCGAAGCGTGGCAGGGACAGGCTGGCGATCAGCAATAGGCTGCACACGGCGAAGGCGTTGGGGACCTTGATCCGCTTGCCCAGGCGCATCAGCAGAACGCCGGCGAAGAACGGGAACATCACCCGCGTCAGGCCGATCTGGACGCCGCTCCTGTCCAGCGCCCAGCCGCCGATCACGTCGCCGCGCGGGCCCAGGACCAGCAGGCCGATCAGCGCCAGCGCCGACGCCGCGACCAGCGCGCCCAGCCAGCGGTTCGACAGCTTCCGCAGGCCCACGGCATAGAGGATGTTGGCGATGTACTCGTAGAACAGCGACCACTGCGGTCCGTTCAGCGGATAGATCTCGCCCCAGCCGCGCGGCTCGGCCGCCGGGGTCATGGGGATCATCACGAAGCCCAGCAGCACCATCACCAGCACCTGCAAGGCGGTGACGGTCGCCAGCTTGGGGAACAGCGACCAGTGCTGGAAGCCCAGCAGGGCCGCGCCGATCAGCGCGCCGACGATGATCATCGGCTGCAGGCGGACCAGGCGGCGCTTGTAGAATTGCCAGACGCTCATGCCGCCCCAGTGGTCGTCATAGGCGTAGGCGACCACGAAGCCCGACAGCAGGAAGAAGAAGTCCACCGCCAGGTAGCCGTGATTGATGATCTGCCGTTCCGGGTCGCCGCCGGCGTGGGCCTCGAACAGGTGGAACAGCACCACCATCAGGGCGGCGACGCCCCGCAGTCCATCGAGGATGACGTAGTGGCTCTTGGCGGGCGCGGTGGCGTCGGTCGAGGTCGCGGCGGCGTCGGAACTCATGCGCGATCAGGGCCTCCCCGCCCCTTTTCAGTATTGGGCGGGAGGCTTGCTGTATTCGTCGGCGGACGACAAGGGGGTTTTCGAATTTGTCCCTAGGACAAATTCAAGGATCACTTCGCCGGCTTGCGCGTGAACGCGACCTTGTCGTCGCGCAGGATCAGGGCGCCGTGGTCGGGATCGCTGAACACGATCCTCAGATCCTGGGCGGTGATGAAGAAACTGCTGGGCGTGTCCGGAAACAGCGGGTCGACGACGCCGGTCCAGATGTCGGCCGCCAGCCGATCGCCATCGCGACGGATCGTGAAGTCGCCGGCCTCGCCGATCGTGAAGGTCCCGACGAACTTGGCCTGCTCGGCCATCGGCGCCGGAATGACGGGACGTTCGATGGGGTGATAGTCGGGCCAGCCATATTCGATCGCGACGGCGCGGACGATCGCCTCGCTGAGCTGGTAGCCCTGGTCGCCGTTGGTCAGCACGACGACGCCGTCGCCGGTGTCGGGATAGGCCAGGATCACCGCCTTGTACCCGGCGTTGGACCCGTTGTGATAGAAGTACTTGCGCGCCGTGGCGCCCTGGACCGACAGGCCAAGGCCATAGCCCGACTTCACCGGCGTCAGCATCTCGCGAGCGGTCTTGGGCGACAGGACGTGGCCGCTCTCGCCGTTCGCCGACTTCGCCAGGTCGATCACGAACTTGGCCAGGTCGTTGGCGGTGGTCCACAGGCCGGCGGCGGCCATTTCCGGATAGGTGTGGGGACCGCCCGCGACGGGCGCGCCCTTGGTGTCGTGCGGCCAAGCCGCGTGGGCCGCGCGCGCGGCGTCCAGCGGCTGGTCCTCGGTGCTGCGGGTCATGCCGATCGGCGCGAACACCTTGTCGCGGACGACGACGGGGAAGGTCTGGCCCGTGGCGTCGATCATCATCTGCTGGGCGATCGAATAGCCCCCGCCGGAATAGCGATAAGCGCTTCCCACGGCCTGATCGACGACGACGGGGGCGGAGTTGGCCGGCGCTGTGCCGCTCAGCACCTGGGGAAGGGTGGGGACGGGCGCGCCGGCCGCGTAGCCGGCGAAGCCATGCACACTGGTTCCGGCCGTGTGCGACAGCAGCGCGCGCAGGGTGACCGGCGTGGTCGCGGTGAAGGGGCTGGCCGGCAGGGTCCAGCTCTTGAGGGTCTTGTTGACGTCGGTGTCCAGCGACAGTCGGCCGTCCTGGACCACGGCCAGGGCCGCCATGGCGGCGACCGGCTTGCTGACCGAACCGGCCTGAAACAGGGTGTCGGCGGTGACCGGTTCGCCGCCCTGGCGGGTGACGCCGAAGCCGCGCGCCCACTCGACCTTGCCGCCCCGGATCACCGCGATGGCGACGCCCGGCACGTGCAGGGCCGCCATCTGGTTTTCGAGCGTACGCCTGGCCGGCGGCGCGCCCTTGATCTCGACGGCGGATCGCAGGCCGGTGGTGACGCTTTGGACGCGCTGCTCGACCGTCGGGCTCGCGGCCCAGCTTGGCGCCGCGATGGCGCAGGCGATCGCGAGGATGCCGGCGGGTCTGATGATGGTCATGTGGCGAGCCCCCTTGTGCGGCAAGGAGTTCAGAGGCTCCGGACCGCGAGGGCAACACAACAATCGGTAATGTACGCTCGCGCCTAGTCGACCTTGGCGAGCACCTTCCGGAGCGTCTCGACCATCCGGTCGATGTGCGTCTTCTCCAGGATCAGGGGCGGCGACAGGGCGATGATGTCGCCGGTGACGCGGATCAGCAGGCCTTCGTCGAAGCAGGTCTCGAACGTCTCCATCGCCCGGGCGGTTGGCGCGCCGGCGCGGGGAGCGAGCTCGATGCCGGCGACGAGGCCGAGGTTGCGGATGTCGATGACGTGGCGGGCGTCGGCCAGGCTGTGCAGGGCGTCCTGCCAGTAGGCCTCCATCGACGCGGCGCGATTGAAGAGGTCGTCCTCCTGATAGGTCTCCAGGGTGGCGAGGCCCGCCGCGCAGGCCAGGGGGTGGGCCGAATAGGTGTAGCCGTGGAACAGCTCGATCGGCGCGTCGGCGCCTTCGAGCATCGTGTCGTAGATCTGGGTGGAGGCCGCCACCGCGCCGCACGGGACCGTGGCGTTGGTCAGGCCCTTGGCCAGGCAGATCAGGTCGGGCGTGACGCCGAAGCGGTCGGTGGCGAACGGGGCGGCCAGGCGTCCGAAGCCGGTGATCACCTCGTCGAAGATCAGCAGGATGTCGTGCTTGTCGCAGAGGACCCGCAGGCGCTCCAGATAGCCCTTCGGCGGAACCAGCACGCCGGTGGAGCCGGCCACGGGCTCGACGATCACGGCGGCGATGTTGGAGGCGTCGTGCAGGGCCACGATCCGCTCCAACTCGTCGGCCAGATGGGCGCCATGCTCGGGCTGGCCCTTGGCGAAGTGGTTGCCTGGGACGCCGTGGGTGTGGGGCAGATGGTCGACGCCGGTGAGCAGGGAGCCGAAATACTTGCGGTTGGTCGGGATCCCGCCGACCGAGATGCCGCCGAAGCCGACGCCGTGATAGCCGCGCTCGCGGCCGATCAGCCGGGTCTTGGTCCCCTTGCCTCGGGCGCGGTGGTAGGCCAGGGCGATCTTAAGCGCGGTGTCGACCGACTCCGAACCGCTGTTGGTGAAGAAGATCCGGTCCAGCCCCTTCGGCGTGATCTGCGCCAGGCGCGAGGCGAACTGGAAGGCCAGCGGATGGCCCATGTTGAAGCAGGGCGCGTAGTCCATCTCGGCCGCCTGCTTCTGGATGGCCTCGCGGATCCTCGGGCGATCATGGCCGGCGTTGACGCACCAGAGGCCCGCCGTGGCGTCCAGCACCTCGCGGCCCTCCGGCGTCTTGTAGATCATGCCCTTGGCGGACGAGAGCATCCGGGGATGGGCCTTGAATCGCCGGTTCGGGGTGAACGGCATCCAGAAGGCGTCGAGGTCGTTGGCGCTGGGCATGGCGGGTCCTTCGCGAGAGCCTTGCATTGTGATCGCAATTTGATCTTCTTCGGAAGTGTTCTCTTCCATCCGATCTCCCCGGCGAATGCCGGGGCCCAGATGGAAGAGCGCTGAAGCGCGTTCCAGAAGCGCGGCGCCCATCCCATCAGCATTGACGCTTTGGGATCTGGATCCCGGCGTTCGCCGGGAAGATCGGAAGGAGGTGGAAAAGATGGTTCAGACCCGCCGTCCGCTGGCCGACCAGACCGCCGTTCATGACCAGGTCTATGAGGCCATCCGGCAGGCCCTGATCACTGGCCGGATCGCGCCCGGCAAGGGCGTGTCCCTGCGCAGCCTGGCCGCCGAACTCGGCGTCAGCCCCATGCCGGTGCGCGACGCCGTGCGCCGTCTGGTCGCCGAGCGGGCCCTGGCGATCAATCCGGCCAACAAGCGATTGTCCGTCCCATCGCTGACCGCCGACCGGCTGGAGCAGCTGTCCCTGGCCCGGCTATGGGTCGAGCCGGAGCTGGCGGCCCGCGCCGCGACCCACGCCGACGCCGGCCTGGTTCGCCAGCTGCAGGCGATCGACGCCGATGTCGACGAAGCGCTGCGGCTGGGCGATGTCGACCGCTACATGACCGCCAACCACGCTTTCCACTTCGCCCTCTATGAGCGGGCGGGGGCGGACGTACTGCTGTCGATGGCCGGCGGCCTGTGGCTGCAGGTCGGACCGTTCATGCGGGTGGTGTTCGGCCGGGTGGGGGCCGACGGCCTCATCGCGGATCGCCATGCCGAGGCCATCGACGCCCTGAAGGCTGGCGACGCGGACGGCGCCCGCCGCGCCGTCGCCGCTGACCTGTCCGAGGGCATGGACAAGATGCGCGTCGCGGTAGACGCGGCGAGATAAAGTCGGATGCTTGACACTTCCGGTGGTCCGGCAAACTGTGATCACAATCAGTACGGATATCCCGCGTGACCTTGCCCGCCGACATTGCCGAGCGTCTCGCCCGACTGGAGCTGCCCTGCCTGGCGGTGATCGACGGCGCGCGGGTCGAGGCCGTCACGGGGGCGACCTTCCACAATGTCTCGCCGCGCGACGGCCGGGTGCTGAACCTGGTGACGGCCTGCCAGCCCGAGGACGTGGCCCTGGCCGTGTTCAGCGCCCGCACGGCCTTCGAGGATGGCCGCTGGCGCGACCAGGGCCCGCGCGCCAAGAAGAAGGTGCTGTTCCGCCTGGCCGAACTGATGGAGCGCGACGCCGAGGACCTGGCGCTGCTGGAGAGCCTGGACGTCGGCAAGCCGATCAGTGACGCGCGCAATGTCGATGTGCCGTTGGCGATCAACACCTGCCGCTGGTACGCCGAGGCGCTGGACAAGGTCTATGGCGAGGTCGGGGCCTCGCCGGTCGACCGCCTGAGCTACGCGGTCCATGAGCCGCTGGGCGTGATCGGGGCGATCGTGCCGTGGAACTTCCCGCTGCACATGGCGATGTGGAAGGTCGCGCCCGCGCTCGCCATGGGCAATTCGGTGGTGCTGAAGCCGGCCGAACAGTCGCCGCTGACCGCCCTGAAGCTGGGCGAGCTGGCCCTCGAGGCTGGGCTCCCGGCGGGGGTGCTGAACGTCGTCCCCGGCCTCGGCGGCGTCGCCGGCGAGGCCCTGGCCCTGTCGATGGACGTCGACATGATCGCCTTCACCGGCTCGGGTCCGGTCGGCCGCAAGCTGATGGAATATTCGGCTCGCTCGAACCTCAAGCGGGTCAGCCTGGAGCTGGGCGGCAAGTCGCCCCAGATCGTCTTCGCCGACTGTCCGGACCTGGACGCCGCCGCCCAGGCCGCCGCCTGGGGCGTGTTCTATAACCAGGGCGAGGTCTGCACCGCCGCCTCGCGCCTGCTGGTCGAGGCTTCGATCAAGGACGAATTCCTGGAGAAGGTCGTGGCCGTCGCCAGGGGCATGGTCGTCGGCGATCCGCTGGATCCGGCCACCCAGTTCGGCGCCATGGTCAGCGAGCGGCAGATGAACACCGCGCTGGACTACATCGCCACCGCCGACAGCCAGGGCGCGCGCCGCGTTCTGGGCGGCCAGCGCATCCGCCAGGACAGCGGCGGCTTCTATGTCGAGCCGACCATCTTCGACCGGCTGGACGCCGACCACACCCTGGCCCGTGAGGAGGTGTTCGGGCCGGTGCTGGGGGTGATGAGCTTCAAGTCCGAGGACGAGGCGCTGCAACTGGCCAACGACACCGTCTATGGCCTGGCCGCCGGCCTGTGGACGTCCGACATCAACCGCGCCCTGCGCGGCGCGCGGCGGCTGAAGGCGGGGCTGGTCTGGGTCAATGGCTGGGACGCCTGCGACATCACCATGCCGTTCGGGGGCTTCAAGCAGTCGGGCTTTGGTCGCGACCGCAGCCTTCATGCGTTGCACAAGTACGCCGACCTGAAGTCGGTGTCCGTGACGTTGAGGTAGCCCGCCCATGACCAGTTCTTCCCGCCTGAATCTCGTTGAAACCGAAGCCTTCATCGACGGCCTCTGGATCGAGGGCGACGCGACGTTCGAGGTGCTCAATCCGGCCGACGGGACGGTGATCGCCAACGTGGCCGACCTGGGCGCCGGCGAGACGCGGGTCGCGATCGAGGCCGCGCACCGCGCCTTCCCGATCTGGGCCGCCAAGACCGCCAAGGAGCGTGGGGCGATCCTGCGCAGGTGGAGCGACCTGATGCTCGCCCACGCCGACGACCTGGCGCGGCTGATGACCGCCGAGCAGGGCAAGCCCTTGGCCGAGGCGAAGGGCGAGGTGGCCTATGGCGCGGCGTTCATCGACTGGTTCGCCGACGAGGCCAAGCGCGGCTACGGCCACACCATTCCGACCCCGATGCCCGGCAAGCGGCTGATGTCGATCAAGCAGCCGGTCGGAGTCTGCGCGGCCATCGCGCCGTGGAACTTCCCGATCGCCATGATCACCCGCAAGGTTGGGCCGGCCCTGGCCTCGGGCTGCACGGTGGTGGTGAAGCCCGCCGCCGAGACGCCGCTGTGCGCCCTGGCCATCGCCCGGCTGGCGGTCGAGGCGGGCGTGCCGGCCGGGGTGCTGAACGTCGTCACCGGCAAGGATTCCAGCGCCATCGGCAAGGCGCTGTGCGAGGACGGCCGGGTCCGCAAGCTGTCGTTCACCGGCTCGACCCCGATCGGAAAACTCCTCTACGCCCAATGCGCCGGCACGATGAAGAAGCTCAGCCTGGAGCTGGGCGGCAACGCGCCCTTCATCGTCTTCGACGACGCCGACCTGGAGGCCGCCGTCGACGGCGCGATCGCCAGCAAGTACCGCAACACCGGCCAGACCTGCGTCTGCGCCAACCGGCTGATCGTGCAGGCGGGAATCCACGACGCCTTCGCCGCGCGGCTGGCCGAGAAGGTCGCGGCGCTGAAGGTCGGTCCGGGCACGGGCGACGGGGTCCAGATCGGTCCGCTGATCAACGACAAGGCGCTGTGCAAGGTCGACCGCCTGGTGACCGAGGCGGTCCGCGACGGGGCCAAGGTGCTGACCGGCGGCGACCTGCACGGCCTGGGCGGCCTGTTCTACCAGCCGACGGTGCTGGTCGACGCCACGCCCCAGATGGCGCTGTTCCAGGAGGAGATCTTCGGCCCGGTCGCGCCGATCGTGAAGTTCGAGACGGAAGCCGAGGCCATCGAGCTGGCCAACGCCACGCCGTTCGGCCTGGCGTCCTACTTCTACAGCCGCGATGTCGGCCGCTGCTGGCGGGTGGCCGAGGCGATCGAGGCCGGCATGGTCGGCATCAACGAAGGCCTGATCTCGACCGAGGTCGCGCCGTTCGGCGGGGTCAAGGAGTCGGGCCTGGGCCGCGAGGGTTCGTCCGAGGGTTTGGACGAGTATCTGGAGACCAAATACCTGTGTTTTGGCGGGGTGGGATGAGACAAGCGTCCGCCATCCAAATTTGTCATCCCGGACAAGCGCGTAGCGCGCCGATCCGGGACCGCCAGGAGCTCAGCGTTTCCGGCGGTCCCGGGTCTTCGCCCGGGATGACAGTTTTCATCGAGGCCGCGGGATGATCGCCGACCTCACCCGCTCCCTCTCCGACCTCCTCGCCAGCGAACGCGCCCGCTTCCTCGCCGAGCATCCGCGCTCGATCGCCATGGCCGAGGCGGCGGCCGTCCACTGGCGCGGCGGCGCGCCGATGCACTGGATGAACGACTGGGCCAGCCCCAGCCCGATCTTCGCCGTTCAGGGGGTGGGCGCGCAGGTCACCGACGTGGACGGGAAGTTGTATGACGACTTCTGCCTGGGCGACACGCCCGCGATGTTCGGACACGGCGATCCATCCGTGGCGGCCGCCGTCGCCGACCAGATCCGGCGCGGCGCGGGCTTCATGCTGCCGACCGCCTCGGCCGCGATTGTCGGCAAGCTGCTGGCCGAGCGCTTCGGCCTGCCGCTGTGGCAGACGGCGACCACGGCCAGCGACGCCAACCGCGCGGCGATCCGCTGGGCGCGGGCGGTGACCGGGCGGCCGGTGATCCTGGTGTTCGACGGCTGCTACCACGGCATGGTCGATGACGCCTTCGTGGTGCTGAAGGACGGCGCCCGGGTCATGAAGCCGGGTCTGCTGGGCCAGGTCCACGACCTGACCGCCACCACCTGGGTGGTTCCGTTCAACGACCTGGCGGCCCTGGAGAACGCGCTCGCGTCCGACCAGGTCGCCGCCGTGCTGGCCGAGCCGGTGATGACCAACTGCGGCATGATCCTGCCAGAGCCGGGTTTCCATGACGCGCTGCGCCGGCTGACCCGCGAGGCCGGGACCCTGCTGATCCTCGACGAGACGCATACGATCTCGACCGGCCCCGGCGGCTATACCCGCGCCCACGGGCTGGAGCCCGACATCTTCGTCCTGGGCAAGGCCGTCGCCGGCGGCGTGCCGGCCGCCGTCTGGGGCGTGACCGCCGAGCTGTCGGCGCGGATGGATGAGGCCCAGGCGCGGATCGGTCCGGGCCAGTCCGGCATCGGCACGACGCTGTCGGGCAATGCGCTGGCCATGGCGGCCATGCGGGCCATGCTGTCCGAGGTGATGACCGACGCGGCCTACGCCAAGATACTGGCCGGCGCCGAGCGGCTGGTCGCGGGGCTGAAGGCCGTGATCGCCGCGCGCGCGCTGGCGTGGTCCGTCGCCCATGTCGGCGCCCGCGTCGAACTGGTGTTCGCCGATCCTCCGCCGAAGAACGCCGCCGCGATGCGGAAAGTGCTGGACCATCAGGCGGTGGAAGCGCTGCACTTGTGGCTGATCAACCGGGGCGTCCTGATCGCGCCCTTTCACAACATGATGCTGGTCTCGCCCGTCACTGAAGACGCCGCGATCGACCGGCTGGTCGCGGCCGTTGATGGGTTCGCGGCCGCGATGGGGGAGATGCCTGGATGAACGCTTCAAACATCCGATCTTCCCGGCGAATGCCGGGACCCAGATCCGACTTGAGCTTTTGCCGCGATTGGCGCGTCCCAGCCTTACGATCTGGGCCCCGGCATTCGCCGGGGAAATCGGATTTTGGTGGGGCGCGGGCATGAGCATGGTCGCTGATCTCAAAGAATGCCGCGATTTCCTCGCCGCCAATCCGCAGGTGAAGTTCGTCGAGGTGTTCTTCACCAGCATGACCGGCGTGCCGCGCGGCAAGCGGCTGCGGGTGCATGAGCTGGAAGCCATCTATGAGTACGGCCGCTTCCTGCCCGGCTCGGTGCTGGTGGTCGACACCAACGGCGCCGACTGCGAGGACACCGGCCTGGTGTGGGAGGACGGCGACGCCGACCGCCGCGCGCGGCCCGTGCCCGGCACCCTGACCCTGGCCCCGTGGCTCGGTCCCGACGTCGCCCAGGTCATGCTGTCGATGTACGAGCTGGACGGGACGCCCAACGACCTGGACCCGCGCCACGTGCTGCAAAGGGTGCTGGACCGCTACGCCGCCGACGGCCTGACGCCTGTCGCCGCGTGCGAGCTGGAATACTACCTCGTCGACCTGCAGCGCGGCTCGAACGGCGAGCTGCAACCGGCCAAGTCGATGCAGACCGGCCTGCGCCCCACGGGCATCCAGGTCTATGGCCTGCCCGAGCTGGAGGCCCACGCCCCGTTCCTGCGCGAGCTGTGGGACACCGCCGACGTGCTGGGCGTGCCGCTGGAGGGCGCGATCTCGGAGTTCGCCCCCGGCCAGGTCGAACTGACCCTGAAGCACAAGCCCGACGCCCTGCGCGCGGCCGACGACGCGGTGCTCTACAAGCGCGCCGCCAAGGGCGTCGCTCTGCGTCACGGCTGCGAGGCCACCTTCATGGCCAAGCCGTGGAGCGACCGGGCCGGCAACGGCTTCCACGTCCATCTCAGCGTCAATGACGCCGACGGGAACAACCTGTGCGCCGCCGAGGATCTGGAGGGCTCGCCGCTGCTGAAGCAGGCCATCGCCGGCATGAAGGTGCTGCTGGGCGAAGGCATGGCGATCCTGGCGCCGAACGCCAACAGCTATCGCCGCTTCAAGGCCAACAGTTACGCGCCGGTCGCCCCGACCTGGGGCGTCAACAACCGCACGGTCAGCTTGCGCGTGCCGGCTGGTCCGCCCAAGACCCGCCACGTCGAGCACCGCGTCGCCGGCGCTGATGGCAATCCGTACCTGGTGATGGCGGTCCTGCTGGCCAGCGCCCACCACGGCATCGCCAACAAGCTCGATCCGGGCCCGGCGGTGGTCGGCGACGGCTACGCGGCGGCGGCCAAGGAGAACATCCGGCTGCCGTCCAACTGGTTCGCGGCGGTCGACCTGTTCGAGACGTCCGCCGTGCTGCGCGACTATCTCGGCGACCGCTTCGTGGACATGTTCGTCTCGGTCAAGCGTACCGAACAGGCGCGCTTCTTCGAGGTCGTCACCGAACTCGATTTCGACTGGTACCTCCGCAACGCCTGATGGTGGTGTGGTGAATAGGGTTTCTCCCTTCCCCCTCTGATGGGGGAAGGGTTGGGGATGGGGGTGACAGCGGTTCAGGATGTGGCGCGAACGGAGCGCTACCGGCCGACCGTGTCACCCCCACCCCCGCCCCTCCCCCATCCAAGGGGGAGGGATCCAGATTGTGCGGCGGCCGTCATGTCCGTCATCGGACGTCCTAGAGGGAGATAGGGACCATGAGCAGCATCACTCAGAGAGGCGCGAACCGGCGCTCGCTTCTCACGGCCTTCGGGGCGGCGGCCATCGGCCTGTCGTTCACGGCCTGCGGCGAGAAACCCAAGCCGGCCGGCGCGAACGGCGAAGAGCCCAAGCTGAACTTCTACAACTGGGACACCTATATCGGCGAGACCACGCTGGGCGACTTCAAGAAGGCGACCGGCGTCGACGTGAACATGAGCCTGTTCGCGACCAACGATGAGCTGTTCGCCAAGCTCAAGGCCGGCAATCCGGGCTTCGACGTGATCGTGCCGTCGAACGAGTTCGTCACCCGCATGGGCCAGGCCGGCATGCTCGAGGTGCTGGATCACGCCAAGATCCCGAACATGAAGAACATCGACCCGTCCTTCCTGAACCCGGACTTCGATCCGGGCCGGAAGTACTCGATGCCCTACACCTGGCTGCTGCTGGGCATCGGCTATCGCAAGAGCAAGGTCCAGGGCGTGCCCGACAGCTGGAAGTGGCTGTTCGACAGCGACAAGTACAAGGGTCGCATCGCCCTGCTGTCGGAAAGCGCCGACCTGGTGCGCCTGTCGGCCAAGTATCTGGGCCACAGCGTCAACGACATCCCGGCCGACATGCTGCCGAAGATCGAGCAGATGCTGATCAAGCAGAAGCCGTTCGTGAAGGCCTTCCACGACGACAACGGCCAGGACCTGCTAGTCTCGGGCGAGGTCGACCTGGTGCTGGAATATAACGGCGACATCGCCCAGGTGATGAAGGACGACCCGGACCTCGATTTCGTGGTGCCCAAGGAGGGCTCGTTGATCAACAGCGACACCCTGTGCATCCCCAAGGGTGCGCCGCGTCCGAACAACGCCCACGCCTTCATCAACTACCTGCTGGACGCCCAGGCCGGGGCCGAGATCACCAAGACGATCCTCTACCCGACCCCGAACGCGGCGGCCAAGGCGCTGATGCCGGAGAGCTACCGCAACAACCCGGTGATCTTCCCGCCGGCCGACATCATGGCCAAGTGCGAGTACGGCGCGTTCGAAGGGGCCGAGAAGGCCAGTCAGTACGAGGAAATCATCACGCGGGTGCGGGCGGCTTAGGCCGTAAAAGCTGTCATCCCGGCCAAGCGCGAAGCGCGCCGAGCCGGGACCGCCGGAAGCTCCGTATTTCCGGCGGTCCCGGGTCTCCGCCGCGCTCCGCCCGGGATGACAATCTAGGGAGTGGGGAATGGAACAATCCTGGAAACAGGCCAAGGCCGTTTTCGCCGCCGCGCTGGGACCGCCGCTGGTGTGGTTGGTGGTGTTCTTCCTGGCGCCGATGGCGATCGTCTGGGCCTACAGCTTCGGTCACAACGAGGGCCTGACCGAGATCGCCATCACCGGCACGTTCCACAACTACGCCCGGGCGATCGAGCCGCTGTATCTGAAGATCTTCCTGAAGTCGGCCTGGGTGGCGGGGCTGACCACGGGCCTGTGCCTGGTGCTGGGCTTTCCGGTCGCCCTGGCCATCACCTTCGCGTCCGACAAGGCCAAGACCTGGCTGCTGCTGATGATCATGCTGCCGTTCTGGACGAACCTCCTGATCCGCACCTACGCCCTGATCGCCGTGTTGCGCACCGAGGGCTATATCAATCAGAGCCTGGAATGGCTTTGGAAGGGCGGGGGAGGACTGGCCGCCCTGGTCGGCCTGCAGCCGCTGGGCGACTTCCAGCCGCTGGGGCTGCTGCACAACAATTTCGCGGTGATCCTGGGCCTCGTCTACGTGCACCTGCCGTTCATGGTGCTGCCGCTCTATTCGGCCCTGGACCGGCTGGACAAGTCGCTGCTGGAGGCCAGTCTCGACCTCGGCGCCGGGCACATGCGGACGATCTTCAAGGTGGTCGTGCCCCTGGCCCTGCCGGGCATCGCCTCGGGCGTGCTGATCACCTTCATCCCGGCGCTCGGCGCCTATCTGACCCCGGACCTGCTGGGCGGGCCCGACAGCCAGATGATCGCCAACGTCATCGAGCGCCAGTTCAAGCGCGCCAACGACTGGCCGTTCGGCGCGGCCATGTCGTTCGTGCTGATGTACCTGACCTTCATCGCCATCGCGATCCAGGCGGTGCTGGCGAAGAAGACGCCGGAGGCGAAGGCATGATGGTTCCGTTTCATGATCCCTCCCCCTTGATGGGGGAGGGTAGGGTGGGGGTGATGCGGCGGTTCGGCGCGCGCTACGTCCTGACGCGCTGTCACCCCCATCCCCAACCCTTCCCCCATCCAAGGGGGAAGGGGGAGGTGTTCGCATGACCAAGAAATCGCCTCCCGGTCCGCTCGAATACCTCCGCCGCTGGCCGATGCAGGCCTGGCTGGCGATGGTGGGCATCTTCCTCTACGCGCCGCTGGTCGCCCTGATGGCGTTCAGCTTCAACGACAGCCGGCGCAACATCGTCTGGAAGGGCTTCACGCTCAAATACTACGACAAGCTGTTCAACGACTCCGCCCTCCTGGAAGCGTTCGGCAACAGCCTGACGATCGCGGCGGCCTCGACGGTGATCAGCCTGATCCTCGGCGCCTCGGCGGCCCTGCTGCTGTGGCGCTTCCGCTTCCCGGGCAAGACGGTCCTGGACGGCGCCCTGGCCCTGCCGATCGTGGTGCCCGAGATCTGCATGGGCGTGGCCATGCTGGTGTTCTTCGCCCGGGTCATGCCCTGGCCGCAGGGCCTGCCGTGGCCGCTGAACCTGGGGGCGATCATCATCGCCCACGTGTCGTTCTCGTTCCCGTTCGTGGCGGTGGTGGTGCGCGCCCGCATGGCCAGCTTCAACCGCGAGATGGAGGAGGCGGCCCGCGACCTGGGGGCCGGCGAGTTCCGCACCATCAAGGACGTGATCCTGCCGCACATGGCGCCGTCGCTGGTGGCCGGGGCGCTGCTGGCCTTCACGCTGAGCCTGGACGACTTCGTCATCACCTTCTTCACCGCCGGCCCGGACACGGTGACCTTCCCGGTCAAGGTCTATTCGATGGTCCGCTTCTCGGTCACGCCGGAGGTCAACGCGGCCTCGACGGTGCTGATCGTGCTGACCGTGCTGCTGACCGCGGCGGCGCTGAAACTGCAGGGGGACCCGGCGGCGACTGCCGGTCACGGGACGGGGGATCCGAAATGAGCGCTCGCTTCCTTCCGATCTTCCCGGCGAAAGCCGGGACCCAGATTCAGCCTGAGCTTTGGCCGTACCTGGCGCTTCCCAGTTTTACGATCTGGGCCCCGGCTTTCGCCGGGGAAGTCGGGGTTCTGTGTGTCGGGGGACAAGCCCAGTGAGCCAACCGAAACCCATCATCACCTTCGAGAACGTCACCAAGCGCTTCGGCAAGCTGGCGGCGGTCGACAACGTTTCCCTGACCGTGACCGAGGGCGAGTTCTTCGCCCTGCTGGGCCCGTCGGGCTGCGGCAAGACCACCCTGCTGCGGATGCTGGCCGGCTTCGAGACGCCCACCGAGGGGCGGATCCTGATCGACGGCCAGGACATCTCCAAGGTGCCGCCCAACAAGCGGCCGGTGAACATGGTGTTCCAGTCCTACGCCGTGTTCCCGCACATGAGCGTGGCCGACAACGTCGCCTACGGCCTGGTGGTCGACAAGGTGAGCAAGGCCGAGCGCGACCGCCGCGTCGAGGAGGCGTTGGAACTGGTGCAGCTGGGCGGCTACGGCGACCGCAAGCCCGACCAGCTGTCCGGCGGTCAGCGCCAGCGCGTGGCCCTGGCCAGGGCCCTGGTCAAGCGGCCCCGCGTCTTGCTGCTGGACGAGCCGCTGTCGGCCCTGGACGCCAAGCTGCGCGAGCAGATGCGCACCGAACTCTGCACCCTGCAGGAGAAGGTCGGCATCACCTTCATCATGGTCACCCACGACCAGGACGAGGCCCTGGCCCTGGCGTCGCGTTGCGCGGTGATGAGCCGGGGCGTGCTGCAGCAGGTCGCCACGCCCAGCGATCTCTACGAGTTCCCCAACAGCCGCTTCGTGGCCGACTTCATCGGCAGCGTGAACCTGTTCGAGGGCGTGCTGGCCGTCGACGAGCCCAGCCACGCGGTGATCCGTTCGCCGGACCTGCCGGTCGACATCTTCCTCGACCACGGCGTCACCGGCGCCCGCGGCGGCACGGTCTGGGCGGCGATCCGTCCCGAGAAGATCGAGCTGCACAAGAAGGACGGCGACGAGCCGCCCAACCTCGGCGACTGCCCGAAGGGGACCAACGCCATCGCGGGTGTCATCAAGCATGAGGCCTATCTGGGCGGTCAGTCGACCTATGAGGTGGAGATCGAGGGCGGGCGTCGGATCAAGGTCCAGCGCTCGAACCTGACCCGCTGGGACCAGGAGGACTTCAAGCTGGGCGAGACGGTGTGGCTGTGCTGGCACGCCTGCTCGCCGGCGGTGCTGTTGTCGTGACCTATGCTTAGCCATAACCCGACCTTCCCGGCGAACGCCGGGACCCAGATTCACCCAGAGCGTCGATCGACGTCGCGCCTCCGGACTGCGCCGGCCCATCGGACCTTGGCGCCCTCGATCTGGGCCCCGGCATTCGCCGGGGAAATCGGAGGTCTAGAATGACCACCCGCCCCGTCGCTGGAATCATCTGCTGCACGCGCACCGTCGGGGTGGAGTCGGCCCAGGCGGTGATGAGCCGCTATGTCGAGGCGACCATGGCTCATGGCGACGTCGCGGCGCTGCTGGTCCCGTCCCTGCCGGGCCAGATGCGGGCGGCCGAGGTCGCCGGGCGACTGGACGGGCTGATGCTGACAGGCAGCCCCTCCAATCTCGACCCGGCGCTCTACGGCGAGGAGATCGGCGATGCGCCAGGTCCGTTCGACGCCGCGCGCGATGGCATGACCGCCGACCTGATCAAGGCCATGCTGGACCTCCGCAAGCCGGTGTTCGGGATCTGCCGCGGCTTCCAGGAAATCAATGTCGCGTTCGGCGGGACGCTGCGACGGGACATGGCCGCCAACGCCGACCTGATCGCCCACCACGCGCCGGACGACGTCGATTTCAACGGCATGTTCGACCACACCCACGCCGTGGAGCTGACGCCGGGCGGCGTCCTGGCCCGCGCTTTCGGCGTGGAAGAGGCTGTTGTCAACTCGGTGCACTATCAGGGTGTCGACCGGCTGGGCGAGGGGCTGACCGTCGAGGCGCGCGCGCCCGATGGCGTCGTCGAAGCCTTCTCCGCCACCGTCAACGGCGCGCCGGTGCTGGCCGTCCAGTGGCACCCTGAATGGAAGCCGGCGCAGAACCGGCAGTCGCAGATCTTCTTTGAAATCTTCGGACGCGCCCTCAGAGGCGCGCCGCTCGTCGTGTAAGGCCAGGAGCTTCAAGATGACCGTCCCCATCCGCAACCACGACGTCGCCGAGCTCAAGCGTCTCGACCTCGCCCACCACCTGCCGGCCCAGGCCGATCACAAGGTCCTGTTCGAGCTGGGCGGCAGCCGTGTCGTCACCCGCGCCGACGGGGTCTACATCCAGGACGGTGACGGCCACCGCATTCTGGACGGCATGGCCGGCCTGTGGTGCGTCAATGTCGGCTACGGCCGCACCGAGCTGGCGGAAGCCGCCTACGAGCAGATGCTGGAGCTGCCGTACTACAACACCTTCTTCAAGACGACGACGCCGCCGACCGTGAAGCTGGCGGCCAAGATCGCCGAGAAGATGGGCGGCCATCTGACCCACGTGTTCTTCAACTCGTCGGGCTCGGAGGCCAACGACACGGTCTTCCGCCTGGTCCGCCACTATTGGAAGCTCAAGGGGCAGCCGCAGCGCACCGCCTTCATCAGCCGCTGGAACGCCTATCACGGCTCGACCGTGGCCGGGGTGTCGCTGGGCGGCATGAAGCACATGCATGTGCAGGGCGACCTGCCGATCCCCGGCGTCCACCACGTGATGCAGCCCTATCCGTTCGGCGACGGCTTCGGCGAGGATCCGGCCGCCTTCCGCGACCGCGCCGTCAAGGCCGTCGAGGACAAGATCCTGGAAGTCGGCCCCGAGAACGTCGCGGCCTTCATCGGCGAGCCGGTGCAGGGCGCGGGCGGGGTGATCATCCCGCCGGACGGCTACTGGCCGGCGGTCGAGGCCCTGTGCCGCAAGTACGGGATCCTCCTGGTCTGCGACGAGGTGATCTGCGGCTTCGGGCGCCTCGGCCAGTGGTTCGGCCACCAGCACTACGGGATCAAGCCGGACCTGATCGCCATGGCCAAGGGCCTGTCGTCCGGCTATCTGCCGATCTCGGCCGTCGGGGTCGCCGATCACATCGTCGCCGAGCTGCGCGAAAAGGGCGGCGACTTCATCCACGGCTTTACCTATTCGGGCCACCCGACCTGCGCGGCGGTGGCGCTGAAGAACATCGAGATCCTGGAGCGTGAGAGCCTGGTCGAGCGCACCCGCGACGACACCGGGCCCTACCTGGCCAAGGCGTTGGCCAGCCTGAACGACCATCCGCTGGTGGGCGAGACCCGCTCGCTTGGTTTGATTGGAGCTATCGAGATCGTCCGCGAGAAGGGGACCAACCATCGCTTCCTCGACAAGGAGGGCGAGGCCGGCCCGATCGTGCGTGACCTCTGCATCAAGAACGGCCTGATGGTCCGCGCCATCCGCGACAGCATCGTCTGCTGCCCGCCGCTGATCATCACCCACGCCGAGATCGACAAACTTGTCGCGATCATCCGCCAGTCTCTGACCGAGGCCGAGCCCGTGCTGCGGGCGCTCAAGCCGGAGGCGGTGTCATGAGGTTAGAGCACCGAACTCACCTCCAACACCGCTCATCCCCGCGAAAGCGGGGACCCAAGCTGATGTTCAGTCAGGCGGTGCGGGTGGGGATGAACTCTGGACTCGGCTTGGGTCCCCGCTTTCGCGGGGATGAGCGGATAGAGGGATGGTCTCGCGAGGACCCGTCCGCTCCAAACTACTTTCGCCACGAGTACGGCGTGGGTAGCTGGTTAGGCGTCCCCAAGGATTTCAACCACTCTGCTACGCGCTCGTGCGGAACGACCCGACCGGCCGCGATGTCGGCATCGGCTTCAGCTTCCGCTCGACGTTCAGCTTCGTCTTCCAGTTCGTCGAAGATGTCCGGTTCCGGCTCGTCCATATCTCACGATAGCAGAAGCTGGAGCGCGTCATGAAGCCGAAACACAACAAGGCCAAGCGCGAGACCACGCTCAATCGGGGGGTCTCGTCGCTGGAAGAGGCCCAGGCCTGGTTCGCGCGGCAGAGCATTGAGGAGATCGAGTGCGTGGTGCCCGATCTGGCCGGCGTGGCGCGCGGCAAGATCATGCCGGTGCGCAAGTTCCTCGGCACGCCCTCGATGAACCTGCCGCTGGCGGTGTTCTACCAGACCATCACCGGCGACTTCCCCGAGTTCGAGGGGGCGGTCAGCGCGGTGCAGTCCGACACCGACATCTTCCTGACCCCGGACTTCGCGACCCTGGCCGCCGTGCCGTGGGCCCAGGACCCGACGGCCCAGGTGATCCACGACGCCTTCCATCCCGATGGCCGCCCCGTCGAGGAAGCCCCGCGCCAGGTGCTGCGGCGGGTGCTGGCCCTCTATGCCGAGCAGGGCTGGGTGCCGATCGTGGCGCCGGAGATCGAGTTCTATCTCGTCGACAAGAACACCGACCCGGACTACCCGCTCAAGCCGCCCATCGGCCGCTCCGGCCGGCCCGAGACCGGGCGGCAGGGCTATTCGATCAGCGCGGTCAACGAGTTCGATGCGCTGTTCGAGGACATGTACGAGTACTCCGAACGCCAGGGCCTGGAGATCGACACCCTGATCCACGAAAGCGGCGTGGCCCAGATGGAGATCAACCTCCGCCACGGCAATCCGCTGGAGCTGGCCGACCAGGTGTTCATGTTCAAGCGCACCATCCGTGAGGTGGCGCTGGAGCACGAGATCTACGCCACCTTCATGGCCAAGCCGATGGCCAGCGAGCCGGGCAGCGCCATGCACATCCACCAGTCGATCGTCGACAAGGATGGCCAGAACCTGTTCTCCCACCGCAAGTCGGGCGAGGAGACGGCGCTGTTCCATGGCTTCATCGCGGGGCAGCAGACCTATCTGCCGGCGATCATGGCCATCCTGGCGCCGTACGTGAATTCATATCGCCGGATCGCCAAGGACTCGGGCGCGCCGGTCAACACCCAGTGGGGTTACGACAACCGCACCTGCGGCCTGCGGGTCCCGCCGTCCGGGCCGGAGAACCGCCGGCTGGAGAACCGTATTCCCTCGTCGGACGCCAATCCGTACCTGGCCATCGCGGCCTCGCTGGCGGCGGGCTATCTGGGCATGACCCAGGGGCTGAAGCCGAGCGATCCGGTCGCGACCGACGCCAGCGTGGCGGGCGTGCAGCTGCCGCGCAGCCTGTCGGAGTCGCTCAAGCTGTTCGAGCAGTGCGAGCCGCTGGTCGAGATCCTGGGGCCGATCTTCTGCCAGGCCTATGACCGCGTGAAGCAGGCCGAGTACGAGACCTTCATGCGCACGATCAGTCCGTGGGAGCGGGAGTTCCTGCTGCTGAATGTGTAGGCCCTCGAAGCCCTTCCCTCCTCAGGGGGGAAGGGGATGAACTGGTATGAGGCCACGGTCCCCGACCGTCCCGACCTGCCGCCGCTCGACGGCGACACCCAGGCCGACGTCTGCATGGTCGGCGCCGGCTTCACCGGTCTGGGCGCGGCCCTGGCCCTGGCGGCCCGAGCCAAGGTCGTGGTGCTGGAAGCTGGCCGGGTCGGCTGCGCGGCGAGCGGACGCAACGGCGGCCAAGTCCATACCGGTCAGCGGCGCGATCAGGTCTGGCTCGAGAAGACCGTCGGCCGCGATGACGCCCGGGCCCTGTGGCGGCTGGCCGAAGACGCGCGCGCGCACTTCAAGACCCTGACCGACGCCATTCCGTGCGACTGGCGGCCAGGGATGATCCACGCGCGCCACAAGCCGAACGGCGAGGCCGAGGACGCCGACTACATCGCCCTGATGGCCGACCGCTACGGCTACGACCATCTGGCGCTGATCGACGTGGCCGGCCTCGCCAGCGAGCTGGGGACCGACGTCTATCACGGCGGCCTGATCGATCGCGGCGGCGGCCATGTGCATCCGCTGAAGCTGGCCCTGGGCATGGCGCGGCGAGCGATCGCGGCGGGCGCGATGATCCATGAGAACACCCGCGCCGAAAGCTGGACGCGAGCGGGCGGCAAGATCGTCGTCGAGACCGCGACGGGCCGGGTCACCTGCGATCAACTGATCCTCAGCGGCGACGGCCTGCTGAACGCCATGGCCGGCAAGGCGGGCGCGCGGGTCATGCCGATCAACAACTTCATCGCCGTCACCGCGCCGCTGGGCGGCCTGGCCGAGACGATCATCCGCTCCAACGCGGCGGTGTCGGACAGCCGGTTCGTCGTGAACTACTTCCGCAAGACGCCCGACGGCCGGCTGCTGTTCGGCGGCGGCGAGAACTATCGGCCCGGCTTCCCGCGCGACATCGCCGGCATGGTCCGCAAGAACCTCGCCAAGGTCTATCCGCGGTTGGCCGACGTCCCGATCACCCACGCCTGGGGCGGGACCCTGGGCATCACCCTGAGCCGCATGCCCTTCGTCGGCGAGGTCGCGCCGGGCGTCCGCGTGGCCTCCGGCTATTCCGGGCAGGGGGTGATGCTGGCGCCGTATGTCGGCAAGCTGCTGGCCGAGGCGGCCTTCGGCGAGACGGAGGGCGTCGACCTGCTCTCGCGCCTCCCCACCCCGCCGTTCCCGGGCGGGCGCCTGCTGCGCTGGCCGCTGACCGTGGCGGGGCTGAGCTGGTACGCGTTGCGGGATCGGCTGTAGCGCGCCTTCCTCCCCCTGAGGGGGAGGTGGTCGCGAAGCGGCCGGAGGGGGAAGTGCTTCCCCGCCGGCCTCTTCCCCCTCCGTCGTCTCTTCGAGCCGACACCTCCCCTGTCAGGGGGAGGATTTGGCGACGCTCCGATTGACACGCTCCCCGGCGCTCCGCTCTCCTCGCCGCATGACCACCACGACCGCCCAGCCCGCCATGAGTCTCGCCGCGGCGCTCGAACACGCCGAGCGTCTGCTGGAGGTCGATCCGCGCCTGGCGGCCGAACAGGCGCGGGCGATCCTGGAGGTCGTGCCGCGCCACGCCGACACCACCCGCGTCCTGGCCGCGGCCCTGCGGCTGTCGGGGGATCCCGAGGCCGCCGCCGCGACGGTCGGGCCGCTGGCCGAGGCCCTGCCGAACCTGCCTCTGGCCCAACTGGAACTGGCGCTGAGTCTGGAGCAACTGGGCCGCACCGCCGAGGCCGTCCGCGCCTTCGATCGCGCCAGCGCGCTTGAGCCGCGCCTTTCGGAGGCCTGGCGCGGGCTTTCCGAGAACCTGGCGCTGCTGGGCGACGAAGTCGGCGCCGAGAAGGCCCTGGCGCGGCAGCTGCGCGCCTCGACCCGCGATCCTATCCTGGTCGAGGCGGCGACGGCGCTATCCGACAATCGCCTGGGCGAGGCCGAGCGACTGCTGCGCGAGCGGCTGAAGGAAGACGCCGGCGATGTCGCCGCCATCCGCATGCTGGCCGAGACCGGCGCGCGCCTGGGCCGCTACGCCGACGCCGAGGGCCTGCTGACCCGCTGCCTTGAGCTGGCCCCCAACTTCGCCGCCGCGCGGCACAATCTGGCGACCATGCTCTATCGCCAGAACAAGAACCTGGAGGCCCTGAGCGAGATCCAGCGCCTGACCGACAAGGATCCGCGCCATCCCGGCTACGCCAACCTGCGGGCGGCGATCCTGGCGCGGCTGGGCGAGTACGACCAGGCCATCGCCGTCTGCGAGCGGATGCTGGCCGAATACCCCAACCAGCCCAAGGGCTGGATGAGCTATGGTCACGCGCTGAAGACCGTGGGCCGTCAGGCCGACGCCATCGCCGCCTACCGCAAGGCCCTGGCCCAGGCGCCGACCCTGGGCGAGGCCTGGTGGAGTCTCGCGAACCTGAAGACGGTGAAGTTCGACGCGGCCGATGTCGCGGCCATGACCGCCGCCCTCGACGCGCCGAGCCTGTCCGACGACGACCGCCTGCACCTGCGCTACGCCTTGGGCAAGGCGCATGAGGACGCGCAGGCCTGGGACGTGGCGTTCGAACACTACGCGGCCGGGGCGGCGATCCGCCGGAATCAGCTGGACTACGACGCGCAAGAGAATGCCGCCGAGACGGCGCGGGCCAAGGCGGTGTTCACGCCCGGCTTCCTGGCGGCGCGGGCGGGGCAGGGCGCCCAGGCCCCCGATCCGATCTTCATCGTCGGCCTGCCACGCGCCGGCTCGACCCTGATCGAACAGATCCTGGCCAGCCACTCGATGGTCGAGGGCACCATGGAGTTGCCCGACCTGATCGTCATGGCGAGGCGACTGGGCGGCAAGACCGCCAACCGGGCCGAGTCCAGCTATCCCGAGGTGCTGGCCGAGTTGTCGCCGGATGAGCTCCGCGCGCTGGGCGAGGAGTTCATCGAGCGCACCCGCGTCCAGCGCAAGACCGACAAGCCGTTCTTCATCGACAAGATGCCCAACAACTTCGCGCACGCGGGCTTCATCCACCTGATCCTGCCGAACGCGAAGATCATCGACGCCCGCCGACATCCGCTGGGCTGCTGCTTTTCGGGCTTCAAGCAGCACTTCGCCCGGGGGCAGGCGTTCAGCTACGACCTGACCGACATCGGCCGCTACTATGTCGACTACGTGGAGCTGATGGCCCACTTCGACGCGGTGCTGCCGGGGCGCGTCCACCGGGTGATCTACGAGGCGATGATCGAGAATCCGGAACGCGAGATTCGCGCCCTGCTGGACCATTGCGGCCTGCCGTTCGAGGAAGCCTGCCTGTCGCCGCACAAGAACGACCGCGCCGTCCGCACCGCCAGTTCAGAGCAGGTCCGCCGCCCGATCTTCAAGGACGCGGTCGAGCACTGGCAGAAATTCGAATCACACCTCGACCCCCTCAAGCAGGCATTGGGACCGGTCCTCGCCGCCTATCCGGACGCGCCCGTTATTTGACCATCCGCCCGGCGTCCTCCCCCGCGCCTGCCATTTCTGCAACACTTCAAGGAATTGACATCAAACTGAAATTTCCAATCTTGCCGGACGCTTGAGGCCGGCCGAACGTCGTTCCTTCAAAGCCGTAAGGGGAGCGACTGTATGTCGTTGGGTTCGGTTCAAAAGAAGAAGATCGGCGTCTGTTCCGCCGCGCTGTTAGCGACCACCATGTTCACCAGCGTCGCCCATGCTCAAGCGCAGGCGCCGCAATCATCGACCGCTCTGGAAGAAGTGGTCGTCACCGCGCAGAAGCGATCCGAAAATCTGCAGGATGTGCCCGTCAGCATTCAGGCGATGGGCGGCGAGAAGCTGGAGCAACTGCAGGTCGCGGCCTTCGTCGACTATGTGAAGTACCTGCCCAGCGTGTCGTTCACGACCTCCGGTCCCGGCTTTGGCCAGGTTTACATGCGCGGCGTGGCCAGCGGCGGCGACGGAAACCACTCCGGCTCGCTGCCCAGCGTCGGCGTCTATCTGGACGAACAGCCGGTCACCACCATCCAGGGCGCGCTGGACATCCACGTCTACGACATCGCCCGGGTCGAGGCCCTGGCCGGTCCGCAAGGCACGCTGTATGGCGCGAGTTCCCAGGCCGGCACGCTGCGGATCATCACCAACAAGCCGACGACCAGCGGCTTCTCGGCCGGCGTCGACGTCGAGGCCAACAAGGTCGATCACGGCGGCACGGGCCACACGGTCGAAGGCTTCGTCAATATTCCGCTGTCGGACAAGATGGCCGTGCGGGTGGTCGGCTGGGACGTCCGCGACGCCGGCTATATCGACAACGTGGCGGGCTCGCGCACCTATACGCGCGGCGATACCGATCCGACCAATGACGTGACGATCAACAACAAGTCCCGGGTCAGGGACAATTATAACTCCGTCTACACCCAGGGCGGCCGCGCGGCCCTGCGCATCGAGGTCGACGACAACTGGGTGATCACGCCCGCGGTCATGGGCCAGGTGCAGAAGGTGGGCGGCCTGTTCGCCTTCGACCCCAAGGTCGGCGACCTGAAGGTCTCGCACTTCTACCCGGAAAGCAGCAAGGACAAGTGGGTCCAGGCGGCCCTGACCATCGAGGGGCAGATCGCCAATCTCGACGTCACCTATGCCGGCTCGTACCTGAAGCGTAACGACGTCACCAACTCGGACTATACCGACTACTCGTACTTCTACGACCAGTTGGGCTCGGGCTTCGCCTGGACCGACAACGCCGGCAATCTCGTGAACCCCTCGCAGTACATCCAGGGCAAGGACCGGTACCGCAAGGAAAGCCACGAGATCCGCATCGCCTCGCCGCAGGACCAGAAGCTGCGGTTCGTGGTCGGCGGCTTCTACCAGAAGCAGAAGCACCACATCTTCCAGAACTACAAGATCGACGGTCTGGGCAGCACGCTGTCGGCGCCGGGACATACGGGCACCATCTGGCTGACGGCGCAGCAACGGATCGATCGGGACAAGGCCGTGTTCGGCCAGGCCGAGTATGACATCACCGAAAAGCTGATGCTGACCGCCGGTATCCGGTTCTTCAAGTCGAACAACACCTTGGCCGGCTTCTTCGGCTATGGGGCCGGCTATGGCTCGACCGGGGAGCGGGCCTGCTTCGCCTCGACGGTCAAGGTCGACGACGCGCCTTGCATCAACCTGGACAAGGGCACCAAGGAGAGCGGCAACTCGCCGAAGGTCACGCTGACCTACAAGCTCGACAGTTCGAAACTGGTTTACGCCACCTATTCCAAGGGCTTCCGGCCCGGCGGCATCAACCGCCGCTCGACCCTGCCGCCCTATCGCGCCGACTATCTGGAGAATTACGAAGCGGGCTGGAAGACCACCTGGCTGAACAACAGCTTCCGCTGGAACGGCGCGGTGTTCATGGAGGACTGGAAGAACTTCCAGTTCTCGATCCTGGGCGCCAACGGCCTGACCGAGATCAAGAACGCCAACCAGGCCCGCATCAAGGGCGTGGAAAGCGACATCACCTGGGTCCCGGTCCACGGCCTGACGATCAACGCCGCGGCCGCCTATACCGACGCCAAGCTGACGGCTAACTATTGCGGCTTCACCGACGCCTCGGGCAATCCGATCACCACCTGCGCCT
Source organism: Caulobacter sp. GW822-FHT07D08 (assembly GCF_058798735.1). Lineage (NCBI taxonomy): Bacteria > Pseudomonadati > Pseudomonadota > Alphaproteobacteria > Caulobacterales > Caulobacteraceae > Caulobacter > Caulobacter sp. GW822-FHT07D08. Next base: position 28,553 of record NZ_JBXAKU010000001.1, read on the forward strand.
CGCCGCAGGCGCCGGACGGCACGGTCCTGCCGATCACGCCGAAGTACAAGGCCAACCTGACGGCGCGCTACGAGTTCAGCCTCGCCGACTGGGACGCCTTCGCCCAGGGCACCGTCGTCGGCCAGTCCGGCAACTGGACCGACCTGCGCTTGAAGGAGCGGGCCATCATCGGCCGGCAGAAGGGCTACACGACCGCCGACTTCTCGGCCGGCGTCGACAAGGATGGCCTGTCGATCTCGGTCTATCTGAAGAACGCCTTCGACAAGCGGGCCAGCCTGAACCGCTACGCCGAGTGCGCCGAAAGCGTCTGCGGAACCCAGTACTACATCGTCCCGAACCAGCCCCGCACCATCGGGGTCAAGCTGGGCAAGACGTTCTAGGACCCGTTCAGGGCCTAGGGGGAAGGGGAGTCTCGATCATTCCCCTTCCCCGTCATTCCCGCCCCAAGGGCGGGAATGACGACAGAATAGCCGGAGCGGGATAGGGAGTGAGTTTAGAGTGAAGACCTCCAATCCAAGACCCCTGGGCCTGTGGATGTGCACGGCCCTGGTCGTGGGCAACATGATCGGCTCGGGCGTCTTCATGCTGCCGGCCTCGCTGGCGCCCTATGGCTGGAACGCCGTCATTGCCTGGTTGATCACCATCGGCGGGGCGCTGTGCCTGGCGCTGGTCTTCGCACGACTGGCCCGGGCCTTTCCCCGCGCCGGCGGCCCGTTCGCCTATACCGAGGAGGCGTTCGGCAGACCCGCGGGCTTCATGGTCGCCTGGTCGTACTGGATCTCGGTCTGGGTCTCCAACGCGGCCCTGGCCATCGCCGCCGTCAGCTATATGAGCGTCTTCGTTCCGGACCTGGTCAAGACCCCAGGTCTGGCGGCCCTGGTCACGGTCGCGATGGTGTGGATCGCCACGGCGATCAACTGCGCCGGGGCCCGCACGGCCGGCTGGACCCAGCTGGTGACCACGATCCTCAAGTTGGCGCCGCTGGTCGCCGTGGCCGGCCTGGCCGGCCTCATCCTGCTGCGCAAGGGACCCGCGGCGATCGCGCCCTTCGAGCCCTCGGCCCTGTCGGGAGGCAGCGTCACCGCCGCCGCGGCCCTGACCCTGTGGGCGTTGCTGGGCGTGGAGTCGGCCACCATTCCCGCCGAGCAGGTTGACCAGCCCGAGCGCAATATCCCGCGCTCGACCCTGTTCGGCACGGCCTTCACCGGCCTGATCTATCTGCTCGTCTCGTCGGGCGTGCTGCTGCTGACGCCGGTTTCGGTGTTGCAGGGCTCCAACGCCCCGCTGGTCGACTTCATGGCCTATCACGGCGGCGGCGACTTTCGCCTGGCCCTGGCCGCCTTCGCCGCGATCAGCGCCCTGGGCGCCCTGAACGGCTGGGTGCTGCTGCAGGGGGAATTGCCGGCGGCCATGGCTCGCGAGGGCGTCTTCCCCGCCTGGATGGGCAAGACCACGGCCAACGGCACGCCGGTTCGCGCCCACCTGATGTCCAGCGTGCTGGTGACGATCCTAGTGGTGATGAACTACGCCAAGTCGATGGCCGACACCTTCACCTTCATGGCCCTGCTGGCCACGGCGTCGAGCCTGTTCGCCTATCTCTTCTGCTCGCTGGCGGTGCTGAAGCTGGGGCGCGAGAAGCGGATGCCCGTCTCGCCGGCCTTCGCCGCCATCGCCGCCTTGGCGGCGGTCTACTCGGCCTGGACCTTCTACGGCGCGGGCTGGTCGGTGACCTTCTGGGGGCTGGTGCTGCTGGCGGCCGGCGCGCCGGTCTATCTGCTGATGCGCCGCGCGCGCCTGGCTCGCGAGGCCGCCCGATGATCGCCCGCCCCTGGATCGCCTATCTGACCGCCGCGGCCCTGCTGGCCGGGCTCGTGGCCACCGCCGCATCGGCCGGCGAGGCGTCCTATGTCCGCGCCGGGCGTCTGATCGACCCGCAGTCGGGCAAGGTGCTGACCGACCGGCTGATCCGCGTCGAGGACGGCAAGATCACCGCCGTCACGGCCTGGACGACCGCGCCGAAAGATGGCCCCGTGACCGACTGGTCAAGGCTGACCGTCCTGCCCGGCCTGATCGACATGCACACCCACCTGGTCGACCAGGAGCAGACCGAGAACATCGCCGAGCCGCTGCTGACCACGGCCGCCTACCAGTCGTTCATCGCCGCCGATCACGCCCGCAAGACCCTGATGGCGGGCTTCACCAGCGTGCGCGACGTCGGGACCTGGCGGGCGTTCGGCGACGTGGCCCTGCGCGACGCGATCAACAACGGTCTCGTGCCTGGCCCGCGCATGTCGGTGGCCGGCGCCTACATCACCGCGCCCGGCGGCGGCGGCGAGGTGACCGGCATCGCCGCCGACGTCGGCATCCCGGCCGAGATGCGGGTCGGGGTTGTCGAGGACGCGGCGGATGCGCGCCGCAAGGCCGCCAATATCCTGGCCCACCACGCCGACTTCCTGAAGCTGATCGCCACCGGGGCGGTGCTGACCGTCGGCACCGAGCCGGGCCAGCTGGAGCTGTCGGAAGACGAGATCCGCGCCGCCGTCGAGGAAGCCGCCCGGCGCGGGACCTACGCCACCGCCCACGCCCACGGGGCCGAGGGCATGAAGGTCGCCATGCGCGCCGGCGTCCGCTCGATCGAGCACGGCTCGCTGATGGACGACGAGGCCATCGCCATGATGAAGGCCAAGGGCGTGTTCCTGGTCGCCGACATCTACGACGGCGACTGGATTGACGAATACGGCAAGGCCCACGGCTGGCCCGCCGAAACCCTGCGCAAGAATTACGAGACCACCGAGGCCCAGCGCGAGGGCTTCCGCAAGGCGGTCAAGGCGGGGGTCAAGCTGGCCTACGGCACCGACTCCGGGGTCTATCCGCACGGCCTCAACGCGCGGCAGCTGCCCTACATGGTCAAGTACGGCATGACGCCGATGCAGGCGATCCAGTCGGCCACGACCGTGGCGGCCGAGCTGATGGGCAAGACCGGCAAGGTCGGCTGCGACGCGGCCGGCTGCTACGCCGACCTGATCGCGGTGTCCGGCGATCCGCTGGCGGACATCGGGATCCTGACCAGGATTCCCAAGGTCATGAAGGGTGGGGCGGTCGTGAAGGACGAGTAGCCCGGTCTCTTCCCGTGGGGGAGGTTGAGCTACAAATGCTCATTCTGAACCTTGGCCCGGACCATGCATTGTGCATCGCAGCGCAATTTGATTGTGCGAGAGCGAAACAACTGTCATGTCGACGTGGTTAGTTCTACGTTGAGTACGTCCAAGGAGGTCTCCATGACCGAGAACCACTATTACGTCCGCCCGGTCGCCGGTGTGTGGCATGTGACCTGGAACGACTCGGTCGAACTGATTGGCTGCTATTCCTCGCAACACGAAGCCGAGGCTCTGGCCCAGCTGCTGGCCCGCCACATGCGCCAGCAGGGCCGCAAGGCCCAGGTTCACGTCGACGCGCCGGAAGTCCGCACGCCCTCGTGGGGCCGCAACCGCGCGGCGCACCAGGCGGCCGCTGCTTAAGCCAGCTAGCCAGCTAGCCAGCTCTCCAGCGCGCGCGTCACGATCACGCGCGCGTCTTGCGGGCTGAAGGTCGCCGGGTCCAGGCACAGCTCCAGCCACAGGCCGTCGACGGTCGCCGTCAGGGCGATGGCGGCCAGGCGGGTGTCGGCGACGTCCGCCTCGCTCAACAGCCCTTCCAGTCGCGCCCGGAAGTCCGCGTAGGACGCCGCGTGGATCGCTGCGATGCGCGGCTTGGTCTTGACCAGGCTCCAGAACCCGATCCAGGCGGCCAGCAGTCGCGGATCCAGCACCGGCGGCGCGAAGCTGGCGCCAAGATAGGCCAGCAGCCGCTGGCGAGACGTCGGTCCGGCCGCGTCCAGCGCGGCGTCCAGCGCGCCGTCGATCCGCTGACTGACGGCCTCGTAGGCCGCCGCGATCAGGTCGTCGACCCCCTCGAAATAGTGGCGCAGCAGGCCCGGCGAGACGCCGGCCTCGGCGCAGATCGCGCGGACGGAGGTTCCGTCGACGCCTTCGCGCGCCAGGACGGTCTCGGCGGCGGCGACGAGGGCTTGCCGACGGACATCGGCGGTCTCGCGGGTGAAGGCGGCGCGCAAGATCTAGCCCTCCCCCTCGATGGGGGAGGGTTGGGTGGGGGGGATGCGGCGTTCGCCGTGCGAGCACCCCCATCCCCAACCCTTCCCCCATCGAGGGGGAAGGGAGCTTATCGCGATCCTCACCACCCCTCCGGCGGCCTTGCCAGCCGGCTCTCCGGGATCAGCGCCCGCATCTTGCGGCCGAAGCTGCGCAAGGACACCTCGCTGGCCGCCAGCGGTCCCGCCGTGAAGGTCCGCGAGGCCATGCCCTGCTGTACGCGCGCCACCAGCTCGGTGTCCTCGGCATTGACCTGGCGGTTGATGCGCCAGTTCAGATAACGCGCCGCCTTCATCTCGCGCCGGTCATCGGGCAGGGCGTAGGCGATCTCGCGGATCATGGTCTCCGTGGCCGAGATCGGGATGAACTGCATGAAGTCCACTTGGTCCGGATAGATGTCGAAGGCGAAGTTCGGCCACAGCTTGAAATAGGTCCACAGCCGCTTGCGATCGGCCGGCAGGTGCGGGACGTCGGGCAGCAGGTCCTGATAGAGCCGCTCGGACGGGCTCTCCGACGGCTCGTCGATCAGCTGGCCCCACATCTTGTCGACGAAGGTCTTGGCCTCGACGCCATAGCCCTTGCCGAACAGCCGCGTCAGGCCGGGGTGGGCGACGGGGATGTGCAGGCCATCCGAATAGTTGTCGCTGATGTTCTTCCAGTTGACCGCGCGCGGCCGCAGGGTGACCCGGCCGAACGGCTGCAGCTCCTCGAAGCGGTAGTGGGCGACCTCGTCCTCATAGGGGGCCATCATCGTCGCCACCGACGGCCCTTCCCCCTCGATCCGCACGAAGACGAAGCCGCGCCAGATCTCGGTCTCGATCGTGGCGAGCCCTTCCTTGGCCATGTCCAGCGCCGGATAGTCGTCGCGCATCGGCACGCCGATCAGCCGGCCTTCCAGGTCGTAGGTCCAGGCGTGGTAGGGGCAGACGATCCGGCCGCCACAGCGACCGACGGGGCCGTCCAGCAGCCGCGCGCCCCGGTGGCGGCAGACATTGGCGAAGGCCCGCGCCCCGCCGTCCTTGCCGCGCACCACCACCAGGCTCTCGCCCACGAAGTCGAAGGTGTGGAAGTCGCCCGCCTTGGGGATGTCGTTCAGGTGACAGACGATCTGCCACGACGGCCGGAAGATCCTGTCCTGCTCCTCGCGAAAGAAGCGCTCGGAGCCGTAGATCCAGCCGGGCAGACCCCAGTCGGCCAAAGAGTCGTTGGATTGAGGGTCTTCGTTGGAGATCTGGGTCATGAGCAGGCCCCCTCCACCGCCGCTCGGCGGTCCCCCTCCCCCAAGAGGGGGAGGAGATCTCTCTCTCCGCCCCGCTTGGGGGCGGACAGACCATGCGGAGCATGGTCAGGTGGGGGCCAGTGCTGAGCTAACCGCACGCTCACCGCCCCACCACCGACAGCTTCAGCGCCGTGACGAAGTCCTTGTCCCTCAGGATCTCCCGCGCCGCGTTCCGCCCCGGATTCCCAGACACCCCGCCGCCGGGGTGCGTGCCGGCCCCGCACATGTAGAGGCCGGCGATCGGCGCGCGGTGGCTGGCGTGGCCCAGGAAGGGACGGGTGGCCCACAGCTGATCCAGCGACATGTGGCCGTGCATGATGTCGCCGCCGATCAGGCCGAACTTCCGCTCCAGGTCCAGCGGCGACAGGATCGTGCGGCCCAGCACCGAGGCCTTGAAGCCCGGCGCCCAGCGCTCGACGGTGTCGATGATCAGGTCGGCGGCGGCTTCGCGCTCGTCGTCCCAGTTGCGGCCGTTCGGCAGGGTCGGGGCGAACTGCTGGCAGAACAGGCTGGCCACGTGCTGGCCCGGAGGCGCGAGGGAGGTGTCGATGGTCGAGGGGATCAGCATCTCGACGATCGGAGCCTTGCTGATCCCGTCCGCCTTGGCGTCGCGATAGGCCGCGTCCATGTAGTCCAGGCTGGGGGCGATCACGATGCCCGACTGGTGGTGCTCGGCGGCGTCCTTGCCGGGCAGGCACGTGAAGCTGGGCAGCTCCGATAGCGCCACGTTCATCCGGAAGGTGCCCGAGCCGTTCTTGTAGCCGTCGACCGTCTTGCGGAAGTCGGCGGTCAGGGCCGAGGGCGGGACCAGCTTTTTGTACAGTAGGGCCGGATTGACATTGGCGCTGACGATCGGGGCCATGATCTGGCGGCCGTCGACCAGTTGCACGCCCACGGCCTTGGCGCCGTCGATGTGGACGCCCTCGACCGGCGCGTTCAGCAGGATCTCGACGCCCGCCGCCTCGCAGGCCTTGGCCATCGCCTGGGTGATCGAGCCCATGCCGCCGACCGCGTGGCCCCAGGCGCCCTTCTTGCCATTCACCTCGCCGAAGGTGTGGTGCAGCAGCACATAGGCCGAGCCGGGCGTGTCGGGACTGGCGAAGTTGCCGACCACGGCGTCGAAGCCGAAGGCGGCCTTGACCGCGTCGCTCTCGAACCAGCCGTCCAGCACGTCGCGGGCGCTCTTGGTGAACAGGTCCAAGAGGTCGCGCTTGCGTTGGCGCGACAGCATGGCCAGCCGCCCGCCCTGGCGCAGGCCGCGCAGCAGACCCGGCAGGCCATCGCCCAGGTTCGGCGGCGTCTCCTGGGCGAAGTCGCGCAGCACGTCGCCGATCTCGTCGAGCATGGCGTAGTAGGCCGGCAGCACCTCGGCGTCGCGATAGCTGAACTGGCGGAACGCTTCCTGGGTGCGCTCCAGCCCGCCGCCCAGCTTCAGATAGCGCTCGTCGCTGATCGGCAGGAAGTTCGAGATCGGCCGTTCCAGGAAGGTCAGGCCGTAGTCGTGCAGGCCCATGTCGGCGATCACCCGCGGGTTCAGCAGGCTGACCGTGTAGCTGGCCACGGAGTTGCGAAAGCCGGGATGGAACTCCTCGGTCACCGCCGCCCCGCCGACCACGCCGCGCGCCTCGCAGACCGTGACCTTCAGCCCGGCCTTGGCCAGGTAGAAGGCGCAGACCAGGCCGTTGTGACCGCCGCCGATGATCACGGCGTCGCGGTTGGTGGTTTCGGCCATGGTGGTGCTCTCCCCAGAATAGGCGGAGAGGTTGCTATACGACTGTATAATAGGCAAGCCTTCTCCCTTCCCCCTTGATGGGGGAAGGGCGGGGATGGGGGTGATGCTGCCGTTCGGCCGCCAAGGCCGTAGTCACCCCCACCCAACCCTTCCCCCATCAAGGGGGAGGGCTCAGTCTTGTTTCCCGCGCGCCGTCAGCCAGTACATCACCGGCGTCGCCACGCGGCTGAGCAGCGTCGAGGTGATCAGCCCGCCGATGATGGCGATGGCCAGGGGCGAGTAGAGACCCGAGCGCTCCAGGGCCAAGGGCAGCAGCCCGCCGATCGCCGTCACCGAGGTCAGCAGCACGGGCAGGAAGCGCACCTCGCCGGCCTTTTCGATGGCGTCGTGCAGGTTCATGCCTTCGCGACGTAGCTGCTCGGTGAAGTCGACCAGCAGGATCGAGTTCTTGATCTCGATGCCGATCAGGGCGATCACGCCGATCGTGGCGGTGAACGACAGGGAATAGCCGGTCAGGGCCAGGGCCAGGACCGCGCCGAACACCCCGAACGGGATGATGCCGGCGACCACCAGGGCGGTCTTGAACTTCTGGAATTCCAGAACCAGCACCGCCAGGATCCCGAACACCGCCACCAGCACCGCCGCGCCAAGGCCGGCGAAGCTTTCCGACGCGGCCTCGGCCTCGCCGCCCAGCGACAGGCGGTAGCCCGGCGGCAGCGGCAGGTCCTTGTTCAGCCGCGCCAGGGCGTCCTGGGTCACGCCTGAGGCCAGGAAGCCGGTGCTGACCCAGGAGCTGACGGTCACGGTCCGCTCGCGGTCGAAGCGGTCGATGCGCGAGGGGCTGGACTTCAGGCGCGGGGTGGCGATGGCGTCCAGCGGCGCGGCCAGGCCGTCGGCGGTCGGAACATAGACGCCCTTCAGGGCCGAGAGCGGGTTGCGCGCCGCGCCGTCGGCCTGGGCCATCGGCAGCCGCACCTTGACCGCGTAGTCGTCGCCGTCCGGGTCGCGGAAGCGGGCGGTCTCCTCGCCGGACAGGGCCAGGCGGGCGATGCGCCGCGTGGCGCCGGCCTGGACGCCCAGGGCCGCGGCCCTGGCCTCGTCGATGCCGAGGTCGAGGTCGGTGCGGTCCAGGCGGACGGGGTTGGTGACGTCGCGGGTTCCGGGCGTGGCCTTGAGGATCGCCTCGGCCCGGGCGGCCAGGGCCTTGAGCACGTCGAGGTTCTGGCCCGTGAGGCGGATGGCGACAGGCGCGTCGATCGGCGGGCCGTTCTCGAAGGTCTGCACGCTGATCCGCGCGCCGGGATAGGCGGCGAACTGCTCGCGCAGACGGTCCAGCACCTGCTCGCTGCGGCCCGGCTCCCAGCGCTTGAGGCTGACAAACACCTCGGCGAAGGTCGTGGCGCTCTCGCGCTGGCTCTTGTTGTAGAAGATCTGCGGATTGCCGCGACCGAGGTTGGCGGCCGCCCAGACGACGTCGGGCTCGGCCCTGACGCGCTGCTCGACATAGCGCAGCACCTGGTCGGTGCGGGCCAGGGACGTGCCGTCGGGGGTCTCGATCCGGATCAGGAACTGCGGGGTCTCGGCGGCCGGGAACAGGCTGGAGCCGACCAGCTTCACCAGCGGGAAGGTGGTCAGGCAGATGGCCAGCAGGACGGCCATGGCCACCCACGGCCGGGCCAGGGCGCGGTGCAGCACCGGCCGGTAGAAGCGGTGGATGCCGTTGTTGACCGCGCGCAGCAGGGCGTTGCCCTCGGGATCGGAATGCTTGTCCAGCAGGCGGCTGGCCAGGAACGGGATGATGGTCATCGACACGAAGAGCGAGGCGGCGATGGTGCACAGCACCGTCACCGGCAGCGACTTGATATAGGCCCCGGAGCCCGCCGGCAGGGCCATCAGCGGCAGGAAGGCCAGCATCAGCGTCGCCGTGCAGCCCAAGACAGCCAGGCTAATCTGGCGGGTGCCGTTGATCGCCGCGTCGACCCGGTCCTCGCCCTCGCGCACCCGGCGGGCGATGTTCTCGGTGATGACGATGCTGTCGTCGACCAGCAGGCCGAGCGCCAGCACGAAGCCGGCGATCGACAGCTGGTTCAGGGTGAAGCCCAGCGCCTGCAGCATGGTCAGGCCGATCAGCAGCGAAAGCGGGATCGACACCATCACCACCAGGCCGGCGCGCGGCCCCAGCGGCAGCAGGGTGATCAGCACCAGGCACAGGGCGATGGCGAAGTCGCGGAACAGGTTGTTCAGGCGGTGCTTGACGTTTTCGGCCTGGACGAAGCCGCGCTCCATCTTCACCCCGGCGGGCAGGGTCTTCTCGTAGTCGTCCAGCACCCGCTGCACGCCCTTGGTGATCTTGGCGACGTCCTGGCCGTCCTTCTGGTTGACGGTCAGGAAGATGGCGCGCTTGCCGTTGAAGCGGGTCAGGTGGGTCGGTTCGGCCTGGGCCCAGGCCACCCGGGCGACGTCACGCACGCGGGTGACCTGACCGCCCAGCGAGCGGACCGGCGTGTCGCCGATGGTCGCCAGGTCATGGAAGGCCCCGCCGGACTTGACGTTGAAGCGCCGCTCACCCGCCTGCACCGCGCCGATCGGCGCCTCGGCCCCGGCCGCCTTCAGGGCGTCGACCACGGCGGTGGGCGGCAGCTTCAGGGCCGACAGGCGGGCCAGGTCCAGCGTGACCTGCACCTCGGACGGCGGCGCGCCCCAATACTTGGCCTCGCGCACGCCGGGCACCCGGTCCAGCCGTTCGCGCAGGCGGTCGGCGGTCTTTTCCAGGCGGCGCATGGGCAGGATGTCAGAGGTCAGGGCGACCTGGACGATCGACACCTCGGTGGTGCGGATCCGCTCGATCTCAAGCCGCTGGACGCCGGCCGGCAGGTTACCGCGGATGGCGTTCACCTCGCGCACCACCTGGTCGAACTTGCGCTCGGTGTCGACGTCCCAGGTGAAGTGGACGCGGATGATGGCCGAGCCGTCCACGGCGGTCGACTCGACCTTGTCGATGTCGTCGAGGCCGTCGACGGCGTCCTCGATCGGATCGACGATCAACTGCTCGATCTCGGACGGCTCGGCGCCGGGCAGGACCGCGCGGACGATGACGATCGGCGTCGGGAAGTGCGGGTCTTCCGAGCGCGGCACATTGTTGAAGGCGTTGATCCCCAGCATGATCAGCAGGCCGAAGGCGACCAGGGTGAACTGCCAGCGCCGGACGGCGAAGGTCGCGAGATCGAACTTCACGGCTTACTGACCCCTAGAGGCGTCGAGGCGCTTGGGGTCGATGACCCGCACGGCCTCGCCGTCGGCGACGAAGCCGGCCCCGGCCGTGATCACCTGGGCGCCGTCCGGCAGGCCCGAAACGAGGGCGTCGTCGCCGTCGAAGCCGCCGAAGCCGACGGCCATGCGCCGGGCCTTGCCGTGGTCGAACCGGTAGACGAAGGCGCGCTGGCCGTTGGCCTCCAGCACCGCCTCGGCGGGGATGCGGGCAAAGGCCGTCGTGGCGCCCGGCGCGGTGCGAACGGAAAGCGTGGCGTGGGCGACCTGGCCGCTGCGCAGGGCGGCGGGCGGGGCGGAGAGCTCGATCTCGACGCTGATGGCGCCGGTGCGGGTGTCGGCGGCCTCGCCGACGCGGGTGACGCGGCCGTTGAGCGCTTGGTCTCCGAAGTCCTCGACCCGAACCCGCGCCACATCGCCGACCCGGACCCGCGCGGCTTCGCGAGCGGAGAGCGGCAGGCGCAGGACCAGCGGACTGGAGAGATCGGCGATCCGCGCCACCACCTGGCCGGCGGCGACGACCTCGCCCGCCTGGGCCCGGCGCTCCAGCACCACGCCCGAAGCCGGCGAAACGAGGCTGGCCCAGCGGCGGTCGAAACGGGCGGCGTCGTAGGCGGCCTGGGCGGCCTTCAGCGCGCTCGTCCGGTCGTCGATGCGCTGGCGGCTGACATAGCCCTTCTCGAACAGGGTCTTGTCGCGCTCGATGTCGCGACGGGCGCGCTCCAGCTCGGCCATGGTCTGCTGCTGGCGGGCGTCGACCCCGGCCGGATCGATGGCGGCGACCAGCTGGCCGGCCGAGACGCGGTCGCCGGCCTCGACCTTCATGGCCGTCAGCACGCCGGGGATGCGGAAGGAAAGCGCCATCTCGCGGCGGCGCTCCAGCGTCCCGGCTCCGGTCACGGCGCCGGCCGCTTCAGGCGCGGCGACGCGGGCGGCCTCGACCGGCGTCGGCGGGGTCGCCGCCTCGGTCTTGGCCTTGCCGCCACAGGCCGCCAGCGCCGTCGTCATCAGCAGCGCCGCCAGGGGAGGGAGCGGGGTCCGCCACATAGACTGTTCCAAATCGATCAATGATAAGTTATCAGTGATTGATAGCGATGGCTTGTCAAGCTTGGATAGCAGTGGTCAACGACCTTCGATGAAGTCTCCCCAAACGCGTTCTCCACGCAAACCCAAGGGCCAGGGCGCCGAGCGCCGCGAGGAGATCCTCGACGCCGCCCAGAGCCTGTTCGCCCAGAAGGGCGTCCACGCCGTCTCGACCCGCCAGATCGCCGAGATCGCCGGCATCTCGCAGCCGGCCCTCTACGCCTATTTCACCACCAAGGACGACATCGCCGCCGAACTGTGCGTGCGGGCCTTCGCGATCCTGGGCCAGCGGATGGCCGATGCGCGGGTGAACTACACCCCGACGACCGAGAATTTCGATCGCTGCCTGCGGGTCTATATCGACTTCGGCCTCGACCATCCCGACGCGTACCGCGTGGCCTTCATGCTGGAGAAAAGCGTCGACGGCTCGTTTCTGGAGAAGACCGGCGGAAAGCCGATGGCCGCCGGCAAGGAAGTGTTCCAGGTGTTCGTCGAGATGGTCGGCGAGCTGCACGCCAGCGGGCTGATGGCCGGCGACGACGTGATGGCCGCGACCCAGTCGCTGTGGGCCGGACTGCACGGTCTGGTCTCGCTGCTGATCGCCCGGCCGGAATTTCCCTGGATCGAGCGCGAGACGTTGATCGCCACCCATGTGGCCATGCTGCGCAGAGGCGCGCTCAAGTAGGGGGCGTTGAAGTAGAGGGCTGGGACCTCTAAGTGAGCGCCTCGCTCTTTCGGGAAGGATCCCCATGGCCCAGCTCCTGCCGCTCCAATCGTTTAGCCTGCAGGAGACCGACGACGGCTACCGCCTGCTGGTCTCGGCCATCGGCGGCGAGTCGCTCTACGTCTCGATCACGCCCGACCAGATGGACGACATCATCGACAGCCTAGAGAACGCCATGGGCGGCGAGGGCGAAGGTGGGAGCGAAGTCGAGGACGACGGGGAGTTCTAGGAACACCCTTGTCCTGGTGGCAGGGTCAGCGCCCGCAGCGCCGTCAGCGCTTGGCCCAAGGTCGCGCGCTTGGTCGCCGCGCCCAGCGAGACGCGTAGGCCCTCACCGACCGCTCCCGGCGCCCGGAAGGCCTCTGCCCCCACAAGCGCCAGGCCTCGGTCCCTGGCGGCCGGCGTCGCGGTCGCGCCGGGCAGCCAGACGTGCAGGCTCTCGGGCCCGCCCGTCGCCGCCGGCAGCAGCGCCGCCGCCAGGGCGCGCCGGGCCGCCGCCTCCTCGCGGACGCCCTCCAGGATCCGGGTCGCGACGCCGTCGCGGATCCAGCCGGTGACCACGGCCGCCATCAGCGGCGCGGGCATCTGGGCGATGGCGTGCAGAGTTCGCGCCGCGCCCTCGGCCTGTCCCGGCGGGGCGACGATGTAGGCCAGGCGCAGGCCCGGCGAGAGCGCCTTGGCGGTGGTGGCGACATGGAACACGCCCTCCGGCCAAAAGGCGGCGAGGGCGGGCAGGGGCGCGGCGGGCAGCAGGCCGTAGGCGTCGTCCTCGATGATGGTCACGCCGGCCGCGCGGGCGATGGCCACGACCGCCTCACGCCGCGCAAGGCTCATGGTCGCCGCCGTCGGGTTCTGGAAGGTCGGGGTGCAGCACAGCAGGCGCGGGCGATGCTGGGCGATCATCCGATCCAGCGCTTCGGGCTCCAGCCCCTCGGCGTCCATCGGACAGGCCACGACGCTCAGGCCGCGCCGGGCGGCGGTGGCCAGCAGGCCCGGATAGGCGAAGGCCTCGGCCAGGATCACGTCGCCTGGCCTCGTCAGGTGGTCCAGCAGGGCCGACAGCGCCGTCTGGGCGCCGCTGGCGACGATCACCCGCTCGGCGGCCGCCTCGCCCAGGCTCGGGGCCAGCCAGGTCGCGCCGGCCGCGCGCTGGGCCAGGGAGCCGGCGCCGGGGTGATAGGCCATCAAGGTCGCCGGATCGGTCCGGGCCAGGATCGCGCCGGTCGCCTCGCGCAGCAGCGCCGCCAGGTTCAGCCCCGCGGGCGGCGGCGGCAGGTTCATCGACAGGTCGACCAGCCCGGCCTCGTCCTCGATCGTGCGAGAGCGGATGAAGGTGCCGCGTCCCGTGGTCCCCTCGATCAGCCCCCGCTCGCGGGCCAGGGCGTAGGCGCGGGTCACCGTCGTGAAGTCGATCCCGACCAGCCGGGCCACCTCGCGCTGGGCCGGAATCTGGTCGCCGGCCTGCAGCTCGCCCTCGGCCACGGCCTGCTCCATGGCCTCGGCGATCCGGCGATAGGCGGGACCGTCCAGGGCCTCGATGCGGCGCAGCCAGGCGGCGGCCGGATTCGGTGATCCCCTAGTTGCGGGCATGGCTCAATATCCATACATTAATCGCACAATGTATGGATCAATCCTGCGATTGTAGGAAGGGGCCACTGATGGCCGACTATGAAGTTTACGACTCCCCGACGCCGATCGAGGCCGGCTTCAAGTGCTGCTGCCCGCGCTGCGGCGAGGGCAAGCTGTTCGGCGGTTTCCTGAAGCTGGCGCCGAAGTGCGACCGCTGCGGGCTGGACTACAGCTTCGCCGACCCGGCTGACGGCCCCGCCTTCTTCGTGATGAGCGGCATCGGCATTCTGGTGATCGCCGTCTTCGCCTGGATCGAGGTGACCTATCACCCGCCGATCTGGGTGCATCTGGTGACGGTGTTCCCGGCGCTGATCATCGGCTGTCTGGCGACCCTGCGCCCGGTGAAGAGCTGGCTGGTCGCCTCGCAATATATCAACAAGGCCGAGGAAGGCCGCTTCGAGAGCCTGGGCCGCCACGACTTCGACTCGCGGCGGCTGTAGGGCTTCCCCAAATCCCCAATCTCCGATCTCCCCGGCGAAAGCCGGGGCCCAGATCTCATGGCGTTTGGGCTGATTGGAAGAGCGCGGCGCTCATAGAACCCGCCTCAGCGCTCCTCCGTCTGGGCCCCGGCTTTCGCCGGGGAGAGCGGGGGAGGGGCTGGCGCTAAACCCCCAGCGACCCGGCCACCTGGCGCGTGGCGGCGTTCAGGCGGTTCCAGACATTGATCGCCGAGATGGTGATCAGCAGGCCCGCCAGCGCCTTCTCGTCATAGTGCCGGGCGGCTTCGTCCCAGACCTCGTCGGAGACCGGGTCGGCCTTGTCGGCGACGCGGGTCACGGCTTCGGCCAGGGCCAGGGCGGCGCGTTCGGCCTCGGTGAAGTAGGGCGTATCGCGCCAGCCGGCGACGGTGGCCAGGCGCTCGGGGCTCTGGCCGGACTTCAGGGCGCCGCGGGCGTGCATCTCCAGGCAGACGCCACAGCCATTGATCTGGCTGACGCGCAGGTGCAGCAGTTCGTGCAGGGCTTCGGGCACGCCCTCGACATGGGCGGACTTGGACAGCGCCATCATCGCCTTCATGGCGTCCGGCAGCAGGTAGGCGGGCTGGGTCATCCTGGCGTTCATTTGGCGAGCTTGCATCGGTGTCTCCTTGCGATTTGGCGACGCCGCCGGTCACATCCGACGGCTTGCGTTCGTCGAAGAGGTGACGAAGCCCGACGGAGCGATGTGACCGATGCCCCAAGAGAATTTTGAGCAGAATTTCCTGGCCGACAGGTTCGAGGCCGACCGGGCCCGTCTGCGCGGCGTGGCCTATCGCCTACTGGGCTCGCTGCCCGAGGCCGAGGATGCGGTGCAGGAGGCGTGGCTGCGCCTGTCGCGCAACGGCGCCGGCGGCGTCGACAATCTCTCGGCGTGGCTGACGACCGTGACCTCGCGCGTGTGCCTGGACATGCTGCGGTCGAGGAAATCCCGCCGCGAGGACGTCCTCTCCAACGGCGCGCCCGAGCCGGCCGTCACCGCCGAGGAGGCGATCGAGCGCGAGACCATCCTGGCCGACTCCGTCGGCCTGGCCCTGCTGGTGGTGCTGCGGACCCTCAGCCCCGCCGAGCGCATCGCCTTCGTGCTGCACGACCTGTTCGACATGCCGTTCGAACAGATCGCCCCGATCGTCGAGCGCACGCCCGACGCCGCGCGCCAGCTGGCCAGCCGGGCGCGCCGCCGGGTGCGCGGCGGCGACAATCTCGACGCCGGCCAGGTGGCCCAGAAGAGCGTTGTCGACGCCTTCCTGCTGGCCGCGCGCACCGGGGACCTAGCCGGGCTGATGGCGGTGCTGGATCCGAACGTCGTGGTCCGCGCCGACGTCTTCGCCGGCGGCGGCCAGACCCGCGAGCTGGTCGGGGCGCAGAAGGTCGCGGCCTTCTACAACGGCAAGGCCCAGACGGCCCGTACGGTGCTGATCAACGGCGAGATCGGCGCGGTCGTGGCCCCGATGGGCAAGCTGCTGATGGCGCTCGACATCCGGATCGAAGGCGGCAGGATCGCCGAGATCACGGTCGTGGGCGACCCCGGCCGGCTGTCCGAGGTTGAGGTGTCGGCGCTGTAGCCTACTTCAGCAGCAACTGGCCGCGCCGCGACAGCTCGTCCTTGATCTTGCCGGCGGCCATGCCCAGCAGGCCCGGCAGGCTGATGTCGAGGCGGGCGTGGTCCTCCAGCACCTGGACGACGCCGGTGATGGTCGAGCCCATGGCGACGGCCGAGAAGTTCAGCACGTCGCCGGCCCAGCTCTGGGTGAAGCCCTTGGCGTCGCCGCCGGGGATCTGGCCGGCCAGTTGCGCCAGGCCCTGTTCCAGCCGCCGTTTGGCCTCGGCCGCGCCCAGCTGGTGGGGGATGTTGATGCTGATGGTCTTGGCCATGGGGTCCTCTGGGCGGCTTTCCTTGGGCGGCTTTCCGGCAAAACGCGGCGGGATACGAAACGGTTTGCGCGATCGGTTCAATACGTCCGATTCTGGCGCATGGCGCGATCAAGTTGGTCCTTACCAGATGAGGCCCCTCATCGGACCGGGGAAAAGACATGACCGACTTCGCCATGACCCAGCCGTTCGCCCGTCGTCCCCGCTTCGTGCGTCCGGGCCGTCCGGGCGGCGTTCTCGGCGCCGTCCACTATGCCGGCGTGCTGCTGGTCTGGCTGGCCCTGTTCGTCGTCGACCGTCCGCTGGCCCTGAAGGTGATGGCCGAGCGCCGCGCGGACTCGCCGATCCCCCGTCGCTGGGGCTGGTGATTTTGGGGGGCTGGTAGGACACCGCGAAACGCGGCATCCCTTCGGGCATGTCGATCGTCGTCTCCGTCCGCCCGGTGTCGCACCTGCTGAAGGCCCCGTTCCGCATCTCGCGCGGGGTCAAGACCGCCGCCGACGTGGTCGAGGCAGTCGCCTCGGCCGATGGTCATGTCGGGCGCGGCGAGAGCGTGCCCTATGGCCGCTACGGCGAGACGGTCGACAGCGTGCTGGCCCAGCTGACGCCGGCCCTGGCCTCGACGGACGTGGACGCCGCCTGCGCCGCCCTGCCGCCCGGCGCGGCCCGCAACGCCCTGGACCTGGCGCTATGGGATCTGCGGGCCAAGCGCACCGGGGTCAGCGTGGCCGCCGCCACCGGCCTGCCGATCCCTTCCGCCCTGGTCACCGCCGTGACGGTCAGCCTCGACACGCCCGAGGCCATGGGGGCGGCCGCCGGCGCCATGGCCGACGCGCCGTTGATCAAGATCAAGCTCTCGGCCGAGGACCCCGCCGCGCGCCTGCGCGCGGTGGCCGCCGCCGCGCCCAATTCCCGCTTCATCGTCGATCCCAACGAGGGCTGGACCTTCGACATCCTCGACGGACTGAAATCCCTGCTAGCCGACCTGCCGATCGCCCTGGTCGAGCAGCCGCTGCCGGCCGACGCCGACCATGAGCTGGAAGGCTGGGACCCGCCGTTCACGGTGTGCGCCGACGAGTCCGTGCATGTCGGCGGCGACCTGGCGGCGCTGAAGGGCCGGTATCAGGCCGTGAACCTCAAGCTCGACAAGACCGGCGGCCTGACCGAGGCCGTGGCCATGCTGAAGGCGGCCAAGGCGCTGGGTTTCCAGGTGATGACCGGCTGCATGGTCGCCTCGTCCCTGGGCGTCGCGCCGGCGCTGCATCTGGGCGGGGCAAGCGACTTCGCCGACCTCGACGGGCCGTGGTGGCTGGCGAGCGATCACCCCGGCGGCCTGCGGGTCGAGCGCGGCCGGATCACGCCGCCGAAGCCGGGCTTCTGGGGCGATGCGGTGACGGCCCAGGGGCTCTGGCTATAGCGAGATCCGTCCGTCCCGTGGTTTGGTGCGTATCTCCGTGGCCCAGCTCGAGGTCTCGACATGCCGCTCCTCACCGTTCTCGCCGTCAACGCCGCCGTCTCGGCCGTCGCCTTCCTGGCGCTCTGGCTCGTCAGTCTGCGGCTCAAGGACGTCAGCTTCATCGACGCCTGGTGGGGCCCGGGCATGGCGCTGCTGGCCTGGAGCACCCTGTTTCAGACTCCGGCGACACCGCATGGCCTGCTGCTGACGGGGCTGTGCACCGTGTGGGCGGCGCGGCTGGGCGGCTATCTGTTCTGGCGCTGGAGCACCCACGGGGCCGACCGGCGCTATGTCGCCATGATCGACCACGCGAAGACGCATCGCGGCTGGAGCTTCGCCAAGACCGCCCTGCTGCTGGTGTTCTCGCTGCAGTTCGCCCTGGGGTTCGTCGTCGCCCTGCCGGTGCAGATGGGACAACAGGCCGGACCGCTGGGACCGCTGGCGTTCGTCGGCGCGGTCTTGGCCGTGACCGGCATCGCCTTCGAGACGATCGGCGACGGGCAACTGGCCCGCTTCAAGGCCGACCCGGCCAACGCTGGCAAGGTCATGGACCGGGGGCTATGGGGCTACACCCGCCACCCGAACTATTTCGGCGACGCCTGCGTCTGGTGGGGGCTCTACCTGATCGCCGCCGAAACGGGCCTGGGCGCCTGGAGCCTGCCGGGGCCGATCCTGATCACCGTGCTGCTGACCCGCTGGAGCGGCGTGCCGACCACCGAGGGCAAGATGCGCAAGTCCAAGCCGGGCTATGAGGACTACGTGGCGCGGACCAGCGGCTTCGTGCCGTGGTTTCCGAAGAAGGGATGAGGAAACCCCTCTCCTTTAGGGAGAGGGAGCTTTCAGACCCCAAGCTTCTCGATCAGCGCCATCGCGGCCGCCGGATTGCGCACCTTCGCGCCGGCGATGAAGTAGGCGAACACGTCGCCGCGCTCGGCCCATTCGCGCGCCTGCTTCACCACCCCGTCCAGCTCCTCAGACGTCATCCCCGTCGGCTCGTCCGGCTTGCTGGACATCAGCCGCGCATAGGTGAAATCCGCCGTCGGCTGGTCGATGCAGGGCCAGGTCGGCTCCTCGTCGTCGACGGCGTAGACGATGGCCGCGCCGTACTGGGCGGCCAGATCGTAGAATTCCTGGCAGGCGAAGGTCGGGCTGCGGACCTCCAGGGCGTGACGAAGCTGGACGCCCTTCCGCTCCTTTGGCAGCAATTTCAGGAAACCCTCGAAATCCGCCGCGTCGAACTTCTTGGTCGCCATGAACTGCCAGTTGATGGGACCCAGTTTCGGCCCCAGCTCCTCGAGCCCCTGGGACAGGAATTTTTCGAGGGAATCGTTGTTTTCGGACAGCACCTTGCGGTTGGTGCAGAAGCGGCTGGCCTTGACCGCGAACACGAAGTCGTCCGGCGTCTCGTCGCGCCACTTCTGCCAGCTGTTGGGCTTGAAGGTCGAATAGTAGGTGCCGTTGATCTCGATGCTGGTCAGCTTCGACGAGGCGTATTTCAGCTCGTCCTTCTGCTTGAGATCGTCGGGATAGAAGGTCCCGCGCCAGGGCTCGAACGTCCAGCCGCCGATACCGGTTCGGATCTTGCCCTTGGCCATGTTTGTTCCCTTCCTGTTCACGGTGAAGCTAGTCGAGGATAACCACGGCGTCGAGGGGAGAATCTCTCCTCCCCCGCTTGGGGGAGGGGGACCGCCGAACGGCGGTGGAGGGGGTTTGCGCCGGGCCATCGAGTCATGACCGGCCCCCTCCGTCTCGTCGCGTATCCGCGCCGATCCACCTCCCCCATGAAGGGGGAGGAGTCTGCGTCTCCCTCAGCACTCCACCCGGTTGACCGACAGGCCCACCGCCAGACCGCCCATCGAGGTTTCCTTGTAGATCTCGTTCATGTCCTCGCCGGTGCGCTTCATCGTGGCGATGACCTTGTCGAGGCTGACCGAGTGCTGGCCGTCGCCGAGCAGGGCCAGGCGCGCGGCGTCGATGGCCTTGATGGCGCCCATGGCGTTGCGCTCGATGCAGGGGATCTGCACGAGACCGCCGATCGGGTCGCAGGTGAGGCCGAGGTTGTGCTCCATGCCGATCTCGGCGGCGTTCTCGATCTGGGCGTTGGTGCCGCCCAGCGCCGCCGCGAGACCGGCGGCGGCCATCGAGCAGGCCACGCCGACCTCGCCCTGGCAGCCGACCTCGGCTCCGCTGATCGAGGCGTTGCGCTTGTAGAGCGCGCCGATCGCCGCGGCGGTCAGCAGGAACACCCGGATCTGCTCGGGGCTGCCCTTGTGGAAGCGCACGAAGAACCGCAGCACGGCCGGGATCAGGCCCGCCGCGCCATTGGTCGGGGCGGTGACGACGCGGCCGCCGGCGGCGTTCTCCTCGTTGACCGCCATGGCCCACAGGTTGACGAAGTCCATGGCCGCCAGCGGGTCGCTCATCTGGCGCTCCATCCGGCCGAGGATCGTCTGGTGGATCTGGTGGGCCCGGCGCTTGACGGCCAGGCCGCCGGGCAGGACGCCGTCCTGGCGCATGCCGCGATCGATGCAGGCCTCCATGGCTCCGAAGATGCGGTCGAGGCCGGCGTTCATCGCGCCCTCGTCCATGCGGGCCATCTCGTTGGCGGCCATGACCTGGGCGACGGTCAGGCCGGCCTGGGCGGCGCGGTCCAGCAGGTCGGCGCCGCTCTCGAACGGGAAGGGGACGGCGGGGCCTTCCTCCGGCGGGGCGTTGCTGCCCATCTCGCGCTCGTCGCGGACGAAGCCGCCGCCGATCGAGAAGTAGGTGCGCTCGGCCAGCACTTCGCCGGCCTTGTCGAAGGCCGTGAAGGTCAGGCCGTTGGGGTGCTGCGGCAGGCGCTCGTGGCCCAGCCAGACGATGTCGCGGGCCTCGTCGAAGGCGATGGCGTGATCGCCGGCCAGATTCAAGGACTGGGTAGCCTGGCTCTCCAGCAGGGCGCGCTCGCCGGCGTCGGGATCGAGCGTCGCGGGGACAAAGCCCATCAGGCCGAGGATCACGGCCCGGTCCGTGGCGTGGCCGCGTCCGGTCAGGGCCAGAGAGGCATAGAGCCGGACCTCGACCCGGTGGACGCTCGTCAGCCTGCCGGCCTCGCGCAGGCGGCCGACGAACAGCACGGCGGCGCTCATCGGCCCCATGGTGTGGCTGCTCGACGGGCCGACGCCGAGTTTGAAGAGGTCGAAGACGGAGGCGGTCATGGGATGTTTTACGCAATAGAGCTTGTCATCCCGGCCGCAGCGAAGCGGAGAGCCGGGACCGCGGGAAACTCAGAGCTTCCGGCGGTCCCGGATCGCGCAAGCGCGTCCGGGATGACAGTTTCAAGATCCTACTTCCGCTGCGCGGCGGTCTTGTCGCGCAGGGCCTTGAACTCCGAGCCCGCCTGCCATTGCGGCCAGACGCGGCTGTTGGCCAGGTCGTGGCCGATCTCGTAGACGAGGCCCAGGTCCATGGCCTGGCCCGACAGGTCCCAGTCGGCCGACCATTCGTCCGCCGGCTGGTGGTAGCGCTTGTCGGTGTAGTCGGCCTCGGCCTTCTCGCCGGCCTCCTTGCCGCCCTTCACCAGGTCGTTGCCCGAGCCGATCGAGATGGCCGGCACGCCGCGCTTGGCGAACGGGAAGTGGTCCGAGCGGTAGAAGTGGCCGGCCTGCGGGACGGGATCCGGCGTGAAATAGCGGCCGTGCAGCTTGGCCTTGGCGACCAGCATGTCCTGCAGGTCGACCTTGCCGTCGCCCGAGGTGCCGATGTCCTTGGCCGGACCGGCGGCCGACAGGGCGTCGATATTTATGTCGCCGACCGTGGCAGCCAGCGGGAAAAGAGGATTCGAAGCGTAATATTCCGAGCCCAGCAGGCCCTTTTCCTCGGCGGTCACGGCCAGGAACAGGATCGAGCGCTGCGGCGCGGGCTGGCTCTTGAAGGCGCGGGCCAGTTCCAGCAGGGCGGCGATGCCGTCGGCGTTGTCGATGGCGCCGTTATAGATCTTGTCGCCCTTGGCGTCCGGAGCGCCGACGCCCAGGTGGTCCCAGTGGCCGCTGTAGATGACGGTCTCGTTCGGGAACTTCGCGCCGACGATGCGGCCGGCGACGTTCTTGGAGATGATCACCTCGTGCTTGACCTTGTAGTCGGCCGAGAAGGTGACGCCCTTCAGCTCGACCGGCTTGAAGTCGCGGGTCTGGGCCTGCTTCTTCAAGGCGTCGAAATCCAGGCCGGATTTCTTGAAGAGGTCGACGGCGGTATCACGCTGGATCCAGGCTTCCATCGCCGGGTGCGACTTGCCCGGCTCCTTGCGAACGATGTCGAACATCGTGTTGGTGTTGGAGTTCTTGACCGTGTTCCAGCCGTACGAGGCCGGGGCCGTCTCGTGGACGATCAGGACGCCGGCCGCGCCCTGGCGCGCGGCTTCCTCGTACTTGTAGGTCCAGCGGCCGTAATAGGTCATGGCCTTGCCGCCGAAGTCGCCGGAACCGGTCTCGAAGTCCGGGTCGTTGATCAGCACGACCAGGATCTTGCCCTTCAGGTCCATGCCCTTGAAGTCGTCCCAGTTGCGCTCCGGCGCCTTGACGCCATAGCCGACGAAGACCAGCGGGGCGTCCTTGATCGAGACGCTGTCGACATTGGTCATGGCCGCGCGGATGGCGACCTGCTCGCCCTGGGTCAGGGCCTGCTTGGCGCCGCCGACCGTGACGCTGGCGGCGACCGGGCCGGCGATCTCGAACTTGCCCAGCGGCACGTTCTGGGTCCAGGCGCGCTTGCCGTCCTTTTGCAGGTCGCCGGCGGGGGAGAGGCCGATGGCCTTCATCTGGTCGACGATGTAGCCGACGGCCTTCTTCTCGCCCTCGGTGGCGGGGCCGCGGCCCTCGAATTCGTCCGACGACAGCACCTTGATGTGGGCCGACAGCCTGGCGGGGTCGATCTTGGGCGCGTCGGCCGCGTGCGCCAGCATGGGCGCGGCGAGCAGGGCGGTGGCGAGCAGCAGGCGTTTCATCTGGGACCCTCTTTGGGGGGAAATCTTGGCGCGGACCCTAGAGAGGGTTTTGGAGTGTGGCTAGGTGGTTTGGTTGGGATGGCGGCGCCTGTACATCTCAACACAGAATCCGATCTCCCCGGCGAATGCCGGGGCCCAGATTCCGCCTGAGAGATTGGGTTGTTCGCGCCCTCTGCCTCGGCCGATCACAGAACGACCGTGGGTTCGATCTGGGCCCCGGCATTCGCCGGGGAGAGCGGTTCAAAAGCTCACTCGCCGACCATCCACCGCCCACCGCTCCAGCCGCTGGCCATCCCAGACGTGCAGGGCGTCATAGAGATTGATGGTCGGATCGCAGTGGCCAGGCTGCAGCCAGACCAGGTCGCCGACCCTGGGCGCATCAGCCGGGACGGCGCGATCGGGATCGGCGTCGGCGTCGGCCACGGCCCGGTCGAAGCTCAGCGGATCGCGGCCGCCGGCCTTCAGCACGTCGATCAGGGCCGGGTGGGCGATCATGCCGTGCTCGTCGCCCATCGGCCGCCAGAGGGAGCCCGGCGCGGCGCCGGCGACCACCCGGGCCGGCGGGCCGTCCATCGACACGGCCTTGAAGCCGGCGTCGACGGTGACGTGGCTCTTGTGGTTGGCCGAGACGACGGTGGAGGCGATGAACAGCGCCGGCTCGAACGCCCAGGCTTCGCCGTCCGGCGCGCCGCAGGCGTCGTACTCGACGTCCATGACGGCGTAGGACCCGGCCTGCAGTTCGGTATAGACGCCCGAGGCCAGGTCGAAGGCGTGGGCGCCCGTGCCGCCGCCCGTCACCACGCCCGGCGGCAGGCCGGCGGCGGTTAGCTCGGCGACCAAGGTCTTCAACACGACGTGGGACGCTTCGGCGGTGCTCCGACGCAGCGCCAGGTCGTCCATATGCTGGATATGGCCGAGATAGGCCTGGATCCCGGCGAACCGCAGGCCCGGCGCGGCGTCGGCGGCGCGGGCCAGATGCGGGGCGTCCTTGGGATAGGCGCCGGCGCGGTGGGTGCCGAGGTCGAGGTCGACGACCAGGTCCAGCGTGACGCCGGCCGCGACGGCGGCGTCGGACAGGCGATCGATCTGGCCCTCGTCATCGGCGACCACGCCGACGGTCGCGCCGGTCTTGGCTAGCGCGGCCAGGCGCGGCGGTCCCCAGGGCGGGACGGGGGCGGTGACGAGGATGTCGGTGATCCCGCCGGCCACATAGGCCTCGGCCTCGCCCACCGTCTGACAGCACAGGCCGACGGCGCCGCCTTCGACGATCAGGCGGCCCAGCGTGGAGCACTTGTGGGTCTTGCCGTGGGCGCGCAGGCGCACGCCGGCGGCGTCGCAGAGGGCCTGCATGCGGGCGAGGTTGCGGGTGAGCGCCGCGCGGTCGACGACCAGGAGGGGCGTCTGGGGGAGATGTTCGGCGCCTGGAAAGTTCACTTTGTTCCCATCCCTCATCGTCATCCCGCGTTTGATGCGCGGGACCTATTTGTCGGCCGCAAGGGCGAAGGAAAGCTAGCCCTCTCGTGCGAGCTGAACCATGGGTCCCGCGCATAAAGCGCGGGATGACGGTTTTGATCGGGAAGGGTGAGCCTAGATCTCACCCCGGAGCACGCTGGCGAACAAGCCCGGATCGACATTGCCGCCCGACAGCACGATCGCGGCCGTCCGGCCTCTCAGGTCGATCTTTCCGGTCAGCGCCGCCGTCAGCGCCACGCAGCCGCCCGGCTCGACCACCAGCTTCAGCACCGAGAACGCGTAGCGCATCGCCTCGGCGACCTCGGCGTCGGTGACGGCGGCGATCCCGCTCAGAGTCTTGCTGTTGATCGCCCAGGTCAGCTCGCCGGGGGTCGGGGTCAAGAGGGCGTCGCAGATCGAGCGGGCGTCCTTGTCGATGGTTTCGCGCCGGCCGCTCTCCAGCGAGCGGCGGGTCTCGTCGAAGCCGGCGGGCTCGGCGCCCCAGACCTCCGTGGACGGAGAAAGCGCCTTCACCGCCGTCGAGGTCCCGGCGATCAGGCCGCCGCCGCCGACCGGCGAGAGCACCCGGTCCAGCGTGACGCCCAGCGCCTTGGCCTGCTCGACGATCTCGATCCCCAGCGTGCCCTGTCCGGCGATGATGTGCGGATCGTCGTAGGAGGGCACGACCACGCAGCCGCGCTCGGCCGCGATCTGGTCGGCGATGGCCACGCGGTCCTCGGTGAAGCGGTCGTAGAAGCGGATCTCGGCCCCGAAGCCCCGGGTGCCCTCGACCTTCACGGCCGGCGAGTCCGACGGCATGACGATCAGGGCCGGGATCTCCAGCAGCTTGGCCGCCAGGGCCACGCCCTGGGCGTGGTTGCCGGACGAGAAGGCCACGACGCCCCGCGCCTTCTCCGCGTCGGTCAGCTGGCTGAGGCGGTTATAGGCTCCCCGGAACTTGAAGGCCCCGGCCCGCTGCAGGGTCTCGGGCTTCAGGAAGATCCGCCCGCTCAGGCGTTCGTTCAGCGCCGGGCTCTCGATCAGCGGTGTCTCGACGGCCAGACCCTTCAGGCGTCCGGCGGCGGCTTGGATGTCGGCGAGGCAGATGTTCATGCCCCCAGGTTTAGGGGTTGCGGCGGCGCTTTTGAAGCACCGCCGCCGCATCGGGGCAAAACCGTTCAAGGAGCGGTCCTGAAACAGTTTGCGACCTTCGTCGTTCAATCCATATAGGGATGGGCTGACTGTTCAGGACGACTCGATGAAGACCGCCATGTTCGCCGCCACGGCTGCTGTCGTGCTGGGGTGCGCCGCCCCCGCCATGGCCGAAGAGGCATTCGTCGGGGTCTACAAGCACGACGTGACCTTCATCGGCAACGCGGTCGGCCTGGGCGCCGCCGGGCGCGAGGACGGGGCCGACATCCACCTCGGCTACCGCACCGACAAGCTGGAAAACCTGCGTTGGCTGGGCAAGCCGCAGGTCCACGCCATGGTGTCGATCAACACCAAGAACACCTCGAACTTCGTGGCCGCCGGCTTCGACTGGAAGATCGAGCTGGGCCAGCCGGGCGGCTTCTATTTCCGCCCCGGGATCGGCCTGGCCTATACCGACGGCAAGGCCGGCCTGCCGCCCGCCAACGCGCCGGGCCTGACCCAGGCCGAGCGCGATCGCCGGACCTATCTCTATTATCACCGCATCGATTTCGGCTCGAAGGTGCTGTTCGAGCCGGAGCTGGCCCTGGGCTACCAGGTCAGCGACAAGGTGTCGGTCGAGCTTTCCTATACCCACCTGTCGAACGGCCAGATCTTCCACCAGGGCAAGAACCAGGGGCTTGACGACGCGGGGGTCAGGCTGGTTTACGCCTTCTGACTTCGCGCCGAGCCGATTTGACGGTTCGCGTGTCGCCCCTTGAAAACAAGGGTGGCCAAAACTGATTGAACGTCCGGGGTCGAGTCCTGTCGAAGGACCCCGCGACGTCACCCGGCAGGCGACAAGGCATATCTCCACCATGGCAAACGTGACCGTTGTCGGCGCCCAGTGGGGCGACGAAGGCAAGGGCAAGATCGTCGACTGGCTCAGCAACCGGGCCGATGTCGTCGTGCGGTTCCAGGGCGGGCACAACGCCGGCCACACGCTGGTGGTCGACGGCAAGGTCTACAAGCTGGCCCTGCTGCCCTCGGGCGTCGTCCAGGGCAAGCTGTCGGTGATCGGCAACGGCGTCGTGGTCGATCCCTGGCACCTGCTCTCCGAGATCGACAAGATCGCCGACCAGGGCGTCAACATCACGCCCGAGCTGCTGATCCTGGCCGACAACGCCTGCCTGATCCTGCCGCTGCACCGCGACCTGGACCAGGCCCGCGAGGCGGCCTCGACCCAGAAGATCGGCACCACCGGCCGCGGCATCGGTCCGGCCTATGAGGACAAGGTCGGCCGCCGCGCCATCCGCGTCGCCGACCTGGCCGATCCCGAAGCCCTGAAGCCGAAGATCGAGCGTCTGCTGAGCCACCACGGCGCCCTGCGGCGCGGCCTGAACCTGCCCGAGGCCAACGCTCAGGAGCTGTTCGACGCCTTGATGGAACTGGCCCCGCGCATCCTGCCCTACGCCCAGCCGGCGTGGCGGGTGTTGGACCAGGCCTACAAGGCCGGCCGCCGCATCCTGTTCGAAGGCGCGCAAGGCTCGCTGCTGGACGTCGACCACGGCACTTACCCCTTCGTGACCTCTTCCAATACAGCGGCGGGCCAGGCCTCGGCCGGCTCGGGCATGGGTCCGTCGGCGACCGGCTTCGTGCTGGGCATCGTCAAGGCCTACACCACCCGCGTGGGCGAAGGTCCGTTCCCGGCCGAGCTGTTCGACGACGTCGGCAAGCACCTGTCGACCGTCGGCCGCGAGGTCGGCGTCAACACCGGCCGCGCCCGTCGCTGCGGCTGGTTCGACTCGGTTCTGGTCCGCCAGTCGGTGGCCATCAACGGCATCCACGGCGTCGCCTTGACCAAGCTGGACGTGCTGGATGGGCTGGAGACCCTGAAGATCTGCGTCGGCTACAAGATCGGCGACAAGGTCCTCGACTACCTGCCGGCCGGCCTGCGCGACCAGGCCGCCGCCACGCCGGTCTACGAGGAGATCGCCGGCTGGACCGAAAGCACCGCCGGCGCCCGCTCGTTCAAGGACCTCAACGCCAACGCCATCAAGTATGTGCGTCGCGTCGAGGAACTGATCGGCGCCCCGGTCGCCCTGCTGTCGACCAGCCCCGAGCGCGACGACACCATCCTGATGCGCGATCCTTTCCAGGGATAGAGCGCAAAAAAGGCGCGGCGGACTGTCGCACGGTAAACGCTTGGTGAACCTTGTTCGCCTAGCCTCCCGCGACCTAGAGCAGGGCGGCCTGAAGCTCTAGTCTTGCGGGAGGAGCGTTTGGCTCTTCGAGATATCCTGGACGACGGACGAGAAGGCGCCTCGCTCTTGATGAGCCGGCGCAGCCGCGTCGCGCGCCTGATCGTCACCACCCTGGTGGGCGGGCTGCTGGCCTTTCACTTCGGCGCCGGGCCGGCCCTGGCCTGGGGCGCGGTGAATGTCGTCCTCGAAGGCTGGCTCGTCTATCTGCAACTGGTCTTCGAACCGCGTCAGACCGGGCGCACGCCGCTGGCTCTGCGGGTGGGGCCGCCGGTCTGCTTCGCGGCCGCCTGGTCGATCATGGCCGGCTGGAGCGCGGTGCATGGTCCGATAGCGATGAAGTTCGCCGCCGTGATCATCCTGTTCGGCATGGTGGTCGAGGGGCTGAAATACGCCACGGTCAGCTGGGCGGCCATGCTCGCCATCCTGCCCGGGCCGTTCGGGGCCCTGACCCTGATCGCCCTGCTGGCCAAGCGCTTCACCGTCTGGGACAAGGCCGTGGTCCTTGTGACGATCGCCGGCCTCATCGGCTACGCCATCGACGCGGTGCGCGTGATGCGCAAGTCCGCCCAGGCTCTCGAGCGCGCCGAGATCGAGGCCCTGGAGGCCAGTCGCGCCAAGTCGGACTTCCTGGCGATGATGAGCCATGAGCTGCGCACGCCGATGAATGGGATGCTGGGTCTGGCCCATGCCCTGCGCGGCACCAACCTCGACGCGCGCCAGATGGACTACCTGGACACGATCGAACAGTCGGGCCACGGCCTGATGACCATTCTCAACGACATCCTCGACCTGTCGAAGGTCGAGGCCGGCAAGCTCGTCCTGGATGTCGCGCCGTTCGACATCCGCAAGTCGGTCTCGCAGATCCGCCTGGTCTGGCGCGAGACCGCGCTGTTGAAGGGCGTCGAGCTGGCCGTCGAGATCGATCCGGCGACGCCGGCCTGGCTGGCGGGTGACGATGCGCGCGTGCGCCAGATCCTGCGCAACCTGATTTCCAACGCCCTGAAGTTCACCGACGCCGGCCGGGTTGTCATCCGCGTCGCGCCGAACGGTCCTGGAGAGGGCGACGGGATCGCCCTGTCCGTGTCCGACACCGGCGTGGGCATGGACGCCGCCCAGGTCGCCCAGCTCTTCACCCCGTTCGTCCAGGGCGACCGCACGACCGCCCGCCGGTTCGGCGGCACCGGCCTGGGCCTGGCCATCTGCCGGCGCCTGGCCGAGCAGATGGGGGGCGAGATCGGCGTGGAGAGCGCGCTGGGCGAGGGCTCGATCTTCACCGCCCGCCTGCCGCTACCCGCCGCCGCGGCGCCGGAGAACGCGTCGGACGACGCCGCCGCCGCCGACTTGACCGGAGCGCGGGTGCTGGTCGTCGACGACAACGCCATCAACCAGACCGTGGCCCGCGCCATCCTGGAAGCCGCCGGAGTCCTGGTGGCGACCGCCGCCGATGGCCACACGGCCCTGGCCCGCCTGCGGGTCGAGGACTTCGACGTCGTGCTGATGGACGTGCACATGCCGGTGATGGATGGCGTCGAGACCGTGCGCCGCATCCGCGCGGGCGAGGGCGGCCGGGTCGACCTGCCGGTTGTGGCCCTGACCGCCGACGCCATGGTCGGCGACGCCGAGCGCCTGCTGGCCCAGGGCTTCGACGACGCCCATCCCAAGCCGATCCAGCCGGCCGGACTGCTGATGACGGTGGCCAGGATGCGCGGCGCGGCGTCGGCGCCCGAAGCGCTGAAGGCCGCGAGCTAGAGCCTATTCCCCGATATAGCGGGCCAGTTCCTCCGGGGCGCCCGTGGGGAAGGATTCGAGCGACCCCGCGTCCCCGCTTCCGGTTGCGTGCGATTGAGCGAACGTCGTTTGGTTAGCGTTTGTTAGCCACCCCGGCCTTATGACGGCGTGTCTACACAAGGGGTTTTCGTGTCCGCACTCGCGCGTCGCCGCAAGCTGAAGCCGATCCACAAGTCCGATCGGATGATGCGCAGCCTGCGCGCCCTGGAGCGCACGGCCTCGACCAGCCGTGTCCTCAACCTGCTGGCCGTCGAAGCCGATAGCGCCCACCGGCCCGAATACGCTCAGGCGCCGCTGTTCCGGAACCGGACCCTGAACACCGCCATCGTGCTGAAGCACCGCCTGCGCAACGACGACATCTACCTGTTCGACGAAGCCCGGCCGACGGCGACCAAGATCATCATCCCGTTCGACCGCAAGGACCTGGGGCTGGGCGGCCAGTCGGTGTTCGTGGGTCAGCGCGGCTGGGCCGATCTGGTGGTCGAGGCCTGCAACGCCTCGGGCGACATGAGCCGCGATCTCGCCACCCTGCGCATGATCGACGTGCTGCCGTCACTGGATCCGTTCCTGCTGCGCGAGCACCTGCGCCGCCACGGCGTGCTGGTGGCCAACTGCTATTTCGCCCTGTCGACGGCCGACTACGAGAACATGCAGGGCTTCGTGACCCTGGAAATCTCGCGGCTGATCGAACTGGCCTATCGCGGGGCCGGCGGCGTCGGCCGCGCGCATGCCGCCCGCCTGGTCGAGGCCCTGCTGTCGACCGATGTCGACGAGCGCCTGGAGCCGCTGCGCGACACCCTGGTCATGGAGGGCGAGAGCTTCAAGGAGGGCGTCTTCAGCTGGAAGGGCTTCCTCTATTACAAGTGGATGCTGACCAAGCTGTGGCCGCAGCTGACCACGGTGGGTCAGGAGATCGGCCGCCTGATCGTCACCGGCAACAAGGACGCCGAGACCGCCAAGTTCGTCGACGACTCCCGCCGCCGCCTGCAGGGCGGGGTGCTGGTCGAGCGCTCGGCGATCCTGCGCACGCTGAAGGTCTATGACGACGCGTTCGAGGATCTGATCGAGAACGGCCGGCCCACGGCCTTCCGCGACTTCCTGTTGCGCGCGCCCGAGATGTTCCTGTCGCTGGGCGAGCGGGTGGGGGTGATCTCCCACATCTCCAGCTACTGGCGTTATCGCTTCCCCCAGAACGAGCCGCTGACGGTCGACGTCGAGGAGGCCATCGATATCCTGATGGACTTCGAGGCCGGCCTGTCGGTGCCCCTGGGCGCCTAGCGAGCGCACGGAGCGAGCACGACAAACTGACGCGATTAATCGCCGCGCGATTATAAGCGGATTTTTACATTCTGGGTCTATTCGTCGGGGTCTAGTTTCGAGGAGTCTGTGGTCCGTGTTCGACGGTAACGTCCGCACAATCCAGCGTGTCGCCGCCAAGGTGCAGCGAGTCATGGTCGTCGATCCGAATCCGGCGACGGCGCGCTTGCTGGCCGAGCACCTGCGCCCGCTGGGGGGCGTGCAGATCTTCGCCGCGCCATCGGCGGAGAAGGGCTACGCCATGGCCCGCGCCACTGATCCCCAGCTGATCTTCGTCGAGCACAACCAGGCCGGCGTCGACGGCCTGGCCTTCACCCGCAAGATTCGCCGCAGCGACCTGATGTGCCGCGAGGCCCCGGTGATCATGTGCACGGCCGAAGCCACCGCCGAAGCGATCTTCGGCGCCCGCGACGCCGGCGTGCACGAGTTCATGCGCAAGCCCTTCAATCTGGGCGATCTGGAGCGCCGCCTCGAAGCGGTGACCCTCAAGCCGCGCGACTGGATCGAGGCCGTGGCCTATGTCGGTCCCGACCGCCGCCGCTTCAACTCGGCCGACTACAAGGGCCCGCGCAAGCGCAAGGCCGACGGGGCCGGCACGCCCGGCGCGCGCCTGTCCCAGGCCCTGCGTATCGTCAAATCCGCCGCCACCGCGCTGGACAGCGATCCGGCCCAGGCCCGCCGCGCCCTGATCGCCCAGGCGGTCGAGTTGCGCAAGGTCGGCGAGTTCATCAAGGACCGCCGCCTGGTCGAGGCCGCCGCGGCGCTGGAAACCTGCATGGGCGCGGACCTGGCCGGTCCTGCGGCCCGCTTGGAGCTGGTCAAGCGCATTGACGCCCTGCTGGGCTTCATGGTCGGCGAGGACAAGGGCCGGGCGGCGTAGCGTTGCTCCTTCCTCTCTAGGGCAGGGGGGAACAACAAAAAAGGCGGCGTCCTCGCGGGCGCCGCCTTCTTCGTTTCAGGTTGTCGGTCCCCTAGAACGCCACGCGGGCGACCAGTTGGAACACCGGACCGGCCTTTTCGCGCTCGAGCTCGTACTCGTCGAAGTCGCGGGTCTGCTGGCTGGTCAGGGTGGTGAACTTGTTGAACGTCTCGCGCTTGTTGGCGTCCAGCAGGTTCGAGCCGGTCAGGCGCACGACCATGCTCTTGCCGATGCGTTTCTCGATGAAGGCTTCAAGGTCGGCGCCGTAGGTGGTGGTGACCTCCTCGCCGACGACGCGGCTGTAGGCCTCGCCCTGCTTGCGATAGGACATGCCGAACGACGCGCCGAACGACGGGATGTCCTGGATGAAGCCGACGTTGAACACCGACTCGGCCTGGCTGTTGAACCGGCGCTTGCCGAACTCGTCGCTGACCTTGGAGTCGAGGTACGAGTAGTTCAGGAACACCCCGGTATTCTCCAGGCCGATGATCGTCAGGGGCGTCGAGAGGTCGAACTCGATCCCGTAGACCTGGCCGTCGCCGGTGTTGCGGGCCGAATAGACCCAGGCGATGTCGTCCGGCGGATCATCGGCCGAGCCGCGCTTGCCGGTGTTGGCCAGTTCGATCAGGTCCTTGATGTCGCGGTAGAAGACATTGACCCCGAACACGCCGTCGCGGCCCATCCGGTGCTCGTAGCCGACGTCCAGACCCCAGGCCTTTTCCGGGTCCAGGTCTGGGTTGCCGACGAAGTCGTTGGAGCCCAGCTCTTCCTCGAGCAGCACCGGCGAAAGGTGCTGGAAGCTGGGACGGCGCACCGTGCGGGCGGCCGAGGCGTAGATCTGGTCGGCGCCCGACAGGTTGTAGCGCACCGAGGCCGACGGCAGCAGGATCTGGTAGTCCTTGTCCGCCTTGGTCCTCAGGACGTAGTCCTCGATCGTGACGTCGGTGGTCTCGTAGCGCAGGCCCGCTTCCCACTTCACGCCGTTCGAGCGGCCCGACGCCATGATGTAAGGGTCGATGCGGGTCTGCTCCAGGCGCGCGCTGCCGACCACGCCATAGGGGCGGTAGGCGGGCGGCGAAGCGGCCGGCAGGCTGTAGCGATTGCGCGGGACTTCCTGCACGTGGGCGTCGCGACGCTTGCCCTCGTACTGGACGCCGAACTCCAGGCTGGCGCTGTCGGTCAGGTCGCGCTTGTGCTCGAGCTTGGCCGAGACCTCGTCGTCGGCGATGCGGGTCTTGGCGCGGTCGCCGGTGAAGCGGTCGCCGTCCGGGAACGGGGTCGAGTCACGCAGATATTCGGTCTCGTACTCGAACTCGTATTCGTTGTTCTCGAACGAGGCGTAGCCCAGCTTGATGCTGGTCTCGCCGCCGGCCATCGGGAACTTGTACTTGCCGTTCAGCGAATAGCTGTCCTGCTGGATGTCGACGTCATTGTCGTTGATGGTCGACAGGTTGGCGGTGACGTTGGAGCCGGTGTTGTACTCGATCGAGTCTTCGTTCTGATATCGGTCGGTGTGGACGTAGAAGCCGTTGACCGACAGCTGGCCGGCGCCGACCGGCACGTCGTAGGCGATGTTGAACGAGCTGTCGGTGCCGTTGCGCTTGTCGGTCTGGATTTCGTTGTTGTTCAGGGCCGCGCCCGGCTTATCGTAGCGCAGGCTGAGCTTTTCCTTCGGATTGCGGCGGCCCTGGACGTTGGCGCCGACCAGCAGGCGGCCGGGGCCGACCTGGCCGCCCCAAACCGCGCCATAGGTCTCGCGCACGCGCTTGTCGTCGAAGTGCAGAGCGCCGACGCGGACATAGCCGCCGTCCAGGTTCATGGCGTCACGCAGCACGATGTTCAGCGCGCCGGCCACGGCGTCGCCGCTGCGGTTGGCGCTGTTGCCGCGGACGATCTCGATGTGGTCGATCAGCTCGGCCGGGATGCGGTCGACGAAGAAGGCCTGGTCCGCGCCGTTGCCGAACGTGCCCGAGCTGGAGCCCGAGCCGGGGACCCTCTCCCCGTTGATCAGGATCTGGGTGTAGGCCGGGTCGAGGCCGCGCAGGCGCACGCCGTCCGACTCCAGCACGTCCGACAAGAACGAGACGCTGGGCACGCGCTTGAGAGCGTCGCCGACGGTCAGCGGCTCGAAGCGCTGGAAATAGTCGAGGCCGTAGTCGAGGACCGGGGCGGTCGATTCGCTGCGGTTGCGATAGGCGATCTTGGCCTGGACCACGACTTCCGAGGCCAGGGTCGGCGTTTCAGCGGTGGCGATCGGCGCGTCCTCAGGCGCGGCGGCGGCGACAGACGCCAGGGCCAGCGGCCCGAAGGCCGCCAGCGCGAAGAGCATGGTCTTCTTCATCAGTATCCCCTTGTTCGTCGCGCATTCTTGAGCAGCGCGCTTGGACAGCCCGGGGTCGGCATAGTTTTAGGAGGCGATGTTTCCCTGACAGTTTTATCTCAGAATCTTGAAGGTCGCCCGGCGCGGTCGCGCCTACCGCGTCCCCGCGGGGCGTTGCAGCCAGTGGCGCAGCGCCCCGTTCACCGGCCCTGGCGCCTCCATCGGCGTCATGTGGCCGGTGTTGGGGATGACCAGCAGGTGCGTGCAGCCGATCGCCGCCGCCATCGCGCGATGACCGGCGGCGGGGGTGATCTGGTCGTTCTCGCCGACAATGATGACCAGCGGCACGCGGAGGGCGCGCAAAGCCGCCTCGCCGTCCTCGCGCTCCAGGCTGTTCTGGCGCAGGAAGACCTCGCGGCCCAGGCGCTGGGTCATGTCGACGATGCGGCCGGTCAGGTCGGCGTCGTCCAGGCGCGAGGCGTCGACATAGCTCTTCATGATCGCCTGGCCGATCCCCAGGAACGTCCCGCCCTTGGCGGCCGCCTTGTTCAGGGCCCGGCGCTGGGCGGCGCGCTCGGCCGTGTCGACGCGCATCGAGGTGTCCAGCAGGGCCAGCCGCTCGATGCGCTGGGGCGCGATCCGCGCGATCTCCTGGGCCACGTAGCCGCCCATCGAGAACCCGGCCAGGGCGAAGGTCGGCTCGGCCTTCTCCAGCACGCTTCGCGCCATGTCGCGGATCGTGGCGTAGGGCGTCAGGTCGGGGACCCACGGCCGGGCGACGTCGGAGAGGCCGCTGATCTGGTCACGCCACAGCGCGGCGTCGTTGAGCAGGCCAGGCAGGAGGATCAGCTGGGGGAGGGGAGCGGTCGTGTCGGTCATTGCCGTGCTCATAGCACCATAGAAAGCTCAGTCATTCCCGCCCGGAGATGGGGGAGTACACCGATACAAGCAACGCCGGCCGCGGACGTCCGATAACGGACCTGCCCATCGTCTGTTCGGGGGGGGGGCGGAGTCGACGCCGTGGCCCGTGGAAGGTTTCGAGCAAGGCGGCGGCCGCAGGACTTCAGGAAGCAGTCGAGACGGCTGCATAGGCGGCGCCATGTACGGGGATCGAGATGGCAACGGCCAGATCGACACGGGTATTCTCTACAACCCCAACACCGGCCTAATCTCGGCTGACTTCGGGTGCGACGGCGTCGGCGATCAGGTCATCGCTCACGTATAAATTCGAGTTATGGGATGCGGCTCTGCGATAATTGGCGCGGGGCCGCATCTTTGCGTTGACGGTGGACAATGAGACGAAACCTGAGCCTAGTTGGCGCCGCGTTCGTGGCGGTGATGCAAGTCGGGGTCGCGCGGGCTCAAATAGGATCGAGTGAGTTTTGCGGCAGTCGGTCGCTCAGCTTTTCTCCTGACGGCCGCTACATTTACGCGTCGAAAGATGCGCAGCTCATCTATGCCGAGGTCGATTGCCTCCTGACGGGTCGCCGAGATTGTCAGGTGGCGATAGCAAGCAATCCTGACGCCTTCCCGCGCGGGACTTACTTTGGCGCTACCGACGACGAAATATACCTCGTGTCGGCGGGCATGGATGGTCAGGGCCGAGCGACCGGCGCCAACGCCATTCGCGCCTTCAGCACCCGCACCCAAGCGGTTGGGGACCAGAGACCATATTTCCCCACTGGCGAAGACGTGTTGGGTTTCATCGAAGCCGGACGGACCGGCGGCCCCTTTGCCAGTAACGAAGAGGCGGCCAAAGACAAAAATACTGGGGTCCTGGTCGACGCCAGCCGCCAGCGCTCACAGCTGAGTCCGAACGCGCGAAACCTCTATGGCCGCGTGGCCGATGATCGATCGATCTATCTCGTTCGCAGCGATCGGGATTACTCCGTCAGCTACCGCTTGGATGGCGGACCAGAACGTCCGCTCTGGATAAACGGCAACCCGTTCTCGCAGCGCCGCGCCAACCTCGAATTCAAGTTCGATGGCCCGGACGCGATCGCTCTGGCTTCCGGCAGCGTTTTACGGATTTCGGCCGGGAGGCCGCTGCGGGACGAGACGGCGCTAAAGTCCCGGGCCGTTCTTCTCTCTGGTGAAGACGATGCTCGGTACTATGGCTACTGGACGGCTGAGGGCCTCGTGGCCAAAGGCGTTCGCCCTGAACTCGTCGCAGCGGTGAACCGATTGGCAAGCCAGCGACGCACCGAGCACATCTCCGGCGTAGCCGTTCACAACGGCATTGGCGCGGCCTTGATCAGCTACGGCCCTTACCGCGGGGCCAACGGGCGGGCGACGACCAGGCACGAAATTGTTCAAGGCGCCCGGAGCGCCACGATCGAGTGCGGCGGGGCGTTGATCGCCGAACAAGAGGTCCGCCGGATCGGCGGCAAGAACGGGATCTTCGTTCAACGATACATGTCCGGAACTCGACCGACGGTGCTCTATCTTGGAGGCGGGCCTGGGCAGCACCTCTCACTCGACAATGGGTTTGACAACGACATCGCCACGCTCCTGGACAACGGGTTCAACGTCGACGTCGTGCAGTACGGCGGGTCGGACTACACATTCGCGCTGTATGATCGCCTGCAGGCCGATGGACCCGCTTCGCTTCGCCGCGACGCAGCGCTGATCCAGGCCTATGCCGAACAAGTCTACGGCCACAGGGGCGATGTGTCGTTGTACGCCTTCAGCTTCGGCGCCAGCTTCTATCGCCATTTCGAACCGGGGTTCCTGGCTCGGATGCGAGGTATCGTCCTTGCTGCGCCATCAGGAACAGTGGCGATGCCCGACTTTTCGTCGATCCAGGATCCTGCCCAACGCGCCCAGATCGCGGCCCTCAGCGCCAGCGTCAATGCGCGTTTGTGGGGGCGGGGTACGGTCAAAGAGGCGGGCGACTATTTCGCTGGCCTTCGAACCTGTCCGGTAGCTTCCCCCACCACGATTGTGGTCGGCGAGAGGGACGACGTAGTCTCGCCCCGGCGCGACTACGTTTCTTGCGAGGCCTCAAGCCGTGTGCGGTTTCTCTCGCATCCGTACGGTCACGTCAGCCCGCTCGATCCCAACTATAAGGGCAGGATCACTGCATTTCGCCAGGTCGTTGAGGCATTGAGGGGCGTGATGCCGAACCGTCGAAATGGTCCTACCGATTAGGACGGGGCGCCTTGCCGGCAACCGGACCTTCAGGACCGTGGCGCAACGAAAAAGGGGCGCTCAGCGAGCGCCCCTTTCCGTCCCACTGACGTGAGCTCTAGCCTTACGCATCCACCATGTTCTTGGCGATCGCCGCCTCGCGCATGGTCTTCTGCAGCTTCTCGAACGCCCGGACCTCGATCTGGCGGACGCGTTCGCGGCTGACGCCGTACCGGGCGGCCAGTTCTTCCAGGGTGGTCGGGTCGTCCTTCAGGCGGCGCTCGGTCAGGATGTGACGCTCGCGGTCGGTCAGCTCGACCATCGCTTCTTCCAGAAGCGACATCCGCAGCGACTTCTCCTCGTTCTCGGCGACGACGGTCTCTTGCGACACCTGGTCGTCGTCGGCCAGCCAGTCCTGCCACTCGCTTTCGCCGTCGGCGCGCAGCGGCGCGTTCAGCGAGGCGTCGGGGCCCGACAGGCGGCGGTTCATCGAAATGACCTCGCTGTCCAGCACGCCCAGCTTGGTGGCGATGGCGCTGACCTGGTCGGGACGCAGGTCGCCGTCCTGGAAGGCTTCGATCTGGCTCTTGGCCTTGCGCAGGTTGAAGAACAGCTTCTTCTGCGCGGCGGTCGTGCCCATCTTCACCAGCGACCACGAACGCAGGATGTATTCCTGGATCGAGGCGCGGA
Source organism: Caulobacter sp. GW822-FHT07D08 (assembly GCF_058798735.1). NCBI lineage: Bacteria > Pseudomonadati > Pseudomonadota > Alphaproteobacteria > Caulobacterales > Caulobacteraceae > Caulobacter > Caulobacter sp. GW822-FHT07D08. The sequence continues at coordinate 66,207 of NZ_JBXAKU010000001.1, forward strand.
TCCACCACATGGCGTAGGTGGCCAGGCGGAAGCCCTTGTCGGGCTCGAACTTCTTGACGGCCTGCATCAGGCCGACATTGCCTTCAGAGATCACCTCGCCGATCGGCAGGCCGTAGCCGCGATAGCCCATGGCGATCTTGGCCACGAGACGCAGGTGCGACGTGACCATCTTGTGGGCGGCGGCGGAGTCCTGATGCTCTTTCCAGCGCTGGGCGAGCATGAACTCCTCGTCCTTGGGCAGCATCGGGAACTTGCGGATCTCGGTGAGGTATCGCGACAGGCCGCCGTCCGGCGACATCACCGATAGAGAATTCACGGCCATACTTTTCATATCCCCTTGCGTGCGGATCCGCTCGCCAATCGCGCGCGATCATCCCCCACACGAGGGACTAGATAGTTCGCGAAGCGGCGGTTGGAAGAGTGGTAACGCATTTGTAATGTCCGAGTTGCCCGCTGGGATATTGTACAAATGCGGCGTCACTTTGATCGGGGGCGGGATTGGGCCAATCTCCGTCCATCGAGAGGGAGTCGCGCCGCATGTTCCGTTTCATCTTCCGCATCCTGATCGCCGCCGCCGGCCTGTGGCTGGCCGCGCGCATCGTGCCCGGCGTCACGGCCGATGGCTGGAAGACCCTGCTGATCGCCGGCCTGCTGCTGGGGATCGTCAACGCCATCGTCCGGCCGGTGGTCACCGTCCTGACCTTCCCGCTGACCCTTCTGACCCTGGGCCTGTTCCTGCTGGTGGTGAACGCGGCGATGATCGGGCTGGTGGCCTGGCTCCTCGACGGGCTGGCGGTGGACGGCCTGTGGGCCGGGGTGCAGGCGGCCGTGGTGACGGGGATCGTCAGCTGGGTTGGCCAGGTGCTGCTGGGGGACGCCAGGAAGGAAATGGGCTGATCACGCCGTCCGGGGCGCCCGCGGGCGCCGCGTTCGACGACCGGAGGAGCCAGTGGTCAAGCTCGCCCCGCCGGAGGATTTCCCGGCCCGGGATTTTCATGGATAGCGGGCGCCGGGTTCAGGTCGCCAGTCAGAGTAGACGGGAACGGTAAACGCGCCCGCAAGCACTGTGACGTCGCTATGAAGTTTTCGCGAAATAACACCGTTCAAGCGGGGCCATTAGCACGTCGTTAGCCGAGGAAATGATCCTTCCCTCCGCGAGTGGAGGCGTTGCCATGTTCACCCTGCGGGATACCGTTTCTTCCCTGACCCCCGCGCGTCAGGACGATCTCGGCAAAGCCCTGTACGAGCGGTTCCGCGAGGAGCCCGACACCCTGATCGTGCCCGTGGTCGACGCCGACGACCGCCCGATCGGCCTGGTCGAACGCAACGCCTTCTTCCTGCGCATGGCCGCCGAATACGGCCGCGCCCTCTACGCCAACCGTCCGATCTCGACGCTGATGGACAGCGAGCCGCTGGTCGTCGACGCCGACACGGCCCTGGCCGAGTTCACCAGCGACAGCCTGTCGTACCGGGCGTCCGACCTGCTGCGCGGCTTCATCGTCACCGAGGGGGGCCGGTATCTCGGCGTTGGCACGGTGCTGGGTCTGCTGCAGGCCGCCAACGAGACCAACCGCCGGGGCGTGGCCGATCTGGCCGCCGCCAAGGCCGATGTCGAGCGCGCTGAAACCTTCATGACCGCCATTGTCGAGGCCATGCCCTCGATGGTCTTCGTCAAGCGCGCCGACGATCACAGCTATGTGCTGCTGAACCGCGCCGGCGAGAAAATGCTGGGCCGGCCGCGCGCCGAGGTGATCGGCAAGACCGACGCCGACTTCCACGACGCCGAGCTGGCGGCGCTGTATGTCGAGCGCGACCGCGAGGTGCTGGAGTCGGGCGAGGTTCGCGTGATCGAGGAAGACCACGTGCCGCGCAAGGACGGCGGCATGGCCATCCTCCGCACCAAGAAGATCGCCCTGCGCAACGCCGAGGGGCAGGCCGAATACCTGCTGGGCGTCTCGGAAGACATCGCCGAACGCAAGCGCGCCGAGGCCCAGATCGCGCGCCTGGCGCACTACGATCCGCTGACCGAGCTGCCCAACCGCGTGCTGTTTCAGCGGCACCTGTCCGAGGCCCTGGCCCGCCGCGCCCGAAAGGGCGACCAGCTGGCCGTCCACTTCATCGACCTGGATCGCTTCAAGACCGTCAACGACACCCTCGGCCACCCGCTGGGCGACGAGCTGCTGCGCGTCGCCGCCGAGCGCCTGCGCGGCTGCGTGCGCGAAGGCGACACCGTGGCCCGCCTGGGCGGCGACGAGTTCGCGGTGGTTCAGGCCGGCCTGTCCGACATGACCGGCGCCACGCGCCTGGCCGAGCGCATCGTCGAGGCGATGTCGGCGCCGTTCGACCTGCAGGGCCACCAGGTGGTGATCGGCGCCAGCGTCGGCGTCGCCGCCGCGCCGTCGGACGGCGAGGACGCCGACGAACTGCTGAAGAAGGCCGACATGGCCCTCTATCGCGCCAAGGCCGACGGTCGCGGCGCCTTCCACTTCTTCGAACGCGCCATGGACGAGCAGTTGCAGGCCCGCCGCGCGCTTGAGCTCGATCTGCGCCGGGCCCTGACGGCCGGCGAGTTCGAGCTCTACTACCAGCCGCTGTACAATCTGGGCGCCGAGCAAGTGACGGGCTGCGAGGCCCTGCTGCGCTGGCGCCACCCCGACCGGGGCATGGTCTCGCCGGCCGACTTCATCCCGCTGGCCGAGGAGATCGGCCTCATCGTCCCGCTGGGCGATTGGGTGCTGCGCACGGCCTGCGCGGAAGCGGCCCGATGGCCCGATCACGTGCGCCTGGCGGTGAACCTGTCGCCGGCCCAGTTCCGCGACCGGGGCCTGGTGCGCACCGTCGTCTCGGCCCTGGCCGCCTCGGGCCTGCCGGCTGAGCGCCTGGAGCTGGAGATCACCGAGTCGGTGCTGCTGCAGGACAGCGCCGCCAACATGTCGATGCTGCACGACCTGAAGGCCCTGGGCGTGCGGATCTCGATGGACGACTTCGGCACGGGCTACAGCTCGCTCAGCTATCTGCGCAGCTTCCCGTTCGACAAGATCAAGATCGACCAGACCTTCGTCCGCGACATCCTGGAAGACAGCGACGCCATGGCCATCATCAAGGCCGTGCTCGACCTCGGCTCGTCCATGGGCATCGTCACCACGGCCGAGGGCGTCGAGACCCTGGAGCAGCTGAACGCCCTGCGCGGCCAGGGCTGCGCCGAGATCCAGGGCTATTTCATCAGCCGCCCGGCCCCGGCCAGCGAGATCGCCAAGCTGCTGGGGATCACCGAGACGAGCGCCAGCGCGGCGGCTGAAGCGGCCGCGGCCCCCGTTGTCACCTTCTCCCAGAGGGAGAAGGAGGGACCCGCGCCGCAGGCGTGGGGGGATGAGGGGTTACAGCGGCTCGGGACTTAGCCCGTCTTTCGCGGTCGACCGCCCAGCTTGCCATTCGCCCTTGCGGCCGCGGCCTTGCTGTCGGTCCGCGCCAGACCACCCTGCTGACCCATTCGGGCCGCCATCCAGGCCTTCGAGCCAAAGACGCCCTCGATCAGGGCGGGGATGTAGAGATCGGCGTCGATCGCTGGGAAATGTAGTCCCGTACCCGCGCCGACAACTTCGATCGCCTTCAATTGGGCGGTCGTCGCACCTTGCAGCGCCTGGGCCAGACTTGGCGGAAAGCTGAAGAAGGCGCCGTTCGCCAGGGCGATCTCCACGAGGCCTCGCGCGGAGTCATAACGCGCCGCTAGGGCCTGGGGGCTTTGGGCCCGCGAAGCCTCGCCACGTCGCGTCGCCGCTTCGATCTCTTCATCGGTAATCGCCATGCACGCGTCTCCATTCCGTGCAGAGCAGCTCGAGGTTGGCCTCGACCTGTTCGATGATTGGCGCCAGTTCCCGCGCTTGCGACAATCTCAACCTATGGATGTTTACATTCGATGACAGCCGCCAAGCGTTAGGCTACCCGCTTCAGCGCCGCGCCCAGGTCTTCGACCATTTCCGGGGTCGTCGCCCACGAGCACATGAAGCGCACGGTCCCGTCCAGGAAGCGATAGACGAACCAGCCTTCGCCGCGCAGGCGCTCCAGGGTGGGGTCGTCCATTTCGACGAAGACGCCGTTGGCCTCGACCGGGTGCTTGATCGGAAACGGCATCAGGTCGGCCAGCTTGCGGGCCATGGCGTTGGCGTGGGCGGCGCGGGCGGCCCAGGGACCGGTGGAGCCGTCCTCGCCCAGCAGGCCCAGCCACGGGGCGGCCAGGAAGCGGCCCTTGGAGACCAGTTGGCCGGCGTGCTTCAGGCGCGCGTCCAGACGACGGGCGTGATCGGGGTTGAGGAACACCACGGCCTCGGTCGGGGTCGAGCCGGCCTTGGTGCCGCCCATCACCAGGATATCGACGCCCATCCTGGCCACGCTCCTCAGGTCAAAGCCGGCGGCCACGGCGTTGGCCAGGCGGGCGCCGTCCAGGTGGACGCCATAGCCCTTGGCCTTCACCGGGGCGATCAGCGCCCGCAGATGCGCCTCCGAATAGACCGTGCCGTATTCGGTGGCGGTGGTCAGGGACAGGGCGTTGGCGGGCTGGTTGTAAGAGACCTCCGGACGGGCGAGCGCGGCTTCCAGGGCGGAGAGCTCGATCTTGCCCGAGGCGCCCGGCAGGCCGATCAGTCCGCCGCCCTGGCTGAAGAAGCCCGGGGCGCCGGTCTCGTCGGTGCAGATGTGGGCGTGCTCGTGGGCCAGCACCGCTTCGTGCGGGGCGGCCAGCAAGGTCAGGGCGAAGGCGTTGGCCGCCGTGCCCGAGGCCGTGAACCTGACCTCGGCGTCGGCGTCCAGCAGGGCGCGGATGCGGTCGCCGGCGGCCTTGCTGACGTGGTCGGTCCCGTAGCCCGAGGCCGTCCCGGCATTGGCGGCGACCAGGGCCTCCATGACCTCGGGCATGGCCCCGGCGACGTTGTCGGACGCGAAATCGTAGCGGGCCATGGATCCTCGGTGCGCGAAGTCTCGGAAAGGCTGATCCGATGCCACGGAGGCGGAGGTCCGTCCAGAGTTCCCCTCCCCCTCGATGGGGGAGGGGCAGGGGTGGGGGTGATGCGGCGGCGGATGTTCGGCGCGGCGGCCAATTCAGCGGTCACCCCCATCCCCGACCCTTCCCCCATCAAGGGGGAAGGGAGCGCGTTCTACAGGTCGCGCGCCCAGCCCCGCACGTCGTCGACGAACAGCCCCGGCTCCTCCATGGCCGCGAAGTGGCCGCCGCGCGGCTGGTCGGTCCAGCGGGTGATGTTGTAGGCGCGGTCGGCCCACGAGCGCGGCGGGGGCTTGTAGATGCTCTCGCCGGGGAAGTTGGCGAAGGCGGTGGGCGTCTCGCAGCGCTGGCCCTGCGCCAGGACGGGGCCGCCTTCCTCCAGCATCGCCCGGTAGTACCAGGCGCCGGTCGTGAACCCGCCGGTCATCACGTAGAGCATCAGGTTGGTCAGCAACTGGTCGCGCGTGAACACCCGCTCGAACGGCTTGGTCGACAGGTCGGCCCAGTCGTGGAAGCGCTCCAGGATCCAGGCGGCCTGGCCGACGGGGTTGTTGGCCCCCAGCCAGGCGACGGACTGCGGCTTGCTCGCCTGCAAGCGGAAATAGGCGCCGTAGGCGTCCATCTGGGCGCCGAAGTCGGTGATCCAGGCGATCTCCTCTGGCGTCGTCGGCGGCCCGGCCGGGCGCAGGCCGATCATGTTGAGATGGATGGCCTTCACATGCGCGGGGTGGTCCAGGCCCAGCCATGAGGTGACGAGGCCGCCCCAGTCGCCGCCCTGGGCGAGATAGGTCGGATAGCCGAGGACCTGCGTCATCAGCGTGTCGAAGATCCGCGCGGTGGCGCGCTGGCCGAGCGGCCGCTTGGGCTTTCCGGAAAAGCCAAAGCCTGGCAGCGACGGGATGACGAGATCGAACGCATCGGCCGGGTCGCCGCCGTGGCGCGAGGGGAAGGCCAGGGGCTCGATGGCGTCCCAGAACTCGAAGTGACTGCCCGGCCAGCCGTGGCTGATCAGCAGCGGCCGCTTGCCGCCGGCCTCGCCGACCACGTGGACGAAGTGGATGTCGAGGTCCTCGATCGTCGTCGTGAACTGCGGGAAGCGGTTCAGGTTGGCCTGCGCCGCCGCGACGTCGAAGCCGTCGGTCCAGTAGGCGCAGAGCGCTTTCAGGAAATCCGCGTCGCAGCCATAGCCCCAGCCGCCGCCTTCCGGCGCCGGCGGGAACTCATAGGCGCGAACCTGGGCGAGGACCTTGTCGATGGCCTCGCGGGTCCAGTTCACCTCGAACGGCGTCATGGCGGCCTCCCTGTTTTCAGGCAGGGTCAGGCGGGTGACGTGGGGGAGGTCAAGTATCCCAACCCCCGTTTCCCCGGCGAAGGCCGGGGCCCAGATTCATCCGGAGCAGTTTGGGATGATGCGCCGACGATCTTTGCCCGGCCCACCGAGACTCGTGAGTTCGATCTGGACCCCGGCCTTCGCCGGGGAGACGGGTATGGGTATCAGGCCGCCGCCAGGAACTTCATCCGCACCTTCGGCCACAGCATGTTCACCGCCAGGCCCGTCAGCACCAGCGCCGCGGCGATCAGCTTCCAGGCCGGCAGACCCTCGCCCAGGATCAGGGCGGAGGCGCTCATGCCGAACACCGGGACCAGCAGGGCCATGGGGGTCACGGTGGCGGCCGGGTGGCGGGCCAGCAGCCAGCCCCAGGCGGCATAGCCGAACATGGTGTTGCCCACGGCCTGCCAGGCCACGGCCAGCCAGGTCCCGAGGCTGGCGCTGGTCACGCCCTGGACGATGGCCGGCCAGCCTTCCAGCCACAGCGACATCAGAAACAGCGGCGGGATCGAGAACAGGCTGGCCCAGACGACATAGCCCAGCATGTTCACCGGCCCGGCCTGGCGCGCGACGATGTTGCCGCCCGACCAGCTGAGCGCCGCCAGCAGGCCCAGCATCACGCCCAGCGGCGTGGCCGCGCCGCCGCCGTGGGCGGCGATCACCACGATGCCGGCGACGGCCAGCAGCAGGGCCGCGACCTGGAAGCCCTGGATCCGCTCCTTGCTGATCCACATGGCCATGCCGATGGTGAAGAACACCTGGGTCTGCAGGATCAGCGAGGCCAGGCCCGGCGAGATGTGGCCCTTCATGGCCACGAACAGCAGGCCGAACTGCCCCGCCCCGATCAGCAGGCCATAGGCCGCCAGGTTCTTCCACGACACCGCCGGCCGCTTGACGATGAACACCATCGGAACCAGCACCATGCAGAAGCGCAAGGTGGCGAACAGCAGCGGCGGCAGGTGGTTCAGGCCGATGCGGATGACCACGAAGTTCGTCCCCCACACCGCCACCACGGCCAGGGCCAGCAGGAAGTGGCGCAAGGGCAGGGGGGCGTTGGCGGTCATGGCGGTTCCAATCGCAAGCTGGACTAGCGCCGACCTGAACCCTTGAGCCGCCCGTCGCAACGGAAACATTGTCCCGGTGACAATCGCCCCGCTCCAGAGCGCGCCGCCGTGTCTGAGGTCAAACGTGTGTTTGACTTGCCGCACGGCCTCCCGCTAACTCCGGTGAAATGAAGCTGGGAGGCTCCGCATGGCCTGGGATTTCGTTGTCGCCAAGGGCGACCTGCGCCGCACGGAATTCCGTGACGCCGCGCCCGCGCCGCTGAACGATGGCGAGGTGCGGCTGGCGATCGAGAGCTTCGCCCTGACGGCCAACAACATCACCTACGCCGTGTTCGGCGAGGCGATGAAGTACTGGGACTTCTTCCCCGGCCCGGACGGCTTCGGCCGGGTGCCGGTCTGGGGTCACGCCCGGGTCGAGGCCTCGGCCCACCCGGACATCGCGGTCGGCCAGCGGTTCTATGGCTACTGGCCGATGTCGACGCATCTGACGGTGCTGGCCAAGCCGGGCAAGACCGGCTTCACCGACGTGGCGCCGCATCGCCAGCATCTGGCGGTGGTCTACAACCAGTATCAGGCGGTGGGCGAGGACGATGGTCTGGAGGCGCACAAGGCGCTGTTGCAGCCGCTGTTCACCACCGCGTTCCTGATCGACGACCAGTTCGACGAGCATGGCTTCTACGGCGCGGCCAGCGTGATCCTGTCCAGCGCCTCGTCCAAGACGGCGATCGGCCTGGCGGCGCTGCTGAAGCGGCGCGGCGGGGTCAAGGTCGTGGGCCTGACCTCCCCACGCAACAAGGCCTTCGTCGAGGGGCTGGGCTTCTACGATCAGGTCGTGCTGTACGACGACCTGGCGACGGCGCCGATCGAGGGGCCGGCGGCCTTCGTCGACTTCGCGGGCGATGCGGCGGTGCTGGCGAGCGTGCACAACCGGTTCGCCGATGCGCTGAAGGCTTCGATCCTGGTCGGCGGCACCCACTGGGAGGCGCCCAAGACTGGGGGCGGCGGCCAGCTTCCCGGCCCGACGCCGGCCTTCTTCTTCGCCCCGGACCGCATCGCCAAGCGGCGGCAGGACTGGGCGCCGGGGGAATTCGAGCGACGCTACGGCGCGGCGTGGTCCGGGTTCGTGGCCGATGCGCCGCGGTGGTTGAAGGTGGAGACCGGACAGGGCCGCGAGGCCGTCCAGGCGGCGTACCTGGCGCAGGTGGACGGCGGGACGCCGGCGGACGTGGGCGTGGTCCTGCGGCCTTAGCAAGCAGCGGATTTATCTCTCTCCTCCCCTTTTGGGGGAGGTGGCGCGGCGCGGATACGCGCCGTGACGGAGGGGGACGGCGCAGGCCCAATGGCGCCGCGGCTGACCCCCTCCACCGCCGTTCGGCGGTCCCCCTCCCCCATAGAGGGGGAGGAGAGGGCAATCCTTAAGCCGCGACCCGTCCCTCATCCTCCAGGCTCAACCCCAGCCGCTCCCGCAAAGCCAGCGCTCCCTCGGCCGTCACCCGCACCGCCCGTCCCTTGGCCTCCAGCGCCAGCCAGCCGCGCGCGGTCATCGCCTCCAGCAGCTTCACCCCCAGCGGTCCGGCCAGGTGATGGCGCCGCTCGGTCCAGTCCAGGCATTGGCGGGCGACGCCGCGCGGCGAGCGCAGGGCGTCCACGGCGACGCCCAGGTCCTCGAACCAGCGTCGCCCTTCGGCCGTGACGTCGTAGAGTTTCCCATCCGCCGGTCGGATCAGGTCGCGCTCGACCAGCGCTTCGCAGACCTTCACGCCCAGACGCCCCGCCAGATGGCCGTAGCAGCACCGCGCGTCCCGCAGCGCCCGGGCCTTGGGCGAGCGTGGGATCTCCAGGGAGCGCACCGGCGCGGCCAGCACCGACAGCGCCTCGATCGCGTGGGCCACGTCCGCGCTGGCCAGCCTGTAGTACCGATGCCGGCCCTCGCGCTCGACCGCCAGCAGGCCGCCGTCGACCAGCTTGGAGAGGTGGTTGCTGGCCGCCTGGGCGGTGACCCCGGCGGCCCAGGCCAGGGCGCCGGCGGGCTGGGCGCGGCCGTCCTGCAAGGCCTGCAGCATGGCCGCGCGGGTCGGGTCGCCGATCAGGGCGGCGGGGGAGGCGATGTTGGCGTCCATGATCGGCATCCTAGACCGATCGCCGCCGGAATGGTTCATCGGCGCGTGTAGCAATCGCGCGCCGGACCGGGGCATGACGGAGGCCATGAGCACCAAGCCCTCCCGCCTCGGCTGGATTACCGCCGCCGCCAGCTTCGGCTTCCTGGTCACCCAGCTGGACGTGACCATCGTCAATGTCGCGCTGGACGCCATCGGCCAGGCCTTCGACGCCCCGACCGCGCAGCTGCAATGGGTGGTCGACGCCTATGTGCTGGCCCTGGCGGCGATGCTGCTGTCGGCCGGCGCGATCGGCGACCGGGTCGGACCCAAGCGGGCGTTCATGGCGGGGCTGGCGCTGTTCGGCCTGGCCTCGGCCGCCTGCGGCCTGGCGGGGAGCCCGCTGGCCCTGATCCTGGCCCGGGTGGCCCAGGGCGCGGCCGGGGCGCTGCTGATCCCGCCGTCGCTGGCCCTGATCGCCCACGCGGCTCATGGAGACGACAGGAAGCGCGCGGCCGCCGTCGGCTGGTGGACCGCCGCCGGCGGGGTGTCGATCGCCGCCGGGCCGGTGCTGGGCGGTCTGCTGGTCGAGGCGGTCGGCTGGCGCTGGGTGTTCTTCGTCAACCTGCCGCTCTGCGTGGCCGGGGCGGTGCTGACCCAGCTCGTCGCCCCCAAGACGCCGCCCAGGCCCAGGGTCCCGTTCGACATCGCCGGCCAAGCCCTGGCCGTCGCCGCGGTCACCCTGCTGGTCGGCGGGCTGATCGAGGGGGGACATCGCGGCTGGAACGGCTGGCCGCTGGCGGCCCTGGCCGCCGGCCTGCTCCTGGCCGTCGCCTTCGTGCTGGTCGAGCGGAGGGCCAGGCATCCGGCCATGCCGCTGGCGGCCTTCCGCGAGCGCCCGGCCTGGACGGCGGTCGTGGTCGGCTCGGCCCTGAACTTCACCTATTACGGCCTGATCTTCGTGCTGGGCCTCTACATGCTGCGCGCCCTGCACTGGGCGCCGGGCAAGGCCGGGATCGCCTTCCTGCCGCTGACGGCGACCTTCGTGCTGTCGAACCTGGTCAGCGGCGGCCTGGCAGCGCGGCTGGGGGCCAGGACGGTGACGACCGGCGGCGTGCTGATCGCCGCCTGCGGCTACGGCCTGACCGCCCGACTGGGCGCGGACAGCGGCCTGCTGGAGATGCTGCCCGGCTTTGCTTTGATCCCCGGCGGCATGGGCCTGGCGATCCCGGCCCTGACCAGCGGGCTGTTGGCCAGCGTCGACCGCCACGACGCCGGCGCGGCCTCGGGAACCCTCAACGCCTGCCGCCAGGTCGGCGGCGCGGCCGGCGTGGCGATCTTCGGGGCGCTGGCGGGGGCGGACGTGGCGACGGGGTTGCGGGTGTCAGGTATCAGCGCGGCGGTGATCCTGGTCGGGGCGGCGGCGGTGATTCTGCTGCCCGCGCGAAAGGCTTAGCGCCAAGCAAAACGCCCGCCCCGGTCTCCCAGGGCGGGCGTTTCCAATTCAAACCTCAGTCCCCGCTCACACCAGCGAGCCGTGGCACTGCTTGAACTTCTTGCCCGAGCCGCAGGGGCAGGGGGCGTTGCGGTTGGTGCGTTCCCACTCTTCCGGCAGGGACGAGATCGGCAGGGCCTGGCGCTGTTGCGGCGACAGGCCGTCCGGGATCACGCCGGCGACGGCGGCGTTCTCGCCGGTCAGCGGGTCCAGGTGGACCTCGACCAGGTTCTCCAGCGACGAATGCGGGATCTCCGGCTCGGCATAGGCGATCTCGACCGTCATCAGCCAGCGGGTGGTGTTGGTGCGCAGGTCGCCCAGCAGCTTCTCGAACAGCGAGAAGGCTTCGGTCTTGTACTCGTTCAGCGGATCGCGCTGGCCATAGCCGCGCAGGCCGATGACGTTGCGCAGGTGATCCAGGTGCATCAGGTGCTCGCGCCACTGAAGGTCGATCATCTGCAGCAGGAAGTTCTTCTCGACCGAGCGCATCTGCTCGGGCGTGATGATCACTTCGCGCTGGGCGGCGTAGTCGTCGGCGGCCTTGACGATGCGGTCCTTGATCTCCTCGTCGGCGATGCCTTCCTCGGCGGCCCAGGTCTCGATCGGCAGGTCCAGGCCCAGGATCGACTGGACGCGTTCCTTCAGGCCCTCGACGTCCCACTGCTCGGCATAGGCCTTGGGCGGCAGGTGACGGGCGATCAGATCGTCGATCGTGTCGTGACGCATCTCGACGATGATGTCCGAGAGGTCGTCGCTTTCCATGAACTCCTGGCGCTGCTCGAACACGGCCTTGCGCTGGTCGTTGACGACGTCGTCGTACTTCAGGAGGTTCTTGCGGATCTCGTAGTTGCGCTGCTCGACGCGCTTCTGGGCCGTGGCGATGGCGTTGTTCAGCCACTTGTGGGTGATCGCCTCGCCTTCCTGGACGCCGAAGGTGCGCATGATCGCGTCCAGACGCTCGCCGGCGAAGATGCGCAGCAGGTCGTCCTCGCACGACAGGAAGAACTTCGACCGGCCCGGGTCGCCCTGACGGCCGGTGCGGCCGCGCAGCTGGTTGTCGATACGGCGGCTTTCGTGGCGCTCGGTGCCCAGCACGAACAGGCCGCCGGCGGCCAGCGCCTGTTCCCTGGCGACGAGGATCTCGGCCTCGAGGCGCTTGCGCTCCTCGACCTCGTCCTCGTGGGTGACCTCCAGGCCCATGCCCTTCTGCTGCTGGCGCCAGTTGGCCAGGCGCATGTCGATGTTGCCGCCCAGCTGGATGTCGGTGCCGCGGCCGGCCATGTTGGTGGCGATGGTCACCGCGCCAGGCACGCCGGCGTCGGCGACGATGCCGGCTTCCTGCTCGTGGAAGCGGGCGTTCAGCACCTGGTGCGGGATGCCCTTCTGCTTCTTGCCGTCGTTCTCGAACGAGAAGCTGGACAGCAGCTTGGACAGCTCTTCCGACTTCTCGATCGACACGGTGCCGACCAGGATCGGCTGGCCGCGCACGTGGCAGTCGGCGATCTGCTTAAGGATGGCCTCGTTCTTCTCGCGCTCGGTGCGATAGACCTCATCGTCGTCGTCGATGCGCTTGATGACGCGGTTGGTCGGGATTTCCGAGACGGTCATCTTGTAGATGTCGTCGAATTCCTGGGCTTCCGTCGACGCCGTGCCGGTCATGCCCGACAGCTTCTTGTAGAGGCGGAAGTAGTTCTGGATGGTCACCGAGGCCAGGGTCTGGTTCTCGGGCTGGACGTCGGCGCCTTCCTTGGCCTCGATGGCCTGGTGCAGGCCTTCCGACAGGCGGCGGCCGGTCATCATGCGGCCGGTGAACTCGTCGATCAGGATGACCTCGCCGCCCTTGACGATGTAGTCCTTGTCGCGCGTGTACAGCACGTTGGCGCGCAGGGCCTGGTTGACGTGGTGCACCACCGAGACGTTGGCCGCGTCGTAGAGGCCCGCCGAGTCCTCGGCCAGGTGGCCGCCCGACATCAGGATCTCTTCGATCTTCTCCTGGCCGTCCTCGGTCAGGATGACCTGCTTCTGCTTCTCGTCGTGGTCGTAAGTACCCTTGTCCTGGATCAGCTGCTTCACCAGCACGTCGATCGTCTTGTAGAACTCGCTGCGGTCTTCGGTGGGACCCGAGATGATCAGCGGGGTGCGGGCTTCGTCGATCAGGATCGAGTCCACTTCGTCGACGATGACGAAGTTGTGGCCGCGCTGGACCATCTCATCGACGCTGTAGACGAGGTTGTCGCGCAGATAGTCGAAGCCGAATTCGTTGTTGGTGCCGTAGGTGATGTCGCTGCGATAGGCGCGCTGACGCTCACCCTGGCTGAGGCCGTTGACGATCACGCCATAGCTGAGGCCCAGGAAGGTGTAGATCTGGCCCATCCAGTCGGCGTCGCGGCGGGCCAGGTAGTCGTTGACGGTGATGACGTGGACGCCCTTGCCTTCCAGGGCGTTGAGGTAGGTGGGCAGGGTGGCGACCAGGGTCTTGCCTTCACCCGTGCGCATTTCCGAGATGCCCGAGAAGTGCAGCACCATGCCGCCGACCATCTGGACGTCGAAGTGGCGCATGCCCAGCACGCGCTTGCCGGCCTCGCGCACCACGGCGAAGGCTTCGTTCAGAAGATCGTCGAGGGTCTCGCCCTTTTCGAGGCGGGCCTTGAACTCGGCGGTCTTGCCCCTGAGGGCTTCGTCCGACAGGGCGGCGTACTCGGCCTCGTAGGCGTTGATCTTCACCACCCGCGCGGCGAAGGTCTTGACCTTGCGTTCGTTGGAAGAGCCGAAGAGCTTTTTGGCGAAACCAAGCATGCAGGGGGAATCCGGTGGGACGGTTTGACGAGGAGGCCGGCGCTAAGGCTGTGTGGCCTCGACTACGGTAGATGAAGTCGCGCTGGATCAGCGGATAAATCCGCTATTCCGGTGCGGCCGGAGACTTAAGCACCGGTCATCTTGGTGTCAACGCGAAGACCCAGTCGTAAGTAAGGCTTCCAGGCTCCTTAGTGGCCGTCCCGCCTCGGTTTTCGGGGCCTCGAACGCTTTCGGCGCCGAAGCCGTTTCCTCTTGGCGAAAAACCGCGCTAGAGCGGCTTCAGCAAAGCCGGAGATCTTGGCCTTGAACAGCACTTTCCGCCGCGTCGGTATGATCAGCGCCATCGCCTGCGCCTTGTTGCTGGCCGCGTGCGGCCAGAACAAGGTCGCCGACAAGCCGCCGGAGCCTGGCGACACCGCGGTGGCGCGCGTCAACGGCCAGGTGATCTGGGCGTCGGACGTCAAGCGCGAGGCCGTGGCCCAGGGCCTGATCAGCGAGGGCGAGCCGCTGGACATCTCCAGCGAGGTCTTCCGCCAGCGCCTCGACGAGGTGATCGACCAGAAGCTGCTGGCCTCGGAAGCCACCAAGCGCAAGATCGACAAGGAGCCTGTGGCCCAGCGCCGCCTGGCCGCCGCCCGCGAGCGCATCCTGGGCGACATGCTGGTCGAGGGCGTCGTCGAAAAGGCCGTCACCGAGGACGCCATCCGCAAGCTCTACGCCGAGCAGCAGAAGCTTTCGAAGCGCTCGGAAGAGATCCGCGCCCGCCAGATCATCGTCGGCAGCCAGGCCGAGGCCGACAGCATCAAGAAGCTGCTGGCCTCCGGGGCCTCGTTCGACGCCCTGGCCATGGAGCGCTCGACCGACCAGGCCACCCGCTTCAACGGCGGCGACCTGGGCTATTTCACCCTGGACGTGATGCCCGAGCCCTATGGCGTGGCCCTGAAGGACGCCCAGAAGGGGACGCTGGTCGGTCCGTTCGCGGCCGAGGGCGGCTGGGTCATCGTCAAGGTCGAGGACAAGCGCACCGAGGAGCCGATCACCCTGGAGGCCGCCCGGCCGCAGATCGTGCGCTTCCTGACCTATGACCAGGTGCGCGACATTCTCGAGAAGCTGCGCGGCTCGGCCAAGGTCGAGATGCTGGTCGCCAAGCCCCAGGACGTGTCCGGCGCGACCGGCGCCCAGGAACCGGCTTCGGCCCCGGCGGAGCCGCAAGGCGCCCCCCCGCCCGCGGCGGCGCCCGTCCAACCCGCCCAACCCGCCAAGAAGTAAGAGCGGCCCACATGACCAAGACCCCCCAGATGGCCGGTAAGACTTCGGGCAAGACCACCGTCGCGAAGGCCCCCGAGGCCGCGCCGGGTTCGGCCAATCCGGTGGCCGCCGCCGGCGCCGCGATCGAGCGCGCCCTGGTCGATCCTCTGACCTCCGCCTTGAAGCGCGCTGGTCTGCGCCGCGCCCAGAAATCGGCCGGCGAGGACCTCGCCAGCCCGACCGCGCCGGTCCCCGCCAAGCCCGTCTCAGGGGGCGCGGGCAAGCCCGGACTGGCGATCTCGCCCCTGGCCGTGCCGTTCCCGGTGATCCCGCCGATCGCCGGCGTCGAGATCGCCACCGGTCGCGCCGGCTTCTACAAGCACGAGCGCGAGGACCTGGTCCTCATGCGCTTCGCCGAGGGGACTTCGGCGGCGGGGGTGTTCACCCGCCACGGCGTCGGCTCGGCGCCCGTCGACTGGTGCAAGCGCCAGCTGGCCGCCACGGGCGGCGCGGACGTCCGCGCCCTGGTCGTCAACGCCGGCTGCGCCAACAGCTTCACCGGCCGTCCCGGCGCCGACGCGGTGCGCCGCGTGGCCACGGCCGTGGGCAAGCGCCTGGACTGCCGCCAGCGCGATGTGATGATGGCCTCGACCGGCGTCATCGGCGTCATCCTCGACGACAGCAAGATCACCGCCCGCCTGCCGGAGGTCGAAGCCCGCCTGAAGGCCGACGCCTGGGCCGAGGCGGGCCGGGCGATCATGACCACCGACACCTTCCCGAAAGGCGCCTACGCCACGGCGCTGATCGATGGCGTGGAAGTGAAGATCGCGGGGATCGCCAAGGGCTCGGGCATGATCGCGCCCGATATGGCCACCATGCTGGCCTTCGTGGCCACCGACGCGGCCATCGCCCCCGCGGCGCTGCAGACCCTGGTCAGCCTCTATACCCGCACGACCTTCAACTGCGTGACGGTGGACGGCGACCGCTCGACCAATGACACCCTGCTGCTGTTCGCCACCGGCCAGTCGGGCGCGCCCAAGATCCACCGCGCCGGCGACAGGCGCCTGGCCGACTTCCGCGAGAAACTGGAGGCCGTCCTGCTGGACCTGGCCCTGCAGCTGGTCCGCGACGGCGAGGGCGCCACCAAGTTCGTCAAGATCACCGTCAACGGCGCCGAGAGCCCGGCCAGCGCCCGCAAGATCGCCCGCACCATCGCCGAGAGCCCGCTGGTCAAGACCGCCTTCGCCGGCGAGGACGCCAACTGGGGCCGCATCGTCATGGCCGTCGGCCGCGCCGACGAGCCGGTCGCCCGCGAGAAGATCAGCGTCAAGTTCGGCGACCTCTACGCCGCCCGCGACGGCCTGGTCTCGGCCGAATACGACGAGGCCAAGATGAGCGCCTACGTCAAGAACCAGGAGTTCGAGGTCAGCGTCGACGTCGGCGTCGGCAAGGGCTCGTCCACGGTCTGGACCTGCGACCTGACCAAGCAGTACGTGGCGATCAACGGGGACTACCGGAGCTAGGGCATGGAAGGGGAGAGCGCAGCCGGTCGTATTCTTATCGGCATAGCGGTTGTTTTCCTCGCCGCCTTGCCTGTCAGCGCCAGCGAAGGTGATGACGATGCGCAAGGCACTTTTCTCGACGCAGCTAGGACGCTGTGCCTCGTGCGGGCGCGTTCTGGATCGATTGATGATCTTGCTGAAGGGTTTCACTACGAAAAGGTAGAGGCGTCCCTGGTGCCGCTTGCCGGACCAAGACGTGCCTTTTCCATTCCCGTGAAAGGACCGGGCCGTGTCTACGTATCTGTGCGTATCGATCCAGATGGCGCAGAGCGAGATTGTGCAATTACCGGCTATGGCGTTGATGCGGCCGCAGCGGCCTCGGTGTTGCGCGCCTGGTGGGGCAAGGCCGTCAAGAGTGTTGAGGTCGATGGCCGCCGAGTGGAAACGTTCGCACCATTCAAGGGGCCGGAGCACCGGGAGCAGGAGTGGCGCGCGGATAGGATCACATTAGAGACTTGGCTGAACATCGGCGAAGATAAGCCAAGCATCCAAGAAACCTACCATACGCCTGATACGGAGCCCTACCGATGACCGACCTCACCCCCGACCAGGAAGCCGCCCTGCTGGCCGACCTGACCAAGGCCTGCCGCGAGGCCGGCTATGTGGTCGAGGCGATCGATCGCGGGCTGGAAGTGTCCGGCGGCGAGGATGAGGGCGCCTACTACCTGCTTCCCGACCATGGCTGGCTGCAGGCGCGCTGCCTGGTGCTGGATCCCGAGGACCTGGCCGAGGCCCGGGACCTGACGGCCCTGTTCGAGACGGTGGCCAAGGCCCAGTTCCGCCTGATCGGCTGCCGGTTCGGCTATGACATCGAGACCGGCCTGTGGCTGGTCGAGGACCTCTATCCGGGCTTCGACCCCGCCAAGGTCCCCGCGGTGCTGGAACAGCTGACCTTCATCTGGGACGCGCTGGAGGGCCTGTTCGAGAGCGCGCTCGAGGGCGTGGTTCCCAATGACGAGGCCTTCGACGCCGCGTTCGACCTGGAAGCGGCGACGCCGCCGAACTAGTCTAGAACCTGGTCCAAGGGAACCACCGGCCAAGCTTGTCGTTCCTGATCGGTGTTCACTCGTGGAGGGCGTTGTCATGTCTCGGAAGCTATTGGTCATGATCGGAGCGGTGGTCGCCCTGGCGATCGCGCCGACCGCTCACGCCCAGATGAAGCCGCCCACGACGCCGGACGAGCCGGGCGGCCGTTGGGGCGAGGCCAAGAAGAAGGCCGTCGACATCGGCAGCCAGCCGGCGCGCGACGTCGGCATGTCCAAGCGCGAGATCCCGCCGATCCTGGAGAAGGCGTTCGACAATCCCTACAGCCTGCAGGGCCTGAAGACCTGCAAGGCGATCGCCGGCGAGATCACCCAGCTGAACGCCGTGCTGGGTCCCGACTACACGATCGGCAACGAATATACCGAGAACCGCGCCGGCAAGCTGGCCGAGGCCGGCGGCAAGACGATCATCAACAGCATCATCCCGTTCCGCGGCCTGGTCCGCGAAATGACCGGCGCGGCTCCGGCCGACCGCCACATGAACGCGGTGGTCGACGCCGGCCTGGCCCGGCGCGGCTTCCTGCGCGGCGTGCATCTGCGCCAGGGCTGCAAGACGCGGTTCTAGAAATTCCCCTTCTCCCTTGGCGGGAGAAGGGGACCTTCGCCTACAGCGTGCTCATGTCGATCACGAAGCGGTAGCGCACGTCGCTCCTGGCCATGCGCTTGTAGGCTTCGTTGATCTGGTCGATCGCGATGACCTCGATGTCGGCGACGATGTTCTTTTCGCCGCAGAAGTCGAGCATCTCCTGGGTCTCCTTGATCGAGCCGATCATCGAGCCGGCCAGGGTGCGGCGGCCGGGGATCAGGGCGAAGGCGTTCAGCGGCACGGGCTCTTCCGGCGCGCCGACCAGCACCATGGCGCCGTCGACCTTCAAGAGGTTCAGGTACGATCCCCAGTCGATGCCGGCCGAGACCGTGCAGATCAGCAGGTCGAACGTCCCGGCCAGGGTCTCGAAGGTCTTGGGATCGTTGGTCGCGTGATAGTGCGACGCGCCCATCTTCAGGCCGTCGGCCTGCTTGGACAGGGTCTGGCTCAGCACCGTGACCTCGGCGCCCATGGCGTGGGCCAGCTTGACGCCCATGTGGCCCAGCCCCCCCATGCCCAGGATCGCGACCTTCTTGCCGGGACCGGCGTTCCAGTGGCGCAGCGGCGAGTAGAGGGTGATACCGGCGCACAGCAGCGGCGCGGCGGCGTCCAGCGGCAGGTTCTCGGGGATCGACAGGACGTAGTCTTCCTTGACCACCATGTGGTCGGAATAGCCGCCATAGGTCGGCGTGTCCGAACCCGGCTCGAAGCCGCTGTAGGTCAGGACGAGGCCTGGCTGGTACTGCTCGCGGTCCAGGTCGCGGGCGGCCTTGCAGGTCACGCAGCTGTCGACGAAGCAGCCGACGCCGACATGGTCGCCTTCCTTGAACTTGGTGACATTGGCGCCGACGGCGGTGACCACGCCGGCGACCTCGTGGCCGGGCACGATCGGATAGACGCTCTGGCCCCAGCCGTTGTCGACCATGTGGATGTCGGAGTGGCAGACGCCGCAGTACTTGATCGAGATGACGACGTCGTCGGCATTGGGCTCGCGACGTTCGAAGCTGAACGGCGCCAGGGGCGCGCCGGCGGCGGGCGCCGCATAGCCTTTAGCGGTGGCCATTGGGAAGTGTCCTTGAGTTTGGGGACCGATCGGGGAGGATCGAACGACGGGAGGTTTGCCACGCGCCGGGGCGGCGGCGTTATGCCGATCCTGCAAAGCTCATGCACGATCCTGCAAAAGGCCGTGAGGACGGTTTTCGCCTCATCCGCGCGGGCGTAGAGGTTCAGTGTTGCGAAAACCCAGGAAACCAAGCCCTTGAGCGTGTCCGACAACGCCCCCGACAGCGCTGGCGTCTATGCCGAGATCGCCCGGCTGGTCGCCCGTTACGCCAAGGACGACCATCCGGAGTCGGCGATCGACGGCCTCTATCTGACGCGTCGCTGCTCGCCCAGCGGCCGGTTGCACGTCGACCAGCGGCCGTCGTTCTGGCTGGTGGCCGGCGGCCGCAAGTGCCTGACCGTCGGGGACCAGGACCTGCACTACGGCGTCGGCGACTGCCTGCTGGTGGCCCTGGACCTGCCGGCCACGGCGCGGATCCTCCAGGCCAGCGAGGCCGAGCCGCATCTGTGCGTCGGCGTGGCGATCAACCCGGCCCGCCTGGCCGAGCTGATCGGTCGCCTGCCCGAGCAGGCCTCGACGGCTCCGCCTGGCGGCGTGCGCGGCGTGGCGGTGAACCCGGCCTCGCCGGAACTGCTGGACGCCACCTTGCGGCTGCTGCGCCTGCTGGACCGTCCGGGGGACGTGGCGGCGATGGCGCCGCTGATCGAGCAGGAGATCCTCTACCGCCTGCTCAGCGGTCCGCAGGGCGCGCGCCTGATGCATATCGCCATGGCCGAGGGCCAGGGCCAGCGGGTCACCCGCGCCGTCGCCTGGCTGCGCCAGCATTTCGACCAGCCGCTGCGGATCGAACTCCTGGCCGAGCACGTGGGCATGAGCGAGAGCTCGCTGCACCACCACTTCAAGGCCGTCACCAACATGACGCCGATGCAGTACCAGAAGCAGCTGCGGCTCTACGAGGCCCGCCGTCTGATGCTGGTCGAGGGCCTGGACGTCGGCGCGGCCGGCTTCTCCGTCGGCTACCAGAGCCCCTCGCAGTTCAGCCGCGAATACCGCCGCCTCTACGGCCTGCCGCCGGCGCGCGACTTGGAGGCGCTGCGGACCCCGATCGCGGCGGAGTAGGGCGTCAGCCGCACAGCGGCGACCGTGTCGGGCGCAGATAGGTGGTCGACGAGAAGGCGCGGGTGCGGGCGTCGCCCTTCGGGCCAGGCACGGCGATGGTGACGACAGCCCAGACGTTCCTGACCTGGGCGCAATAGACGCTCTGCTCGACGCGGCCGTGGTCGGCCAGCATCGTCGCGCCATGCTTGAAACGCTCGGGGCGGGACAGGATTTCCTTTTCGGCCATGGTCCGTGCGGCGTCCTTGTCGCCTTTCAGCAGCGTGGCGGTGCAGCTGCCGTCGGCCCAGGCCACGGCGTAGGCGGGCGCGGCCGGGTCCGCGCGCCAGGCCTTGTCCGTGGGGCCCGCGCCGACCGTTGTCGGCGAGACCATGGTCATTCCTTCCGCCTTGGCCAGCGGCTCTATCGGACGGGCCTCCACGACGCCGGGCAGGCAGACACGCGCCAGGGCGAGGCGCGCCGCCTGCGTCCCGTCGGTCGGGACGATGGCGAGTTGGCCGGCTCCTGAAAGCAGAATGACCGTGGGAACGAGGATCGTGGAGACCGCCATGGCTTCACCTCTGGTTGTGAGCAACCATAAGGCGGCGCATCGGCGTCTCGTGCAAGCGCCCAGGCGTCGCACCTTGCCTCTCGCGTGCTGATCACGTCACATGCCCGCGTGTGATTTTGGGGGCGGGTTTTGACGGAAGCCTTGATCGTTCGCGGCTTGAACAAGACGTTCGCCAAGCCCGCGGTGTCCGACCTCGACCTGACGGTCCACGCTGGCGAGCTCTACGCCCTGCTGGGGCCCAACGGCGCCGGCAAGACCACCACCTTGCGGATGGTGGCGGGCCTGACCCAGCCCGACAGCGGCGCGGTGGCGATCTTCGGCGTCGACGCCCGCAAGGATCCCGCCGCCGCCAAGGCCCTGCTGGCCTGGGCCCCCGACGAGGCGATGATCTACGACAAGCTCAGCCCGCTTGAATATCTGGAGTTCGTCGCCGGGCTCTGGAACATCGAGCCCAAGGCGGCGAAGGCCAAGGCCGAGCAGCTGCTGGAGACCCTGGGCCTGACCAGCGAGGCGCGGCGCCGGTGCGAGGGCTTCTCGCGCGGCATGAAGCAGAAGGTCGCCCTGGCCGGGGCGTTGATCCACGATCCCAAGCTGCTGATCCTGGACGAACCGCTGACCGGCCTGGACGCGGCCGCCGCGCGCCTGGTCAAGGACATGCTGCGGGCCCGCGTCGACGCCGGCGCCACGGTGATCCTGACCACCCACATTCTCGAAGTCGCCGAACGCATGGCCGACCGCATCGGCATCATCGCCGGCGGCCGCCTGCTGGCCGAGGGCACGCTGGACGAGCTGCGCGGCAAGGCCGGCGAGGCCAGCGGCCGGACGCTGGAGGACGTGTTCCTGCAACTGACCTCAGAGGCCGTCCCTCAGGGCGTCGTCGCGTGAGCCTGCCGTTCAAGCCGGCCAGCACGGCGTGGCTGCTGGCCCACGAGCTGCGCCTGGCCTGGCGCGGCTTTCTGGCGGGACGCAAGGGGCGGGGACCCGGCGCGCTGATCGCCTTCGTGATCCTGGGCGGCCTGATCGTGTTCGGCGGCGTGGCCATGGGCCTGGCTCTGCGCGGCCAGCAGGTTCCGGTGGTCCCGCTGGCGGTGGTCATCGTCGACCTGGCGCTGGCGGTGATCCTGACCCTGATGCTGTCGAGCACCCTGGCGGCCTCGGCGGACGCCCTCTATGAGCGCGGCGATCTCGATCTGCTGTTCTCCTCGCCGCTGGCCCCGCGCAAGGTGCTGTTCGTCCGGGCCCTGGGGCTGGCGGTCAATGCCGGGCTCTGGTTCATGGTCCCGGCGGTGCTGCTGCTGACGCCGTCGATCGTGCTGGGCCATCCGGCCTGGCTGGGCGTGTTCGTGGTGCTGGCCGCCGCCGCCCTGGCCGCCTCGGGCGTCGGCTTGCTGCTGGCCATGGCGCTGTTCGCCCTGATCGGTCCGCGCCGCACGCGCACCGTGGCCCAGGTGATGGCCGCCCTGATCGGCGCGGCGTTCTTCCTGGCCAGCCAGTACCGCAACCTGATGGGCCAGAAGGCCAGCGAGAGCCTGTTCGCCCGCATCGCCACGGACGCCCGCGAGGGGCGCATCCAGCCGCCGCCGTTCGCAGACCTGCCGCTGCGCGCGGCCCTGGGCGAGCCGATCCCGCTGCTGATCCTGGTGGCTCTGGGCGCGGGGATCTTCCTGTTCGCCGCCCAGACCCTGGGCCGCCGTTTCGCCGACGCGGCCGCCGCCACCCAGGGCGCCGAGACCCGCAAGGGCGCCAAGGGCCCGACGCGCGCCTTCGCCGCCGGACCCTTCCACGCCACGGTGCGCAAGGAGCTGCGCCTGATCAGCCGAGACGCGGCGCTGCTGTCGCAGGTGCTGCTGCGGGTGCTGTACATGCTGCCGCTGGCCCTGGTGCTGGCCCGCGGCGCTTCGCACATGCCGGTCTGGGCCCTGGCCGGGCCGGCCGCCGCCGTGACCTTTCTGGCCGGACAGGTGGCCGGGAGTCTCGTCTGGATCACCGTCTCGGCCGAGGACACGCCGGACCTGCTGGCCATAGCGCCCGCCCCGATGGGCGTCCTGCGCCAGGCCAAGCTGACCGCCGCCCTGCTGCCGGTGGCCGTGCTGCTGGCCATCCCGATCGCCGTCCTGGCCTGGTACGCGCCGCTGGCCGGGCTGTGGACCGCGATCGGCGCGGGGCTGTCGGCCTGGAGCACGGGCCTGATCGGCGTCTGGCGTCAGAAGCCCGGCAAGCGCGCTGACTTCCGCCGGCGGCGGGGCGGCTCGCTGCTGGCGACCCTGGCCGAGCTGTTCATCGCCACCCTGATCGGCGCGGCGACGGCGCTGGCCGTGGCCGGCTGGCTGGTCTGGGCGCTGCCGCCGCTGATCGTGGCGGGCGCGGTGATGATGGCGTTGCGAAGGACCGACGAGCAGATCGCCGCGGCGCTGCGCGTGGCGAGCTAAGCCTCCAGCAGGGCCCGGATCCGGCACACCACCCCGTCCGGCTGGAAGTCGATCGCCGCCGAGCCCGACAGCTCCGCCGCCAGGCCGCGCTCGATCAGGCGCGAGCCGAAGCCGCGCTGGGTGGGCGGCGCGACGGGCGGGCCGCCGCTTTCGGTCCAGGTCAGGTCCAGCCGCGCCGCGCCGGGATCGGGAGCCAGCGCCCAGGAGACGCGGACCCGGCCCTCCGGCGTCGACAGCGCCCCGTACTTGATGGCGTTGGTGGCCAGCTCGTGCAGGGCCATCGACAGCGACAGGGCGCTCTTGGGCGAGAGGCGGATGGATGGCCCGCTGAGGTCGAACCGGCCGGGGCCGCCATGCAGCGCCGCCACGCGGCTGATGACGTCGTGCAGCTCGGCCCCCTCCCAGTTCTCGCGGGTCAGGAGGTCGTGGGCCTCGGCCAGGGCGACGATGCGGTTGGAGAAGGCCTCCTGCGCCTGGTCCAGAGCGCGGGCGCCGTTGAAGCTCTGGGCGGCGATGGCTTGGATGGTGGCCAGGCTGTTCTTCACCCGGTGGTTCAGCTCGTTGACCAGCAGGCGCAGGTGCAGCTCGGCGCGCTTGCGCTCGGTGATGTTGACCAGGGCGCCGACGACGCGGTGCGGCTTGCCGTCGTCGCCGAAGAACACCTTGCCCTTCGTGCCCAGCCACCGCTCCACATGGTCGTCGCGGCCGATGACGCGATACTCGACGGCATAGTCGGCGCGTAGGGTCGGATCCGTGGCCCGCCTGGCCGCGTCGCGCACCCGCTCCACGTCGGCCGGATGTATCAGCCCGTAGGCGGTCTCGACATCCACGGGTTCGCCGGACGGGAGGCCGAACATCTGGTAGCAACGATCCGACCAGGTCAGGGCCCCGGTGTCGAGGTCGAGGTCCCAGGTGCCGACATCGGCGGCGTCGATGGCCAGGCGCAGGGTCTCTTCCTGGCGCAGCAGACGGTCAACGGCCTCGCGGCGCTCGGTGACGTCCGAAGCGACGCCGACGAAGCGCACGCATTGGCCGCCCTCGAAGAAGGCCCGGCCGAAGACCTCGACCCAGCGCAGGGCGCCGTCGTCGCCGCGGCGGATGCGATATTCGAGATTGATGGCGCCGTCGCCGGAGGGATCCGTGGCGGCGGCCACGGCCGCGCGCACTCGGGACAGATCGTCCGGATGCAGCAGGCGCTCGAAGGTCTCCTGCGTGGGCTTCTCGTCGGGCGAGAGGCCGAAGATCGAGCGGGCGCGGGCGTCCCAGAAGCGCTGGCCGATATGGGGCTTATGGTCCCAGCGACCCATGCCGGCGGCCTGGGCGGCGAGATCGAGGTCGATGCGCGCCGCGGCCAGTTCGGCCTCGACCTGCTTGCGTTCGGTGATGTCGACGACGACGCCGGTGTTGCGGGCCGGCTGCCCATCCTCGTCCAGATAGGCCCGGCCGCGCGTATAGACCCAGCGGATCGAGCCGTCGGCCTGGACCAGGCGGTACTCGTGCGAGAAGTCGCCGCCGTCGTGGGCCGTTTTCACGGCGGTGTCGCGGACGGTGGGCCAGTCCTCGGGGTGGACGGCCGGCGTGTAGCTCTGGACGGGCAGGCCGGCCTCGGCGAATTCGGGCGAGACGTTGTGCAGCTCGGCGTAGCGGGCGTCGGCATAGACCTTGTTGGCCTTGATGTCCCACTCCCAGGCCCCGACCACCCCGGCCTCGCGCGCCATCTCGTAGCGCTCCTGGGTGGTGCGGAGGGTCTTCTCGGCGGCGACGGACCGCGAGATCTCGACCGCGGTGACCAGCACCCCGCCGACGCCGTTCGGCGCGGCGCCGTCCGGGACGGGGCTGTAGCTGATGGTGAAGTAGCCGGTCTCCTGGGCGCCGCGGCGCGTCACCTTCAGGGGCAGCTTCTCGAACGCGAAGCCGCCGCTGGTTCCGGCCAGGATGTCCTCATGGAAGGCGCGGATCGAGGCCTGGAAGTCGGGCGAGGTCTGGTCCAGCCGCGCGCCCAGCGCCTCGGGGTGCCGCTCGTGCAGGGCGGGCGCGTAGGCGTCGTTGTAGATCAGGACCAGCTCCGGACCCCAGCGCAGGGCCATCGGGAAGTTGGTGGCCAGGATCATGTCCACGGCCAGATGCAGGCTGGGCGACCAGGCGTCGCGGGGGCCGACGGGCGTCTGGGACCAGTCGAACGCGCGCACCCGCTCGGCCATCTCGCCGCCGGCGATTCTAGTCAGCACAGGCGCGGCGCGTGGCCTGCCCTCGCCCATTTGCGGTCCCCCATCCGATCAGACGACCGGCCCTGAACAAGGTGAACCCATAGCCCATCCGGATTCAAGCGGGGCTTTGGTGAACGCACGCACGAAAACGCCCGGAAAACGCGAATGGTTCTCCGGGCGCAACGGATTGTTCGAAATGAGGATTAGTCGATCGGGGACCAGCGTTTTTCGGGCGGAGCGGCCGCGGGCTTGGGGCCGCGGAACTCGTTCCGGGGAGCCCCGGCCTTCTGGCCTTGGCCCTGACCCCGGCCTTGACCCTGGCGCTGCGGGCCCTTGCCCTGGGCCGATTGTCCGCCAGCGGAGCGTCCACCGCCGCCGCCATTGGAGCCATTGCGACCCCGGGGACGCTGACGACGCAGTTCCGACGGCACGTCGTTGCGCGGATCGGCCTTGCGCGGATCGACGTACTTCTCGGCCGGAGCCAGCTTGTCGGCGACGGCCGCGGCGGCGGCCAGCTGCTTGTCGTTGCGGCGGTCGAAGGACGGGATCGTCTGGCGGGTGGCCTTCTGGATGTCCTTCAGCAGGTTGCGTTCGTCATCGGCGCAGAAGCTGATGGCGATGCCGTCCTTGCCCTTGCGGGCGGTGCGGCCGATCCGGTGGACATAGGCCTCCGGCACGTTGGGCAGTTCGTAGTTGATCACGTGGCTGACGTCGTTGACGTCGATGCCGCGCGCGGCGATGTCGGTGGCGACCATGGCCCGCATCTCGCCGGCCTTGAAGGCGGCCAGGGCGCGCTCGCGCTGGCCCTGGGTCTTGTCGCCGTGGATCGAGGCGGCCTCGATGCCCGCCGCGTTCAGATACTTGGCCACCCGGTCGGCGCCGCGCTTGGTGCGGGTGAAGACGATGGTGCGATCAACGCCCGGTTCGGACAGGATCTCGGCCAGCAGGGGGCGCTTGCGTTGCGCCTCGATGAACAGGACGCGCTGGTCGATGCGCTCGACGGTGGTCGCTTGCGGCGCCACCGAGACCTGCACAGGATCCTTCAGCAGTTCGGCGGCCAGCTTGCCGATCTCGGTCGGCATGGTGGCCGAGAAGAACAGGTTCTGGCGGTTCTTGGACATCTGGGCGGCGATCTTGCGGATCGGCACCACGAAGCCCAGGTCCAGCATCTGGTCGGCCTCGTCGAGCACGAAGATCTCGACGCCCGAGACGCTGGCCGACTTCTCGGCCATGTGGTCCATCAGGCGGCCGGGGGTGGCGACCAGCACGTCGATGCCGCCGGCCAGGGCCTTCATCTGCGGGCCGTACTTCACGCCGCCGTAGATGGTGTGGACCGAAAGGCCCATGTGGACGGCGTAGGCCTTGAAGTTCTCGGCGATCTGGGTGGCCAGTTCGCGGGTCGGCGACAGCACCAGGCAACGGAAGCCGCGGCGCGGGGCCGGCATGCGGTTCTCGGCCAGGCGCTGCAGGATCGGCAGGGCGAAGGCGGCGGTCTTGCCGGTGCCGGTCTGGGCGATGCCCAGCAGGTCCTTGCCTTGCAGCACGACCGGGATGGCCTGGGCCTGGATCGGCGTCGGCTCCTTGTAGCCCTTCTCGGCAAGGGCCTTCAGCAGCGGCTTGGCCAGGCCAAGGTCGGAAAATTGAGTCACGTGTGTTTTGTCTTTCGTGCGCCGAAAGACAGCCCATGCGTCCTCGCACGGCTGGCCCCTCGGCTGGTCGTCGGAGGAGCGCCCCGCGTGCACGGGCGATCTAATGAGAATCTCTTCAGGGCGCTCGACAGGCTGGTCCGGAAACGGACCGTCACGCGGCTGGAGCACCGATAGCGCCAATGGAGCGCGAAGCGGATATCGCTTGTTGCAGTGCAAAAGTCAAGGAAGGCGAGGCTCGGGGCCCTTGCCAGCGTCGGAACGCCGCGCCAAACCCGGCTCATGACCAAGCCGATCGTCCTTGTCGCCGCCGCCGCCCTGATCGATGTCGACGGGCGCGTGCTGATCTGCCAGCGGCCTCAGGGCAAGCAGCTGGCCGGCCTGTGGGAATTCCCGGGCGGCAAGGTCGAGCCGGGCGAGACGCCCGAGGAATGCCTGATCCGCGAGCTGGACGAGGAGCTGGGCATCAAGGTCGCCCAGGCCTGCCTCGCGCCGTTCGTGTTCGCGTCCCACGGTTACGAATCTTTTCACCTGCTGATGCCACTTTATCTGCTGCGCCGCTGGGAAGGCCAGGTGACGCGCAGGGAGCATGAGGGCCTGGCATGGGTGAAACCGGACAAGCTTGCGGACTATCCGATGCCGCCCGCGGACGAGCCTCTGGTGGCCTGGCTGCGCGACGTGCTCTGAAGCGTTTCTGGACCGACGAGTCCGGCGCGACCGCGATCGAATACGCCCTGCTGGTCGGACTGCTGGCCCTTGCCCTCGTCGGCGTGCTGACGGGTCTGAGCGGGGCTCTCAACGGGGCCTTCGACAAGGCCAAGGCCGCCCTCGGCGCCTGATCAGGGCCTGGGCTTCTCGCCGGTCGGCTGCTCCTGGACCCCCAGGGCGTCGGCCAGGCGCATCTTGGCCGAGCCCGGCCGCAGCGGCTTCTGCTGGCTGTCGTGCGGCGCCCACCCCGTCACCGCGACGATCTCGAACGTCGCCGGCACGCGGCCGTCGGCCTCCGCGAACCTCTCGACATAGAGCTCCATCGCCCGGAACAGCACCTTGCGGCCCAGCGGCTTGCGCGAGCGGTCCAGCAGCACGCTGGTCTCGCCCATGGCCCGCAGATCCCGCAGCAGCTTGATCGGGTGGGGGTAGCGGACCTTCACGCGATCGACGTCGGCGACGGGCAAGGCGAAGCCGGCCCGTTGCAACAGGCCCGCCGCGTCGATGGCGTCGGCGAACGGCGAGACCCGCATCGACGCGCCGTCCGATATCTCGGCCTCGGCGGCCAGCAGGCACTGGCGCAGCTCGGTCAAGGTGGCGCCGCCGAACATCGCGCCCAGGAACAGGCCGTCGGGGCGCAGGGCGCGGCGGATCTGGATCAGCGCGCCGACCAGATCATTGGTCCAGTGCAGCGACAGGGTCGAGACCACCAGGTCGAGCGTCGCGTCGCCGAACGGCAGGCGCTCCTCGTCGGCGGCGACGCGAAGGGTCTGGCGACCGTCCAGCATCCGCGTCGAGAGGTCGGTCTCGATCAGCGTATCGATGTTGGCGCGGGCGTCGCTGTCGCTCAAGGCCTTGAAAAAATGGCCGTTTCTCGCGCCGAGGTCGACGGCGACCGGAAAGCGTCGCAGGATCGTCTCCAGCCGCATGACCACGTCCTGGGCCACGCGGGCCTTGAGAAAGTCGGCGGAGGCGTAGCCCGGCGCGGCGCGGTCGAGGCGGGCGCGATGCAGGGCGCGGTCGAAGAGCAGGGGGGAGGCGGTCATTGCGCGCGGAACATGGCGACTCCGAACCGTTCTGGAAAGCCGGACCTCTCATGTTCGGACTCGGACGCTCGGTGCTCGACCTGCTGCTGCCGCCCTCCAGCCTGGACGGCGAGGCGGCGCTCAGCGGCGGGCTGACCGCCAGCGCCTTTTCGAAACTCACCTTTCTGGACGATCCGGTCTGCGACGGCTGCGGCCTGGCCATGGCCTATGCGGAGGCGGCGCTGGAGCGCTGCCCCGCCTGCCAGGCCAGGCCCAAGGCGTTCCAGCGCTGCCGCGCGGCCTGCGTCTATGACGAGCACTCGCGCGAGCTGATCCTGAAGCTGAAGCACGCCGACCGCACGGACCTGGCCGGCCTGTTCGCCCGCTGGCTGTCGCGCGCCTCGGTGGATCTGCTGGATGAGGCCGAGGCCATCGTGCCGACGCCCGTCCACCGGTCCCGCCTGCTCAGCCGCCGCTACAACCAGGCCGCCGAGATCGCCCGGCCCTTGGCCCGCATGACCGGGCTGGCCTACCTGCCCGACGTCCTGATCCGAAGGCGCGACACCGACAGCCAGGGCGGCAAGTCGGCCTCGGGCCGGCGGCGCAACGTGGCGGCCGCCTTCGCCGTCCCCGAAGGGAGGCGACACCGGGTTGTCGGCCGGCGGATCGTTCTGATTGATGACGTGTTGACCACAGGCGCCACGGCCGAGGGGTGCGCGCGAGCGCTTCTGGCCGCCGGCGCGGCGTCGGTGACGCTTTCCGTCGTCGCCCGCGTTACAGAAATGCAGGCCCGTCCTATATGAGGACGCACAACACCAGGGTATCGACCGTTCCATGGCTCACGTCACCATCTACACCCGCCCGTTCTGCGGCTACTGCGCCCGCGCCCTCGCCCTGCTGACCGACAAGGGCGCCGACTTCACCGAGGTCGAGGCCGGCATGGATCCCAAGCTGCGCCAGGAGATGATGGACCGTTCGGGCCGCACCACCTTCCCGCAGATCTTCGTCGGCGAGCGGCACATCGGCGGCTGCGACGACATGATGGCCCTCGAGCGCGAGGGCAAGCTGGACGCTCTTCTCGCCGCATGAGCCCGTCCGCGCCCTTGCGAGTCGGATTGATCCAGACCCGGACGCCCGCGACGCACGCGGCGGCGCTGGCCCATGTCGCGCCGCTGGTGCGCGAGGCGATCGGGCAAGGCGCCCGGTTCGTACTGACGCCGGAATGCGCCAATGTCCTGCAGAAGGACCGGAGCAAGCTGCTGCCGACCCTGACGGCGCTGACGGACGACCCGGTGGTCAATGGCCTGCGCGCCATCGCGGCCGAGACCGGGACCTGGATCGACGTCGGCTCGGCCCTGGTGCGGCGCGAGGACGGAAAGGCGGCCAATCGTCAGGTCGTCATCGATCCGACCGGCGCGATCGTCGCCACCTACGACAAGCTGCACATGTTCGACGTGGATCTTCCGACCGGTGAAACGGCGCGGGAGTCGGCGACCTATATGCCGGGCGACAAGGCCGTGGTGGTCGAGACGCCGTTCGCCACGTTCGGTCTGACCATCTGCTATGACATGCGCTTTCCGGCCCTGCATCGCGCCCTGGCCCTGGCCGGAGCGACGGTGATCACCGCGCCGGCCGCCTTCACCCGTCCGACGGGCGAGGCGCACTGGGACGTGCTGCTGCGGGCCCGCGCCATCGAGACCGGCTCGTTCGTCATCGCCGCGGCGCAGGGCGGCTTCCACGAGGACGGCCGCGGCACCTGGGGCCGCTCGATCGTCGTCGGGCCGTGGGGCGAGGTGATCGCCAAGCTTGACCACGATGAGCCCGGCGTGCTGATAGCCGAGCTCGACCTGCCCGCCGCCCTGTCGGCGCGGGCGGCGATCCCGGTCCTTCAGAACGCCAGGCCTTTCGTCGGCCCCTAAAGCTCGCCATCTATAGCCCATGATCAAGTACGCGCTTCAGTGCGACGCGGCCCATGAGTTCGAAGGCTGGTTCGGCTCGTCGTCGGACTATGACGACCAGGCCGCGCGGGGCCTCGTCGAATGTCCGCTGTGCGGGTCGCGCGGCGTCTCCAAGCAGATCATGGCTCCAGCCGTGGCGGGCACGAAGGCGCAAAGCGCCGCGCCGGCCGTCGATCCGAAGATGCGCGAGATGATGATGACGGCCATGGGCGAGGTCCGCCGCCACGTGGAGGATAATTTCGACTATGTCGGCGACGCCTTCGCCAAGGAGGCGCGCGCCATCCACGAGGGCAAGTCCGAGGAGCGCGGCATCTACGGCGAGGCCTCGCCGACCGAGGTCAAGGCGCTGGTCGAGGACGGCGTGCGCGTGGCCCCGCTGCCGCCGCCCGCGCCGAAGAAGACCGAGGTGAACTGAAGGTCCCTGCCAAGGACCGGCAGGATCAGGGCCGCGATCAGCGACAGCGAGCCCGCCGAGATGTTCAGGCCATAAAGCGCCGCGGCGGCCGCGTAGGCCAGCCACTGACGATCCTGTGTCCGCGCGACATAGGCCGCGACCGCCGGGGCCAGCAGCGCCAGCTCGTAGTTCATGGCGTAGGGCGAGATCAGCAGCGCCCCGCCCAGCAAGGCGATCAGCTGGTCGGGCCAGGCGGCGTCGCGGCGGAAAGCCGTCCACACGCCCCACAGGACGGCGGGCGCCAGCAGATAGGCCCAGGCGCCGTTCAGGCCGAGGGCCGTCAGTTTCGCATAGGGCGTGATGGCGGTGTCGAGCAGGCCCTGGCCGGCGACGATCCCGTGGAAGCGCGGCAGGGCGGCTAACCAGTCGACCCAGGTCCGCGGCCCGAACACGCCCGCCGACAGCGCGCAGATCAGCAGGCCCCAGCCGCCGGTGAACAGGATGGCGCGCCACTGTCCCTGAGCCGCCAGGGCCAAGGGCAGCAGGATCAGGAGCTGGGGCTTCAGCGAGGCGGCGACCGCGAACAGGAGGCCCGCGATCAGCGGCCGCCGCCGGAACGACAGGCCCAACACGACGAGGCCGGCGATCAGCAGGCTGAGCTGGCCGCAGAAGATCGCGAAGGCCACCGACGGCAACAGCAGCCACCACCACGGCGCGCGGATCCTCGCCGCCGCCGTCGCCAGGACCGCGACGCTCAGCGCCATCAAGGTCAGGTAGCTGGCCAGGAACGGCAGCCGCGACAGGGGCGCGAACAACAGCAGGGCCGAGGGCGGGTTGAGGTAGGGGCGAAGAATCCCGCTGGCCGGATCGAAGCCCTGGCGCAGGGTCAGATACTGGAAATCGTAGAGCCGGCCGGGATCGACGAGCGCCACGCGGCCGCCGCTCCAGAAGCACAGGAAATCCAGGCCGACGGGCTGGATCGTCACGTCGCGCGCCACCAGCACGCCCAGCACGGCGAATGTGGCCAGCAGCGCCGCCAGCGGCGGTTGGCGATGGTCCTTCCGGCCAACGGACATATCACCCTCGGGGTTGCGACAGGTGTCCCCAAGGTTGCGAAAACTGTTAAAAGGCGTCTTAAAAATTGATCTGTCGGAGAAATGAATCCCTGGGTGGATTTATTGCTCGCCATAGGCTCCAAACACGAAGGGCGCCGGACCGGAGTCCGACGCCCTTTTGTCTGTCAGCGCTGGCGCTTAGCGGTTGCGATAATAGCGGTACTCGTAGTGGCACTTCTTCTTGCCCTTGCCGATCTCGTGACCGGCGACGGCGCCGACACCGGCGCCCAGCAGCGTGCCTTCGGTCTTGTTGCCGCGGCCGGCGACGGTGTTGCCGAGCAGGGCGCCCGACAGGCCGCCGATGATGGCGCCGTTCTTGGCCTTGGACTTGTTGCAGACCAGGACGCGCTCACGGCGTTGCTGGGCTTCGGCGGCGGTGATGGCCACGCTGCTGACGGTGAAACCGACGACGGTGGCCAGGACGATGGTCTTCAGGCGGGCGCGCATGGCGGGCTCTCCGATTAATTGTTCTTGTAGATCCCTCGGCTCGTAAACGCCCAAGCCGACGGTCGGTTGCCGGAAAGTCGGGCAGCCGACCGTCAGGTCAGGTCTTAAACGTGGTCGAAAGACTAGCCTTCGACGCGATAGTGGCCGTTGGCGTCGGGGCAGACGCGGATGTAGCGGGTCTCGACGCGGCCGTTGTACTCGGTCGGGGCCGGGGCCAGGCGGCAGCGTTCGCCGGAGCTGGCGTAGCGGCCGTCGCTGTAGCGGTAGGGCTGGGTCTGCTCGTAGCTGTAGTAAGCGCCGCGCGTGTCGCACTTGGCCGAGGCGTTGCCCACGGCCGCGCCGACGCCGGCCCCGACCAGGGCGCCCAGCACGGTGCCTTCCGGACGGGCGTTGCGGGCGGCGACGTTCGAGCCCAGCGCCGCGCCAGCCAGGGCGCCGATCACGCCGCCGACGGTGGCGTTCCTCTTGGCGTCCTGCCGGCAGTCGTTCGCGGCGGAGACGTTGGCGTTGGTGTCGATGCTGTAGGCGCCCGCATAGGGCGCGGCGAAGCGCGAACCCTCGCCCGGGTGGCGACGGTCATAGGCGCCATTGCCGTAGCGGCGGTCATAGGCGTCGCGGGCCGAGGTGTAGCGATCGCGATCACGCTCCCACTGCTGGCGGCCTGGATCGTAGTTGGAGCCCGAGGCGTAGCTCACGCCGCTGGTGCGGAAGCGGTCGGCGTCGCGCGGATGGCGGCGGTCATAGGCGCCATCGCCGTTGCGGCGATCATAGTTGTAACGGGCGCGCTCATAGTTGGCGCGGGCCCGTTCGAAATTGGCCTGCTCGGAGTAGTAGGCGGCGCTCTCACGATACTGGGCCGTGCTGTAGCGCGTGGCGTAGGTGGGATAGCGACGATCATAGGCGCCGCGGCCGTAGCGACGGTCATAGTCCTCGCGGGCCTGGACGTAGTTGGCGCGGTCGCGCTCATAAGCGTCCTGGCGCTCCTGATACTCGGCGACCTTGTCATAGTAGTTGGAGCGCTGAGCGTCGTAGTTCTGAAGGCTGCGCTGGTACGCGGAATCCTGGGCGAAGGCGGGGGCGACCGCGCCGCACGCCATGGTGGCGGCCAGCACGGCGGCCAAAGTCTTGGAAGTCATGAGAAGTCTCCGTTCCCTCTAGAACGGATCGACGGCCGACCCCCCGAAAGTTGGGTCGCCAATCCGAGTTCAAGTCCCTGCGGAGACGAAAGCCTTGGCTGGCGGCGAAGTTCCGTCGATCAGTCGGTGAGCCATTCCTGGCGGAAGGCTTGGCCGTCCCAGAGAATGACGCTTTGGCTGGCTTCGCTGGCGCCCAACAGCAGGTCTCCACGGGTCACCTGGACGGACGTGCGAGGGCAGGGGGCGCTCTTGGCGCCGACGCCCTTGCCACAAGCCGTGGCGACCGAGCCGCCCTTCTTGGCCGGGATCATGAAGTCGGGCGGGTTCAGGCCCAGGCTCAGCCGCACCGAAGCGCCCGGAGCCGCGCCGCGTGCGATCCGCAGGACATAGACGTCGCGGCCTTCGCGGACGATCGTGGCGGTGTCGACCTTGCCGTCGTGGTCGAAATCCCCGGAGATCGGACCCGGCAAGCCAGTGGGGAGAAGGTTGGTCGCCAGCAGCAGGGCCAGGAGCGTAATCATCGAAACACCTCACGCGCGCATCGTGAGGTGACCGTGACTCAATCTCTGGTGACGGTCATCATGTAATTGATGTCGACATCGGCCGACCGACTCCACCGTCCCGTCAGCGGATTGTAGGCCACGCCGAACGGGCCCTGCATCTCGACCGGCTCGCCGGCCAGGAAGGCGCGCAGCTCCTCGGGCTTGAGGAACTGCTTCCAGTCGTGGGTGCCCGGCGGCACCCAGCGCAGCACGTATTCGGCGCCGATCTTGGCCAGGGCCAGGGCCTTCAGCGTGCGGTTCAGGGTGGCGACGATCATCAGGCCGCCGGGCTTGAGCAGCTTGGCGCAGGTGCGCAGGAACTCGCCCGGAT
Organism: Caulobacter sp. GW822-FHT07D08; assembly: GCF_058798735.1. NCBI lineage: Bacteria > Pseudomonadati > Pseudomonadota > Alphaproteobacteria > Caulobacterales > Caulobacteraceae > Caulobacter > Caulobacter sp. GW822-FHT07D08. Next base: position 101,090 of record NZ_JBXAKU010000001.1, read on the forward strand.
CGGCGACGTGCTCGATCACCTCCATGGTCAGGACGACGTCGAACGGACCCGCGCCCTCGGCCAGCAGCTGTTCGGCGGTGGCGGGACGGTAGCCGATCGCCAGGCCCTGCTCGGCCGCGTGGGTGGCGGCGGTCTTGATGTTCTTCTCGGAGGCGTCGATGGCGGTGACGGAAAAGCCCAGCCGGGCCATGGGCTCGGACAGCAGACCGCCGCCGCAGCCGATGTCGAGCAGGGAGAGGCCCTCGAACGGCTGGCGCTGCGTTCCGTCGCGGTCAAACCGGGCCAGGGCCTGGTCGCGGATGAAGGCCAGGCGGCAGGGGTTGAACACGTGCAGCGGCGCGAACTTGCCCTTGGGGTCCCACCACTCGGCGGCGATGGCCGAGAACCGCGCCACGTCGGCGGGGTCGATGCTCCAGGAAGGCGCGCCGGAGGGCGAGGGCGAGGTGGTGTCCGTCATGAAGCCAATCTAGAGCGGCCCATGCGTCCGGGCTAGGGTCCGGTCGAGCGCCTGGAGTCAAAGCCGATGAAGTCCTTGATCGCCGCCGCCTTGCTGACCGTGGTCGCCGGCCAGGTTTCGGCCCAGGAGCCGTCCCTCAGGACCGTCGAGACCCGCCGCCTGGACGCGCCCGAGGCCAACCAGGGGGTGGCGGCCGACAAGGCCCACCTCTACGCCGTCGATAACGGCAGGATCGCCCGCTACGACAAGGCCACGGGCGTCAAGCAGGCCGAGTGGACGGGCGACCCGGTGCGTTTCAAGCACCTGAACGCCTGCCTGATCGTCGGCAAGGACCTTGTCTGCGCGGGATCGAACTATCCCAGCGTGCCGCAGAACAGCGCGGTCGAGCTGTTCGATCCCGTCAAGATGACCCACACGCGGACCATTCCGCTGGGGCCGGGAATCGGCTCCCTGACCTGGGTCGACCGCCGCGACGGGTTCTGGTGGGCGATGTTCGCCAACTACGACGCCAAGGGCGGCGAGCCGGGGCGCGACCATCGCTGGACCACCCTGGTGAAGTTCGACGACCAGTGGCGGCGCGTCGGGGCCTGGGCCCTGCCGGCGGCGGTGCTGGAGCGCATGGCGCCGTACAGCTGCTCGGGCGGCGGCTTCGGCGACGACGGCCTGCTCTATGTCACCGGCCACGACCGGCCCGAACTCTACGCCCTGGCCATTCCCACCGAGGGCGGGGCGACCCTGGATCTGGTCGCGACCCTGGCGATTCCGTTCGAGGGCCAGGCCATCGCCTGGGATCGCGGCGGCGATCCCCACGCGAAGCGCACGCTGTGGGGCGTCAACCGCGCCACCCGCCAGGTGGTGGCGGTCCAGGTTCCGCCGGTTCCGGACGTTTCGGGCCCAAAATAGCCGTCAGAGCATTGCGGCGCCGCATCAAGGTCGCTAGAAGGCGGCGGCTTGCGCGAGCGGGGGCCTCGCGCCGCGTTCCGCGCAAGAATTGACCGGTTTTCGAGGTGACAGGCACGTGTCTCGGTTGGTGATGAAGTTCGGCGGCACGTCGGTGGCCGACCTGGAGCGCATCCGTCGGGTGGCGCGCCTGGTCGCGGCCGAGGTGGCGACGGGCAAGCAGGTGGCGGTGGTCGTCTCGGCCATGTCGGGCAAGACCAACGAACTGGTCGCCTGGACCGACGGCGCGGGCCGCGCCGCGCAAGGGCTTCCGGAGTCGGACGACGAATACGACGCCATCGTCGCCTCGGGCGAGCAGGTGACCGCCGGCCTGCTGGCCATGACCCTGCGCAACATGGGCCACAAGGCCCGCTCGTTCCTGGGCTGGCAGGTGCCGATCATCACCGACGAGGCCCACGGCCGCGCCCGCATCGAGGACATCCCGCCCGCCAATCTGGAAGCCTGCTTCGCCAGCGGCGAGATCGCCGTGATCGCCGGCTTCCAGGGCGTGACCCCGAACCAGCGCATCACCACCCTGGGCCGGGGCGGCTCGGACACCTCCGCCGTGGCCATCGCCGCCGCCGTGAAGGGCGCCTGCGACATCTACACGGACGTCGACGGCGTCTACACGACCGACCCGCGGATCGAGAGCAAGGCCAGACGCCTGGCCAAGATCAGCTACGAAGAGATGCTTGAAATGGCCTCGCTGGGGGCCAAGGTGCTGCAGACCCGTTCGGTCGAGATGGCCATGGCCCATCGCGTCCCGGTGCGGGTGCTGTCGAGTTTCGTCGAACCCGGGGAAGCTCCCGGCCAAGGTACGATCGTCTGCGACGAGGAAGAAATCATGGAAAAGCGCATCGTCTCGGGCGTCGCCTACAGCCGCGACGAAGCCAAGATCACCCTGCTGGGCCTGCCCGATCACCCGGGCGTGTCCTCGCAGATCTTCGGCCGCCTCGCCGACGCCAATGTGAACGTCGACATGATCGTGCAGTCGCGCGCCCGCAGCGCCGCGACCGCCAACATGGAGTTCACGGTCGGCAAGCGTGACGCCGCCCGCGCCGTCGAGATCGTCCGCACCGCCCAGAAGGAGATCGGCTTCGAGGATGTCGCCGTCGACGAGGACGTCGCCAAGGTGTCGGTGATCGGGGTGGGCATGCGCAGCCACGCGGGCGTCGCTCAGTCGATGTTCAAGGCCCTGGCCGAGAAGAACATCAACATCCAGGTCATCTCGACCTCGGAGATCAAGATCTCGGTCCTGATCGACGCGGCCTACACCGAACTGGCCGTGCGCGCCCTGCACGCGGTGTATGGGCTGGATCAGCTGTAGGGCTGAGCAGCCCCCTCAGTCGGCTTCGCCGACAGCTCCCCCATGAAGGGGGAGCACGCCTAGGTTCTCCTCCCCCTTCATGGGGGAGGTGGCCGCGAAGCGGTCGGAGGGGGCTTCACCGCCATCTTCCTTCTACAAAACGTCGCGTTCGGACGTTATGAGGGCGCCAGCCCACGGAGCCCCCATGTCCGACGTCTTCAAGTTCGATCCCGACGCCAAGACCGTCACCTTCCACGGCGACGCCGGTCTGGACCTGCTCTACGACCTGCTGCTGCGCGCCAAGTTCGGCGACGGCTACGAGAAGCCGCTGCTGATCAGCCCGTGGCTGGCGGCGCTGCTGAACCAGCTGGACCAGGCCCTGCCGGACGACGGCCAGTGGTTCCCGGAAAAGCCCGGCCAGCCGATCTTCGACACCGACGACCTGCTGGCCATGGGCGACGCGGTCATCGAGGAAGGCCATACGGTCGGCTGGTGGACCATGACCAAGGCGGAAAAGCGCGCCTATCTGCGCAACGTCGTCGCCGCCCCGCACCCGCTGACCGATCTCGAGGTCGAGTTCATCGAGACCGACATCGACGCGGCGCTGGAGCAGGCCCGCAAGCTGGTGGCCGACGCCGATGAGCCGCTGGCCCTGCCGGGGCACGGCTAGCCCGAACTCCCACCTCCGTTTTCCCCGGCGAAAGCCGGGGCCCAGATGGAAGAGCGCAGGGGCGGGGTCTCGTCGCGCTGCGCGCCGCCAGTCAGCCCAAACGCCCCGAGATCCGGGTCCCGGCTTTCGCCGGGAAGATCGGAATGGGGTAGGGTGCGCGTCATGGGCCACCACCTCTCAGCCCCCGCCGAACTGTCGTTCCGCCGCTATGGCGAGGACGCGCCGCCGCATGTCCACGCCTTCGACCAGATCGTGCTGCCGCGCCGCGGCGTGCTGGAGATGGAAATCGACGGCCAGGGCGGCCGGGTCGATCCGGGCCGCGCGGCGGTGGTCCCGCCCGGCGCGCGCCACGCCTTCGCCGCCTCGGGCGAAAACCTGTTCGTGGTCGCCGATATCGGCGGGACGCTGATGAAACCGTTCGAACGCCTGCGCGAGCGGCCGTTCGCCCCGGTCACCGGCGCGGTGCGCGGCCTTCTCGAGTACCTGGCCGGCGAGGCGCCCGGCGCGATCGAAACCGGCGTCGCCAGCCTGTGGACGCCGCTGCTGCTGCGCGGCCTTTCGGTGGCCCCGATTGATATCGACCCGCGCCTGGCGCGAGCGGTCGCGATGATCGAGGCCCGCTACGATCAGCCGCTGACCGTCCGCGACCTCGCCGCCGAGGCCGGCATGAGCCAGAGCCGGTTCTTCGCGCGGTTCGCCGACGCCTACGGGACGACGCCGCACGGCGCGCTGTCCGACACGCGCCTGCGCGCGGCCCAGCGCCTGCTGTCGGATACCCGTCTGTCGATCGCCGAGATCGCCGCGCGCACGGGGCACGGCGATCAGAGCGGTCTCACCAAGCGCATGAAGGCGGCGCTGGGCGTCACCCCCGGCGCCTGGCGAAAGCGGCGCTAGCCTTACATCGTCGGATCGAAGTTGACGGTGACCGTGTTGCTGGTCGCCGTCTGGCTGGCGGAGTCGGTCACCACGCAGACCCAGCGCGAGAACTTCGGCGGACCGCCCCACGGGCCATCCCAGTAGAAGGTGGTGGATTCGCCGGCTGGGTCGTTGGGATAGACATAGCCGGTGCCGCCGATGTGCACCCACTCGTAGCTGTAGGGCGGTGTCCCGCCGCTGACGGTGACGTAGGTGGGGTCGGTGGGCGGCCAGCCGGCGCCTTCGAGGGAAGACGGCGAGGCGCTGGCGGTCATGGTTCGGGCTTGGGCGGACGTGGCCACCAGCAGCGCGCCGAGACCAGCGGCGCCGAACATCAATTCGCGACGGGACTTCATTCAACCCTCCTGGTGTTACCTAAGGTTGGATGAATTCATTACTCTACTTAAGAGTCAACCTATGTTGGAGGCCGCTAACCCTCCGGGAGCTTTCGCCAAGCCACCCGTCGCCACGCCCCGCGCCTCGCTGTCCGACACGCGCCTGCGCGCGGCCCAGCGCCTGCTGTCGGACACCCGCCTGTCGATCGCCGAGATCGCCGCGCGCACGGGGCACGGCGATCAGAGCGGTCTCACCAGGCGCATGAAGGCGGCGCTGGGCGTCACCCCCGGCGCCTGGCGGAAGGGGCGTCCTTAGGCGCCGCCGTAGGCGACGTGGACGCTGTTGGTGCTGACCGTGTCGTTAGCGCTGTCGGTCACCTGGCACACCCAGGCCGAGAGACGCGGCGGTCCGCTCGAGGGGCCGACCCATCCGAACTCGACCACCGGACTGTTGGGGTCCGACACCTCGATATTGGTCGAGCCCGAGATGCGGGTCCACTGGTAGCTGTAGGGGCCGACGCCGCCGCTGACGCTAACGGTCACGTAGCCTTCGCCGACACCGATAGCCGACGGCGAGGCGCTGGCCGAGAGCGTCCGCGCGTGGGCGGCGGTCGCCACCAGCAGGGCGCCGACGCCAACCCCGGCGGCTCCGAACATCAGTTCACGACGAGATTTCATGAAAGCCTCCTGTGTTTACCCAGGGTTGGATTTCGTCACCACTCTACCAAAGAGTCAACCTCTGGGAGAATTCGCCAAACCTCCGGGAGATTTCGCCAAGCCGGCCGCGCGGCGACCTGTTAACTCCGCCCCATGAGCACCTCCCGCAACCTCCTTCTGGGCCTGCTGTTCGGCCTGATCGCCGGCGCGTTCTGGGGCGGGGTGTTCCTGGCGCCGAAGCTGCTGGCCGCCTTCACGCCGCTGCAGATGACGGCCGGGCGCTACATCGCCTACGGCCTGGCGTCGGCCGTGCTGCTGGCCCCGGGCTGGAAGACGGTGATGGGCAAGATGACCGGCAAGGACTGGCGGGACCTGGCCGCGCTGAGCCTGCTGGGCAATCTCATCTACTATGTCGGCCTGTCGGTCTCGGTGCAGAGTTCGGGCGTGGCCCTGGCCTCGCTGATCATCGGCCTGCTGCCGGTGACCGTCACCCTGGTTGGGGCGAAGCCAGGGGAGGGCGTGGCGCTCCGCCATCTGGCCGCGCCGCTGGCGCTGGTCGTGGCCGGCGGGGTCTGCATCAACGTCTCGGTGTTCACCGACAGCCACGGCGTCGGGATCGGCAAGCAGGTGGTGGGCGTGCTGGGCGCGACCCTGGCCCTGGCGATGTGGACCGCCTACGCCGTCTGGAACGCCCGCCGCCTGGCCGCGACGCCGAAGTTCACCAGCCACGAGTGGTCGCTGCTGACGGGCCTGGCCACCGGCCTCCTGTCGCTGGCGCTGGTGATCCCGGCCTTCGCCCTGGGCGGCGAGGCCCACGCGCCGGCCGCCCATACCCCGGAAGCTTGGGGCTGGTTCTGGACGGTCAGTTTCGCCGTCGCGATCGGGGCCTCGGTGATCGGCAACGGCCTGTGGAACGCGGCCAGCCGCCTGCTGCCGCTCAGCCTGTCGGGCCAGCTGATCGTGTTCGAGACCCTGTTCGCGCTGCTCTACGGCTTCCTGTACGAGGGCCGCTGGCCGCGCGGGCTGGAGACGATGGCGATCGTGCTGATGCTGGCCGGCGTGCTGTGGTCGGTGCGGCTGCACCGGCCGGCCAAGGAAGTGTTGGCTGCGGCCTGAATCTCTTTCTCAACATGAAGCGAACCTGAACAGCGCGGTTCAGATCAGGTTCAAGCGCGGGGTCCTACAACGGACATCAACAGCGCCGCCCAGTCTCCGTTTCGGGAAGGGGGCGACGCTTCTGGAACAGGAGCCCCGCCATGAAGACCATCGGCAAGTTCACCAAGACCATCGTCGCCGTCGCCATCACCGGCGCGCTGGTCGCCCCCGCCTCGGCCGCCTTCGCCGGCGAGAAGACCGATCGCGCCGTGGTCGGCGCTCTGATCGGCGGCATCGCCGGCGCGGCCCTGGGTCACGGCAAGGGCGAGGCGGTCGCCATCGGCGCGGTGGCCGGAGCCGCCCTGGGCGCGACGACCGCCAGGGACAAGTACGACCGTCGCTACAGCCAGTCGTACCGGACCGCCCCCCGCTACAGCGACAACCGCTACGGCGACAACCGCTACAGCGACAATCGCTACGGCCACGACAACCGCTACGCCTACGATCGCGGCGGCTATCGCAACGACCGTTATGACGCCCGCTACGACAACCGTTACGCCTACGGCTATCGCCGTTAAGCGTCCTCCAACGCCGCTCGTGTTCCGATCCCTCCCCGAGCGAGCTCACTGCGCCGCCCTGACAAGGGCGGCGCTTTTCTGCGCGGTCACACCTAATCGCCGTTCGGTTGTCCGCGCCGGCTATCGCGCTGGCGGAATCTGCTGTAGCCCCCATCTGGAAGGCTTGGACCGGCCTTAACCCTTGGCGCTTCAAGCTGGGCTACACCGGTTCCAGCGAGAGGGAGCGCGTAAAGGCGTCATGGCGGCATCCGGCATCGCCGTTCGAGGACCACGCAGCCTGCTGCGGCAGATTCGCGAGGCCATGGCCGGCGGCGGTCCCGCCCAGGCCAAGCTCGACATGGTGGTGCGCACCATCGCCATCTCGATGGTCGCCGAGGTCTGCTCCATCTATCTGCGCCGCGCCACCGGCGATCTCGAACTGTTCGCCACCGAAGGCCTGGCCCGCGAGGCCGTCCACGTCACCCGGCTGAAGCCGGGCGAGGGCCTGGTCGGCGAAACCATGCGCCTGGGCCGGCCGCTGAACCTGTCCGACGCCGCCAGCCATCCGCAGTTCTCGTACCGTCCCGAAACCGGCGAAGATCCGTATCACGCCTTCCTGGCCGTGCCGCTGCTGCGCGGCGGCCGGGCGATCGGCGTGCTGGTCGTCCAGAACCGCACCGAGCGCAACTATGACGAGGAGGAGGTCGAGGACCTCCAGATCATCGCCATGGTGCTGGCCGAGATGGTCAGCTCCAGCGAGCTCCTGGGCGCCGCCGAACTCAAGGACGTCGAGCTGGCGCCGCACAAGCCCGAGCGGCTGAAGGGCTCGCGCTTCGCCGAAGGTCTCGCTTACGGCGTCGCGGTGCTGCACGAGCAGCCGGTCGCGCCCGAGACCTTGCTGTCCGACGACGCCCTGGCCGAGGAAGCCCGGCTCTCCTACGCCATCGAGGCGCTGCAGACCCAGATCGACCAGATGCTGGAGGGCCAGCACGGCCTGGTCGGCGCCAGTTACGAGGTGCTGGAGACCTACCGCCTGTTCGCCCACGACCGGGGCTGGAACCGGTCCCTGAACGAAGCCGTGCGCTCGGGCCTGACCGCCGAGGCCGCCGTCGAACGCGTGCGGTCCGAGCACCGCGCCCGCCTGGGCCAGGCCCGCGACCCCTATCTGCGCGAGCGGCTGCACGACCTGGAAGACCTGAACGACCGGCTGCTGCGCCACCTGTCGGGCGACGTCCACGCCGTGCGCAAGCTGCCCGACGACGCCATCCTGATCGCCCGCAACCTGGGTCCGGCCGACCTGCTGGAATACGACCGCACCAAGCTGAAGGGCATCCTGCTCGAGGAAGGCTCGGCGGCCAGCCACGCCGGCATCGTGGCCCGGGCGCTGGACATCCCGTGCGTGGGCCGCCTGGCCGGCCTGCGCGACCGGCTCAGCGAAGGCGACCCCGTCGTGGTTGACGCCGAGACCGCCGAGGCCTGGCTTCGCCCGCGTCCAGACGTCATCAAGGCGCTGAAGGTGCGGATGGAGGTCCGGGCCCAGCGCAAGGCCGAGTTCGCCCGCCTGCGCGACACCCCGCCGATCACCAAGGACGGCGCCAAGATCACCCTGCTGATGAACGCCGGCCTGGCGGTCGATCTCGACATCCTGGCCGAGACCGGGGCGGAGGGCATCGGCCTGTTCCGCACCGAGTTCCAGTTCATGGTCGCCGAGGAGCTGCCGCGCCTGGAGGCCCAGACGGCGCTCTACGAGAAGGTCCTGGAAGCCGCCGACGGCATGCCGGTGACCTTCCGCACGCTCGACCTGGGCGGCGACAAGCTGCTGCCGTACATGGAGCTGGAGCGCGAGGACAATCCGGCCCTGGGCTGGCGCGCGGTGCGCATGGGCCTGGACCGCCCGGCCCTGCTGCGCATGCAGATCCGCGCCCTGATCAAGGCCGCCGCGGGCCGGCCGCTGAAGGTGATGTTCCCGCTGGTGGCCAATGTCGACGAGTTCCGCGCCGCGCGCTCGTTCGTCGACCAGGAAGTGGCCTGGGCGCTGAAGCGCGGCCGGCCCGCGCCGTCGCGCCTGGACGTCGGGGCGATGATCGAGGCCCCGTCGCTGCTGTGGCATCTGGACGCACTGTTGCCGATGACCGACTTCGTTTCGGTCGGCACCAACGACCTGATGCAGTACCTGTTCGCCGCCGATCGGGGCAATCCGAAGGTCTCGGACCGCTACGATCCCCTGTCGCCGGCCGCCCTGCGCGCCCTGAAGACCATCCAGCAGGCCTGCGCCGACACCGGCACGCCGGTGTCCGTGTGCGGCGAGATGGCGGGCCGTCCGCTGGAGGCCTTCACCCTGGTGGCCCTGGGTTTCGAAGCCCTTTCCATGCCGCCGGCCGGCATCGGGCCGGTCAAGCAGATGGTCCTGTCGTGCGATCGCGAGGCCGCCCGGCGCAATGTCGAGGCCCTGCTGAAGGGCTCCGGCGGATCGCTGCGCGGCGAGATCGAGACCCTGGCGAGAAAGCTCTACGTGGCGGTGTGACGAAAGCTTGGCCGTTAACCAAGCGTCACCGTTTAGTACATTGAATCCCGCTACTTAGTTTGATATCCACAAACAGTTGTTAAGAATTCCGTGAGATACGGAGTTGGGGGGCTCCGCGCTTTCGCGCGCGGCGCGATATTGGGGGCGTTTAGTCGGTCATGCCGCTGGATACGGGCAACGTGAGGCGTTTGCATCTCGTCACGGACGCTGATGTGGACGATACGCCGATCGCGGTCGCGCAACCTTCGCTGGACGAGGGGGCCGATATCGGCCTGGCCCTGAAGGCGGCCCGCGAGTTCCGCGGCCTGACCACCCAGGACGTCGCCGACGCCACCCGCATCCGCCAGAGCTATATCGAGGCGATCGAGGACATGCGTCTCGACGACCTGCCGTCGCGCCCGTTCACCATCGGCTATGTCCGCGCCTATGCCGGCCTGCTGGGCCTGGACGCCGAGGCGGCCGTGGCCCGCTTCAAGACCGACAGTCCCGACGAGGGCGCCGAGCTGCGCGCCCCGATCGGCGTGCGCCGCGAGCGCGACCCGCGCCTGGCCCTGATCTTCGCCGGCGGCCTGCTGGTGGTGGGCGCCATCTTGCTGTGGAACGTCGCCCAGCGCGCCATCACCAAGGAAGAGCCGCCGCCGCAGGTGGCCTCCGCCGCCGTCTCGACCCAGGTCCAGTCGCACGCCAGCAACAACCAGGTCGCCCTGGGCTCGCCGCTGCCGGCTCCGGTCGAGTCGACCACGCCCGATCCCTACAAGACCCCCGGCCTCGACGACGCCGCCGCCAACGGCGGTTCGGTCGACGCCGCCAACGCCGCCTCCAAGGCGCGCGCCGTGGCCGACGCCAAGGCCGGCGTCGTCGATCCGGCCAGCCAGTTCGTGGTGGGTTCGCCGTTCAAGCTCAAGGGCCAGGTCCTGGGCGCGACGCCGGCCGAAGCTTCTGGCGTGCTGATCCAGGCCCGCAAGGCCGGCTCCCTGACCGTGCGCCGCGCGGACGGCACGATCCACATGACCCGCTGGCTCTCGGCCGGCGACGCCTATCGCGCGCCGCGCACGCCGGGCCTGATCCTCGACGTGGTCGAGCCGTCGCTGTTCGAGGTCTATTACAACGGCCGCCTGACGGGACATCTGACGTCGAACCAGACCGCGGTGGCCAAGCTGATCCCGGCGGCGGCGGCGGCGGTGGCGGCTCCGGCGGCGGCTGCGGCTCCGAAGCCCTAACCAAAAACCGATCTCCCCGGCGAAAGCCGGGGCCCAGATCGAACCCACAAGCGTTCACGGGGCCATCCCTGGCCCAGGGCGCGAGCACTCCAGATGCTCCGGATGAATCTGGGCCCCGGCCTTCGCCGGGGAAACGGGTGTAGGGAAATCGAGGGCAGGGCGGGGGAAGCCCTTCAGTTCCTGCCCAACACCCTCTAAATTAGCCCCATGGCCGCAGACCACACGCACGTCCGTCCCTGGCGCATGATCACGCGTCGGCAATCGCGCAAGATCCGCGTCGGCGATGTCGAGGTGGGCGGCGACGCGCCGATCACCGTTCAGTCGATGACCAACACCCTGACCAGCGACGCCGCCGCGACGCTGGAGCAGATCCGTCAGCTGGAGGAGGCCGGCGCCGACATCGTCCGCGTCAGCTGCCCCGACGTCGAGAGCACGGCGGCCTTCAAGACCATCGCCCGCGAGGCCAAGGTCCCGCTCGTGGCCGACATCCACTTTCACTACAAGCGCGGCATCGAGGCGGCCCAGGCCGGCGCGGCCTGCCTGCGGATCAACCCGGGCAATATCGGCAGCCCCGACCGCGTGCGCGACGTCATCCAGGCCGCTCGCGATCACGGCTGCTCGATGCGGATCGGCGTCAACGCCGGCTCGCTGGAGCGCGAGCTGCTGGAAAAGTACGGCGAGCCGTGCCCCGAGGCGATGGTCGAGAGCGCCCTCAACCACGCCCGCATCCTGCAGGACCACGACTTCCACGAGTTCAAGATCTCGGTGAAGGCGTCCGATCCGTTCATGACCGTGGCCGCCTACTACCAGCTGGCCGAGGCCATCGACTGCCCGCTGCACCTGGGCGTCACCGAGGCCGGGGCCTTGCGCACCGGCACGGTGAAGTCGTCGATCGGCATCGGCTCGATGCTGTGGGCCGGCATCGGCGACACCATCCGCGTCAGCCTGGCCGCCGATCCCGTCGAGGAGATCAAGGTCGGCTTCGACATCCTCAAGTCGCTGGGTCTGCGCCACCGGGGCGTCAACATCATCGCCTGCCCGTCGTGCGCCCGTCAGGGCTATGACGTCATCAAGACGGTGGAAGCGCTCGAGGCCCGGCTGGCGCACATCTCGACGCCGATGTCGCTGTCGATCATCGGCTGCGTCGTCAACGGTCCGGGCGAGGCGCTGATGACCGACATCGGCTTCACCGGCGGCGGGGCCGGGGCGGGCATGGTCTACATGGCCGGCAAGCCCGACCACAAACAATCCAACGACGGGATGATCGATCACATCGTCGAACTCGTTGAGAAGAAGGCGGCCGAGATCCAGGCCGCGGCCGCCGCGGAGACTCTCGCGGCCGAATAGGAGTGAGCGTCATGCGTGCGATGGTTCGCGGTCTGACTATGGTCCTGGCTCTGGCGGCGGCGTCCGGCGCCCTGGCCGCCGAACGCCCCAATCCGGCGGGAGAGGCCAAGCTGGCCAAGCGCCTCGAGGGTCGCGTGGCCGGCAAGCCCGTCCACTGCATCAGCCTGCGCCCCACGGAAAGCAGCGAGATCATCGAGGGCACGGCGATCCTCTACAACGGTCTCGGCGGCCGCATCTACGTCAACCGCCCGCGTAGCGGCGCGGATTCGCTGCGCAGAGACGACATCATCGTCACGCGGACCATCACCGACCAGTTGTGCAACACCGACATCGTCACCCTGGTCGAACCGATGTCGCATTTCTCCAGGGGCTTCGTGAACCTTGGCGACTTCGTGCCCTACGCAAAACCCAAGCCCTGAAGCCGTGGTCAGTTTTCGCTGGTCACGGCGCCTCATGACCGCTAACGGCGTGGGATGATCGGACCTCACCCCTCGGGCGGCTATATCCTGGACGAACTGTCCGTCGGGATGACCGCCGAAAAGCACGTCCCCGTCTCCGAAGCGCGGATCGGCCTGTTCGCCGAGGCCTCGGACGACTTCAATCCCGTGCACATGGACGAGGCGTTCGCCGCCAAGACCGCCTATCGCGGGCGGATCGCCCACGGCCTGCTGTCGGCTTCGTTCGGCTCGGCGGTGGTCGGCACCATCCTGCCCGGGGCCGGGGCGATCTATCTGTCCCAGACCCTGGCCTTTCACCGTCCGGTGCGGGTCGGCGACGTGGTCATCGCCCGCATCACCGTCGCGGCCATCGACGCCGAGAGCGCCCGCGTCACCCTGCGCTGCGCCGGCTATGTCGGCGAGGACCTGATCATGGACGGCGAGGCCGTGGTCCGCGTGCCGCGTCGGCGCAAGCCGGCCAGGGCATAAGCACGCTTCGCCGCCTCCGCCTCGACGGTTGAGGCGGCGAGGGCGAGCCGCGCTTCTTGACGCGTCGGCCTCAGCCCGCGATCAACGCCGCCCGTTCTTCGCCGGTCAGCGGACGCCACCGCCCCTCCGGCATCTCGCCCAGGGTCAGCGGACCGATCCTGACGCGGAACAGGTCGACGACCTTCAGCTCGACCAGCTCGCACATGCGGCGGATCTGGCGGTTGCGGCCTTCGCGCAGGACGATGCGCAGGCGCTGGTCCGAAATGACCTCGACCTCGGCGGGGCGCAGCTCGCGGCCGTCCAGCTCCAGGCCGAAGCGGAGCAGCTCCAGCTTCTCCTCGGTCAGCTCGCCCATGACCGCGACCCGGTATTCCTTTTCCAGGTCCGACTGCGGGCCGATCACGGCCTTGGCCACGACACCGTCCTGGGACAGTAGCAAGAGGCCGCGCGAGTCCTTGTCCAGCCGCCCGATCGGCGGCAGCAGGTCGCCCGACTGCGGGATCGGCGCGGGCACGCCGCCCCAGATGTTCTGCCGGGTCAGCAGGCGGGCGGCCGGAACCTGGCCGGGATCCGGCTGGGACGAGACCACGCCGACCGGCTTGTGGATCATGTAGGTAAAGGTCGAGTCGAGCTTGGCCGTCGCCCGGTCGGCCAGGGTCAGGGTCTGGCCGGGCAGGATCTTGCGGCCGACGTCTTCCACGACCTCGCCGTCGATCGACACCAGACCCTCGGAGATCAGAGCTTCGGCCTCGCGGCGCGAGCACACGCCGCTCTGGGCCAGCCACTTGTTGACCCGCTGGGGCTCGTCCTCGTCGTAGGTCCGGGTCCAGGACATCAGAGCATGATCCCGAAAAGTGGGAACCGGTTTTCGGACAAGATCATGCGCCAACCCATCAGCCGAAGCTCTCTTCGAGGCTGGCCAGGCGCTCGGCCTGGTCCTCGGCGATCAGCGGATTGATCACGTCGTCCAGGGCGTCGCCCTCGATGATCCGCGACAGGTTGTAGAGGGTCAGGTTGATCCGGTGGTCGGTCACCCGGCCCTGCGGGAAGTTGTAGGTGCGGATGCGTTCCGAGCGGTCGCCGCTGCCGACCTGGCTCTTGCGGGCCTCGGAGCGGGCGCTGTCCAGGGCCTGGCGCTGCATGTCGTAGAGGCGCGCCTTCAGGTTCTTCATCGCCTTGGCGCGGTTCTGGTGCTGGCTCTTTTCCGAGCTGGTCACCACCACGCCGGTGGGCAAGTGGGTGATGCGCACGGCCGAGTCGGTCTTGTTGACGTGCTGGCCGCCCGCGCCCGACGAGCGATAGGTGTCGATCCGCAGGTCGCTTTCCTTGATGTCGATCTCGACGTCCTCGGCTTCCGGCAGCACCGCGACGGTGGCGGCCGAGGTGTGGATGCGGCCCTGCGCCTCGGTGGCCGGCACGCGCTGCACGCGGTGGACGCCGCTCTCGAACTTCAGCCGTCCGAACACGCCGTCGCCGGTGATCGAGGCGACGATTTCCTTGAACCCGCCCATCTCGCCTTCCGAGATGCTGTCGACCTCGACCTTCCAGCCCCGCAGCTGGGCGTAGCGCTGGTACATGCGGAAGAGGTCGCCGGCGAACAGCGCCGCCTCGTCGCCGCCGGTGCCGGCCCGTACTTCCAGGATGGCCGAGGCGTTCTCGTCCTTGTCCTTGGGGGCCAGCATCAAGGCCAGGTCGTGCTCGAGGGCCGGCAGCTTGTCGTCCAGGGCCTGGATCTCGTCCTTGACCATGTCGGCCATCTCGGGATCGGCGGCCATGACGTCCAGCTCGGCGCGCTCGGCCGACAGCTTGGCCAGGCGCTCGACGGCCTCGGCGACCGGGCGCAGTTCGGCGTGCTCCTTGGAGAGCTTGACGATCTCGGTTCCGTCGGTGGCCGCGCCCATGCGGGCCTCCACTTCGCGGAAGCGGTCGAGAACCTGGTCGAGGCGGGCCTGGGGCAGTCGCAAGGGAGATGTCGCAATGGCTAAGGGATAGGGTCGGTCTTCCTAGTGCTTTTCCCCGCCGAAGGGAATGTTTCCCGCGCCCGAGCCAGGCGGACGCCAAGGCGCGCTGCTGACGCTCATTGTCATGCGTCGCGATTGAAAACCTACCCGGACGTGCTTAGGTCGCGGTGCAGCGCGACCGGGGAGGTCCGGCGGGCTTTGCGAGGGAAATTTCCATGTCCGTCACCATCCAGACCGTCACCGTGACGTCGCTCACGCGCGGCCTCAAGACGCTGTCGTCGCTGCTCGAAAAGGCCAAGGCCCACGCCGAGGCCGCCGGGACCAGCCCGGACGCCTATGTCGAGGCGCGCCTGTTCGACGACATGCTGCCCCTGTCCGGCCAGATCCAGCGCGCCTCCGACGCGGCCAAGGGCGCGGTGTCGCGGCTGACCGGCCTCGACGCCCCCGCCATGGCCGACGAGGAAAAGACCTTCGCCGAGCTGCAGGCGCGCGTCGCCAGGACCCTGGCCTATGTCGAGAGCGTCCCGGCCTCGGCCTTCGACGGCGCCGAGACGCGCGAGGTCACCGTGCCGGCCGGCACGTTCACCCTGCAGTTCACCGGCCAGGACTACCTGCTGGAGTTCGTGATCCCGAACTTCCTGTTCCACGTCGTCACCGCCTACGACATCCTGCGCCACAAGGGCGTGCCGCTGGGCAAGCGCGACTTCCTGGGCATCGGCCCGGAGCGCCTGAAGACGGCTTAGGACGCTGACCTGATCCTCCCCCGCGTCGCGGGGGAGGATCAGAACGCCGGCTTCACCTCGATGGACACCAGCTGGCGCGGCGCCCGCGAGGGCCGCAGGTCGCCGTCCACGACCAGGCGATAGGGGCCTTCGCGGGCGTCCAGCTTGTGGCCGTTGACCGTGTCGGCGACCACCACCGGATTGGCGCGATAGACCGGGTCGGTCTCGGCCAGGGACAGCACGCTGAAGAAGCCGTCGGCGGCGCGGGCGATGATCACCTGGTTCAGATAGCGCCCCATCAGCCGCTCGCCGTGCACGACCCCGGCCTGGGCCAGCACGGCGTCGAGGCGGGCGCCCTCGTAGGTGACGGCCGCGCCCTTGACCGTGATCGTGGCCTTGGCGCGGGGCAGGGCGGCCAGGTCCTTCGGGCTCAGGGTGACGGTGTCCCGGCCGGCGACGGTGACCTTGAGGTCCTGGGCGGCCGCGGTCGTGGCGAGCAGGGCCGTGATGGCGAGGGCGAGCAGCAGGCGCATGGGGAGTCTCCGTGGGGGCTGTCCTCGCCCTTCGACAGGCTCAGGGTGAGGACTATTGAGCGGCCACACCAGTAGAAACCTCATCCTGAGCTTGTCGAAGGACGAGGTTTCGGGCCCTCACCCGTGCGACCGCATGGGCGGCGGCGGGGCCACGTCCGCCAGGGCCTCCAGGCTCACCGGCTTGGCCTCATGGCTGACGAACAGCGGGTACAGCGACGCCACCAGCAGCGCCGCCATCACGATATTGAACGTCCGCAACACCGCCGGCTTGTTCAGGAACGGCCGCAGCCCCTGGCCGAATCCCGCCCAGGCCGCGCTGCACGGCGCGCCGATCAGCATGAAGGTCCCGGCCAGCAGCGGCACGAGGGTCCAACCGCCGCCCTCGGGGGCGTAGGTCGTGACCGCGCCGAGCGCCATGGCCCAGGCCTTGGGATTGACCCACTGGAACGCCGCCGCCTGCAGGAAGGTCATCGGCCTGGCGAGGTCCTTGTCGCTGATCGCGCTGGCCGTTCCGATCTTCCAGGCCAGCCACAGCATGTAGCCGGCCCCGACCCAGCGCAGGATCTCATGCAGCACCGGATAGGCCCGGAACACGCCGCCCAGGCCGAAACCCATGGCCAGCACCATGAAGCCCAGGCCGCAGCTGATCCCCAGGATGTGCAGCACCGTCCGGCGGAAGCCGAAGTTCGCCCCGGACGCCAGCAGCATCATGTTGTTCGGCCCCGGCGTCCCCGCCGTGGCGAAGCAGAACAGGACATAGGCAAGAAAAAGATCGGGGGCGAGCAGCAGTTCGGGGGTCATCTCCGGTCTCCCTGACAAGTGTCTCGGTACGAGTAACCGAGGTGTCACGGTGATGATTTCCATTGTATCGCGAGTCAAATTGCATATTGTCATGATGACAATAAACGAGACGCGCGACGCCCTGTGGCCTGGACACCGACAATTCCCGAGAGTGACGCCCCGCTCTACGAGCGGCTGGTGGCTGTGCTGCGCGCCGACATCGTCTCGGGCGTCCTGGCCCCCGGCGTGCGCCTGCCGCCGCAGCGGGAACTGGCCTATCGCCTCGGCGTGGGCCTGGGCACCGTCACCCGCGCCTATGTCGAGGCCGAGCGGGCGGGGCTGGTCAGCGCCCATGTCGGCCGGGGCAGCTTCGTCAACGCGCCGGCCGAGCACCGGCCCTATGAGCGCGACGGCCCGATCAACCTGGCCCAGAACATCGCCGCCCAGGCCCCCGCCGGGGCGCGCCTGCCCGAGGCCCTGGCCCGGCTGCGGCGACGTCCGGATCTCCTGGAGCACCTGGCCTACGCCCCGCCGGCGGGTCACGAGACCCAGCGGCGGGCCGGGGCGGTCTGGCTGGCGCGGACCAGCAGCTACGAGGCGGTCGACTGGCGGCGGCTGATCTGCTGCGCCGGCGCCCAGCAGGGCCTGGCCCTGGCGCTGGGCGCGGTGCTGGCCCCGGGCGACGTGGTGCTGACCGAATGCCTGGCCTATCACGGCCTCAAGACCCTGGCCCTGCACAGCGGCTGGCGTGTCCGAGGCCTGGCGATGGACGCCGAGGGCCTGCGCCCCGACGCCCTGGAAGAGGCGATCCTCACGACCGGCGCGCGGGTGCTGGCCGTACTGCCGACCCTGCAGAACCCGACGGGCCGGATCATGAGCCGCGCGCGCCGCGACGCCATCGTCGCCCTCGCCCGCAAGCACGACCTGACCCTGGTCGAGGACGACATCTACGGGGCCTATGCCGACGGCGCGCCGCCGCCGTTCGCCATGCTGGCGCCGGAGCGGACCTTCCACGTCTCGGGCGTCTCCAAGACCCTGGCCCCGGGCCTGCGCGCCGGCTTCCTGGTCGTGCCGGCGGCCGAGACCTTCGAGCGGGTGCTGGACGCGGTGCGGGTGTCGGTCTACGCGCCGCCGGCTTTCGGCGGGCTGATCGCCACCCAGTGGATCGAGGACGGCTCGGCCGACGCCATCCTGGCCGAGACCCGCGACGAGGCCCGCGTCCGCATGGCCATGGCGCGGGAGCTCCTGGGGCCGGCCATGGAGACCGTCTATGCCGAGACCGCCCCGCACATCTGGTTGCCGATGAGCGAACTGGAGGCCGAGCGCCTGGCCGGCCGCGCCCTGCGCGGCGGGGCCGAGGTCACCCCGCCCTCGGCGCCGGTCGTCGAGGCCGGCCACGAGAGCGGCGTCCGCGTCTGCCTGGGCGCGGTCCCGGACCGCGAGGTCCTGCGCCGAGGCCTGGAGATCGTCGCCGGGGCGCTGTCGAGCGAGGTCTCGGAGCGGTCTAGGGCGGTGATTTAGCCACCTACCCCGCCCCGTCTCCCCGGCGAAAGCCGGGGCCCAGATTCATCCGGAGTGGCTGGGGTGTTCGCGCCTATCGACCTGTCAGGATAATATGCGCTCGTGGGTTCGATCTGGGCCCCGGCCTTCGCCGGGGAAACGGAATTTTTGGCTACCACAGCAGCGTCTTCACCCACGTCGAGCCGTCCGGCGCGATCGAGGCGTTCTTGATCACCACCTGGCTGTCCTTGGCCAGCCAGAAGGTCGTCGGCTTCATTTCGGGGCGGTTGTAGTCGGTGGTCACCACCCAGCAGTCGACCTTGCCGCCGGCCGAGCTGGTCAGGACTTCGCTGCCCGTGACCTTGAAGACGTAGGGCGCCGGCGCGCCGCCGCCCGGATGGTGGAAGACGATGGAGGCCTCGTAGCCCTTGGCCAGCGGCAGGGCCTGGAGGAACTCCATGTCGGTTTCGAAATTGAAGGTCGGCTGGGGCGAGGCCACGTCGTAGTCGGCCGTCGTATTGCCCTCCAGATCCTTCAGCCCGACGATCCGGTCGGGCTTGAAGTCGAAGCCTTCGATCTTGGTCTGGCCGTCCTTGCCGGTGGTGCGGCGCTCGTGGCTGTAGGGCCGGAAGGTCCCCAACTCGAACCAGCTGTCGAGCTTTTTCACCACGCCCGGCGTCGAGCCGTCCCAGTGCTGGACGATGTGCAGGCGCTTGACCCCGGCCTTGTCGGGCTCGATGCGGATTTCGCGGGTCCAGACGTCCAGCGGCGTGATGGTCTCGCCCATCTGACGGTAGCGCAGATAGCGGTGGGTGGCCGGCTGCAGCTTGTCGAACCGCGCCAGCGGCTGGCCGACGGGAACCGGGGTGACGGCGGCCTGCGCGGAAGCCGTGACGGCGAACGCGAGCGCGGCGCCGACGGCGATGCGGGAAATGAACGACATGAAAAGCCCCTGAGCCAACAACGCTGGCATGTGAGAGCAGGTGTGGGGCGAGGGCTACTTAAGCTTCGGTAATGCGCTGGTTGAGCGCCCTACAGCGCCTTTTCCAGGATCACGAAATGCAGGTCGTCGCGCTGCGGCACGCCGAAGCGCTCGTCGCCATAGGGAAAGGGTTCGGTCCTGCCGGTCAGGCGGTAGCCGCGCCGCTCGTACCAGGCGATCAGGGTGTCGCGCACCGAGATGACGGTCATCTCCATGGTCTTGCCGCCTTGGGCGCGGGCATGGGCCTCGGCGGCCTCCAGCATCGTGCGGCCGATGCCGTTGGCCTGGCGCAGCGGCGAGACGGTGACCATGCCGACATACCAGGCGTCGTTGTCCGAGGGCTGGATCCACACCGAGGCATGGGGTTTGTCGCCCTCGGCGTCGCGCAGGGTCAGGATGGTCGCGCCCGGCGTGGCGGCGAGGTCGGCGCGCAGGCTCTCTTCATCGGTGCGCTGGCCGCCCAGCAGATAGCTCTCGCTGGTCCAGCCCTTGGCCGCCAGTTCGCCGCGATAGGCCGAGTTCACCAGGGCGGCGATGTCGGCCAGTTCGTCTTCGCGGTAGGGCAGGAGCAGGGTCATGCCGGTTCCTTAGGCGGCGAGCGCGGCCATGGGAAGCCTAACGGCCGCGCACCTTGTTCCAGGCCCCGCCGGTCACCCGGCGGACCATGCCGGCCTCGCGCTTGATCATCTCCCAGGGATGGAAGGCCAGGCCCACCGTGTCGGCCATGGCCGCCCCCCGCGCGCCCATCGGCTGTTCGGGGCCGATGGTGGAGTCGACGGCGGTCTGGTGCTCGATCTCGGCGTTCAGCTCGGCCCCGACCAGGATGGCCATGATCGAGAACCACACCCAGACCATGAAGGCGATCACCGCCCCCAGCGTACCGTAGGTGGCGTCATAGTGGGCGATGTTGGCCAGGTAGAACGAGAAGCCCAGCGAACCGAACAGCCATCCGGCCGAAGCCGCCGCCGCGCCGATCCACACCCACCGCCAGCGGGCCCGCGCCCGGCTGGGTCCGAAGCGATAGAGCACGGCGAAGGCGATGGCGGTCATGGCCAACACCAGCAACCAACGCAGCGGCGCGACGATCTCGTCCAGCGCCGAGAGGCGCGCGGCCTTCAAAAGCAGAGGCGTGACGATCAGCACGCCCGAGGCGATGGCCGCGTACAGCAGAGCGCAGAAGGTGAAGAGGTAGCTGAGCAGGGTGCGCGGTACGAGGTGGCGCTTCTCGTCCTCGTCATAGGCGATGTTCAGCCCGTCGAAGAGCGTGCGCATGGAGGCGTTGGCGCTCCAGATCGACAGCAGCAGGGAGAAGCCGAAGGCCACGCCCAGCTTGGCCTGGCCCTGGCTGGCCAGGCGCAGCATCTGCTCGCCGACGATCTGCACGACGCTGGCGGGGAAGACGCCGGCCATGTCGCGCAGCTGCGCCTCGACGGTCCGCACGTCGGCGAACAGGCCATACAGCGAGACGAAGGCGCCGATGGCCGGGAAGAGGGCCAGCAGGGTGTAGAAGGTCACGCCCCCGGCCACGGCCGGCAGGCGGTCGACGCCGATCTCCAGCCAGGTGCGCCAGACGATGTCGCGCCAGCCCAGCAGCGGGATATGGCCGGGATGGCGCGCGGCCCGGCCGCGCTGCGGCTCGGCCTCGTCGAACTGGGCCGGCGGCATGGCGCGATCCTCGGACAGGCCCGGCGGAGCGACGATCGGCTCTTCGATGGGCTTCTTGCGCGGCAGCACCAGCGGCGCGGCCGCCAGCAGCACGATCCATGGCGCCAGATGGTACGGACGCGATTTGAGCCATTTAAGGATCGGACGCGGCGAAGCGTCGGTCATGAAGCGCTCTCCAGGCCACCAGAACCCCGCGCGGCGAGTCGCGTTCCCGTCCAAGGGCCCCTCAAGCCTTGCCATGACTCGCGTCGTCCACGATTTTCGCGATCATGGACGCCCGCATCGCCTCGATCTATCGCCATCCCGTGAAGGGCTTCACGCCCGAGCGGCTGACCGCCGCCACGCTGGAGGCCGGGGCCTGCTTTCCGTGCGATCGGCTCTACGCGGTCGAGGACGGCCCCAGCGGCTTCGATCCCGCCGCGCCGGCCCACATCTCGAAGATGAAGTTCACGGTGCTGGCCAAGATCCCGGCCGTCGCCAAGGCCCGCACGGCCTATGACGAGACGACGGGCGTGTTCAGCGCCCGCGCGGAGGGCGCGCCCGACTTCGCCGGCGACCTGCGGACGGACGCGGGCCGCGCGGGTCTCGAGGCCTGGCTGACCACCCTGCTGGCCGGCGAGATCAAGGGGCCGCTGAAGGTGGTCGAGGGACCGGGCGCCTACCGGTTCATGGACAGCCGCTCGGGCTATGTCTCGATCGTCAACCTGGCCAGCGTGCGCGACCTCTCTCGACGGATCGGCCGCGACCTGGACCCGCTGCGGTTCCGCGCCAATCTCTATGTCGAGGGCTGGCCGGCCTGGGTCGAGAACGACTGGACCGGCAGGACCCTGACCCTCGGCGGCGCGACGGCCGAGGTCCTGAAACCCATCGTCCGCTGCGCCGCCACCCACGTGGACCCCACGACGGCCGAGCGGGATGTCGAGTTGGTGAAGGCCCTCTTCGACACCTACGGCCACATGTTCTGCGGCATCTACCTGAACGTGACGCGGGGCGGCGCGGTGGGCGAGGGGGATGGGGTGGCGGTCGGTTGATCAGCCCAGGTGAAACTTGGCGTCCATATTCTGATGGAGAATGCGGACGATCTCGACCATGCCGCTGACCCTATAGAAGATCACGTGGGAGCCAGCCGAGCGTCGGCGGTATCCGGGACGCAGATTGCTGTCAGACCAGCCAAGGTCTGGTCGTTCAGCAATCATGCCAATGGCCGTGTAGATTTGGCGATGATAGGCGGCGGCCTGCTGGTCGCCCCACCTATTTAGGGAATAGTCCCAGATCTCGTCGAGATCGGCTTTGGCACGGCGCGAAAGCCGATACCGTGTCATTCCTCGCGGAACCCTGGAGGTGCGGAGGAGGCTTTCAGCTTCTCTTCGATATAGGCGTCGAAATCGAAGTCATCGATGAAGCCGCTTTCTTCGCCTTCGATCAGTGCGGCCCGCAGGGCGGCCAGCTTCGTTTGCTGATCCTCGAGCAACCGCAGCCCCGCCCGCACGACTTCACTGGCCGAGCCGTAGCGGCCGTCGGCGACTTGGCTGTCGATGAAAGCCTGGAAATGCTCCCCTAGGCTCACGGAAGTGTTCTTGCTGGCCATGGCGCCACGATACCAAAAACTGGTACCGCTTTCAATCTCGCCTCCGCCCATCCAAAGCGCTAAATCCCCCTCATGACCCTGACCCTCGTCAAAGCCTGGACCGCCGCCAAGGATCGTCTGAAGGACGCCGGCATCGATCAGCCGTCGATCGACGCGCGCCTGATGCTGGAGGTGGCCGCCAACGTCACTCGCACCGAGATCGTCACCGATCCCTACCGCGAACTGACGACGGAGCAGCAGGCGACCCTGGAAGAGTATCTGTCCCGTCGCGCCCGCCGCGAGCCGGTCAGCCACATCATCGGCCGCAAGGGCTTCTGGAAGATCCTGCTGCAGGTGAACAAGAACGTGCTGACCCCGCGTCCCGAGACCGAGGTCATCGTCGACGAGGTGCTGAAGGCCTTCCCCGAGCAGATGCCGTTCTCGATGCTGGATCTGGGCGTCGGCTCGGGCACGATCCTGCTGGCGGTCCTGGCCGAGCGGCCGGCGGCCAAGGGGCTGGGCGTCGACGCCTCCGCCGAGGCCCTGGCCGTGGCTCGCGACAACGCCGCCAGTCTGGACCTCAACAATCGCGCGGCCCTGATGCACGGCGACTGGACGGCGGGCCTGGGCGATGGCGGTTTCGACGTCGTCGTCTCCAATCCGCCCTACATCCCGACGGCGGTGATCGACACCCTGGAGCCCGAGGTTCGCGACCACGAGCCGCGTCTCGCCCTGGACGGCGGCGACGACGGTCTGGACGCCTATCGCCTGCTGGCGCCGGAGATCCTGCGTGTGCTGAAGCCGGGCGGGATGTTCGCCGTGGAGATCGGCCACGACCAGTCCGAGGCGGTCGAAGCGCTGTTCAAGACAGCCGGCGCCCAGCAGGTCAAAACGATCAAGGACCTGTCGACGCACGACCGCGTTGTCACTGGGGTGAAAAATCCCTTGGAAACCGGGGCGTGAACCGTTAGACGAGTCTTGTCTCCTTCCAGATCGCCAGGTGACGGGAAAAGCAGACGTTCATGACGCCTAGGCGTTGAACGCATGCGACGCTCCCCTGGCAGGCGCGCCCGGTCCGCCGGTCGCCGCGCCCAAAGAGCAGGGCGGGGGCTCTACGGAAACCAGTGTCTCTGAAACTCACCAGGGTTAAACCCGCTCAGAGACCAGCAAGGCCGGACGCGTCCAGCGCAAGACTGACCTCCGGACAGGTTCAGAAGAGACCATGAGAGATTTCAAAGGCATGAAGCGCCAGCGCGGCCGCAACAATCGCGGTGGCAGCGGCGGCAAGCCTCAACAGCACAACGCCAACCGCGCTTTCGATTCGAACGGGCCCGAAGGGGTCAAGGTTCGCGGCGCGGCCCAGAGCGTCTACGAAAAGTACCAGCAGCTGGCTCGCGACGCGACCTCGTCCGGCGACCGGGTGCTGGCCGAGAACTATCTGCAGCACGCCGAGCACTATTTCCGCGTCCTGCGCGCCATCCAGCCGAATCGTCCGGTGTCCGACATCGTCGGCAAGGACGTCTACGCCGCCTACGAAATCGATTTCGAGGCCGAGCCGCCGGAAGAGCAGGAGGTCGCCGAGACCCCCGCCCAGCCGGAAGGCCAGGGCGAAGGCGGCGAGAACGGTGAGGGCGGCGAGCAACGCCGCGACCGCTTCGAGAACCGGGATCGTGACCGCAACCGCGATCGGGACCGCAACTTCGACAACAATCGCGACCGCAACCGCGACGATCGTCCCCGCGACAACAATCAGGGCGAAGGCCGCCGCGACCGCTGGCGTGACCGCGACGACCGTCCTCGGGATGACCGACCGCGTGATGACCGTCCTCGAGACGACAGGCCCCGAGATGACAGGCCCCGAGATGACAGGCCCCGAGACGACAGGCCGCGCGAGGACCGCTTCCGGGACCGCGACGACCGCCCCCGTGATGATCGGCCCCGTGATGATCGGCCCCGTGACGACCGCCCGCGCGACGATCGTCCGCGTGAGGACCGTCCGGTCGCCGCCGAGGGCGAGCAGCCGCAGGGCGGCGAAGGTCAGGGCGAATTCCGCGAGGGCCGCCGCCGTGGCCGCGACCGCAACCGCGATCGCGACTGGCAGCCGCGCGGTGACCGCGACCCGATGGCCGTGATCGAGCCGGAAGCCTCGCCGCTGCCGATCGCCAGCGCGCCCGCCAGCGAGAGCTCGCCGGTGCTGCGTGGCCAGGACGGCGCCGTCAGCGAGGCTCCGGCCTTCCTGGGGCGCAAGACGTCACGCACCGCCGCCGCGGCGGCGGTCGCCGAACCGGCCGTCGAGGCTCCGGCCTCGACCGTCGACGGCGAAGAGGTCAAGAAGCCCCGTCGTCGCCGCGCCCCGCGCAGCTTCGAAGCCGGTGAAGGCGCTCCGGCCAGCTCGGAGCCGGAAGAGGCCTGATCGGCCGCTTCACCGCTGAAGATCGAAAGGGAGCCGTGAAAGCGGCTCCCTTTTTTCTTGGGCCGCCGCCAGGCTCTGGACGCGGCTGGCCGAGGCCATGGACGGGCGGGGCCGCGACACGTCGCCGCGACCAATGCCCGGCGCGCGCGCGAGTCCCCTCTGGCGATGTCGCGACTTCACCGATAGGGTTGGCCTGCTACAGGGGCGGAGCCAGTTATGGCGAGTGCGCGTAAGCCTACCTCCGGCGGACAGAAGACGGCCAAGACGGCCGCCGTCGACGCGCGCTACAGGGCCATCGTGGACACGGCCGTCGACGCGATCGTCGTCATCGACGAACGCGGAAGGATCGAGGCCTTCAACCCCGCCGCCGAGCGTCTGTTCGGCTATAAGGCCGTCGAGATGGTCGGCCGCAACGTCCACATCCTCATGCCCGAACCCTATCACGGCGAGCACGACGGCTATCTGGCGCGGTATCGTGAAACGGGCGAGCGGCGGATCATCGGCATCGGTCGGGAGGTCAGCGGCCTGCGCAGCGATGGGACGACCTTTCCGCTGGAGCTCTCGATCGCCGAGTGGAACGACGGCGACAAGCGCTTCTTCACGGGCGTCATGCGCGACGTCACCGACCGTCGGCGCGCCGAGGAACTGCAGCGCCTGATGATCAACGAGCTGAACCACCGGGTGAAGAACACCCTGGCCACGGTGCAGTCGGTGGCCGGCCAGACCCTGCGCAACGCCGCGGACCTGGGCGACGCCCGGGACGCCCTGACGACCCGGCTGCTGGCGCTGGCGCGCGGCCACGACATCCTCACCCGGGAGAGCTGGGATGGGGCCGAGCTGGCCGATATCGTCGCCTCGGTGGTCGCCGCGCATGGCGAGACGGAACGTTTTTCCGTGGAGGGGCCTCCCGTCCGGCTGGCGCCCAAGGCGACCCTGGCGTTGTCGATGGCCCTGCACGAACTGATGACCAACGCGGCCAAGTACGGCTCGCTCTCCAACGAAAATGGCCAGGTGCGGTTGGTCTGGCGACGAAGCAAGGCGGACGCGGGCGAGCGGCTGCGCATGACGTGGGAAGAAATTCATGGGCCACCTGTTTCGCCTCCGACGCGCCAGGGCTTCGGCACCCGTCTCATCACCGGCGGCTTGGCCCGCGAGCTCGGGGGCGAGGTCCGCCTCGACTATCCGCCGAACGGCGTCATCTGCGAGATCGACGCCGAGCTCGGCCAGACCGGCCAGTCGAACCGTTTCATCCGCGGAGCGGCCTGATCCTCTAAGGGTCCTGATCGTCGAGGATGAGCTGTTCGTGGCCATGCTGGTCGAGGATCTGCTGACCGACCTGGGCCATAGCATCGTGGGTCCGGTGTCCTCGGCGCGCGAGGCGCTCCTGGCGGCCGAGCGCGAGACGTTCGATTTCGCGTTGCTGGACGTGAACCTGGGCGACGGCGAGACCTCGTTCGAGACCGCCGAGATCCTTCGCGCGCGCGGCGTGCCCTTCGCGTTCGTGACCGGCTACGGCGAGCAGGGCGTGCGCGCGGATCTGCGCGACGCGCCGGTGCTCGCCAAGCCTATCGACCCTCGCCATCTGGCCCGGGTGATCGAGCGGTTGAGCGGCGCATAGGGGGCGCGCGTCCCGCATGACAAATCGGCAAGGCCAAGCGCTACCGGTTGCGCCCTTGTCGTCCGGCGGGGATAAACGTGCGCCGACTTCGAAACACGGTTCGCCGCGCCCATGATCACCCTTCGCCGCCTGACCCTGGCGCTCCTGATGGCCGCCGCCTGCGCGGTGTCGGGCTGCGCCTACAACGCCGATCTCGGGCGCGACCAGCTGTTGATCGTCAATGACGACAATCTGGCCGCCGACGGCGAGAAGGCCTGGGCCGACACGCTGCGCACGACCTACATCTCCAAGGAGCCGCGCAAGAACGCGCGCGTCCAGGCCGTGGGTCAGCGGGTGATCGCCGCCGCGGGCCTGGCGGGCCGGCCGTGGGACTACGCGGTGTTCCTGGACGAGGCCCCGAACGCCTTCGTGCTGCCGGGCGGCCATGTCGGCGTGACGGTCGGCCTGCTGTCCATGGCCCAGAACGACGACCAGCTGGCCGCCGTGATCGGCCACGAGGCCGGCCACGTCGTCGCCCATCACGCCGCCGAGCGGGTCTCGCAGGAGCGGACCTCCAAGATCCTGCTGGGCATCGCCGGCGCGGCGGCCGGCGGCACCGACTTCGGCAAGCTGCTCAAGGATCACGGCGGCGACGCGGCCAAGTACGGGGTGCTGCTGCCGTTCTCGCGCAAGCAGGAGCTGGAGGCCGATCGCCTGGGCGTCGATTTCATGCAGCGCGCCGGCTACCGGCCGCGCGAGGCGGTGGTCCTGTGGCGCAACATGCAGGCCCAGGACGCGGCTTCGGGCCAGGCCTCGGGCGGCGAATTGAGCTCGACCCACCCCTCTGACGCCGTACGAATTTTGGAACTGGAACGTTATCTCGCCAGCAAGGGGTGGTAGGTCTTGTGTGGCGGATCCGCCACACCTAAATGCCCCATCGGAGCGTGTTGTGCTTAGTCAAGGCGGCGCGCCCCGATCCGCCTAGGAAGGGGACATCATGAATATCGATCTCTACTCGGACCGCGCCAAACAGGCCGTCCAATCCGCCCAGAGCCTGGCCCTCGCGCGAGGCCACCAGCAGTTCGCGCCCGAACACATCCTCAAGGTCCTGCTCGAGGAGAAGGACGGCCTCGGCCGCGCCCTGATCCAGAGCGCCGGCGGCCGCCCCGACCAGCTGGACGGCGGCGTCGAGACCCTGCTGAACAAGACCCCGCGCGTCGACGGCGCCGGCGGCCAGCTCTATATGAAGCCGGACACGGCCCGCGTCTTCGCCGAGGCCGAAAAGGGCGCCAAGGCGGCGGGCGACGCCTTCGTCACCACCGAGCGCCTGCTGATCGCCATCGCCAAGGAAGGCGCGGACGCGGCCAAGCTCTTCAAGGAGGCCGGCGTTTCGGCCCAGGCCCTGGAGACCGCCGCCAACGCCATCCGCAAGGGCCGCACCGCCGACAGCGCCAATGCCGAGGAAGGCTATGAGGCCCTCAAGCGCTACGCTCGCGACCTGACCGCCGCCGCTCGCGACGGCAAGCTGGACCCCGTGATCGGCCGCGACGAGGAAATCCGCCGCACGATCCAGGTCCTGTCGCGCCGCACCAAGAACAACCCCGTCCTGATCGGCGAGCCCGGCGTCGGCAAGACCGCCATCGTTGAGGGCCTGGCCCTGCGCATCGTCAATGGCGACGTGCCCGAAAGCCTGAAGGACAAGAAGCTGCTGTCGCTGGACATGGGCAGCCTGATCGCCGGCGCGAAGTATCGCGGCGAGTTCGAGGAGCGCCTGAAGGCCGTGCTGGCCGAGACCACGGCGGCCGAAGGCTCGATCATCCTGTTCATCGACGAGATGCACACGCTTGTCGGCGCGGGCAAGGGCGACGGGGCGATGGACGCCTCCAACCTGCTCAAGCCCGCCCTGGCGCGCGGCGAGCTGCACTGCGTCGGCGCGACCACGCTGGACGAGTACCGCAAGCACGTCGAGAAGGACGCGGCCCTGGCCCGTCGCTTCCAGCCGGTGTTCGTTGGCGAGCCCACGGTCGAGGACACCATCTCGATCCTGCGCGGCCTGAAGGAGAAGTACGAGGTCCACCACGGGGTGCGCATCAGCGACAGCGCCATCGTGGCCGCGGCCATGCTCAGCAACCGCTACATCGCCGACCGCTTCCTGCCGGACAAGGCGATCGACCTGATGGACGAGGCGTCCAGCCGCGTGCGCATGGCGATCGACAGCAAGCCGGAAGAGCTGGACGAGATCGACCGCCGCCTGGTGCAGCTGAAGATCGAGCGCGAGGCCCTGTCGAAGGAAACCGACGCCGCGTCCAAGCACCGCCTGGATAACCTGGAGGTCGAGATCGACGACCTGCAGTTCCGGTCGGACGAGATGACCGCCAAGTGGAAGGCCGAGAAGGACAAGGCCGGGGGCGCCGCGCAAGCGCGTGAAGCCCTCGATCGCCTGCGCGCCGACCTGGCCAACGCCCAGCGCGCCGGCGACTTCGCCCGCGCCGGCCAGATCCAGTACGGCGAGATCCCGGCCCTGGAGCGCCGCCTGGCCGAGGCCGAGCAGGGCGACACCCAGGCCCTGACGCCGGAAGTCGTCGACGCCGAGCAGATCGCCGCCGTCGTCAGCCGCTGGACCGGGGTGCCGGTCGAGAAGATGCTGGAAGGCGAGCGCGAGAAGCTGCTGAAGATGGAGGACGAACTGCGTGGACGCGTGGTCGGTCAGGACGAGGCCCTGGCGGCCGTGTCCGACGCCGTCCGCCGCGCGCGGGCCGGCCTGCACGACCCGACCAAGCCGATCGGTTCGTTCCTGTTCCTGGGCCCGACGGGCGTGGGCAAGACCGAGCTGACCAAGAGCCTGGCCGAGTTCCTGTTCGCCGACGAGCACGCCATCACCCGGATGGACATGTCCGAGTACATGGAAAAGCACTCGGTCAGCCGCCTGATCGGCGCGCCTCCCGGCTATGTCGGCTACGACGAGGGCGGCGCCCTGACCGAGGCCGTCCGCCGGCGTCCGTACCAGGTGGTGCTGTTCGACGAGATCGAGAAGGCCCACCCGGACGTCTTCAACGTGCTGCTGCAGGTGCTGGACGATGGTCGCCTGACCGACGGCCAGGGCCGCACGGTCGACTTCCGCAACACGCTGATCATCATGACCAGCAACCTCGGCGCCGAATTCCTGGCCAACCAGGAAGAAGGCGAAGACGTGGAAGCCGTCCGGCCGATGGTGATGAACATGGTGCGCGGCCACTTCCGCCCCGAGTTCCTCAACCGGATCGACGAGATCATCCTGTTCAAGCGCCTGTCGCGCGCGCACATGAGCGATATCGTCACGATCCAGCTGAAGCGGGTCGAGAAGCTGCTGGCCGACCGTCGCATGAGCCTGGCGATCGACGCCGAGGCCCTGAACTGGATCGCCGACAAGGGCTACGACCCGGTCTACGGCGCGCGCCCCCTCAAGCGCGTGATCCAGAAGGAGCTGATCGACCCGATCGCCCGCAAGCTGCTGGCCGGCGAGATCGAGGACGGCGGCGTCATCGCCGTCGGGGTCCAGGATGGCCAGCTGTCGTTCGGCAAGGCGACGCTGCAGTAAAAGAGAAGGGCCGCTCCGGAAGGGGCGGCCCTTTTTCTTGAGGCCACATCGGGGTATTCCCCCGCATGGCCAAAACCACCAAGCTCACCGTCGAGTTCGACATCGAGGTCGACGCGGACCCCTATGTCTGGCGTCTGCACCGCCTCCCGCAATGGAACTACGACCCGTCGGAGCGGCACGGCAAGGTGCTGGCCGTCCGTCACAAGGAAGGCCAGCGCGAGGCGCTGATCGAGTTCCCGCCCGGCCCCAAGCCCAAGTTCAGCGCCCCGCCGCTGAAGCCCTCGCAGATTCCTGAGCGCATCGTGGCCAAGGCGATCGCCTCGGCCATCGAGGCCGGCTGGGAACCGCTGTCGCGCGGCAAGCCGGTGGTGATCTATGTGGACGAGGAGGGGGCCTAGGGGGCGGGCTTCAAAACAAAAAGGCCAGTCCGAAGACTGGCCCTTGATTTGGCCCCGTCACCGAGGCGTGGATCTCGCGACCCGGCGGCCGAAGCCGTGAGAATAACATAGCGACGGACCTTGAATTTTCAAGCCCCTCAGCGAGCTATCGCGCCCGCAGCCCCGCCATCATCACGCTGAGCAGCCGCCGCGCGCCGGCGTCCCAGCCCGGCTGCTCGTAGCCGAGGCTCAGGCCGCTCATCATGCGCAGGATGTCCTCGAAGCCGATGTCCGCGCGGATGTCGCCAGCGGCGAGGGCGGTTTCGGTCAACCGCTGCAGCGCCGGCAGGATGGTCGCCCCCGAGTTGGCGTAGAGCCGCGAGCCCTCGCCCGGATCGGCGCGCAAGGCCGGGGCCACCACGCGCTTGGTGGCCATGTAGTCGATCAGCAGGCTCAGCCAGGCTTCCAGCGCCTCACCCGCCGGGCGCCGCGCCAGCAGGTCGTCGGCGGCCTTGGCCAACTGGTCCAGCTCCCGCGAATAGACCGCCGCCACCAGGGCCTCGCGGGTGGGGAAGTGGCGGTAGAGCGTGCCGATGCCGACGCCGGCCCGTCGCGCGATGTCTTCCAGCGGCGCCTCGGCCCCGACCTCGCCGAAGGCCGTCTTGGCCGCCGTCAGCAGCAGGTCGCGGTTGCGCAGGCTGTCGGCGCGCGGCTTGCGCGGGGCCTTCTCCACGGCGGTTTCGGAATCTTCGGACATCGACCTTGAAAAGCGGAGGCTGCCTCCGAATATGTATCCGGAGCCTTCCTCCATTTAATCCTCCGGATCGGCTCGGACAACAACCCTGCAAGGGATCGAGAGAGTCATGAGCACTTCCTTCGGCGCCAAATCCACCACCGACGACGTCCTGGCCGGCGTCGACCTCAAGGGCAAGCGCGTGCTGGTCACCGGCGTCTCGGCCGGCCTGGGCGTCGAGACTGCCCGCGCCCTGGCCGCCCACGGCGCCGATGTCGTCGGCGCGGCCCGCGACCTCAAGAAGGCCGAGGGCGCGACCGCCGTCGTCCGCGAGGCGGCGGCCAAGAGTGGCGGCTCGCTGCAATTGATCGAACTGGACCTGGCCGATCTCGCCAGCGTCCGCGCCGCCGCCGACGCCCTGGTGGCCGACGGCCGCGCCTTCGACCTGGTCATCGCCAACGCCGGGGTCATGGCCCCGCCGTTCGGCAAGACCGTCGACGGCTTCGAGACCCAGTTCGGCACCAACCACCTGGGCCACTTCGTGTTCGTCAACCGCATCGCCAGCCTGCTGAAGGCCGGGGCGCGTGTGGTGTCCCTGGCCTCGGCGGGGCACCGCTTCTCGGACGTCAATCTCGAAGACCCGAACTTCGAGACCACCGACTACGTGCCGTTCGAGGCCTATGGCCGCTCCAAGACCGCCAACATCCTGTTCGCCGTCGAGTTCGATCGTCGCCACAAGGATCGCGGCGTGCGGGCCGTGGCCGTGCATCCGGGCGGCATCCAGACTGAGCTGGCCCGCCACCTCGACCCGGCCTTCATCCAAGGCTGGATCGAGCAGCTGAACGCCCAGGCCGCGGCCGAGGGCCAGCCGCCCATCGAGTGGAAGACCATTCCGCAGGGCGCGGCCACCAGCGTCTGGGCCGGGGTCGTCGCCCCGGTCGAGACGGTCGGCGGCCTCTATTGCGAAGACTGCCACGTCGCGGAACTGGCCGAGGACGCCTCGCAGATCCGCGCCGGCGTCCGGAGCTACGCCCTCGACCCGGCCCATGCCCAGGCCTTGTGGGCGCTGAGCGAGAAGCTGGTCGGCGAGACGTTCTAGGATCGCGGGATAGCGCCCGGGGCCTCGGCGCCTCGGGCGCGCCCGCGCTATCGTCGCTTCAGTTTCTTCAGCGCCGCCTGCATCGCCAGGGCCTGGGCGGCGGGCGGCTTGCCCGCGTCGCGCGCTTCCTGGCGCGCGACCTCGGCGACCAGCGGCGCGGTGGCCGCGTCCAGCCGGTCGAACGCCTCGTGAATCATGGCCGGCAATTGGCGTGGCTTGGGCTGGGGAACCAGCGCGGCGACCTTGCGGGCCTCGGCGGCCAGCTGGCCGCAGAGTCTGGCCTTGTCGCGAGCCTTGGCGATGACGGCCGGGTCGTCGCTGGCCTCGGCCAGGGCCCAGGCCGCGTCGATGGCGGCCATCAGCTTGGCTTGCAGGTCGGCGCACCAGGCGCTGGGGGCGGGGGACGGGCTCATGGCGAAGAGCATGAGGGCGCCGCGACAGGCGGGGATAAGAAACGGGTGTTTTTGTGTAAGGCGCTGTGAAGACTGGGAAAGTGTGGCGACGGAGCGGGGACAGGAGCGGGCGCAGCGCTCCTTTTCTCCTCCCCCTCTTGGGGGAGGGGGACCGCCGAACGGCGGTGGAGGGGGTCTGCGCCGCGCCAATTGGGTCCGCGCTGTCCCCCTCCGTCACGGCGCGTATTCGCGCCGCGCCACCTCCCCCAGCAGGGGAGGAGAGCCGCAGGTCGCCCCGCCCCTGTGGATAACTTAAGCCCCGAGCCCCGCGCCCACGACCGCCCGCGCCACGTCGGCCAGCACCGCGCTGCGCACGTCGTCATCCGCCGAGCCCTGGTCGTGGAAGGCGGCGACGAACAGCGGCTTGCGCCCCGGCGGCCAGATCACGGCGATGTCGTTGGTCTGGTCCTGGCCGTTGTTGCCGGTCTTGTCGCCGACGGTCCAGCCGCGCGGTAGGCCGGCGCGCAGGCGCTTGTCGCCAGTGCGGTTGGCCACGACCCAGGCGGTCAGTTGCTTGCGCGAGGCGGCCGACAGGGCGTCGGTGGTCAGCAGGGTCTTCCAGGTCTCGGCGATGGCCGCCGGCGTGGTGGTGTCGCGCGGATCGTCGGGGGCGCCGGTGTTGAGCTCGGGCTCGCGGCGGTCGCAGCGGGTGGTCTGGTCGCCCAGCGCCCGCAGGAAGCGGGTCAGGTCGGTCGGGGCGCCCAGGGCGTCCAGCAGCAGGTTGGCGGCGGCGTTGTCGCTGAGGGTGATGGTCGCCGCGCAGAGCTCGCCGATGGTCATGCCCCGGGCCAGGTGCTTCTCGACCGCCGGCGAATTGCCCATCAGCACCTCGCGGCCATAGGTCACCCGGCGGTCCAGGCGCTCGCGGCCCTGGTCGACGCGGCGCAGGATGGCCGCCGCCAGCGGCATCTTGAAGGTGCTGCACATGCGGAAGCGTTCATCGCCGCGCCAGGCGAACCGACGGCCATCCTGGGTGTCCAGCACCGCCACCCCGAGGCGGCCGCCGCTGCGTCGCTCCAATTCGTTAATACGTGAGCTAAGGGCGGAGGGCGGCGGACTGGCGAAGATGGCGGCCCGGGACGGTACGGGCGTGAGGAAGGGCGCGGCCGCCAGGGCCGTCAGGAACATGCGACGATCGAGCATTGGTGGGTCTCCTTGCCCGCCGAACCTGCCCGGGGCTGGCGTTCCCCGCAAACGACGATAGCTTGGTAGAGATCTTAGATAAATTTGGGTCATCCTGAATGAGCCGCGCCCAACTGCCGCTGAACGCCCTGCGCGCCTTCGAGGCCTCGGCCCGGCATCTGTCGTTCACCCGGGCGGCGATCGAGCTGTGCGTGACCCAGGCCGCCGTCAGCCACCAGGTGAAAGGCTTGGAAGCCAGGCTGGGCGCGGCGCTGTTCCGTCGTCTGCCGCGTGGCCTGGCCCTGACCGACGAGGGCCTGGCCCTGCTGCCCAGCGTGCGGGACTCGTTCGACAAGCTGGGCGACGTGCTGGCGCGCTTCGAGGGCGGCCGGGTGCTGGAGGTCTTGAGCGTCGGGGTGGTCGGCACCTTCGCGGTCGGCTGGCTGCTGCCGCGCCTGCCGAGCTTCCGCGAGGCGCATCCGTTCGTCGACCTGCGGCTGTTCACCAACAACAACCGCACCGACCTGGCGGGCGAAGGGCTGGACTGCGCGGTGCGGTTCGGCGACGGGGCCTGGCACGGCACGGAGGCCGCGCCGCTGTTCGAGGCCCCGATGAGCCCGCTGTGCGCCCCGGCGGTGGCCGAGCGACTTTCCGATCCGACCGACCTGTTCGGCGAGACCCTGCTCCGCAGCTACCGCGCCGCCGACTGGCCGGACTGGTTCGCCACCGCTGGCTTGTCGCCGCCGCCGATCCGTGGTCCGGTGTTCGACAGCTCCTGGGTGATGGTCGAGGCGGCGCTGCAGGGCGCCGGCGTGGCCCTGGCCCCGCCGATGATGTTCGAGCGTCATCTGCAGGAAGGACGCCTGATCCGGCCCTTCGAGACTCAGGTCAGCGCCGGCCGCTACTGGCTGACCTGGCTGAAGTCCAGGGGGCAGACTCCGGCTCTGCGGGCCTTCCAGGCGTGGCTTTCGAGCTTCCGCGAAAACTAAAAATCTTCGGAACCAATCTTCGTCCGCGGCGCTTGCGCGCGGTATAGAAGTCAATGAAACTATCTTGATTATCAATGGTCTAGCTTGACCTTGAAGCGCCGGAATCGCGCCCATCTTTGGTCAAGTTCTGCTGTCCGATTTGTCACCGCGAGCGTTGCAGGACGTCTCGCGCCCCCATTTTACGGACGAGACCCAAACAATGATAGCTAGCACGAAGACCATGATGGTCGCCGCCGCCCTGGTGATGGGCGGCCTGTCGGTCAGCGGCTGTGCGACCAAGAAATTCGTCAACCAGCAGGTCGGCCAGGTCGAGACGCGGGTCAGCGCTCACGACACCCAGATCGGCGAACTCGACAAGACCTCCAAGGACGCCCTGGATCGCGCCATCGCCGCCGGCAAGCTGGCCGAGGGCAAGTTCCAGTACGCCCTGGTGCTCAGCGACGACTCCGTGAAGTTCCCGGTCAACGCCGCGAACCTCTCGCCGGAAGCCGAGCAGCGCCTGTCGGAGTTCACCGAGAAGCTGAAGACCGACAACAAGAACGTGTACCTGGAAATCCAGGGCCACACCGACAATTCGGGCTCGAAGGAATACAACGACGAGCTCGGCGAAAAGCGCGCGGAAACCGTGCGCAAGTTCCTCAGCCAGCACGGCGTCGCCCTGAACCGCATGGCGACGATCTCGTACGGCCAGGACGCCCCGGTCGCCCCCAACGAAACGCGTGAGGGCCGGGCCCAGAACCGCCGCGTCGTGGTGATGGTGCTCAGCTAGTTTCCCGAGTTCCGGATGGGCTTTTCAGGTCGGCATCAAACCTGAAAAGCCCGTCAGGGCGGACTCGCCGGCGCGGGAGTGAGCGCCGCGCCGGCGAGCTTTCGGCCATGAAACTGTCATCCCGGCCAAGCGCTTAGCGCGCCGAGCCGGGACCGCGGGAAGCTCCGAGCCTCCGTCGGTCCCGGCTCTCCGCTTCGCTGCGGCCGGGATGACAATTCAGTCTAGGCCGTCTGGAGGCGAGCCGCCGGTTCGCGACGCGACAGGTTCGGATAGAGCTTGGCCTTGGCGGCCAGGGCGCCCTCCCAGTCGGCGGCGTCCGGCAGCGACGGGATCGTCACCAGCTCGCCCTGGTCGAAGCCGGCCAGCGCCGCGTCGACCATGTCGTCGACGTCCATGATCGTGTTCGGATCCATCGCGTCGATGTCCGAGCCCGAGCGCTCCCAGATCTCGGTGCGCGTGGCGCCGGGCAGCACCGCCTGCAGGCGCACGGCCGAATGGGCGAACTGCACGCGCAGGCCCTGGGTCAGATAGGTCACGAAGGCCTTGGTCGCGCCATAGACCGGCATGCCCAGTTCCGGGATCAGCCCGACCACCGAGGCCAGGTTGACGATCGTCCCCTTGTCGCGCGGCACGAAGTTGCGCGCCGCCGCCGCCGCCAGGCGGGTCACGGCCGTGACGTTCAGCTGGATCATCTTCTCGAACGCGTCGGGATCGGAAGCGACGAAATCGTTGGAGCCGGCGACGCCCGCGTTGTTGATCAGCGCCGTGATGGCCGCGTCGGTCGCCAGGCGCTGCTCGATCTTCAGCAGGTCGGCCTTGTTCGTCAGGTCGGCCTTGATGACCTCGACCTTGACGCCGGTCTGGCCGCGCAGACGCTCGGCCAGGGCGTTCAGGCGGGCCTCGTCGCGGGCGACCAGGATCAGGTCGTAGCCGCGCTTGGCCAGGCGGTCGGCATAGACCGCGCCGATGCCGGTGGACGCGCCGGTGATCAGGGCCGCGCCCTTGGTGTTGGTGTCGCTCATCGTGATAGTCCTCAGTGTCTCGCCAAGGCCCTGGTGGTCCGGCTTCCAGCTCTAGCTATGGGGTAACTTGCTTTTCGCAAGTGAGTGGCCAAATCTTTCGTCATGAGCAAATCTGAACGCCCTCCCACCCAATGTCCGGTCGGCCGCACGCTGGAGCGCGTGGGCGATGGCTGGACCCTGCTGATCCTGCGCGACGCGGCCCAGGGCCTGACCCGCTTCGACCAGTTCGAGAAGAGCCTGGGTGTCGCCCCCAACATTCTGACGAAGCGGCTGGCGGGGCTTGTCGAAAACGGACTTCTCGAGAAGCGCGCCTACAATGAGCGGCCGCCGCGCTATGAATATCTGCTGACGGACCTGGGCCGCGACTTCGCGCCGGTGCTGACGGCGATGCTGGCCTTCGGCAACCGCCACTTCGCCGTCGAGGGCGTGGCTGGCCAGCTGATCGACCGCGAGACGGGCCTGGCCGCCGAGCCGATCATGGTCGACAGGATCAGCGGCAAGCCGATCACCAACGAGCACTTCACCTACGCCCCCGGACCGGCGGCCGGACCCGAGGTGCTGAACCGGGTGGCCTTCATGGCGGAGCGACGCGCCAAGGGGTGAAAAGGGCTTGCGCCGGACGAACTTGGCCGGAAACGTGCGCGCCTCGAAGTCGCGCTGTCCCCGGAGCTCCGATGCGCCTGTCTCTTGCTCTCGCCGCCGCCCTGATGGCCGCCGGGGTCGCCCAAGCCGAAACGCCGGCGCCCTCCACGGACCAGCCGCTGCTGCGAACCATCGCCAGCGACGTCGATCCCAAGGCGCTGGAGAGCACGATCCGGTCGCTGGTCGGCTTCGGCACCCGCCACACCTTGTCGGACACCAAGTCGGACAAGCGCGGCATCGGCGCGGCCCGCCGCTGGACCAAGGCCCGCTTCGAGGCGATCTCCAAGGACTGCGGCGGCTGCCTGACGATCGAGACGCCCTCGCAGACCTTCACCGGCAAGCGCGCGCCGAATGGCGTCGTGGTGGAGGACGTCCTGGCCATCCAGAAGGGGACCAGCGATCCGAACCGGGTGATCATCATCGCCGGCCACATCGACAGCCGCGTCACCGACGTGATGGACTTCACCAGCGACGCGCCGGGGGCCAATGACGACGGCTCGGGCACGGCGGCGGTGATCGAGGCGGCGCGCGTGCTCAGCAAGCACAGGTTCCCGGCCACCCTGGTGTTCGCGGTGCTGTCGGGCGAGGAGCAGGGCCTCTACGGCGGCAAGGTGCTGGCCGACTACGCGCGCGCTCAGGGCTGGAAGGTCGAGGCCGACCTCAACAACGACATCGTCGGCAACAGTCGCGGCCAGAGCGGGGTGATCGACAACACCCACGTCCGCGTCTTCTCCGAAGGCACCAAGGCCGTCGAGACGCCGGAGCAGGCCAACGGCCGCCGCTACAACGGCGGCGAGGTCGACAGCCCGTCGCGCAACCTCGCCCGGTTCCTGGACGGCCTGGCCGACCGTTATCTCACGAACTTCGACGTGATGATGGTCTATCGCACCGACCGCTACGGCCGGGGCGGCGACCAGGTTCCGCTGCTGGAGGCCGGCTATCCGGCCGTGCGCGTCACCGAGGCGGTCGAGAATTATGACCGTCAGCACCAGAACCTGCGCGCCGAGAACGGCAAGCCCTATGGCGACGTGATCGAGGGCGTGGACTTCAATTATCTGGTCCAGGTCACGCGGCTGAACACCATCGCCATGGCCAGCCTGGCCTCGGCCCCGACGCCGCCGGCGGACGTCAAGATCGCCGGCGCGGTCAGCCCGGACACCAAGGTCTCGTGGGCGCCGACGCCGGGCGCGGCCGGCCATCGGGTGTGGTGGCGCGGCACGACCGATCCGACCTGGCGCTTCAGCCGCTGGGTTCCGGACGCGGCGACGACCACAACGTTGAAGGACGTGGTGATCGACGACTTCTTCTTCGGGGTCTCGTCGGTCAGCGCCGACGGCTGGGAGAGCCCGGTCGTGTTCCCAGGGCCGGCGGGCAGCTTCGAGAGCGCGCCGCCCGCGCCCAAGACGCCTTAGGCGATCAGGTCCGGATCGTTCCGCTTCAGCCAGGCGGCGGCGTAGGAGCACAGCGGGGTGATCCGCATGCCTTCCGCGCGCGCCGTCTCGGCGACCTTGGTCATCAGCCGTCCGGCCGCGCCCGTGCCGCGCAGGGCCATGTCGGCCTCGACGTGCGGGATCACCAGCCGGTGTCCGGCGCGCTGATAGTCGGCCACGGCCATGAGGCCGTCGACCTCCAGCTCGTAGCGGCTGAGTTCGGGGTTGTGGCGGAAGGTGTCGGTCATGGAGTTTCCAACGCGAGTGAGGCCGAGGCGTTGCGATCCTCCCCCTGGCGGGGGAGGGTTTAAGCCTCAGACCAGCTCGATCGCCATCGCCGTGGCTTCGCCGCCGCCGATGCACAAGGACGCCAGGCCCTTGGTCTTGCCGCGCGCCTGCAGCGCCGAGATCAGGGTGCACAGGATCCGCGCGCCCGAGGCGCCGATCGGGTGGCCCAGGGCGCAGGCGCCGCCGTTGACGTTCAGCTTGTCCGGATCGAAGCCCAGTTCCTGCTGGGCGACCATCGGCACCACGGCGAAGGCTTCGTTGATCTCGAACAGGTCGACATCCTCGACCGACCAGCCGGCCTTCTTCAGCGCCTTTCGCATGGCCGGGACCGGGGCGGTGGCGAACAGGGACGGCTCGTGGGCGTGGGCGGCGTGGCTGACCACCCGGGCCAGGATCGGCAGGCCCAGGGCCTTGGCGACGCTCTCGCGGGTCATGACCAGGGCGGCCGCGCCGTCGCTGATCGAGGAACTGTTGGCCGCCGTGACGCCCCCGTCGCGGCTGAAGGCCGGGCGCAGGGTCGGGATCTTGGCCGGATCGGCCTTGACCGGCTGCTCGTCGGTGTCGACCACCTCGGTTCCCTTGCGGCTGACGACGGTGACCGGGGTGATCTCGGCCTTGAAGGCGCCGGTCTCGACGGCGGCCTTGGCCTTCATCAGGCCCTTGGTCGCGTAGTCGTCCATGGCCTCGCGGGTGAACTGGTACTGGGCGGCGGTGTCCTCGGCGAAGGCGCCCATCAGCTTGCCGGGGGTGTAGGCGTCCTCCAGCCCGTCCAGGTACATGCTGTCCCACAGCTGGTCGTGGCCGATGCGGGCCCCGCCGCGGTGCTTGGACATCAGGTAGGGCGCGCCGGTCATGCTCTCCATGCCGCCGGCCACCACGACATCGACCGAACCGGCCTTGAGGGCGTCGTGGGCCAGGATCGCGGCCTGCATGCCGCTGCCGCACATCTTGTTGACGGTGGTGGCTTCGACCGAAAGCGGCAGGCCCGCGCCCAGCGCCGCCTGGCGGGCCGGCGCCTGGCCAAGGCCCGCCGGCAGCACGCAGCCCATGAAGATCTGCTCGACCTTGTCGCCCGCCACGCCAGCCCGCGCGATGGCGGCCTTGACCGCCGTCGCGCCCAGCTCGGTGGCCTTCACCCCGCCCAGAGCGCCCTGGAAGCCGCCCATCGGCGTGCGGGCGTAGGAGACGATGACGACGGGATCGGACGCGGACATGGTTTAGCTCCCTGAAGACGTATTCGAGGCGAGATAGGCCTTCATCCGCCCGCACAGGGCAAGAGGCTTGCGATGCCGTGATGAGAAGGGGCGAGGCGTCATCAGAGAGAAACTCGAGTGACGCCTCGCCAGGTGGCAACCGAGAGAGTCAATTGCGATAAAAAACCTACTTCGGTTCATCTTCAAACGCAACGCTCTCTTGCTTTCCCTCGCGGAACGTCTCAACCTCACGAAATGGGCCGCACTGCTGACTATACGAACGAACGTTGCTCGGTCGCCGCCACGCTGGAAGTCGTGGGCGATCCGTGGACCCTGCTGATCCTGCGCGACGCCTTCGCCGGGGTGAAACGCTTCGAGCAGTGGCAGGAACGGCTGGGTGTCGCCCGCAACGTCCTGGCCGCTCGCCTGAAGACCCTGGTCGCCCACGGCGTGATGGAAACCCGCCGCTATTCCGAGCGTCCGCCGCGCCACGAATACTGGCTGACCGAGAAGGGCCTGGC
Source organism: Caulobacter sp. GW822-FHT07D08 (assembly GCF_058798735.1). NCBI lineage: Bacteria > Pseudomonadati > Pseudomonadota > Alphaproteobacteria > Caulobacterales > Caulobacteraceae > Caulobacter > Caulobacter sp. GW822-FHT07D08. The sequence goes on from NZ_JBXAKU010000001.1 coordinate 141,972, forward strand.
CCTGTCGCCGGTGCTGCTGACCATGTCCGAGTGGGGCGACCGCTACGTCTATGGCCGCGACAAGTCGCCGGTGCTGTTCACCCACAAGGGCTGCGGTTGCGCCTTCCACCCGGTCCTGGCCTGCGAGCAATGCGGCGAGGTCGTTCAACGCGGCGACCTGGAGCGCGGCGCGCCGCTCCAACGGGGGCTGACCGTGGGCGAGGCGCTGGAAGCCACCAAGATCGCGGCGGAATGAGCCGCTACAGGTTCCACGTTCACCTTACCAAGCCGGAATACCGCCTGGTCACCGCCGACGGCGCGCCGTTTCCGGCGGCAGGACGCGAGCAAGACTGGCGTTTCACCCGCGCCCGCGAGCGCGCGGACACCAATCCCGATGTGGCGCGGCTGGTCGACGAAACCGGCTACTGCCTGTTCCGGATCGGCCTGACGTTCGACGCGATCGACTGAGCTCGGCCGTCCCCGCGCGCGCCGCACCGGCTTTTCATCCGCCTGCGGTCATTCACCATTTTTGGAAATGATTAACCGCGAACCTTAGCCATTCTTTGGCTTCTGCCTGCGAAAACAGTCTCATCAGATTTGAACGCCGCAAGGGGCAGCTAACCATGAAATTCTCGATCGCGATCGCCGCGGGTATCGCCGGCAGCTTCTTCGTCGCTCAGGCCGCTTCGGCCGCCGGTGGCTTCGAAGACCAAATGGGCCGTTGCCTGCAGCAGTTCGCGAACACCCGCGACGCCGCTCAGGTGATGCTGGAATGCACCGCCGACGCCGGCAAGCTGTCGGACTGCAAGGTCGTCGACAACAGCGCCGCTGGTAAAGGTTTCGACAAGGCCGCCATGTGCATCGCCGAGAAGCTGCCGATGGGCGCCAAGACCGGTTCGGTGAAGGTTCCCTTCCGCTTCCCGGGCGGCGCGTAAGCATCGCTTCGTCAGCTTGACGCAGAAAGCCCCCGTCGGTTCGCCGGCGGGGGCTTTTCGTATTTCGGCCAAGCTGTCCGAGCCAGGCTCTAGGGTCGCTGGCTATCCCCGATCCAGCGATCGGGACGCCCGTCAGGCCTCCTGGAGATCCATCGTCCGCGTCGTGGCGGCGATGAAACCGCCGCCCAGCACACGCTCGGGATCGGCCGGATCGTAGAGCACGCAGGCCTGGCCGGGCGCCACGCCTTCCTCGGCGCCGTCGAACATAACGCAGACCTCGCCGTCGCGGATCGCCAGGCGGCCGGCGACGGGCTCACGGGTCGAGCGGACGCGAGCCAGCACGGGCTGGCCGTCCCGCGCCGCCGCTTCCAGGCTGTCCTGGCCGCCCAGCCAGCTGCCTTCCTTGAGGGTGAGGGCGGCGGTCAGCAGCGCCTCGCGCGGACCGACGATGACCTGGCGCTTGTCGGCGTCGATCTTCACCACGAACAGGGGGTCGCCGACGGCGATGTTCAGGCCCCGGCGCTGACCGATGGTGTAGCGGGTCACGCCTTCGTGGCGGCCCAGCACGCGGCCGTCCAGGTGCACGACATCGCCCGCTTCCGCGCCTTGCGGGCGGATGCGGTCGATCACCGTGGTGTACTTGCCCTCGGGCACGAAGCAGATGTCCTGGCTGTCGGGCTTGTCGGCGATGGCCAGGCCAAGCCCCGCGGCGACGGCGCGCACGGTGGGCTTGTCCATGCCGCCCAGCGGGAAGCGCAGGAAGTCCAGCTGGTCGCGCGTGGTGGCGAACAGGAAATAGCTCTGGTCCTTGGCCGGGTCGGCGGCGCGACGCAGCTGCGGACGGTTGCCGCCCCCCGCGAACGCGCGTTGAACATAGTGGCCCGTCGCCATGGCCTCGGCGCCCAGGTCGCGGGCCACGTCCAGCAGGTCGCGGAACTTGACCGTCTGGTTGCAGCGCACGCACGGGATCGGCGTCTCGCCGCGCAGATAGGCGTCGGCGAAGTCCTCGATGACCTGCTCGCGGAAGCGGCTCTCGTAGTCGAGCACATAGTGCGGGATGCCGATGCGCTCGGCGGCCTGGCGGGCGTCCAGGATGTCCTGGCCGGCGCAGCAGGCGCCCTTCTTGGTGATCGCCGCGCCGTGGTCGTAGAGCTGCAGGGTGACGCCGACGACGTCATAGCCGGCCTTGGCCAGCAGGGCGGCGGTGACGGTGGAATCCACGCCGCCGGACATGGCCGCGACGATCCGCGTCCCCTCCGGCAGGCTGACGGCCGCGCGCACCTGTTCGACCGCGCGCGCGATGAGCGAGTCGGCGTCGTTCGTGGCGGCGGGGGTCAGCAGGTCGGCGTCCATCGCCGCCATATAGCGGTTGATGGCTGGTTTTGCGAGGTTGGGGGAGGGCGGCTTGTCGCCGCTCCCCTACTTCAGCACGTTCAGCAGCGACGAGGCCTGCAGGCTGGTGAACACCTGGGCCGAGGCCTGGACGGCCAGCTTGGCGGCTTCCAGGCGGGTCACGGCGTCGGCCATGTCGACATCGGTGATGCCGCCGACCATGCCGGTCAGGGTGTCGGCCTGGTTCGACAGGTCGGCGGTCGCGGCCTCGAAGCGCTTCTGGGTCACGCCGTTCTTGCCCTGCAGGTCGACTACGCCCTTCTGGGCGGTGTCGAACGTGGACAGCAGGCCGGTCAGGAACTGGACCTGGGCGTCGTCCAGCTTGCCGGTGAAGTCGCCATTGGCGTCGACATAGGCCTGCACCTGCTTGAAGGCGTCGAATACGTTCGTGCCAATCGCGTCGCCCAGCACGCCGGTCTTGGCGTTGGTCTGCTCGTCGATGCGGTTGGTGGTGATGTACTGGTCGTTGTGGAACAGGTCGGCGGTGGTCGGCGCGGTGGTCAGGTCGGCCATGGTGGTCGCCGAGGTCGTGGCCGTATCGGTCTTGGCGCCGGAGAACACGTAGAGTCCGTTCGACTTGGTGTTCAGCCCCTGGATCACGTCGCCGAAGCTGGCCTGCATCTGCTGCATCAGCGTGGTGGCGTTGCCGGCGGCCAGGGCGTTGGCGATGGCCTCGCGGGCCTTCTGGGTTCCGTCGGCCACGCGGCCCAGGCCGGTGTCCTGCATCTCCAACCGGTTTCCGACCTGCTTCGACTGGTCGAGCAAGCCGTTGATCCGGTTCTGGGTGCCGCGCATGGCGGTCAGGATCTCGGCGTTCTTGGCGTAGCCTTTCAGGTCGTTGGCGACCTTCTGGCTGGACACCTGGGCGCCCACGTCATTCTGGCGGATCTGCGCCTTCATGAGGTTGGACGTCATGATGTTGTAGTTCTGAATGGTCGAGACGCGGGTCATGGCTTACCTCACAAGTCCGGTGAGCACGTCGAACATGTCCTTGGTCGCCTGGATCAGGCGGGCCGAGGCGTTGAAGGCTTGCTGGTAGGTGGTCAGGTTGATCAGTTCTTCGTCGAGGTTCACGCCCTCTTCCGACTGCCGCTGGCTGTCGACCTCGCTGGACACCGCGTCGGCGGCGTCCTTGCGGTTGGCGGCGGTGGCGGACTTGCGGGCGATCGAGCCGCTGAAGTCCGAGGCGTAGCGGTTGACGCTCATATTGACGGCCGAGGCGTCGCCGGCGGCCGAGAAGCCGGCGGCATTGTCGCCGGACTTTGCCAGGGCCAGGGCTCCGCGTCCGTCGCCGACGGCCAGGGCCGGGTTGCCGCCGACGGCCTGGCTCAGGTCCAGCTGGGCCAGGGGCAGCAGCTTCGGGTTCTCGTTCATCGCCTTACTGACGAAGAATTTCTCGCCCCGGGTGCTGCGTTCGGCCGGGCCCAGGCCGAAGAGCTGGCTGACGGACGGGCCGCCGACGCCGCGTTCAGTGGTGTCGGCCTGGATCGACATCGACACCGGCGTCGTCCCGTTCGAGGTGAAGCCGATCTGGCCCTTGGCGTTCAGCGAGAACTGGCCGTAGAGGCCCACGCCCGAGGCGCGCGAGTTCAGCGCATCCAGCATGTCCTGCATCGTGCCGCTCGCGGGGGGGAGGGGGGGGGCGACGACGATGTCGCGGATGCGGCCGCCTTCGACGTCGGTCAGGCGGATGGTCATCGAGCCGGAAGTGAAGCCGTGCGGATCGGCCGACGTCAGGCCCGTCTCGTACGGCGAGTAGCCGTTGGTGCGGATGATGTCGTTCAGGCCGAAATAGTGGCTGAAACCCTTGCCGGCCTTGCTCGACGGGCTGGTCGCGTCGTCCTGGATGGCCACGCCCAGGCCGCCGCTTCCGGTCAGGGTCAAGGCCCCGCCCGAGAAGCCGGCCGCGCCCATGCCGCCCATGGCGGTGTTCAGCTGGGCCATGAAGTCGGACGGGGTGAAGCTGGGCCCGGCCGCGCCGTCGATGCTCATCGTGCCGGCGTCGAAGTCGATGTCGATCCGGCGCTGGATGACGCCGCTGCTGTCGGTCAGGGCGATCGTGGTCTTGCCGGTGAAGCCGGTCATGGCCGCGGTTTCGTCCAGACCGGTGTTGCGGCCGGTCATGCTGGTCGGGGCGGGCACCGACGAGGCGGCGTTGGCGGCGCGGTTGATCTCCTCGGCCGCGCGCGAAGTGAACTCGCCCAGCTGGTCGGACAGGTTGACCAGCTCGGTGTTGCGCACGTCCAGCAGACCCTTGATCTCGCCGCTGGAGATGTTCAACGGCGTGGGCTGCACCGAGCCGTTGGCCAGTTGCACGGTCAGGTAGCCCGTGGCGGTGGCCGAGGTCTGGTAGGTCATCTTGGCCGCGCCGTCGCCGGCCAGGGGCAGGCCTTCGGTCGAGCGGACATAGATCCCGCCCAGCTGCCGGGGCGTGACCTGGACGTTCATCAGCTTGGACAGTTCGTCGACCAGGCTGCTCTGGACGTTCTCGGCGCCGGTGGCGTCGGCCCCGGCCACCTTGGCGCGGGTGATGTCGGTGTTGAGGCCGTCGATCTGGCTCAGCAGGTCGTTGACGCGGTCGACATCGGCCGAGATGCGGGTGTCGGCGTCCTTGCCCAGCTTGGACAGCGACGAGGTGATACGGCTGGATTCACTGAGGAAGTCGTCCACCCGCGTCAGCGCCTGGGTGCGCAGCAGGGACGAGGACGGATCGTCCTGGGCCGACGAGAAGGCCGAGAAGATGTCGTCCAGGGTCGAGAAGAAGCTGCTGTCGCCGCTGGGATCGCCGAACAGCTGCTGGGCGCGGTTGAGGGTGTCGGCCACCACGGAGGTGCGGCCGCTGTCCGAGGCGGCGTTGAGGCTGGCCGACTGCAGGAAGCGGTCGGTCGCGCGCTTGATGGCGTCGATGCTGACGCCCACCCCCATGCCGTTGGACAGCAGGTTCGACTGGCTGATCGTCTTGCGGACGTAGCCGGTGGTGTTGACGTTGGCGATGTTGTCCGAGGTGACGCGCAGACCCGTCTGCGCGGCCATCATGCCGGACGTCGCCGTGTTCATGATCGCATTCAGCGACATGCGGCAGCTCCCCTAGAAGTGGGCGTCGAGGGCGACACCGCCCCCAAAGCCCACTTCGAATTTGTGTAGATCGAGCCTGCTCATCGAAACCGGACGGAAAGGTCCGGCTTCGACAGGCTCGTGCTGGGCAAACCGCGCAACGCAGGGCGCGTCGTTGCCCGGCCAAACTTGCCGGGTTACGCAGGGAATGGAGTTCCCAGTATTTGCCAAGCTATTGAAATTCATTGCGAAAAGTTCCGGCGGTCGGAAGTTCGACGAGGGATCATGCGCAAGGACGGCGCCAACTGGCCCCGCGACCGGGCGACGCGGCAACTCCCGTCCCTTTCGACCGGGCGGGCCCGGCAAAAAGCGCCGCACGGAGAGCGATTTTGCTTCGTAAACAAGCCATTAAGATGAGCGGAAACAAAGGCTTGAGACCATTTCGGCGAGTTGGCCCGACCGTTGCGTAAGGAGGCCGGACAAAGGCGCGTTCGTCATGGACCGCCGTCTCAACCGAGCAACGACTGCGAATGACCGCGATCGCCGCACCCACCGCCGCTCTTCCCGCCGCGCCGCCGCCGGCCGCGAACGGCAAGTCGTCGGGCGACGGCTTCGACGCCCTGCTGGCCATCGCCGGCAAGAGCGATGAGGCCCCCGCGCCCCGCGCCCCGTCGCGTACGGAGTCGAAGAGCGACGCTCGCGATGACGACCGTGACACCAGGGCGGCCGACAAGCCGACCAGGACGGACGGCAAGACCGACGCCAAGCGCGCCGATCGCGCCGACAGGGCCGATGACGCTCAGGACGCTAAGGCCGCTCAGGACTCCAAGAAGGCCGACGCCGCCGACGCCAAGGCCTCGGACAAGGCCGACGCTGGCAAGGACGGCAAGAGCGACGCCGCGGACAACAAGGCCTCGGACAAGGACGCCGACCAGAAGGATGACGCGGCGAACGCCGCCGACGCCGCGGCCCAGGCCGCCGCCACCCTGATCGCCGCCATGACCGCGCCGGTCCAGGCTCCGGTCCCCGTTGAAGCCGCCGCCGACGCTCAGCCGGCCGCGGACGCGACGGCCGCCGTCGCCAATCAGGCCGTCGATTTCGCCGCCGCCGTGCAAACGGCTCAGACCCAGGCCCAGGTGACCGCGCCGGTCGCCGCCGAAGCCGCTCAGCCCGCCTCGCCCCAGCAGCAGACCGCCGCCGTTCAGGCTCCGGTCCAGACGGCCACGCCGGCCACGCCGGCCGCCGCCGCGCCGGAAGGTCAGGCCGTCGACGCCGCCGCGCTCGAGGCTCTGGCCGCCCTCGCCAGCGGCGAAGCGACCCCGGTCTCGACCGACGACCTGACCGCGCCCAAGGCTGTCGACGCCAAGGCCGGCGACGCCAAGACCGCCGACGCGGCCAAGACCGCCGACGCGGCCAAGACCGCCGCCCCCCAGCCGGCCGCCCCGCAAGCGCCCGTGGCCCCGGTCGCCGCGCCGGCCGTCCAGGTCGCCGCGGAGGTGATCGAGGCGCCGGTGGTCGAGGTCGCTCCGGTCGTCGCCGAGACCGTTGCCGCCGCCGAGGCCGCCGAGCCGGAAACCGCCCAGACCACGACCAAGACCGCCGAGGCTCCCAAGGCCGCGCCGTCGCCGCTGGCCGCCCAGGCCAAGGCCGCCGACGCGGTGGCCGTCGAGACCGCCCAGGCCGTCACCGCCGTCGCCGCGGACAAGGGGGAAACGACCACCGACGCCAAAGGCTCGGACAAGGCCGCCGCGACGATCGCTTCGGTCGAAGCGCCGGTCGCCGCCGCGGCCGCCGTCGACACCAACGCCATGGCCGTCCCGGCTCCGGTCGCCCAGGCTCAGGCCGCCAGAGCCGCCGCGCCGGCCGCGGCGCCCGCCCCAGTGCGCGGTTCGCCCGAGACCGTCGCGGCCCTGTCGGCCGAGATCCTCAAGCGCGCGGACAAGGCCACCCGCTTCGACGTGACCCTGACCCCGGATAACCTGGGCAAGGTCGACGTGCGCATCGAGATCGGCCGCGACGGCGCGATGACCGCCTCGATGAGGTTCGACACCGTCCACGCCGCTCAGGAACTGCGCAGCAAGGCGGGCGAACTGCGCCAGGCCCTGAACGACGCCGGCTTCAGCGTCGCCGACAATGGCCTGTCGTTCGACGTCTCCAGCCAGAACAACGGCCAGAATTCCAACCCCTTCCTCGCTTTCCAGGACTTCGGCGACCAGGGACGGCGCGCCTTCTCGGGCCGCGCCTTCCAGGCCTCGCTGACCGGCGAGGAAGACATCGCCATCGCCCCCGCTGACCTGCTGCCCGGCCTGAAGACGGTCGCCGACAGCGGTCTCGACATCCGCATCTAAGGAAGGACCGAGTCATGGCCTCCGCCGTCTCGTCTCAGAACACCTCTTCGGTCCTCGACAAGATCAACAACTCGCGCACGTCGCTCGCCAACAACGAGCAGACGTTCCTGAAGCTGCTGACCGTCCAGTTGAAGAACCAGGACCCGCTTTCGCCCACCGACACGACCCAGATGACCAGCCAGATCACCCAGATGACGGGCGTCGAGCAGCAACTGGTCACCAACGATCTGCTGGCCGCCCTGGTCGGGATGAACACCGGCACGGGCCTGTCGGAAGGCGTCAACATGATCGGCAAGCAGGTCACCGCGACCACCGACAACTCGACCCTGAAGGACGGCAAGGCGGTCTTCTCGTGGAGCCAGCCGGGCGGTTCGACCTCGCTGACCGTCGAAGTGAAGAACGCCGCCGGCAAGGTGGTCCGCACGCTGAAGCCGGACGACCAGAAGAGCGGCGACCACACCATCACCTGGGACGGCAAGGACGACAGCGGCGCCCAGCTGGAAAACGGCGGCGTCTACACCATCGCCGTCACCGCCAAGGGCGCGGACGGCAAGGAAATCAAGGCGACGAACATCAAGGGCCGCACCGAAGGCGTGGTCACGGCGGTCGACAACTCCACAGGCTCGCCGCAGGTCATCATCAACGGCAAGCCGGTCCCCATCGACAACGTCATCGGCGTCACCGCCGTGGCCGCCAACTCCGACACCAAGACGGACGACAAAACGGACACCAAGACGGAAGACAAGACGGAAGACAAAGCCGCCTAGATCTCGCCGCCACCCTATCGAACGGGCGTCAGAATGACGCCGACGCGGTCCCCGGAAGACGGTCTTCCCCCGGACCCAAACGCAAACAGCGCTGAACCCTTCGAACCCCATTTAGAAGCAGGAATTCAGTCATGAGCATCAACAGCGCCATGCTCGCCGGCGTCTCCGGCCTGATCGCCAACTCGTCGGCCCTGGCCGCGATCTCGGACAACATCGCCAACGTCAACACCGTCGGCTACAAGCGCTCCAGCGCCAACTTCTCGACCCTGGTGACCTCGGGCTCGAAGAACCAGGCCTACAGCGCCGGCGGCGTGAAGGCTCAGACGCACCAGTACGTCAGCCAGCAGGGCCTGACCCAGTCGACCACCTCGAACCTCGACCTGTCGATCTCGGGTTCGGGCTTCTTCGTCACCACCGAGAAGCCGGAAAACCTGACGGCGACCGACACCCGCTCGTTCACCCGGGCCGGTTCGTTCCAGCTGGACAACCTGGGCTACCTGCGCAACGACGCTGGCCTCTACCTGCAAGGCTGGCTGGCCGATCCGGTCAGCGGCATGATCACGCCCGACCCGTCGGACCTGATGCAACTGTCGTCGATCAACGTCGGCAGCGTCGGCGGCACGGCCGAGAAGACGACCCGCGTCGGCGTCAACGCCAACCTGCGTTCCGAACAGCCGGTCGCCGCCGCCGTCTCGTACAAGGTCGGCACCGCAGGCTCGCCCTCGAAGACCAACGTCCAGGACTCCAACCTCGTCAACCACAACCTCGACGTCGTCTACAGCTCGACGGGCGCGGCCAATCCGGCTGCCTCGGGCGAAAACGAATACCTGGTCGACATCAAGGAAAACGGCGTGATCGTCGCCAGCGGCAAGGTCGGCTACAACGCGACGACGGGCGCGCTGGCCAGCTCGACCATCGACTACAAGGGCGCCACCACCCCGGTCGGCAACGTCAACAACACGGCGATCAACGCCGCGGGCGACACGGTCGATCTGGTCGACCTGGGCATCTCCACCGACGCGGACGCCAAGCTGGGCAAGCTTTACGATCCCTCGACCTGGTCGATGTCGGACTACGCCCTCGACAACACCAAGGGCGTGAAGCCGGACTTCGAGATCCAGGTCCCGCTGTCGGATTCCAAGGGCGGTCAGCGCACGGTCACCCTGTCGCTGCTGAAGGGCCCCGGCCCGAACCAGTGGTACGCCGAACTGCGCGCCAAGCCGGGCGACCTGGCCAACAACGCCAACGGCCTGATCAGCACGGGCGTCATCGAATTCACCACCGACGGCAAGCTCAAGGACACGGGCAACCTGTTCGGCGGCACCAGCCCGACCTCGATCTCCATCCAGGCTTCGGGCACCCCGCTGGTGGTCCAGCCGGCCCCGCCAGCCGCGCAACTGCCGCAACCGCCGATCTGGGCCGACGCGCTGGGCATTGACACTCAGGACGTCCAGATCGACCTGGCTAACGCCGCCGGCGGCCTGACCCAGTACAACAGCCAGTCGGTCGTCCAGTCGGTGAACACCAACGGCACCGCCTTCGGCAACCTGACCAATATCGAAGTGGATGACGACGGCTATGTCTCGGCCATCTTCGACAACGGCGTCACCCGCCGGATCGCCCAGGTCGCCGTCGCCACCTTCTCGAACCCGAACGGCCTGAAGGGCGTCAACGGCAACGCCTATCGCGTCACCAACGAAAGCGGCACCTACAGTCTGAAGGCTCCGGGCCAGGGCGGGGCCGGCGGTCTGGCGCCCTCGACGCTGGAAGCTTCGACGGTCGATCTGTCTACTGAGTTTACGGGCCTGATCACCACGCAACGCGCCTACTCGGCGTCGTCGAAGATCATCACGACCGCCGATCAGATGCTTGAAGAGCTTCTGAATATTAAGCGCTGATCATAGGGATTAACGCTCTTTAATTCTTGTGTTTCACATCGAGACACTACGGACTGCTAAAGGAGCCACTCTGTTCAGGCCTTCTTTACTATTGGGATTAAGCCGCTGTTATTAGGCGGCGCCTATAGTGGCCTTCAACAGTGATGGTTGTGGGAAAGGCGTAAAGCCATGTTGCAACAGCAGCGCACGAACAGCCGGGGTGAAAAGTACGTTATCGGTCCGACCGGTGCGCCTCTTACCCTGTCCGATCTGCCGCCGCCGGAGACCCAACGTTGGGTTATCCGTCGTAAAGCCGAGGTCGTGGCCGCCGTCCGCGGGGGCCTGCTCTCGCTCGACGAGGCTTGCGATCGTTATAAGCTGACCAACGAGGAGTTCCTCGCGTGGCAGCAGTCGATCGACCGGCACGGCCTGGCGGGCCTGCGGACCACCCGGATCCAGCAGTACCGTTAAGAGCCGTTCGTCAGGCCATTGGGGGTGCGATATTGTGACCGCCCCTTGCTACTCCTGAGAACCCGCGGGCCTTGCGCCACAAGGGTTTGAAGACGTTCAGCGGCCGCTCCCGAAGGGGGCGGCCGCGACGTTTTGGCGCCGTCCCGGCAGCCTTCCCGACCCAGATATAAACGCCTCGTTTACCTTGTACTGGGTAAATCCTGCCTACCGGCGGGCGGTTCTCGTTCGCCTGCCGGTTCCTCCTCGCGGAGGGGCGTGGGATCAAGGGTGAGGCTTCGTGGAAAGCTTTCTGGGTTCGATCAAGCAGTTTGGCGTCGGCCGTCTGGCCGCGATGCTCGGCGTTGGCGCCGGCGTCGTCGCGGTCCTGGTGGCCCTCGTCATGTTCATGGGCAAGGAGCCCAATGAGCTGCTGTATTCGAACCTGGACCTGAAGGAAGCCTCGCAGGTCACCCAGGCGCTGGACCAGGCGGGCATCAAGTACGAGACCAAGGGCGACGGCTCGACGATCATGGTGGCGCGCGACAAGGTCGCCAGCGCCCGCCTGATGGTCGCCGGCAAGGGCCTCGTGAGCTCCGGCTCCATCGGCTACGAAATCTTCGACGGCAACAACGCGCTGGGCCAGACCGACTTCGTCCAGCAGCTGAACCGTCAGCGCGCCCTGCAGGGCGAGCTGGAACGCACGATCAAGGCCATGCAGGGCGTCAACAGCGTCCGCGTCCACCTGGTGCTGCCCAAGCGCCAGCTGTTCGAGGAAGACGCCGAGCAACCGTCCGCCGCCGTGACCATCGGCGTCGGCTCGCGCGAGCCCTCGTCGGAAATGGTCCGCGCCATCCAGAACCTGGTCTCGTCGTCGGTCCCGAACATGAAGGCCGAGAAGGTCGCGGTCATCGACCAGCACGGCAAGACCCTGTCGGCGCCCAGCGACGACAGCCTGGCCGGCAAGATGGCCGAGGATCGCCGCACCGAAGCCGAGGCCCGCATCGCCAAGACCGTCAAGGACATGATCGAAGGCGTGCTCGGCCCGGGCAAGGCCCGCGTCAACGTCACCGCCGACCTCGACCTGAACCGCGTCACCACCCAGGAAGAGAAGTTCGATCCGGACGGTCAGGTCGTCCGCTCGGAAAGCACCAACGAACAGGGCAACAGCGAGACCAAGAACGACGACACCTCGGGCGTCACCGCGACCGCGAACGTCCCGGGTCAGGGCGGCGCCAACGGCTTCCAGCAGCTGGGCTCGCGCTCGAACGCCAACGAGAGCGTCACCAACTACGAGATCTCCAAGTCGGTCACCACGACCGTCCGCGAGCCGGGCGCGATCCGCAAGGTCGCCGTGGCCGTGGCCATCGACGGCGTCACCGCCCCTCCGGGCAAGGACGGCAAGCCGGGCGCCTATACCCCGCGCACGGCTCAGGAGATCGCGCAGATCGAAGAGCTGGTGAAGACCGCCGTGGGCTTCGACGCCCAGCGCGGCGATCAGGTGAAGGTCACCAACATCAAGTTCCCGCAGCCCGAGGACCAGGGCCTGGAGAAGCAAGGCCTGCTGGCCGGCTTCGACAAGAACGACATCATGCGCTTCGCAGAACTGGGCATCCTGGGCATCGTCGCCCTGCTGGTCCTGCTGTTCGCGGTCCGCCCGTTCATCAAGAACCTGTCAACGCCGGCGCCGGGCCCGATGGCCCTGGCGGGTCCCGGCGGCCAGGTGACCCGCTTGGTCACCCTGTCGGACGGCACTCAGCAGCAGGTCGTGGTCGACCAGTCGGGCGAGCCGATCGCCATCGCCGGTCCGGTCTCCGACATCGACTCGCGCATCGATATCGCCAAGATCGAGGGCCAGGTTAAGGCTTCGTCGATCAAGCGGGTGTCAGAGTTCGTCGAAAAGCATCCGGAGGAATCGGTCGCGATCCTCCGTAACTGGCTGCACGAGTCGACCTGATGGCCATGAAAGTCGCCGTCAACGATATCAAGAACCTCTCGGGGCCGGAAAAGGCCGCGATCGTTCTGCTCGCCCTCGGTGAAGATCACACCAAGATCTGGGAAGCCCTGGACGACGAGGAGATCAAGGAAGTCTCCCAGGCCATGGCCGGCCTCGGCACGGTGTCGGCCAGCGTCGTCGAGGATCTGCTGGTCGAGTTCGTCTCCGGCATGAGCGCGACCGGCGCGATCATGGGTTCGTACGAGCAGACCCAGCGCCTGCTGGCCTCTTTCATGCCTCAGGAGAAGGTCGACGCCCTGATGGAAGAGATCCGCGGTCCGGCGGGTCGAACCATGTGGGACAAGCTGGGCAACGTGAACGAGGCGGTGCTCGCCAACTACCTGAAGAACGAATACCCGCAGACCGTCGCGGTGGTGCTGTCGAAGGTGAAGAGCGATCACGCCGCCCGCGTGCTGGCCTGCCTGCCGGAAGACTTCGCCCTGGAATGCGTCACCCGCATGTTGCGGATGGAGCCGGTGCAGCGCGAGATCCTCGACAAGATCGAGATGACCCTGCGCACCGAATTCATGTCGAACCTGGCGCGCACGTCCAAGCGCGACAGCCACGAGATGATGGCCGAGATCTTCAACAACTTCGACCGCCAGACCGAAGCCCGCTTCATCGCGGCCCTGGAAGAGCGAAACCGCGAGGCGGCCGAGCGCATCCGGGCCCTGATGTTCGTGTTCGAGGACCTGTCGAAGCTGGACCCGGGCGGCATCCAGACCCTGCTGCGCGGCACGCCGAAGGAGCAGCTGGGCCTGGCCCTGAAGGGCGCCTCGGACAAGCTGCGCGACATGTTCTTCTCCAACATGTCGGAGCGCGCCGCCAAGATCATGCGCGAGGACATGGAGAGCATGGGCCCGGTGCGCCTGAAGGACGTCGACGCCGCTCAGGTGGGCATGGTGCAGGTCGCCAAGGATCTGGCCGCCAAGGGCGAGATCATGCTGGCCGGCTCCGGCGGCGACGACGAGCTGATCTACTGAGGCGGATGGCATGACCGACACCCCTCACCGCAGATTTGGCTTCGACACGGTCTTCGACGACCGTGGCGGCGTCGCCTACACCCCGCCGAAGGTGAAGAAGAGCTTCACCCTCGAGGAGGTCGAGGCGGCCAAGGCCCAGGCCTATCAGGAGGGCGAGCGCTCGTCCGTGGCCCGCGCCGAGCAGGAGGCCGCCCAAGCCCTGAACGAGGTGGCTCACGCCATCCGCGAGGCGTTCGGGTCGCTGACCCACGTGGCGCACGAGCACCGTGAAGGCGCGGCCCTGCTGGCCCTGGCCTGCGCCCGCAAGATCGCCGACGCGGCCCTGCAACATTTCCCCGAGGCCCCGGTCTCCGCGGCCCTCGAAGCCCTGGCCCGCGAGGTCGAGGCCCAGCCGCGCATCTTCGTCCGGGTGTCGCCCGAGCTGGAGGAGCGCACCCAACAGGCTCTGGAGCAGGTGGCGACCCAGATTGGCTTCCAAGGCCAGATCGTCGCCCGCGCCGACGGCGCCATGGCCCCGGCGGCCTTCACTTTCGACTGGGGGGAGGGCCGCGCGGCCTTCGATCCAGACGGCGCCGCCCAACGCGTCGCCGAAGCGCTGGAAGCGGCCATCGCCGCCGAAGGCCTCCACGCCGAACCCCTGTTCTCCTGAAAAGGCTGATCCAAGATGGCCGAAGACAATCTCCCGCTCGACGAATTCGGAGGCTCGATGCTCGCCTCCGAAATGCCGGTCGAGCTCAGCGACAAGACGGCGTCGGATCTGGCGCCGGTCTTCGACGTACCGGTCAACATCTCGGCGGTGCTGGGACGCGCGCACATGTCCGTGGCGCAGCTGCTTCAGCTGAGTCAGGGCTCGATCCTGGAGCTGGACCGCAAGGTCGGCGAGGCGATCGACATCTACGTCAACAACCGTCTGGTCGCTCGTGGCGAGGTCGTCGTCGTCGACGAACGCCTGGGCGTGACCATGACGGAAATCATCAAGGACGGCGACCAGGGCTAACGCCCTGCCGTCCGTGAGGGAGAGTAGAAAATGCGGCTTCTGGTCGTCGGAAAACTGAACGGGCAGCTCTCGGTCGCCGTGAAGATGGCGATGAACGCGGGCGCGAAGGTGTCGCACGTCGAAACGACGGAGCAGGCGACCAATGCCCTGAGGGCAGGGCAGGGCGCCGACCTGCTGATGGTCGAGTACTCGCTCGACATCGCCGGCCTGATCGCGGCCAACGAGGCCGAGCGGATGCGGGTGCCGGTGGTGGCCTGCGGCGTCGACGCCGACCCCGCCCGCGCGGCCGCCGCCATCAAGGCCGGGGCCAAGGAATTCATCCCGCTGCCGCCGGACGCCGAGCTGATCGCCGCCGTCCTGGCCGCCGTCACCGACGATGAAAAGCCGATGGTCGTCCGCGACCCGGCCATGGAGTCGGTGATCAAGCTGGCCGACCAGGTCGCCGCGTCCGAAGCCTCGATCCTGATCACCGGCGAAAGCGGTTCGGGTAAGGAGGTCATGGCCCGCTACGTCCACGGCAAGTCGCGCCGGGCTAAGGCCCCGTTCATCTCGGTCAACTGCGCCGCCATCCCCGAGAACCTGCTGGAAAGCGAGCTGTTCGGCCACGAGAAGGGCGCCTTCACCGGCGCCATGGCCCGCCGCATCGGCAAGTTCGAGGAAGCCGACGGCGGCACCCTGCTGCTGGACGAAATCTCGGAAATGGACGTGCGCCTGCAGGCCAAGCTGCTGCGCGCCATCCAGGAACGCGAGATCGACCGCGTCGGCGGCTCCAAGCCGGTCAAGGTCAATATCCGCATCCTGGCCACCAGCAACCGCGACCTCGTCCAGGCCGTGAAGGACGGCATCTTCCGCGAAGACCTGCTCTATCGCCTGAACGTCGTGAACCTGCGCCTGCCGCCGCTGCGCGAGCGCCCGGGCGATGTGATCAGTCTGTGCGAGTTTTTCGTGAAGAAGTACTCGGCCGCCAATGGCGTGCCGGAAAAGCCGATTTCGGCCGAGGCCCGCCGTCGCCTGATCGCCCACCGCTGGCCGGGCAACGTCCGCGAGCTGGAAAACGCCATGCACCGCGCGGTGCTGCTGTCGACCGGTCCGGAGATCGAGGAGTTCGCCATCCGCCTGCCGGACGGTCAGCAACTGGCCCCCGCGCCGGATGTCGCCGTCGCCCGCGGCGCCCAGATGGCCGCGGACGCCGTCTCGCGCGCCTTCGTCGGCTCGACCGTCGCCGAGGTCGAGCAGAAGCTGATCATCGACACGCTGGAGCACTGCCTGGGCAACCGCACCCACGCGGCCAACATCCTGGGCATCTCGATCCGCACGCTGCGCAACAAGCTGAAGGAATACAGCGACGCCGGCGTTCCGGTGCCGCCGCCGCAAGGGGGCGTGGGCGCGGCCGCCTAGTGATTTTCGTTGGCGTCGCGGAGCCGAAAACCCCGTCCTTCGACAAGCTCAGGATGAGGTTTTCTACTGAAGCGGCGCCGACCATCGTCCTCATCCTGAGCTCGTCGAAGGACGAGGACGACGCAAGGAAGAAGACGGCCCTAGGGCCAACATGTCGCGGCGCCGCGACCATCCGTCCGGCGCCGAACATGGCTAATTCTCGTTAAGGAGATGGCGGCGGACCGCAAATCGCTTCAAGCGCTGGTCTAGCTTACCCATCAACGGTTCAAGGTTCAGCATGGCCGACGCCGCCGCCCCGACCGCCCGATCCGTCCCCAGCGCCCGGTCGCTGCTGGATGGCTTTCTGCGCGGCGAAATGGGCCTGGCCCTGGGCGTCGTGGGCATCATCGTCCTGCTGATCCTGCCGGTCCCGCCGATGCTGCTGGACATGCTGCTGGCCATCTCGGTGACCGGATCCGTGCTGATCCTGATGACGGCGATCCTGATCAAGCGGCCGCTGGAATTCACCTCGTTCCCGACCGTCCTGCTGGTCTCGACCCTGTATCGCCTGGGTCTGAACGTCGCCTCGACCCGCCTGATCCTGGGCCACGGCCAGGAAGGCACAGGCGGGGCCGGCGCGGTCATCGAGGCCTTCGGTCACCTGATGATGCAGGGCAACTTCGTCATCGGCGTGATCGTGTTCATCATCCTGGTGGTGGTGAACTTCATGGTCGTCACCAAGGGTTCGGGCCGGATCGCCGAAGTCGCGGCCCGCTTCACCCTGGACTCCATGCCCGGCAAACAGATGGCGATCGACGCCGACCTGTCGACCGGCCTGATCGACCAGGAAGGCGCCAAGCTGCGCCGCAAGGAACTGGAACAGGAAAGCACGTTCTTCGGGGCCATGGACGGCGCCAGCAAGTTCGTGAAGGGCGACGCGATCGCCGGCCTGATCATCACCGGCATCAATGTCGTCGGCGGCATCATCATCGGCGTCGTGCAGCACAAGCTGCCGATCGGCCAGGCCGCCTCGACCTACACCATCATGACCATCGGCGACGGCCTGGTCAGCCAGATCCCGGCCCTGATCATCTCGATCGCCGCCGGCATGGTCGTTTCGAAGGCCGGCGTCGAAGGCTCGGCCGACAAGGCCCTGACGACCCAGCTGGCCATGAACCCGGCGGGCCTGGGCATGGTCTCGGCCTCGTCCGGCATCATCGCCCTGATCCCGGGCATGCCGATCATCCCGTTCGCGGTGCTGTCGCTGGCCGCGGGAGCCCTGGCCTACAAGCGCATCCAGGACGCCAAGAAGCCCAAGCCCATCGATCCATCCCTGCTCGAGGCCGCCTCCGCCCCCGCCGAGTCGGAAGAGGAGCCGATCAGCGCCTCGCTGGCCATCGACGACGTCAAGATCGAACTGGGCTACGGCCTGCTGACCCTGATCAACGACCTGGACGGCCGCAAGCTGACCGACCAGATCCGCGCCCTGCGCAAGACCCTGGCCGGCGAGTTCGGCTTCGTCATGCCGCCCGTCCGGATCCTCGACAACATGCGCCTGGCCAACCAGGGCTACGCCATCCGCATCAAGGAGATGGAAGCCGGCGCCGGCGAAGTGCGCCTGGGCAGTCTGATGGCCATGGACCCGCGCGGCGGCCAGGTCGAGCTGCCTGGCGAGCACGTGCGCGAACCCGCCTTCGGCCTGCCGGCCACCTGGATCGCCGACGACCTGCGCGAGGAAGCCACCTTCCGCGGCTACACGGTCGTCGACCCGGCCACGGTGCTGACCACGCACCTGACCGAGATCCTCAAGGAGAACATGGCCGACCTGCTGTCCTACGCCGAGGTGCAGAAGCTCCTGAAGGAGCTGCCCGAGTCGCAGAAGAAGCTGGTCGACGACCTGATCCCGGGCACGGCCACCGCCGCCACGGTGCAGCGCGTGCTGCAGTCGCTGCTGCGGGAGCGCGTCTCGATCCGCGACCTGCCGCAGATCCTGGAAGGCATCGGCGAGGCCGCGCCGCACACCGCCTCGGTCACCCTGCTGGTCGAGCAGGTGCGCGCCCGCCTGTCGCGCCAGCTGTGCTGGGCCAATCGTGGCGACGACGGCGCCCTGCCGATCATCACCCTCTCGGCCGACTGGGAGCAGGCCTTCGCCGAAGCCCTGATCGGTCCCGGCGACGACAAGCAGCTGGCCCTGCCGCCTTCGCGCCTGCAGGACTTCATCCGCGGCGTCCGCGACGCCTTCGAGCGCGCCGCCCTGGCCGGCGAGCACGCCGTGCTGCTGACCAGCCCGGGCGTCCGCCCCTATGTCCGCTCGATCATCGAACGCTTCCGCGGCCAGACCGTGGTGATGAGCCAGAACGAGATCCACCCCCGCGCCCGCCTGAAGACGGTGGGGATGGTCTAGGCGGTCGCCGGCTTCGCGCCGGCCGCCGGTCGGTATTTCTCGGCGTCCGACGTGAACTCGGCATGGCCATAGCGCGCCAGCTGGCGCTTGAGCTTGCCGACCAGCCGGGCGTCGGCCAGGTCCGAGACGCCCGGGACGTTGCGCGCCAGGCGGTAGGCCAGCAGCTGGCTGGTCACCAGCAGCGCCACGACGCCGAACATCATGAAGTCGCGGGGACCGATCCCGACGCCCATGCGCCTGGCGGCCGCGACGTCGCCGTTCATGAAGTTGCGCAGGAAGAACACCTTGGAGAAGCGGCGCTCGACCTTGTCGAACAGGCGGTTCTCCGGGCGCTCGTCCGGCGGCAGGTAGGCGTTCAGCGTGGCCCGGACCAGCTCGCCGCAGGTGGCGTCGTCGAAGCCGGCGCGCAGGGTGCCGCTGCGGGCGTTCATGGTGTCCACCACCCCTTGCGGCGTGTCGGCCAGCAGGTCCTCGGGCAGGCCCAGCAGGAAGCAGCGGTAGCGGGCCAGCTCGACCCGGGCGCGCTCGTCTGCGGTGAAGGTCTTCCGGCCCTGGCCGACGATCTTGTAGCTCATCAGGAAGATCGGGATCAGGCCGGCGGGCATCTGGTCGACCTGCGGAATTGGGATGCCATAGACGCCGACGTCCCAGCGGTCCGAGCGCTTCAGGGCGTTGAACCGCACCATCGAGTGCATCAGTCGCACCATGGCGGCGGCCTTGAAGCCCGCCCCGTGGCGCTCCAGCGAGCCCGGCAGCAGTGTGGTGGTGAAGAAGGTCGCCGTCTCGTTGACCCGGCGGGCGGCCGTGTCGTTCGACAGGGTCCCGGTCAGGGCCATCGGCAGGGCGGCGTATTTGTTCATGAAGGTGGCGATGAACGCGCCTCGGATCGCGAACGGCCCCAGATTGGCGGCGGCGTTGCGGTCCAGCCGCTGGCCCTCGCGCACCAGGTCCATATCGACCCAGGCCGGCGTGGCCTCCATGTCGGCGATGAAGGCGGCCAGTTCCGGCGGCGCGTCCGGCACGGCCGCGACGCCCGCGTCGCAGGCCTGGGTCAGCATCTGGATCAGCGGACGGAAGCCATATTGGGGCATCAGCGCGGCATAGGCGTCTGCGACCACGTCGCCCAGCAGGGTGTAGGCCTTGATCAGGGCGACCTTGTCCGGATCGAGTTTACGCAGGCGCGGCGCGACGCTGGCTTTCGGATCGTCGGTGAAGCGCTCCGGCGTGGCGTCGAAATCGACCTCGCCATAGAGCGCGGGCAGGGCGGTCTTCTGGGACGCGACCTTGGCCCGGACCTTTTCGAGGGCGGCGTTCATGGGAACTCCTGGCGTAGCGGAACCGAGACGGATCCAACTGTTCGGCGCTAGGTTAGGCCCACAGAACCCAGACGCTACTCGCCTTGCCCGCATCTCGGAGGCCAAGCCACAAGTGACTGAAAAGACGAGGCGAACGCCGCGCCAGTCGCGCTCCGAGGCGACGGTGGACGCAATTCTGGAAGCGGCCTTTCAACTTCTCGAGGCCGATGGCGTCGAAGCCTTGACCACCAACCACATCGCCGAGCGGGCCGGGGTCAGCGTCGGCACGCTCTACCAGTACTTCGCCGGCAAGCAGGCGATTCTGGCGGCCCTGGCTCAGCGGCGGGCCGCCGCCGCCCGCGACCGCATCGCCGAGATCGTCATCGCGGGACCTGAACTGGGGGCGGTGCGCCTGATCGTCCGCACCCTGGCCACGGCCTTCGAGGGCTTGCCCGCCACCCGCCGCGCGCTGCTGGACGCCCTGACCCTGGCGGGCGGCGACGACGTGGTCATGCGTCACCACCTGACGTTCTTCGACACGATCGCCGGCAAGACCGCCTTCGGCTTTCCGTTGTCGCCCGAGGCTGGCTTCGTCCTGACCCACGCGGTGGTCGGATTGCTGCGCGCGGCGACCGCCGAGACCGAGCTGGCGCTGGACCCGGCGCGGCTGGAGGACGAGCTGGTGCGGCTGATGGAGGCCTATATCGGGGCCCTGGTCATGGCCCCTCGTGGCGACGGCGGCTCGCCCCGGTAGAACGTGGCGTCGACTCGCCGACGGAACCGTGTCCGCAAGGTCACGTTGTTTCCGGCAAGGGAGGGGCCCCTTTCGACGGAGAGTGACCATGACCAACAAGATCGCCCTGCTCGCCGCCGCCGCGTCCCTGACGTTCGCCGGCGCGGCTTTTGCCCAGAGCACGACCACCACGACGACCCCGGCCGCGCCGACCACCGGCGCCATGCCGCCGGCCTCGACCACCATGCCGGCGCCCACTCAGTCCATGACCACGACGATGCCGACCCAGAGCACGACCACCACGACCACGCCGTCGGCCTCGACGACGACTCAGACCACCACCCCGTCCGCCGACGCCGCGGGCGCGCCGACCTCGGCCAGCGTCGCCAGCTTCAAGGTCGGTTCGGCCGTGAAGGACGTCGGCGGCGTCTCGGTCGGCCAGATCACCGGCACCAGCACCGGCGCCGACGGCTCGACCAACGTCATCGTCACCAATGGCGGCGTGAAGTTCGCCCTGCCGGCCAACAGCCTGAGCGCGGCCGCCGACGGCAGTGTATCGACCACGGCCACCAAGGCTCAGATCGACGCCACGGTCGCGGGCGCCAAGCCGCAGTAAGCGACCCGTATCCGCACGGATGCGACAGCGAGCCCGCTCGGCATTGCCGAGCGGGCTCGTCACTGATAGCGATGACCATCAAGAGGGGCGGTCATCGCCGACTTGGGGTTCAGTATGCCTCCGGCCAATAAGACTAAGCGTGGGTCCAACTCACTGCTGTGGGACTTGCTCACGTTCGATCGCCTGGTCACCGGGCCGGTGATTCACTTCATCTATTGGGCTGGCCTCGGGGTCGTGGCCCTGTTCGGCTTTTCGGTCGTCGGCGCCGCCGTGGGCCTGGCGCTGAAGGAGCCGGGCGTCGGCTCGCTGCTGCTGGCCTTCCCGGTGCTGGTCGCCGGCCTGCTGGTCGCGGGCGCGCTGGTGCTGCTTTGGCGCGCCTTCTGCGAGTTCTACGTCGCCATCTTCCGGATCAGCGAGGACCTGCGGGCCCTGCGCCAGACCAGCGACGCCGACCACGCCGCCATCCGGGCTCGCCAGGCGGCGCAGCCGCCGCGCTCTCAGGTTTAAGGTCAAGCGGCCCAGCCGCCGCGTACTCAGGTTTAAGGCCGCTACTTCGCGACGGTCTTCAGCTGATCGCGCAGCGCGCTCATCGTCTCCAGCGGCATGTCGAGCGCGCAGAACAGCTTCTCGGGGATAGAGACGGCCTGATCGCGCAGGGCGCGGCCCTTATCGGTCAGCGCCACGATGACCCGCCGCTCGTCCTCCGGATCCCGGGTTCGCTGGACGAGACCGCCGGCTTCCAGACGCTTGAGCAGCGGGGTCAGGGTGCTGGAATCCAGGTCCAGGGCGTCGCCCAGGGCCCCGACGGTCCGGGGACTGGCCTCCCACAGCACCAGCAGGGCCAGATACTGCGGATAGGTCAGCCCCAGGGCGTCCAGCATGGGCCGGTAGAGCCGCGTCATCCGGTTGGCCGCGCCGTAGAGGGCGAAGCACAGCTGGTTGTCGAGGCGCAGGACCTCGATCGGAGCATCGGACGGCGCGGACTTCTTCTGGGTCATGACATTACGGCTTAGGCGGCCTTCACGGTGATGGCCACGTCGACATTGCCACGGGTGGCGTTCGAATAGGGGCAGACTTGGTGGGCGGTCGCAACCAGCGCCTCGGCGTCGGCCTGGCTCAGGCCCTGGGTTTCGACCTCCAGCGCGACTTCCAGCTTGAAGCCGACCTCTTGCGTGGCGAGCCCGACCTGGCCGGTCACGGTCGAGCCGGTCAGAGCGATCTTCTGGGTGCGAGCGACGTGGGCCATGGCGCTCTGGAAGCAGGCGGCGTAGCCGGCGGCGAACAGCTGCTCGGGATTGGTGCCGGTCTCCTTGCCGCCCAGGGCCTTGGGCATCGACAGCTGGACGTCCAGCAGGCCGTCCTCGCTGCGGGCGTGGCCGTCACGGCCGCCGACGACGGTGGCGCGGGTGGTGTAGAGGGTAGTCATGGGAGCCTCCTTGGCTTGAAGTGATGTGAGCGATTTAATCGCGCACGATATAATTGCAAGGACTGGGCGGTGAAAAAGATCGCGTGCGATTTAATCGGGCTTGCGTAACCCCCTCAGTCGGCTGAGTTTATCCTCGGGCCGGCGAAGCCGGACCCGTGGGCCGACAGCTCCCCCATAAAGGGGAAGCAGGATCCGAGGTTCTCCTCCCCCTTTATGGGAGAGGTGGCCCGAAGGGCCGGAGGGGGCTGCGCGGGCCTAAGCCGCCCAGGCCGCCGCGAAGCGCCTGAGCAGCGAGCGCGCCGGGCTCTCGACGCTGGCTTCGGCGGCTTCCAGGCGCAGAAACAGGTCCCCGGCCTTGTGCGCCGCGCGGGCGGGAAGGCCCTGGCCGGGCAGGCGGACCAGGCCGCGGGCGGCGGCCTTGGTCGAGATCCAGGCCGGGCGCGGGCCCAGCGGGGTGTCGGCGTCGACGCGGCCGCCTTCGGCCAGCACGCGCGGATCGACCTTGCCGGTCAGCCAGATGTCGTCGCC
This sequence comes from Caulobacter sp. GW822-FHT07D08, assembly GCF_058798735.1. Lineage (NCBI taxonomy): Bacteria > Pseudomonadati > Pseudomonadota > Alphaproteobacteria > Caulobacterales > Caulobacteraceae > Caulobacter > Caulobacter sp. GW822-FHT07D08. The sequence goes on from NZ_JBXAKU010000001.1 coordinate 165,126, forward strand.
ACGCACCAGGGCGCCGTCCTGAGCCCGCAGGCGGACCTCGAACAGCACGCCCTCGACCCGGACCTTGTCGCCTTCGCGCAGGCCGGCGGGCAGCTTCAGCCTCAGGCGGCGGCCGTCGATGGCCAGCTCCTCGGCGCCGCCGGCGACGGCCGTGGCGATGTCGATTTCGAGAAAGACGCGGTCGGCGATCGGGACGGCCTGCACCGTCGGCGGGAAGTTGTGCTGAACGACCGGCGTGTCCTGCAGCAGGCGGTAGGCGGCCAGCACGTCGCGGAACAGGGCTGCATCGCCGGTCGGACGGTCGGGGTGGGCTCGCTTGGCGGCCTCGCGATAGGCCATGCGCAGCTCGCGCTCGTCGGCGGTGGACGCAACACCCAGGAGGGCGCGAGCAGCCGAAAGCGTCAGGGCGGGCGTACGGGTCGTCATGGTTCGACCGTGGCGCCGGATGGTCAACGGCGGGTTAAGTTAAGACTTTAGAGGCCAGGTCCTCAAAGGGTTCGCCCTGATGTGGCTCTCGACCGCGCCAGGCTCTATATCGAAGGGCATGAGCGCTGACCCGACCCTGATCCCCGCCTCGCCCAGCGAGGACGAGTATGTCCGTCAAGTCACCGAGGCGGTCCCGCCGGCCCTGCTGTCGGAGGAGGATCCCTTCGCCCTGTTCGCCGAGTGGCTGGAGGAGGCGGGCAAGAAGGAGCTCAACGACCCCAACGCCATGACCGTCTCGACCGTCGACGCCGACGGCATGCCGGACTCGCGCATGGTGCTGCTGAAGGGCGTCGATCCGCGCGGCTTCGTCTTCTACACCAACACCCAGAGCGCCAAGGGGCGCGAGCTGAACGGCCAGCCCAAGGCCGCCTTGCTGTTTCACTGGAAGTCCTTGCGCCGCCAGGTGCGGATCCGCGGCGTGGTCGAGCCGGTCAGCGACGCCGAGGCCGACGCCTATTTCGCCAGCCGCGCCCGTCCCAGCCAGCTGGGCGCCTGGGCCAGCGACCAGTCGCGTCCGCTGCCCGACCGCCTGGCCCTGGAAAAGCGGGTCGCCGAGATGGGCCTGAAGTTCGGCCTCTCCAAGGTTCCGCGCCCGCCGCACTGGTCAGGCTACCGCATCATCCCCGTCACCATCGAGTTCTGGCGCGACCGGCCGTTCCGCCTGCATGAACGGCTGGTGTTCGACCGCGCGGACGGGGGCTGGACCACGAAGCGGCTGTTTCCCTAGGCCCGCGCCCGTTCCCGGTCACCTTACCCCATAGCGCGCCAGGAACGTCTCGACCGCGTCCTCGGCGATGTCCTTGATCGGACGGCGGGGCAGGACGTCGTCGCCGGCCGTGATGCCCAGGACCAGGGTGACGTGGTCGAGCAGGCCCAGCAGCTGGCCGGCGGCCCAGGAGGCCTTCTCGACCCTGATCTCGCCGGTCCTGGCCAGGTCGTTGATCACCGAGATCGCCGCGCCGCCCAGTTCGTCGCGGGCGCTCTGCAGGAAATATTCGGCGACATCCTCGAAGCGGCGGCGCTCGGCCGTGACCATCCGGAACATGGCCCGGGTGTCGGCCCGCGACAGGAAGGTCGCGTAGGCGACGGCCAGGGCGGCCAGGCGCGTACGGGCGTCGCCCTTCACCCGAACGGCTTCGCGCACCGGCGCGCCGACGCTGCTGACCGTCTCCAGCACGATCGCCTTGAACAGGTCGGCCTTGCTGGGGAAATAGGCATAGAGCGTGGCGGTCGAGACCCCGGCGGCGCGGGCGACCACCTCCATGCCGGTGTCGGCGTAGCCTTCCTTCAGGAATAGGGATCGGGCCGAGGCGAGGATTTCCTCGCGCTTGTGTCCAGACCGCTTCAGACCCGCACCGACAAGCATGTGACACTCGCACTCAATGGCTCTCATGCAATCTAACCGCGAAATTCACGACTCGGCAAGGCTTGCGCGAGAGGACGCGGGCGCACGTTTCGGCTATGCAGCCCCGGCGCCGATTTTCGGGCGCGACGAGATGGGACGCTGGGCGTGATCAAGGACGCGGAAGCCGCGCGCGAGCAGGAAGTCGCCGCTTGGTTTGGCGAGCGGGCGGAAAGCACGATCGAGACCTCGTGCGCCCGGGTGTTCCTGATCGACGGTTCGGCCTTCAAGGTGAAGCGCCCGGTCGATTTCGGCTTTCTGGATTACTCGACCCTGGAGTTGCGGCGCTGGGCGCTGGAGCGCGAACTGACCTTCAACCGCGCGGCCGCGCCAGACATCTATCGCGAGGTCCGCCAGCTGAACCGCACCGCCGACGGCGGCCTGGAGATCGACGGCGAGGGCGAGATCGTCGAGCACCTGCTGGAGATGCGCCGCTTCGACCAGAACGGCGTGCTGGCCACCCAGCCCTGGGCGATCGACGATGCGCTGGAGGATTCGCTGGGCCGCACGGTGGCCCGTTTCCACGCCGGCGCGTCGCTGCGTCCGCAAGGCGGCGGCGTCTCGGCCCTGGGCTACACGATCCGCTCGAACGCCAACCTGCTGCGCGGCCTGTCCGCGCGCCTGGGCAAGCAGGCGGTCGAGCGCCTGGTTCACGAGACCGACATCGCGCTTGAGCGCCTGGGTCCCCTGCTGGACGGTCGCGCCAAGGACGGCTTCGCCCGCCACTGCCACGGCGACTTGCACCTCGGAAATATCCTGATCGAGAACGGCCAGCCGATCCTGTTCGACTGCATCGAGTTCAACGACACCCTGTCCGACATCGACGTGCAGTACGATCTGGCCTTCCTGCTGATGGACCTGGATTTCCGCCGTCGCCGCGACGCCGCCGGCCGGGTGCTGAACGCCTATCTGGACGAGGCCGCCCGCACGTTCGGCGAGGGGCTGTGGACGGGCCTGGCCGCCCTGCCGCTGATGCTGAGCGTCCGCGCCGCCGTGCGCACCCACGTCTGGGCCTATACCGGCGATGACGAGGCCGCCCGGGCCTATCTCAACACCGCTCTGGAGCATCTGGCCCCCAAGCCGGTCAGCCTGGTGGCGGCCGGCGGCCTGTCGGGTTCGGGCAAGTCGACCTTCTCGCGCGTCTGCGCCCCGGGCCTGGGTTCAGCGCCCGGCGCGGTCGTTTTGCGCACCGACGAGATCCGCAAGCGCCTGTGGGGCGCGCCGTCCCTCCAGCGCCTGCCGCGCGAGGCCTATACGCCGGAGATGAGCGCCAAGGTCTACGACCAATTGTTCCATGACGCCGAGCTGTGCCTGAAGGCCGGACGCTCGGTGGTGCTGGACGCGGTGTTCCTCAAGCCCGAGGAGCGGGCCCGCGCCGAGGCCCTGGCCAAGCGCAGCGACGTCGGCTTCCTGGGCGTCTGGCTGGAGGCGCCGCCCGAGGTGCTGCGCGCGCGGGTGGCGGCCCGGGTCAACGACGCGTCGGACGCCGACGTGGCGGTGCTGGAGAACCAGCTGACCCGCGAGACCGGCGAGATCGCCTGGCGCAAGGTCGATACGGTCAATGCGTTCGAGGACGAGGCCCGGGCGCTGGCGGAGACCATGGGCTAAGGCTCACGCGGCCTGCCGACCTTCGTCCGGCGGCTGCGGGTTCACCGCCCGGATGATCGCGGTGATCAGGTCCATCGGCTTGACCGGCTTGCCCAGATGGTCGTCGAAGCCCATGCCGAGGAACCGCTCGCGATCGCCGGCCATGGCCGAGGCGGTCAGGGCGATGACGGGCAGGGCGGGATCGCCGGCCCGGCCCTGGCGGATCGCCTCCAGCGCGGTGATGCCGTCCATCACCGGCATGTTGATGTCCATCAGCACGCAGTCGTATTGGCCCGAGGCCATGGCCTTCAGCGCCTCCTCGCCGTTCTCGACGATGGTCAGGGCCACGCCGGTCGGCTCCAGCATGGTGCGCACGACCAGTTGGTTGACGGCGTTGTCCTCGGCCATCAGCACGCGGATCTGGTCGAGGGTCTCGTCGTCCCTGGTTTCGAGCTCCGGCGCCGGTTCGGCCGCTTCGGATTCCTCGGCGCGGATGCTGAGGACGAAACAGGCGCCGACCGGGGTCGGGCGCAGTTCCAGGTCGCCGCCCAGCTGGCGGGCCAGGGCGCGCGAGATGGTCAGGCCCAGGCCCGCGCCGCCGTGGCTGCGCGAGATGGTCTCGTCGGCCTGGGTGAAGCTGTCGAACACCCGGTCGGCCGCCGCCGCCGGCACGCCGGGGCCGGTGTCGCTGACCGCGAAGCGCAGCATCCACGCGTCGCCCGCGCGCTCGGCCTCGACGCTGACCCGGACGTGGCCGTGGGTCGTGAACTTGACGGCGTTGGAAACCAGGTTGGTCAGGATCTGTCGGATGCGCAGCGGATCAGCGACGATCCAGGCTGGCGTGCCGGCGCCGAAATCGGCGAACAGCGACAGGTTCTTGAACACCGCCGCGTCGCGCCAGGCGTCGACCACGTCGGCGACCATGGCGCGTGGATCGACCGCCTCGGGAGCCAGCTCGATGCGGCCGGCCTCGATCCGCGACATGTCCAGCACGTCGTTGAGCAGTTGCATCAGGCTGTCGCCCGACTTGAGCATCAGGGCGACCTGTTCACGCTGGGCCGGGTTCAGGGGCGAGCGCTGCAGGGCATGGGCCATGCCCAAGAGGCCGTTCATCGGCGTGCGTAGCTCGTGGCTGGTGACGGCGATGAAAGTCGACTTGGCGCGAGCGGCCTCCAGGGCGCGCTCGCGTTCCTCGCGCAGGCCCCGGGTCAGCGCGTCCATGCGGCGGGCGGCGGCGCGATTGCGCAGGGCGACGTTGATCGTGACCGCGATCAGCAGCGCCAGCGACCAGCGCATCGACTGGGTGCTCATGTCGGCGCCGGGCATGAAGAAGAACGGGAAGATGATCAGGCTGGCCACGGGGAGCAGTCCGCTGATGATCAGCAGGGCCAGCGGCTGGTGACGATACTGCTGGGCGAAGACCAGCTGGCCGCACCAGATGGCGACGGCGGCGATCTTCAGCTTGTCGGAGCCCTGCAGCCAGAGCAGGCTGGCCAGCGCGGCCCAACTGGCGTTGACCGGGATCGCGGCCAGGATGAAGACGGCGCGGTCGCCGCGCGACACCGGACGGCCTCGGCCGAAGTTGCGGGTCGCCAGGGTCGCCAGGCCTTCGGCGAGCAGGAAGCCGACCAGCCACGCGAAGGCGGTGGCCACGCCCAGACCCAGGCTGACGGCCACGGCGGCCAGACAGCCGGAGATGAGACGCGAGACGCCGAGCCGCCGAATGTCGGCGCCCACTTCGTCCAGTCTTTCATCCGCCAGAGTGTCGGCCAGCCAGCCCACGCCGCGTCCCCCGCCCACGAACCGCGTTCGCCTAGGGGGAATTATCCGCCCACGGCAACGAAGAGTCTTTAAACGCGCCCTGCGGCCGATTGGCGCGGCGTGCGAGCGCTGTCTTTTCTCCCGAAGGGCGCGGCGCGTTGCGTGTTGCGCCGCACAACGATAGCCTTGCGTGAACAATGATAAGCGGCCGGGAGCGTAGCGTTCAGATGCAGGGATTGATGCAGCACGGGGCCCTGACCCTGGACAAGATTATCGATCACGCCGCCAAGTGGCACGGCGGGCGTGAAGTGGTCAGCCGTTCGGTCGAGGGGCCGATCGTGCGCACGACCTATCGCGAGATTCGCGACCGCGCCAAGCGGGTGTCGAACGCGCTGCTGGCCCTGGGGGTCAAGCCCGGCGACCGCGTCGGCACCCTGGCCTGGAACACCGGCCGCCACATGGAAGCCTGGTATGGCGTCATGGGCATCGGGGCGGTCTGCCACACCCTGAACCCGCGCCTGTTCCCCGAGCAGATCGCCTGGATCGCCGACCACGCCGGCGACCGGCTGATCTTCACCGACCTGACCTTCCTGCCGATCATCGCCGCGATCCTGCCGCGCCTGCCGCATGTCGAGCACGTGGTGGTGTTCACCGATCGCGGCCACATGCCGGCCGACTTCCCGCTGGCCGGCGAGGCGCCCCATTTCAAGGGCCTGATCGCGTACGAAGACCTGATGGAGCAGCACGGCGCCGAATGCGCCTGGGGCGGCTTCGACGAGGGTACGGCGGCGGGGCTCTGCTACACCTCGGGCACGACGGGCGACCCCAAGGGGGTGATGTACTCTCACCGTTCGAACTTCTTGCACACCTTCATCACCATGCAGCCCGATGTGATGGGCGTGTCGCAGCGCGACGTGATCCTGCCGGTGGTGCCGATGTTCCACGCCAACGCCTGGGGCGTGGCGTTCTCGGGCCCCGGCGCCGGGGCCAAGATCGTGATGCCGGGCGCCAAGATGGACGGCGCCTCGATCTTCGAGCTCCTGGACACCGAGGGCGTGACCTTCTCGGCCGCCGTGCCGACGGTCTGGCAGATGCTGCTGCAGCACCTGGAGGCCACCGGCGCCAAGCTGCCGGTGCTGAAGAAGGTGGTGATCGGCGGGGCGGCCTGTCCAGAGACCATCATCCGCGCCTTCCAGGAGACTTACGACGTCGAGGTCGTCCACGCCTGGGGCATGACCGAGACCTCGCCGGTCGGGACCCTGTCGGTGATGACCGACGAACTGGAAAAGCTGCCCTACGACCAGCAGATGCCCTACCGCCTGAAGCAGGGCCGGCCGCCGCTGGGCGTGGAACTGTGCCTGACCGACGACGACGGCAAGATCCTGCCGCACGACGGCAAGGCCTTCGGCCACCTGAAGATCCGCGGCCCGATCATCGCCGCGGAATACTTCCGGGGCGCCGGCGGCAAGATCCTGGACGAGGACGGCTTCTTCGACACCGGCGACATCGCCACGATCGACGAGCACGGCTTCATGCAGATCACCGATCGCGCCAAGGACGTCGTGAAGTCCGGCGGCGAGTGGATCAGCACGATCGAGATCGAGAACATCGCCGTGGGCCACCCCAAGGCCGCCCTGGCCGCGGTGGTCGGCATGCCGCATTCCAAGTGGGACGAGCGGCCGGTGCTGCTGGTCAAGCTGAAGCCGGGAGAGACGGCGACCAAGGCGGAGTTCATCGACTACCTCCAGGGCAAGATCGCCAAGTGGTGGATGCCGGACGACGTGCTGTTCGTCGACGACATCCCGCTGGGCGCGACCGGCAAGATCGACAAGAAGGTGATCCGCAAGCGTCTGCAGGACGAAGGCTACGCGCTGCCGGAGACCCCAGTGCAGCCGTCGCCCGCGCCGCCTCCGCCCCCGCCTGAACCGGAGCCCGCGCCGACCCCGACCCCGACCCTGGCCGCCGCCGATGGCGGCCACGCGGCGGTGATCTATGCGCCCGAGCCCGTGGAGGAGGTCGAGGCCGAAGCGGCGCTGCGCGCGCCCGAGCCGGAGCCGGAGCCCGAGGTCGTCGCCGATCCGACGCCGGAGCCGGAAGTCCAGCAGGTCTCGGCGACTGACGCGATCATCGCCGAGGCCGCCGCCATCGCCGCCGTCGCCCCGGTCGAAAAGCCCGCCGAGCCGGCGCCCGCGGCCGTCGCCGACATCGTGACGCAGGAGCCCGAGCCGGGCGGGGTCGGGATCGCGCCGGAACCGCCTCTGCGCCTGCGGGATCCGGATCAGGCGGAGGCGCCCACGCCCGTCCTCGCCGACGCCGGCGAGGCCCTGCCGTTCGCCATGCCGATCACGCCGGGCAAGCGCGGCAAGGGCAAGAAGAAGACCGACAACGTCGCGACCACGGACAAGGCTTCGGGCAAGTCGCCTCGCTGGGCGTCGCTGTATCTGGACCTGGCCCTGCTGATCGCCCTGGCCCCGGCCATCCTGGCCGCCGGCGGCGCCCTGGGCGTCAAGCTGGGCATGATTCCCCTGCCGCTGGGCTATACGTCCATGACCCTGGACTGGGCGCCGCGCATGGCCTTCATCAGCGTCGCCACCGGTCTGATCGGCCTGGTCATCGCGCTGAGCGCCGGCTTCGCGCGCCTGTGGAAGGGCGCGGTGCTGGCCCTGGTGATCACGGCGGCCACCTTCGGGGTGATGTTCGCGGCCAAGGCGCTGGGCGGCCAGTCGCCGCCGATCCATGACGTGGCCACCGACTGGAAGACGCCGCTGGGCTTCTCCGACGCGGCCATGGCCGCCCGCGGCGGCTCGGCGGAGATCGTCGTCGATGATCCCAGCCTGCCGGTGGGTTCGGCCGCCTATGCCGGTCGCCGCCTGGCCGAGATCAACGCCGAGACCTGCCCGGCGGCCCGACCGCTGGTCAGCGAGCGCGCGCCGGGCGACGTCTACGAGTCGGTCAAGGCCGCCGTCCTGGCCTCCGGCATGACCCTGGTCACCGACGATCCGATGGATGGCCGCCTGGAGGCCACCGGCAGCAGCTTCTGGTACGGCCTGACCGACGACCTGGTGGTGCGGGTGCGTCCGGACGCCAGGGGCTCGCGCCTCGACATGCGTTCGATCGGTCGCGACGCGGGGCCGGACCAAGGCCGCAACTGCGCGCGGATCGGCGCGCTGACGGCGGCGGTGCGGGCGCAGTAGGAAGCCTTCAAGCCAACCGATACTCCGCATCCAATCCCGGCTCGCCCGGCGTTGTCACCCGCCCCTCGCGGACCAGCTGAATCATGTGCGCGAAAACCGAGTGGGCCGCCGCCGGGTGCAGCCTGGGGTCCACGGTCGCGTAGAGGCTGGGCACCATCGCCTTGATGGTCGTGAAACCCGCGCCCAGGGCCTCGAGGATCTGGGCCTCGCGGGCGCGGCGGTGGGCGACATAGGCGTCGATGAACGGGCCGACCGCGCGAACCGGCGCGCCGTGGGTGGGCCACAGGATCTCGAAGCCGCGCGATCGCACCTTTTCCAGGCTGGCGAAGTAGTCGCCCATGTCGCCGTCGGGCGGGGTGATCACCGTGGTCGACCAGCCCATGATGTGATCGCCGCTGAACAGGGCGTTCTCTTCCTTCAGGGCGAAGCAGACGTGGTTGGACGTGTGGCCCGGCGTCATGATGGCCTCCAGCGTCCAGCCAGGGCCCGAAAGCAGGTCGCCGTCGGCCAGGGCGACGTCGGGCCTGAACCGGCCGTCGGCGCCTTCCTCGAGTCCCGGGGACGCCGCCTCGCCGTGGTCGGCGGGGGCGGGCAGGCCGTAGACCTTCGCGCCGAACGCCCGGGCCAGAGGATGGGCGAGGGGAGAGTGGTCCAGGTGGTGATGGGTGACCAGCACATGGGTCACCCGCTCGCCCGCCAGAGCGGCCCTGAGGGCGTCGAAGTGCTCTGCCAGGTCCGGGCCGGGGTCGATCACCGCCACCTCGCCCCGTCCGACGATGTAGACGCCGGTGCCGGTATAGGTGAACGGCCCGGGATTGCGGGCGATCACCCGCCGGATCAGCGGCGAGACCGGGTCGCAGCGGCCGTATTCGAATTCCAGCTCGCGGACGAAGGGGATCATCGGTTCGCTCCTGGGACACGGCGGCGGCGCCGGTCTTGCGCTTTAAGCTTCCAGTAACCCTGGAGGGATCGGCCATGACGGCGGACGCGGCGATTTTTGTCTCAAAACGGCTCCAGCGCGTGGCCTTCGCCATCCTGTGTATCATCATGGCGCAGTTCGTTCTGGCCAGCTGCCACCCCGAACCGACGCCGATGGCGGCCCGCGAGTCGGCCGCTTTCTAGTCAGGCTTAAGCGGGTAACACGCCCGACAGGTCATAGCCCGCTTCACGGCCCTGGTTGACCAGGGTCTCGCGGTCCTCGCCGTCCTGCGCCCGGCCGATCGACCAGGTGACGATCGAGCGCGTGCCGGAGCGGCAGAAGGCCAGAACCGGTCCGCCGGCGCCTTCCATCGCCGCGCGAACGGCGTCCACCTGTTCCTGGGTCGGGCCGCCCCGCACCGGCACGTGCAGATAGTTCATCCCCGCCGCCCGCGCCGCCGCCTCGATCGTCGCGCTCGACGGCTGGCTGGGGTCCTCGCCGTCGGGGCGGTTGTTGATCACCAGGACGAATCCCTGGGCCGCGGCGCGGGCCATGTCGGCCTCGGTCACCTGCGGGCTGACCGAAAGGGAGTCGGTGACGCGTCGAAATTCACTCATCGGTTCTTTGGGCTCATGTCGCGCGGCGTGCTCCGCCGCGTCGGCATCTTCATGGGCGACGGGCGCCTAGGCAATGGTCAGCGCTGCCGGTCAAGGTGCGCGCTGGGACGGCATTTGTGAAGAGAATGTGTCGCCCTTTACCCTGCTCTCAAAAGAGATTTGTGTCGAACCGCGTTATTCCGGGCATGATTTTCTGTCTGTCAACTATGGCCGGTAATTTTCTCGCTGGATTTTCTTCGAAACGATAACGGCTTGAACGGCGTTCCTCGAGGTCAGAATAACCTCGATAAAACAAAAGCCTGACGAAGATTTTGCGCGGGCTCCCGAGCCTTGGGTATCCCAGCCGAGCAACGGTCTCCGGAAAAGCGGCGGCCCTGTGGCGATTTTGCGACAGAGAGGCGTGATGTGAATTACAATTTTGCAATGACAATTGACCCTCGGCGGCGCGCGCCCCTAACGTCCGCACAACCGGAGAAATGTTTTCCGGGACACCAGTGATCTCGTGGCGCCGTTTGGCGGTTTTTCCGCTCCAGGTCGGACAAAGTTTCTCGAGGGGTTCTGTCCGACTTGCCGCCCGCGCCACGCTCAGAGGGGATTTGAAGAGCATGGAATTCAACAAAGGTAGCGCACGCGCGCGCCTACTGGCGACGACGTTGCTCGCGGGCTTGGCCGCCGTCGCGGCGCCGCTAGCGGTCACGGTGGTCGCCACCGCGATCCCGACCTTGGCCTCGGCGCAGGACTATACCAGCGGTACGCTGAACGGTCGCGTTCTGACCACCGCCGGCGCGCCCGTCGCGGGCGCTTCGGTGGTCGTGAAGTCGCAGTCCACCGGCGTCACGCAGAACTCGACGACTGACGGCAATGGCGTGTTCCGCGCCGCGCTGATTCCGACCGGCGCCTATACGGTGACGATCTCGAAGGATGGCTATCAGCAAGCCGACAACGCCGGCCTGGCGGTTCGCGCCGGCGGTGAGTCGAACTACAGCTTCACGCTGGTCGCGAGCGGCGAAGTCTCGGAAGTGGTGATCACCGCTTCGGCGCGTCCGGAGCTGGACTTCTCCCAGACCACGACCGGCCTGGCCGTGGACGTCGAACAACTCGTGAAATCGGTCCCCGTGGTCCGCAGCGCTCAGGGTCTGGCCCTGCTCGCGCCGGGCGCCATCCAGGGCGCCGCCGGCAACTACGCCGGCCAGACGGCCATCGGCGGCGCTTCCGTCTCGGAAAACGCCTTCTACGTCAACGGCCTGAACATCACGAACTTCAACACGTACCTCGGCGGCGGCACCGTGCCGTTCGACTTCTACAAGACGTTTGAAGTGAAGACCGGCGGCTATCCCGCCGAGTTCGGCCGCGCGACCGGCGGCATCATCAATGCCGTGACCAAGTCCGGCACCAACGACTTCATGTTCGCCGTCCACGGCAACTACGAGCCGAACAAGTGGCGGTCCGATCAGAAGGACACCTACCTCAGCGCCGGCAATCACGCGAACCGCAGCTCCAAGGACATGGTCTTCGAAGCCGGCGGTCCGATCATCAAGGATCACGTCTTCCTGTACGCCCTGGCGCAGATCCGCGAATTGGAAACGAGCACGGCTTCGCGCTCGACCGCCGCTACCCTGGCCAACCAGACGGCGGTCGGCGCTCAGAACCTGACCATCAACCGTTCGGGTCAGCCCTTCTACGGCGCCAAGCTCGACGCCTACCTGACGTCGCGCCAGCACTTCGAAGCCACCTACTTCCGGACCAACGACGTCCTGAAGACCCGCACCTACGGCTACAACCAGTTCACCGATGCGGTCGGCGGCTTCAAGTCGGGTTCGAACTCCCCGACCGGCGGCGAGAACTTCGTGTTCAAGTACACGGGCTCGTTCACCGACTGGCTCACCCTGTCGGGCGCCTATGGCCGTAGTACCGACAACCAGGCGACCCTGCCGCTGAACACCACCGATCCGCTGGTGCAAGACGCCCGCGCGGGCACGGCGGCGACGATCAGCCAGCAGACCTCGGGCGCGATCGGCTTCCCCTACAACACCAAGCGCAACTTCTGGCGCGCCGACGCCGACCTGTACTTCAATCTCGCAGGCAAGCACCACATCCGTGGCGGCTACGACCACGAAGACAACTATCTGAAGCACCAGTCGGTCTATCCCGGCAACGCGGCCTACACCTACCGTGTCGCGAACTCGACCAACGCCCTGGGCCTGGCCGCCGGCACGCAGTACATCGAAGCCCGTACGTTCATCGGCGGCGGCTCGTTCGACGGAATGAACAAGGCCTGGTACGTGCAGGATTCCTGGACGCCCGTGAGCGGCCTGACGCTGAACCTCGGCGTCCGTAGCGACACCTTCCAGTTGGCCGGCTCGAATGGCGTCGTCTTCGCCGACCTGAAGAACAACATCGGTCCGCGTATCGGCGTCACCTGGGATCCCACCGGTGAAGGTCGTGACAAGCTGTTCGCGAACTACGGCAAGTACTTCCTGCCGATCGCCAGCAACACGGCCTATCGCCAGGCGGCGGGCATCCTCGACTTCACCGCGCGTTACTACAACGCGGCCGGCTACACGCCGAACCCGACCACCGGTCTGCCGACCGGCGGCCTCGGCACCCAGATCATCGGCTACACGGGCGCTCGCGCCTGCGTCGCCGGCGGCGCTTCGGCCGCGGGCGTGATCGGTTGTACCTATCAGAACGACGGTACGTTCTTCGCGGCTGATCAACAGCACAGCAAGGAACTGAAGGCCACCGAGGAAGACGAATACCTGATCGGCTACAGCCACAAGTTCGACAACCTGTGGACTGTCGGCGTGACCCTGACCTACCGCAACCTGGTCGAAGGCGCCGACGACGTCGCCATCGACTACGCCGTTCGTGCGTACTGCAAGGAAAAGGGCCTGAACTGCGACAACTACGACGGCACGCTGCAGGACTACGCGATCATCAACCCGGGTTCGCCCGCGACGGTGCGCCTGCAGTTCCCGCTGCGGGCCGGTGGCACGGACCTGCCGACGATCACCTTCACGGAAGCTCAACTGGGCTATCCGAAGCCGAAGCGGACCTACACCGCTCTGGATCTGTCGTTCGACCGCGCCTTCGACGGCAAGTGGAGCTTCCACGGCACCTACACCCTGTCGTCGGCGAAGGGTAACTACGAAGGCTCGTCGTACAGCGACTACGCCAGCGGCCAGACGGACTCGGGCGTCACCCTGCAGTTCGACACGCCGACCCTGGTGGAAGGCGCCTACGGCCCGCTGCCGAACCACCACGCCCACGTCTTCAAGGGCTATGGTTCGTATCAGCTGACGGACAGCCTGATGATCGGCGGTAACGGCACGATCATCTCGCCGCGCCGCATCGGCTGCATCGGCTACGACCCGAACGACCCGGTCTTGGAAAACAACTACGGCCCGTCTTACACCCACTACTGCGGTGGCAAGCTGGTGCCGCAGGGCACGGGCGCCAGCACGCCGTGGACGACCTCGTTCGACGCCTCGGTGCGCTATACGGTGCCGAAGTTCTTCCCGTATCAGGGCGACCTCGTCCTGCGCGCGGATGTCTTCAACATCTTCAACTCGCGCAAGCCGGTGAACCTGCAGAACGTCGCCGAAAACGGCACCGTGCTGTACACCGCTCCGCTCTCGGGCAGCCCGCTGTCGGCCGGTCGCCAGCCGGTGTTCGGCCAGCCGATCACCTATCAGACGCCGCGCTACCTGCGCGTCGGCTTCGACCTGACCTTCTAAGGTCGAGCCTTACGGCTCTAGGAATGGCGGCGGGCTCCGAAAGGAGCCCGCCGTTTTTCTTTGGGCGCTGGCATGCGAAGGGATCGGCTCTCGTTCTCATCCCTGGAACGTCCTCAGGGCTTGTCCATGCCCCAAGCGAGCATCGCGCTGCGCCGGCTCAGGGGGAGGGGCGACTCTTCCGCTTCGCCACGGCCGGAATGACACGTGGGGGTGCGGACGCCGCCCCGTCGCCGTCGGGAGGCGTCAGCCGCGCCATCCGCACCGCGCAAGAAAAAGCCGCCTGGCGCGAACCAGGCGGCTTCTCTCCGAGCCTTATGGGAAAGCCCTACCGCACCGGCGTGTCCGCCAGCACCGACGCCCCGCCCGGCGCGGCCCGCAGGCGCGCCTTGGCCATCTCGTCCAGGATCGCCTGGGAGCGCGGATCGCCCAGCACCCAGGCGGCGGCCGCCAGGGTCTTGGCCGAGGTCTCGCTGACGCCCAGGAAGCGCTCGAAGGCCTCGAACGGCGACTTGCCGCCATCCATGCGCTTGAGGCGCACATCGTCCTTCAGCTTGGCCAGGGCCTTGGCCTTGTCGACCGCGTCGTAGAAGCCGCCCAGCTCGTCGACCAGGCCCAGTTGCTTGGCCTGCTCGCCGGTCCAGACGCGGCCCTTGGCGATCTCGCGCACGCGCTCGGGCGGCAGGTGACGGCCCTCGGCCACGCGGGCGACGAAGCCGGCATAGATGCGGTCCATCCAGCCGGAGAACTTGGCGCGCTGCTCGGGCGTGAAGCCCTCGCCCGCGCCGAAGGCCTGCGAATAGTCGCCGCCGACATGCAGGGGCTTGGTGTCGACGCCGAAGCGGGCCAGAGCGTCGCCCACGGCGAACTTGCCGCCATAGACGCCGATCGAGCCGGTCAGGGTCGAGGGCTGGGCGATGATCGAATTGGCCTGGCTGGAGATCCAGTAGCCGCCCGAGGCCGCATAGGTCCCCATGCTGATCACCACCGGCTTGCCGGCCGCCTTGGCGGCCCTCACGGAGGCCAGGATCTGCTCCGAGGCGGTGTCCGAACCCCCTGGCGAGGAAACGCGGAACACGATCGCCTTGACGTCCTTGTCATCGATCGCCGTCTTGAAGGCCTGGGCCACGTTGTCGGAATAGACGTTGCCGTCGCCGCTGAACGGCGAGCCGCCGCCGTCGGAGCCCGTGACGATGGCGCCCTCGGCCCCGATCACGGCGATGGCCGGGCCCGTCTTGACGGTCGGCGGCTTGGAACGGGCGGCGTAGTCGTCGAAGTCGACCAGCTTGGCCCCCTTGCCGGCCTTGTCGAGGGCGAAGGCCTGGATGTCGCTGACCTGGCCGACCTTGTCGATCAGCCCTTTGCCTTGCGCTTCCTGGGCGCTGTACGGGCCCGCCTCGAGGGTCTTGGTCAGGGCGACCGGATCCCGCTTGCGGTCGATCGCCGCGCTGGTCAGGGCCGTGCGATAGACCGAGCCCATCCACGACAGCGTCGATTCCCGGTGAGCCGGCGTGTAGTCGCTGTAGAGGTAGGGATTGACCGCGTTCTTGTACTCGTAGCGCTGCTCATACTCGGCCTTGACGCCGTACTTGTCGAAGAAGCGCTTGAAGAACATCGCCTCCGACGAAACGCCGACCGCCTGGAAGCTCGAGTCGGGCTGCATCCAGAGCTCGCTGGAGGCCGCGCCAAGCATGTAGGTCGAGGTGACCATGCCGGACGGATAGAGCCCCTGGCTGTGGGCGTAGATCGGCTTCTTGCCGGTCTCGCGGAAGTGCTTGAACGCCAGGCGCAGCTCGTCGGCCGCGGCCGGGGCCATGCCGCCCTCGGGCAGGCGCACCAGAACAGCCTGGACCTTGTCGTCCTTCTCGGCGCGCCGCAGCGTCTCGATGATCGACATCACCGAACTCCCGCCGCCGCCGAACGCGGCGAAGGGGTTCTGAGGCGCCTGGTCCGACAGGCCGCCCCGCAGGTCCAGCTGCAGCACGGTGTGGGTGGGAACGGGCGCGGGCCGCGCCGCGCCGGCGGCCATCACGATGAGCAGAAAGGGTACGCCGACCACGAACAGCAGAAGACCGACGAAGACGCCGGCGACGGTCAGAAAGAACTGCTTCATCGGAGGTCCTGTGAGCGAAACCGGCGACAAGCTAACCGCTGTTCGGGTTGCGACCAAATGAACAGCGCGCAACGCGCCCAAGTTCCGGCGAGTCGCAAGTCAGGCGTCGCTTTCGCGACGCCTAAACTTATGAATTTTGGGCTGTTTTCCCGCCTCTGGTTGGCGGGGAGGAAATGGTCGGAGTGGCAGGATTTGAACCTGCGACCCCTGCGTCCCGAACGCAGTGCTCTACCAGACTGAGCCACACTCCGACTTGGAGGCCGGCCTTATAGGGGGCGGTTTCGGAGGGCGCAAGCGCCTTTTTCGAGGTTCGTGTGACAGCCCGAAAAAAGTTCTGAAATGGGATGTTGCATCCATCCGAGTCGTGAGCTATTTCCACCGCCTCGCCGAGCCCTGAGGGGTTTCGCCGTTCCTGCTGGGGAATGGTGTAATGGTAACACTGCGGTTTTTGGTACCGTCATTCTAGGTTCGAGTCCTAGTTCCCCAGCCAATCAATTCAATCACTTACGGCCGACGCGGCCCGGCTAGAAATCGGGTTTTTGCAGGCCTTTTGCAGATGCCGCTCTGGCTTTGTTCTCTTTCATGCGTCGAACGATCGCTAAGCCGATTTCCTAGCCTGACACATAGCGCCGGCGGTTCTCCGAAGTTCGCGATACCGCGGCCTCGTCGCCGAGGTCCCAAAAGGTCAAGCGCGGCGAGGATACAATCGATTGGCAAGTCCAGCCGCGCAATGATCTTGTCGGCGAAAGCCTACTCCTGGGCGGCGAGGGGCAATCGGCGCCGCTTCGAGCGTTGAGCACGCGCATGTCGCGGTATTGGCCCCTGGGATGTCAGAACTCATCCAAGTCGAGTTCGCAGTTGCGAGATAGAGGGACTCACGTTGGGGTTTAGCTGCCGAATCGATGCCTGATAACAGCGTTGTCATCGTTATAGTTGGCGAAAATTAGCGCTGCTGAGCGCGCTCAACGACAGTCAATTGTTACGGTACTTCACGAATTGGCTGACAAATCGTGGGTAAACTACTTGTCTTTCTCAGGCGGCCGTGTAATTGCGGATCAAAGGGGAATGGAGTTGTGATCGTGGAAGATAAAGCGACCTTAATCGAGCTAACCGCCGAAATCGTGGCCAACTATGTGGCCAATAACGTTACGCCGGTTTCGGAACTTCCTGCGTTGATCCGCGCTACGCACGACGCTCTGGCCGGTATTGGCGCGCCGCCGGCGCCCACGGTCGAGGCCGTGACCAAGGCGACGCCGGCTCAGATCCGTAAGAGCATTACGCCGGAAGCTCTGATCAGCTTCGAAGACGGCAAGCCCTACAAGACTCTGAAGCGCCACCTCACGACCCACGGTATGACCGTGGCCGAGTACAAGGCCAAGTGGGGTCTGCCGAACGACTATCCGACCACGGCGCCCGCCTATAGCGAAGCCCGTTCGGCGATGGCCAAGGCCCTTGGCCTGGGCCAGGGCGGCCGCAAGGGCAAGGCTACGCGCTCGCGCAAGGGCTGATCGCTCACCAGCCTTTAGAACGACGAAGGGGACGCCGGCGAGCGTCCCCTTTTTCGTATCCGCCCTCTGGCGGGCTCAGGCGGCGCCGCGTCCCTCGGTCTCATCGACCTCCGTGATCGACAGCGCCTGGGCCAGGGCCTCGACCAGGCGCGGAACCTCGACGGGTTTGGGCACCATGGCGTCCATGCCGGCGTCGGCATAGAGCGTCCGCTCATGGGTCAGCACGCTGGCGGTCACGGCGATGATCGGGGTGCGGGGCCGGCCTGTCCGGCGCTCGCCCTCACGGATGGCCTTGCTGGCCTCTACCCCGTCCATGACCGGCATGTGCACGTCCATCAGGATCGCGTCCCAGCGGTCCCTCTCCCACATCGCCACCGCGTCGCGACCATCAACGGCGAAGTGGCCGTCGACGCCCAGATGACTCAGCAGGGTCAGCAGCACGGCGCGATTGGTCTGGTTGTCATCGACGACCAGGATCCGCGGCGCGCCGGCCTTGTCCTCGAGCTCGGGCGCGGCGATGTTCAGGGTCGGAGCGGGCGCGGTCTTGGCCATCGGCAGGACAACGGTGAAGCAGGCGCCGCCCTCGGCCGGGGCCGAGAAGGTGATCGCGCCGCCCATCAGCTCGATCAGGGTCTTGCAGATCGCCAGGCCCAGGCCTGAGCCGCCGGCCTGGCGGGTGCTGGAGCTGTCCAACTGGGCGAACTTGGTGAACAGCCGTTCGCGCTGGTCCCCGGGGATGCCGACACCGGTGTCGATGACGCGCGCGGTCAGCGTCGTGGCGTCGCCCTCGACGATCACCCGCACCGCGCCGGCCTCGGTGAACTTCACGGCGTTGGAGATCAGGTTCGACAGCACCTGGCGCAGGCGCTCGGCGTCGCCCAGTCGCCAGCCGCCGGCGTCGGGCGCGACCTCCAGACTGAACGCCAGGTCCTTGTCGCGCGCCAGGCCGCCATAGAGCTGGCGCAGCGTATTGAGTTGGGCGCAGAGATCGAACGGGGCGGGCAGGATGTCCATCTTGCCGGCCTCGATCTTGGAGATGTCGAGAATGGCGTTGATCACGCCCAGCAGCGACTGGCCCGAGGCGGCGATGGTTTCCAGGCGCTGACGCTGGTCGGGCGAGAGCTCGCCGGTCCCCATGATCTGGGCCATGCCCAGCACGCCGTTCAACGGGGTGCGGATCTCGTGGCTCATGGTGGCCAGGAATTCGGTCTTGGCGCGGTTGGCGGTCTCGGCGGCCAAGGCCAGCGCCTGGGCCTCGGTCTTCAGACGGCGGTTCTCGATCAGCTCGCGCTGCAGCTCGGCGTTCAGCGTCTCGCTGGCCAGGCGCGCGCGCACCTCGCGGCCGACGACGCCACGCATCAGGGTCGACATGCCGACAGCCGAGAAGGCGCCGGCCAGGCCGACGAAGATGAATTGGTCTATCATCTCCTTCGAGGCGTGGCGGATCATCCAGGTCAGGCTGGCGATGGCGGCGGCCACGCTGATCAGCGCCACGCGGCGGCTGGGGGCCGAGGTGGCGAAAACCAGGGCCATCAGCACGAAATAAACCAGCTTCTGGGCTTCGAAATGCAGGGTCTGGTAGGCCAGGGTGTTGGCCAGGAACAGGGCGTTCATGCCCAAGCTGACGGCTTCCAGCGACAGGCCCATGATCCTGCCGCGGCTAAGGGCGACCCAACTCCACAAGGCATAGAGCGCGGAGCTTACGGCCAGGCCTTCCAGCACCAGAAGCTCGCCGCCCTTCTCGTAGAAGGGGTGGGATAGGCTGATCAAAGCATAGTAAACGGCCGCCGCGATCAGGTAGCCGCGTACGATTGGCACGTAAGCCCGCATCAGCGCGGTCGTCGTCCGCCGCTTTTCGTCCATTTCAGAAGTTCTCCCGAACCTTCCCAAGCAGGAAAGCTATGGGGGGACTGGTTAAACTTCGTTCTGGCGTAACAATATTTTACAATTACACGCCGCTGAGGGCCATGCCGGGCGCGTCCGGCGGAGTCTCGCCGCCGCCGTTGAGAGGGCGCTGCATCCACACCAGGTCGACCCAGCGGCCGAACTTGTGGCCCATGTCCGGGAAAACACCTTTCTTTTCAAAGCCAAGCGCCGCATGCAGGCCGATCGAGGCGGTGTTGCCGCTGTCGCCGATCACCGCGCACATTTGCCGCAGGCCCAAGGCTTCACAATGGGAGATCAGCGCCTCCAGCAGCGCCCGGCCGACGCCCTTGCCGACCGCCTTGGGCGAGACATAGACGCTGTCCTCGACCGTGTAGCGATAGGCCGCGCGCAGGCGGAACGGGCCGGCGTAGCAGTAGCCGACAACCTCGCCGTCCAGCTCGGCGACCAGATAGGGCAGGCCGCGATCGAGGAAGGCCTGCCGGCGGCGGCCCATCTCGGCCTCGTCCGGCGGGATCTCCTCGAAGGTGCCCAGACCGTTCAGGACGTTCCAGGCATAGATGCCGGTAATGGCCGGCAGGTCGGCGTCGGTCGACGGTCTGATCAGCACGCTCACGCCTTGGTCCAGCCCTTCTCGACCGCCCAGACGGCGAAGGCGTAGTCGAGCGCGATCTCCTTGAGGAAATCGAAGCGTCCCGAGGCCCCGCCGTGGCCGGCGTCCATATTGATTTTCAGCAGAACGGGATTGCTGCTGGTCGTGAAGTCGCGGAGCTTGGCGACCCACTTCTCGGGCTCCCAGTAGGTGACGCGCGGGTCGGAGAGGCCGCCGGTGGCCAGCACGGCCGGATAGGGCTTGGCCGAGACGTTGTCGTACGGCGAGTAGCTGGCGATGTAGTCGTAGGCGTCCTTATCCTCCAGCGGATTGCCCCACTCGGGCCATTCCGGCGGGGTCAGGGGCAGGGACGTGTCGCTCATGGTGTTGACCACGTCGACGAACGGCACGGCGGCGATGATCCCGGCGAACAGGTCCGGCCGCATGTTGGTGATGGCGCCCATCAGCAGGCCGCCGGCCGAGCCGCCATAGGCCACGGTGTTGGCCGGCTTGCCGTAGCCGGCCGCGTGCAGGTGCTCGGCGCAGGCGATGAAGTCGGTGAAGGTGTTCTTCTTCTTGAACTTCTTGCCGTCCAGGAACCAGCCCCAGCCCTTTTCCGAGCCGCCGCGCGGGCAGGCCGTGGCCCAGATCCAGCCGCGGTCGACCAGGCTGAGGTTCCGGATCGAGAAGCTGGGCTCCATGGCGATGCCGTAGCTGCCATAGCCGTACAGCAGCAGCGGGGCCGAGCCGTCCAGCGGGGTTCCCTTCTTCATCAGGATGAACACCGGCACGTCGGTCCCGTCGCTGGCCTTGGCGTTCAGGCGGCGGGTCTCGTACTGGGCTGGGTCATGGCCCG
Organism: Caulobacter sp. GW822-FHT07D08; assembly: GCF_058798735.1. Classification (NCBI taxonomy): domain Bacteria; kingdom Pseudomonadati; phylum Pseudomonadota; class Alphaproteobacteria; order Caulobacterales; family Caulobacteraceae; genus Caulobacter; species Caulobacter sp. GW822-FHT07D08. The sequence goes on from NZ_JBXAKU010000001.1 coordinate 185,779, forward strand.
ACGGGATTTCCTGCGTCTTGCGCAGGGTGCGCTGGCGCGAGGCCATGTCGTAGTCGAACCACTGCCGGGGCGTGGTCATCGAGTTGTAGACGAAGCGCAGGCTGGCGGTGTCGTACTCGTAGCCGCCTTCGAGGCTGAGCGCATAGGCGGCCTCGTCGAAGCCGATGGTGTGCTCATCACCGTTCACGGTGGTGACCACGACCTGGTTCAGCGCGTCGACCTTCTCCAGCCGCACGAACCAGGCCTTGAAGGCCATGGTCCCGGAGATCAGGCGGCCCGGCTGGTGGGCGATCCAGTCCTTCCAGTTCGCCTTGCCGGTGGCGCTCTCCGGCGCGGTGACCAGCTTCCAGTCGACCGCGCCGTCGGCGTTGGTGCGGATCACCCAGTGGTCGTTCCAGTGCTCGACCTCGTAGCGGACGCCGACCTCGCGTGGGTGGAAGACGACCGGCGTCGCGGTGGGCGTCGCGGCGGGGATCAGCAGGTTCTCGCTGGTCTCCTGGTTGCCGCAGGAGATGACGACATATTTCTCGGAACTGGTGACGCCGACGCCGATGAAGAACCCCTCGTCGGGCTCGTCATAGATCAGCACGTCGTCCTGGGCCGCTCCCCTGGCCGGCCGACGATAGATCTTGGCCGGCCGGCCGTTGTCGTCCCGGAACGTCCAGTACAGCCACTGGCTGTCGGGCGAGAAACAGAAGTCGCCGGTGGTGCTCTCGACGGGACTTTCCAGGACCTCGCCGGTCGCCAGGTCCTTCACATGGACGCGGTAGACCTCCGAACCCTGCTCGTCGACGGCGAAGGCGTAGAGCTTGTGGTCCGGCGAATGGCTGGCCGCGCCGACCTGGTAGAAGGCCTTGCCCTTCGACTCGGTCTCCTCGTCGAGCAGGATCTCCTCGGCGCCGCCGCCAGCCGCCTTGCGGGCGTGGATCGGATGCTGCGCGCCCTTCTCGAAGCGGGTGTAGTACTCGAACGGACCGTCCTTGGCGGGGACGCTGGCGTCGTCCTCCTTGATGCGACCTTTCATCTCGTCGAACATCGCCGTCTGCAGCGCCTCGGTCGAGGCGAGCATGGCCTTGGCGTAGGCGTTCTCCTCGGTCAGGTGCGCCTTGACGTCGGCCTTGATCAGGGCCGGGTCGCGCAGAACCTTCTGCCAGTTGTCGTCCTTCATCCAGGCATAGTCGTCGACGCGGGTGCGCCCCAGCTGCTCGATCGTCTTGGGGATCTTGCGCGCGACCGGGGGAACGGGGCGGACTGCGTCTGAGGACATGGCGGATCCGAAAGCTATTCCAGGGAGGACTGTGGGGGATGACGTAAGCGTCGCGGCCGCGCTCGTCATCATCTGTCGCCGGTTCATGGCCAGAATTTTCCCCAACCGGCTCTAACGCGCGACTGCGGCAGAACGACAACTTGCGGCGCGAGAATCCTGTGGTCAAACTCACTCGGTAGTCGGGCGAGTAGTCGAGTTAAGCGTAACCAAGGGGGCGATATGGCCTGGGATCTCTCCGTCGACCTGATCAAGGCGACGGTTCAGATTGAGCAGCCACTGGGTGACGGTACGCGGACGGTCGGCACCGGCTTTCTGATCTCCGACCCGACCCCGGACGGCAAGCCGCGGACCATCCTGGTCACCGCCGCCCATGTGTTCGACAAGATGCCTTCCGTCTCGGCCAAGATCGGCTACCGCATCGAAGGCGGCGACGGCGTCTGGCGCTTCGATCCCGAGACCCTGAAGATCCGCGACGGCGACCACCCGCTGTGGGTCAAGCACCCGACCCGCGACATCGCGGTCATGGTGGTCGAGGCGCCGCCCGAGTTCGTCAAGGCCGCTATCCCGATCAACTACCTGGCCCAGGACGACACCTTCAACAAGTTCAACCTCGGCCCCGGCGATGAGATGATGGCGCTGGGCTTCCCGCGCGGTCTCTCCGCCAATCCGGCCGGCTTCCCGATCCTGCGCTCGGGCCGGGTGGCGTCGTACCCGCTGGCGCCGGCCGCCAACTTCCCGACCTTCCTGATGGACTTCTCGGTGTTCCCCGGCAATTCGGGCGGACCGGTGTTCATGGCCGAGGGCGCGCGTCGCCGGCCGGGCGCCAGCGAAAGCCAGGAAGTCCAGTTCGTGGCCGGCCTCCTGACCCAGCAGGTCGAGCTTTCGGGCGAGCGCCTGGAGATCGGCATCGTCACCCACGCCAAGTTCATCCGCGAGACCCTGGCCCTGTTGGACAAGGTCCCCGGCTCGCCGGTCACCCAGGCCCGGCTGACCAAGCCCGAGCCGGCCATCCCTGGCGCGGTCGCGGCGGTGGCGATCTCGGCCAATGCGATGGGGGCTTCGCACTAGAGCCTGTCCGTTTCTGATGGAAGCATCAGAAACGGACAGGCTCTATCTCTAACACCTTGAGCGTGGCGGGCGCCGAAACCGCTCACACTTTCCGCTGCCACGCTTTAACGACTATTTCGGAACGCGATGCGCGCGAGGCCCGTTCTTGTGGGGAGTCCAACACCACACAGGAGTGAGCCATGAGCACCAATCGTGTCGAAGGCGCCATCGACAAGGGCGTGGGCGCCGTCAAGGAAGCCGCTGGCAAGGCCACCGGCAACGAACGCCTGGAAGCCGAAGGCATGGCCCAAAAGGCCAAGGGCGACGTGCAGAACAAGGTCGGCCAGGTTCAGGACAAGATCGGCGACGCCATCAAGAAGTGACCACCCGCCTATGACTGACCGAAGCGGCCGCCGGAGCGATCCGGCGGCCGCTTTGCGTTTGGGCTGAGCTCCCTGTCAGGCGGCCGCTTCCTCGTAGGTCGCGGCATAGGCCACCGGGAAGTTCACCGACCTGGCGATGAAGCAGACCTTGTGGATCTCATGATGGATGGCGTCGGCCTTGGCGAGATCCGCGCCGCGCTCGACCCGGATATGGGGCTTCAGCGTCGCGCTCAGGAAGCGGCCAGCGCCGTCGGGCGTGCTCTCGCCGACGCCGATCGGCTGGTCCCGGTAGCCGCGCACCACGATCCCCGCGACCGAGGCCAGGTGCAGGTACCACAGCATGTGGCAGGCGCTCAGCGAGGACAGCAGCAGGTCTTCGGGATTGTGCAGCGTCGGGTCGCCGCCCAGCAGCGGATCGTTGGAGCAGGGGACGGGCGGCTTGCCGGGCGTGGCGATGGTCCAGGTGCGGTCGTAGCCACGATAGGTGCGCGTGCCCTGGCCCCGGTCGCCGGTCCATTCGATCAGGCTGGTATAGTCGTGCTGCTTGGCCATCAGACGCTCCTCGGACCGCTGGACGCTAGCGCGATTCCGGCGGCCCGAGGATCGTGGACGACTATGCCCCGTAGATCACCGAGATCGTCTCGGCCACGCAGGCCGGGCGTTCTTCGCCCTCGATCTCGATGGTGCACTCGTTCTTCATCTGCAGGCCGCCCGACTTGGGCTCGGCCGACAGCAGCTTCTGGCGCATGCGCACGCGCTTGCCGACCCGGACCATGCCGGTGAAGCGGACCTTGTCGCAGCCATAGTTGATGCCGCGGGTGACGCCGGTGACGCGCAGGATGTCCGCGCCCAGCATCGGGATCAGCGACAGGGTCAGGTAGCCGTGGGCGATCGGGCCGCCGATCTCGCGGGTGGCGCGCTCGACGTCGACGTGGATCCACTGGTGGTCGCCGGTGGCCTCGGCGAACAGGTTGACGCGCTCCTGGGTGACCTCGACCCAGTCGGACACGCCGATCTCCTGGCCGACCAGGCTGGCGACGTCGGCGTAGGCGACTTCCTTCATGGTGTTTTCTCCCTCGAACAGTTGTTTGGATAGGTGGCATGGGCGGTGATTAAGGGCAAGCGGTAGCCGCTATTCCAACCGATCTCCCCGGCGAACGCCGAGGCCCAGATTCATCCGAAGAGGTTTGAGTGTTCGCGCCCAGGGCCGTGTCAGGCTGGCAAGGCTCGTGGCTCGATCTGGGCCCCGGCGTTCGCCGGGGAAATCGGTGATTTTAGGAGAATGTGCTGACCACCAGCCAGACGTTCGCCGCCGAGATCACCACGAACAGGAACCACGCCACCGTCTTGGTCAGCCAGCCATTGGCGAAAACGCCCATCAGCGCCTTGTCGTCGGTGAAGCGCAGCAGCGGCCAGATGGCGAACGGCAGCTGGGCCGAGAGGACCACCTGGGTCAGCACCAGCAGCTTGCCGACCGAGTGTTCGCCCATCGTCAGCACCCCGATAAGGGCCGGGACGATGGCCAGGCCCCGGGTGATCAGCCGTCGCTGCCAGCAGGGGATCTTCAGGTCCAGGAACCCCTCCAGGATCACCTGGCCGGCGATGGTGCCGGTGAAGGTCGAACTCTGGCCCGAGGCGAACAGGGCGATGGCGAACAGCACGCCGGCCAGCGCGCCGCCGGTGACCGGGGCCAGCAGCTGATGCGCCTCCTCGATGCTGGCCACTTCGGTCAGGCCCGAGCCGTGAAAGGCCGACGCCGCCAGGATCAGGATGGCGGCGTTGATGAACAGGGCCAGCAACAGCGACACCACGGTGTCGATGGTCGACAGGCGGATGGCGGCGCGCTTGCCCGGCGCGTCGGCCGGCGCTGCCCGCGTCTGCACGATCGCCGAGTGCAGGTAGAGGTTATGCGGCATGATCGTCGCGCCCAGGATGCCGATCGCCAGGTAGAGGGCGTTGCCCTGCTTCAGCGCGTCCAGCGATGGAATGAGGCCGCGTGCGACGTCGCTGGCGTTGGGCGGGGCCAGGATCAGCTGGACCGCGAAGCAGATCCCGATCGTCGAGATCAGGCCCAGGATGATCGCCTCCAGCTGCCGGAAACCCTTGCCCTTGAGACCCAGCACGATGACCGTGTCCAAGGCGGTCAGCAGCACGCCGCCCCACAGCGGTATGCCCAGCAGCAGCTTGAAGGCCAGGGCGCTGCCCAGCACCTCGGCGATGTCGCAGGCGATGATGGCCAGTTCGGCCAGCAGCCACTGGACCTTGACCGTGCGCGGCCCGAACCGCTCGCGCGACATCCGCGCCAGGTCCTTGCCGGTGACCAGGCCCAGCCGCATCGACAGGGTCTGCAGCACGATCGCCGCCAGGCTCGACAGCACCACCACGAACAGCAGGGACGTGCCGTAGCGCGACCCGGCCTCGATGTCGGTCGCCCAGTTGCCGGGGTCCATGTAGCCGACGCTGACCAGCAGGCCGGGCCCGGCGACCCGCAGCATCCGCTTCCAGGCTGGCAGGCCATCGGGCACGGCGACCGCGCCCCGAACCTCCGCCGGACAGAACGGGGCGGTGGCGGTCTTGGGAAGGCGGTCGAGCAGGGCGGCGAGCATGGCCAAGCGTTAGCGTGGATTCGCCGCACGTATAGAACCAAAGGCGCGGCTTAGCGCTCCAACGCCGCGCGTGCGGCCTCGGGCAGCAGGCTGACGGCCTCGTCCAGCAGGGTCCGCCACGTCTCGCCGCGCTCGCGGGCCTCGGCATAGGCGTCACGGAGGGCGAAGGGGTCGTCCTCCGTCAGGATCTCGATCAGCTGCGCGGCCTGCAGCCGGTCCTTGAGGCCCTTCTCCGGATTGACCTTGCGATCACGGCTGACGATCAGCTTGTGCACGGCATAGCGAGCGGGGGCGGGGACGTTCACCAGCACGCCGGCGCCATGCAGCATCGCCGTCTCGACCGGCTCGCGCAGCAGATAGTCCATGAAGGGGAGGGGCACGGCGTCGCTTCCCAAGGTCGGCAGGAAAGAGGGCTTGTCGCGCGGCGCGCCGCGATTGGTGGTCAGCACGTCGACCCGATAGCGCTCGCCCAAGGCGTAGCTGGTCGTACGGGCGGCGTCGAAGGCGTAGCTGACAGGGCGGAAGCGCGGATCCAGGCCGCGCAGGATATCGAGCACGGGGCGCTCCAGCTTGTCGTCGACATGCGTGGCGATCCCGAAGTCCTGGGCGATGTCGAGGTCCAGGGTCGCCAGGCTGGTGATCGGCAGGCGGACGGCCAGGTGCGCCGCATAGGTCTGATAGGCGGTGGTGCCGATGACCAGGGCCCGCAGCCGGAACGCGCCGGCCTCGGCCAGGACGGCGGCGATCTCGCCGCTGGTGCGATCGGGCCGGGGCGCGCCCGAGGCGACGATGGCCGCCACCAGTCGGCGACGATCCTCGACGTCGGCGCGATGTTCACCGTGGCGGGCGATCCGCTCGCGCAGGTCTTCGCTGTCGGGGCCGACATAGACCTGCTTGCGGCTGCTCACGCCGCCAGTCGGCATCTGGACGTACCAGTAGATCCGGCCCTTCACCGTCTTGGAGACGAAGCTCGACCCAGCCGGAAACTCGCCCAGACGCGCGAGGCGCAGGCGTTCCATCAGTTCCGCGTAGCTGGTGCTGGCCGAAAGCGGCAGGCGCTGGATCATACAAGCAAGTTATACGCAAATCTGAAATCTGCGTATAACTTTCCCGAGAGCTAGACGATCCGGCTCTCGCTCTTGCCCCAGTAGGCGTCGCGGATCAGTCGCTTGTACAGCTTGCCGGTCGGGTGCCGGGGCAGTTCGGCCATGAAGTCGATCCGCCTGGGCGACTTCACGTGGCTGAGATTGGCGCGGGCGAAGGCCATCAGTTCGGCGGCCAGGGCGGCCTGATCCTCGGCGTGGTCCATGGGTTGGATGACCGCCACGACCTGCTCGCCCATCTCCTCGCAGGGCGCGCCGACCACGGCGGCGTCGGCGACCTTGGGGTGGGTGATCAGCAGGTTCTCGATCTCCTGCGGATAGATGTTCACCCCGCCCGAGATGATCATGAAGCTCTTGCGGTCGGTCAGGTAGAGGAAGCCTTCCTCGTCCGCCCAACCGACGTCGCCCAGCGTCGTCCAGCCGTGCTTGTTGTAGCTCTCGGCGGTCTTCTCCGGGGCGTTGTGGTAGTTCACCGCCGGGCCGTTGGCGAAGTAGACCGCGCCCTCGGTGCGGGGCGGGACCGGGTCTCCGGCGTCGTCGCAGATCCGCAGTTCGCCCAGCACCGCCTGGCCGACGCTGCCCTTGTGGGCCAGCCAGTTGTCGGAGTTGATCCAGCAGAAGCCGTTGCCCTCGGTGCCGGCGTAGTACTCGTAGATCACCGGACCCCACCAGGCGATCATCTGCTCCTTGACCGGGATGGGGCAGGGGGCGGCCGCGTGGACCGCCGACCTCATCGACGACACGTCATACTTGGCGCGGACCTCTTCCGGTAGCTTCAGCATCCGCACGAAGTGGGTCGGGACGAACTGGCCGCAATTGATCTTGTGCCGCTCGATCAGGGCCAGGGCCGTCTCGGGGTCGAACTTCTCCAGCACGATCACCGTGCCGCCCAGCTTGTGGACGGTCATGCACCAGCGCAGCGGGGCGGCGTGGTAGAGCGGGGCAGGCGAGATGTAGACGCTGTCGCCCGAGAAGCCGAACAGGCCCTGGGCCATCATCTGCAAGGCGTTGGGCGCGTCGATGGGGCCGCCGTTCAGCGCCGGCTTCACGCCCTTGGGCCGACCCGTGGTGCCGGACGAGTAGAGCATGTCCGAGCCGGCGCTTTCGTCGGCGATCGGCGTGGTCGGCTCGTCGGCGCGGGCCTGCTCGAAGTCGGCATAGGCGCCGTACGTTCCGCCGACCGCGAACAGGGTCAGGTCCGGGACCAGCCGGGCCACCTCGTCGATCAGCGGACCCATGGCGGTGGAGGTGATGAACACCTTCGCCCCGCAGTCCTTGAGAATGTATTCGACCTCGGCCGCGGTTAGCTTGGTCGAGACGCAGACGAAGTACAGCCCCGCCCGCTGCGCCGCCCAGGCGACCTCGAAGAAGCGGGCGTTGTTCTCCATCAGGATGGCGATGACGTCGCCTTGCGTCAGGCCGAGCGACCGGAACAGGTGCGCCCCCTGGTTCGAGCGCTGGTCCAGCTGGGCGTAGGTCACCACCTCGCCAGAGCCGGCCATGATGTAGGCGGGCTTGTCGCCTTGGGTCCGGGCGTGGAGGTAGGGGTGCATCGCTGGACTCCTGGGTGACCGGTGGCCACTTCTGATCTAGATTGAAGAGCGTGAGGCGGAGCCCGTGATGATTTTCAGCGTCGACACTGAAGACGTGGATCGCTTGGCCCAGGACCTTGCCGACCTGACGGGCGAGACGGTGGAAGAGGCGTTGATCAAGGCGTTGAACGAGCGGCTGGATCGTCTGCGCGCCAGCGGCATGTCCGACGACGCCCGTGATCGGTTCGAACATGCGAACAGCGTTTTTGCCGAGCGCGTGCTGGATCGTGTGCGCAGCTGGGACATCGACCGTACGCCCGTTACGGCGCGCGAATGGATCGAAGCGGGCGGCGATGCCGTTGATTCGGCTCGACTTGGCGCTGAGCAGGCCGAATGATCATCGACTCTTCGGCGATCGTCGCGATCGCCTTGCTTGAGCCGGCCGCTCCGAGCTTGCTGGACCGGATCGAGAAAGCAGCTTTCCGCCGGCTTTCGGTCGCGAACTATGTCGAAACAGCCTCGGTTCTGGCATCGCGCAGAGTGATGGCAAGCATGCTCGATGACCTGTTGGCTGACCTTGGCGTAGAGCTCTATCCGTTCGACGAAAAGCAAGCGCGGGAAGCGGTTCGCGCACGCGTCGCATACGGCAAAGGAACTGGCTATCGGGCGCAGTTGAATTTTGGCGACACCTTCGCCTACGCCCTGGCCAAGGTGTCCCAGGAGCCCTTGTTGTTCATAGGCGACGACTTCACTCATACCGACATCGCGCTCGTCGAACTCTAGGCCGCCACGGGCTGCTGGGCCGCTTCGCGGATCATGTCGCTGGCCTTTTCGGCGATCATGATCGTGGGAGCGTTGGTGTTGCCGGAGACGAGGCGCGGCATGACCGAGGCGTCGACGACCCGCAGGCCCTCGACCCCGCGCACGCGCAGTTGGGCGTCGACCACGGCCATCACGCCCTGGCCCATCTGGCAGGTGCCGACCGGGTGATAGATCGTCGAACCGGACAGGCGGGCATAGGCCAGCAGCTGCTCGTCGGTGGCGAACTCGCCGCCCGGATTGATCTCGCTTTCGACATAGGGCGACAGCGCGGCGGCCTGGCCGATCTTGCGCGCCCACTTCAGGCCGGCGACGGCGACTTCCTGGTCCAGCGGATCGGCCAGGTAGTTGGCGAAGATGGTCGGGTAGACGCTGGGATCGGCCGACTTGATCCGCACGTGGCCGCGGCTCTCGGGGCGCAGCTGGCAGGGGGCGATGGTCAGGCCGGGGGCGTTCTCCAGCTCCATCTTCTGTTCGTTGACCAGCTTGTCCAGGTCCATGGTCGCCGGAAGGATGTGGAACTGGATGTCCGGTCCGGCGAGGTCCGGCCGCGACTTGCAGAAGGCGGCGATGTGGGCGGCCGACAGCGTCAGCAGACCCTTGCGCTGGAAGAGATAGCGCAAGGCCTCGCCGGCCAGCCGGCCGCCCTTGGACTGCTCGTTGACCGAGACGACGCCGGCCTTCAGCCGATAGCGCACGCTCATCACATAATGGTCCTGCAGGTTCTCGCCGACACCGGGCAGGTCGGCGACGACCTTGATCCCGTTGCGGATCAGCAGTTCGGCCGGGCCGACGCCCGACAATTGCAGCAGCTGCGGCGAGTTGATCGCCCCGCCGGCCAGGATGACCTCGGCCCGGGCCTTGGCCACGCGCTGGACGCCGTTCTGGGTGAACTCGACGCCGACCGCGCGCTTGCCCTCGAACAGCACCTTGCCGGCCAGGGCGTTGGTCTCGACCCGCAGGTTGGGACGGTTCATGGCCGGGTGCAGATAGGCCACCGCCGCCGAGCAGCGCTGGCCGTTCTTGACGGTCAGCTGGTAGTAGGTCGCGCCCTCCTGGGAGACGCCGTTGACGTCGTCGTTGCGCGGGATGCCGGCCTGTTCGCAGGCCTCGATCACCGCGTTCGAGATCGGGTTCTTCTCGGTGACGTCCGAGACGTTCAGCGGTCCGCCCGTGGCGTGCCACTCGCAGTCGCCGCGCTCCTGGTGCTCGGCGCGGCGGAAATAGGGGGCGACGTCGTCCCAGCCCCAGCCCTCGCAACCCAGCTGCCGCCAGCCGTCATAGTCGGCGTGCTGGCCGCGGATATAGAGCAGGCCGTTGATCGAGGACGAGCCGCCCAGCACCTTGCCGCGCGGCCAGACGTGGGTGCGGCCGCCGGTGCCGGGGTCGGGCTCGGTCTGGTAGAGCCAGTTGACCTTGGGATCCTTCAGCGTCGACGAGTAGCCGACTGGGATGTGGATCATCAGGTTCGAGGCGAACTGGGAGAGGTTCTTGGTTGGGCGGTCGTCGCCGCCGGCCTCCAGCAGCACGACCTTGAACCGGCCGCCCTCGGACAGCCTCGCCGCCAGCACGCAGCCGGCCGAGCCCGCGCCCACGACGACGTAGTCGGCCTCGATGATCCCGGTCATCGTCTCTCTCCCTGTCGCCGTCTGCTTGTCTGCGCATGATCGGCGTTCAGTTGGCAGGATGCGCCCAGGATCCGCGATCACGCAAGTTGCCGTCGCGGCGCCGTTGGTTCGACCTGTTTCCGGGCTATCGTCCGCCGAAAGAACGGCGTTCACATGGGCGCCATCCGGGAGGCGTGCGATGGACCTGATCAGCCAGACAGTGGTGGACGGCGTGGCGGGGCCCGGCGCGCCGCCGACCTATCCGACGCTTGCCGGCGTGGACCTCGCCGACATCTTCCGCTTCACCAAGGGCCAGCCCTGGGCCGACTTCGCGCGGATGCGGGCCGAGGCGCCGGTGATGTGGCATCCGGAGCCGTTCGATGGTCCGGGCTTCTGGGCCCTGACGCGATACGACGACGTCCAGCGGGTCAATGGCGATCCGGAGACCTTCTCGTCCCAGCGCGGCGGCATCCTGATGTCGATGGGTTCGCCCGAGAAGCGCCACGCGCTGCTGTTCCGGGCGTCGATGGACACCATGATCAATCTCGACGCGCCGCATCACCTGCAGCTGCGCCGCGAGCACATGCCTTACTTCACCCCGGCTTATCTGCGCGGCCTCACCGAGCGGGTGCGGGCCGAGGTGACGCGGCTTCTGGACGCCATGGAGCCGCTGCTGGCGGACGGCGCCGAGATCGACATGGTCGAACACTTCTCATCGCACCTGCCGCTGTTCACCCTGTGCGAGATCCTGGGCGTGCCGCCCGAGGATCGGCCCCGGTTCCTAAAGTGGATGCACTATCTCGAGCGCGCCCAGGACCTGGCCGTCCAGAACGCCGCCGCCCCCGTCGCCCCGACGCTGGAGCTGATGCAGTTCGTCCAGGACTTCAACACCGGCGTCGAGGAGATGTTCGACTACGGCCGCATGATGCTGAAGCGGCGTCGCGAAGACCCGCAGGAAGACCTGATGACCGCCATCGCGCGGGCCCAGGTCGACGGAGCCCTGCTGGCCGACGAATATCTGGACGGCTCGTGGCTGCTGATCGTGTTCGCCGGCAACGACACCACCCGCAACACCCTGTCGGGCGCGATGAAGCTGCTGACCGAGTTCCCGGACCAGAAGCGGAAGCTGATCGAAGATCCGTCGCTGCTGCCCGGCGCGGTCGACGAGTTCATCCGCATGGTCAGTCCGGTGATCTACATGCGCCGCACGGCCACCCGCGATGTCGAGGTCGACGGCCAGCTGATCCGCGAGGGCGAGAAGGTGGTCATGTACTACGGCGCCGCCAACCGCGACCCGGCGATGTTCCCCGAGCCCGACACGCTGGACGTCACGCGGCCCAACGCCAGCAAGCACATCGCCTTCGGCTATGGCCCCCACACCTGCATCGGCAAGCGCGTCGCCCAGATCCAGCTGGAGGAAGCCTACCGCCAGATCCTGACCCGCTTCCCGGATCTGAAGTGGACCGGAAACATCGAGATCGCGCCCAACAACTTCGTGCACGCGATCAGCAAGCTGGGCGTGAAGCGGGGGTAGCTAAAACGTCCGTCTCCCCGGCGAAAGCCGGGGCCCAGATCGAACCCATGAGCGTCTGCCAAGCTGACGCGGCGTATCTCGGATCATCCTCAGCCGCTCAGGCTGAATCTGGGCCCCGGCTTTCGCCGGGGAGATCGGATTTTAGTTAGGGCTTCCTCGTTGCTCTGAGTTCATACGCATGTTTGACTGCCCCAAAAGCGGAGAGCCTGCATGTCGCAACCCACCTTCGAGACCCTGCTGTACGACGTCGAGGACGGGATCGCGACGATCACCCTGAACCGTCCGGAGCGGATGAACGCCTTCACCGCCCGGATGATGAAGGATCTGCTGGAGGTGCTGGACGTCACCGACGCCGACGATACGGTGAAGGTGGTGATCATCACCGGCGCGGGCCGGGCGTTCTGCGCCGGGGCCGATCTTGGCGCCGGCGGGGCCACCTTCGATCGCACCTCGCCCCAGGCGCTGGAGCGGGAAGAGGGCAAGGTCGGCGACATCTATCGCGACGGCGGCGGCCGCGTGACCCTGCGGATGTACGACAGCCTGAAGCCGATCATCGGCGCGATCAACGGCGCGGCGGTCGGGGTGGGCGTGACCATGCAGCTGCCGATGGACATCCGCCTGGCCTCGACCGAGGCCAAGTTCGGCTTCGTCTTCGCCCGTCGCGGCATCAACCCGGAGGCCGCGTCCAGCTGGTTCCTGCCTCGGCTGGTGGGCCTGCAGACGGCGCTGGAGTGGTGCTACACGGGTCGTGTGTTCCCAGCGCCGGAGGCGCTGGAGAAGGGGCTCGTCCGCTCGCTGCACGCGCCCGAGGATCTGCTGCCCGCCGCCCGCGCCCTGGCGCGCGAGATCGCCGACAACACGGCCCCCGTCTCGGTCGCCCTGACCCGGCAGCTGCTGTGGCGCATGGCCGGCGCGGCGCACCCCATGGAGGCTCACAAGGCCGACAGCCGGGCCATCCAGTCGCGCGGCGCCTCTGGCGACGCCAAGGAGGGCGTGACCTCGTTCCTGGAAAGGCGCGCGCCGGTCTATCCCAACAAGGTCTCGACCGACCTGCCGGACATCTGGCCGGAATGGGAGGAGCCCCAGTTCCGCTAAGCGACTTTCGGTGAGTTTGTCGCGGCTCTCGCTCACGACCCGTTAAGCACGATCTGATCTTGTCGATGCGATGAGCGAGCCCGCGTCCCTGTCGTTTCCCGAGCCGGAGGCCCCGAGGGCCGCGCCGCGCTCGCGCTCGGCGCTGTTGAAGCGGCTGGCCGACGTCGTCTGCCTGCCGACCAGCCGGATCAACGCCTTCGAACGCTCGATGACCGCCGACCTGCTGGTCGAGATGCTGCGCGACGCCAATGTTGGCGAGCGCGAGAGGGTCGCCCGCCGCCTGGCTACGCTAGTCGAGATCCCAGGCGTGCTGGCGCGCCTGCTGATGCGCGACGAGCTGCCGGTGGCCCGCGCCCTGCTGGTCGAGGCCGAGCGGCTGTCGGACGCCGACCTGATCGCCTGCCTCTACCAGTCGACCACCGATCACCGCCGCCTGATCGCCAAGCGGCGCGGGGTCAACGAAGTGGTGGCCGACGCGCTGATCGACATGGGCGAGACCGCCGTCATCGAAACCCTGCTGCGCAACGAACTGGTCAAGTTCAGCCACCAGGGCGTTGAGAACATCGTCGCCATCACGCGCGACGCCCAGTACCTGATCCCGCTGCTGCTGCGCCGGCCCGAACTGCGGCCCAGCCATGCCTATGTGATGTTCTGGTGGGCTGACGCCGAGGCGCGCAAGACGATCCTCCAGCGCTTCGCGGTGTCGCGCGAGATCCTGCAGGACGCGGTCGGCGACGTCTTCGCCCTGGCCTCGGCCGAGGGGTGGCAGGACCCGCTGTCGCGCAAGGCGCTGCAGTTCATCGAGCGCCGCCAGCGCAACCGCGCCGCCATCGCCAAGAGCCCCTATGGCAGCCTGGACGAGGCGGTGGCGGCCGGCGAGACCGGCATCACCCGCGAGATCGCCGAGGAGATCTCTTATCTTTCGGGCCTGAAGCCGATGACCGGCGCCAAGATCTTCACCGATCCGGGCGGCGAGCCGCTGGCGATCCTTTGCAAGGCCACCGGCCTGCCGCGCGCTTGCGTGCGCCAGTTGTGGCGTGGGCTGCGCCGCCAGGAAGTCGACGACAGCGGCCAGACCGATCAAGCCCTGGAGCGGGTGCTGACCGTCTATGACACCATCGCCGTCGATCGCGCCCAGACGGTGCTGCGCTACTGGAACTGGTCGCTGACCTCGGCCCTGACGCCGGCCCTGCTGAAGGCTATCCGCGAGGGCGACGAAGCCGCCGTGGACGAATACTCGGCGCCGCAGCGCGCGGCGATGCTGGCCCTGTCCCGCGACTTCGGTCGTTAGTTTCGGGATATCTTCGGTATCTCAATATGTTCGCTGGACGTCGTTCAGGAACTCAAAATGCGGGACACAACCTCTAGCCGGTTATGTCCATCTCACGAACACTGGAAGACTACGTGCGATCTCTTTGTAGAGACCGTATTGCCGGGCGTCTGCAATCTTTGTATGCAGCCCTCGACTGATCTTGGAATCAGAGACATCAACAAAAAGATTTGTCGACTGGCGAGGCTATGATGGAAGATCAATCCGACCTGATCGAGATGACCGCGGGCATTGTTTCGGCCTATGTCGGCAACAATGTGGTCGCCACGGCCGACCTTCCCGCGCTGATCCAGCAGGTTCACGGCGCCCTCGCCACCGTCGGTTCGCCGGCGGCCGAGCCCGCCCCCGCTCCGAAAGAGCCCGCGGTCGCCGTCAGGAAGTCGATCACGCCCGACTTCCTGATCTGCCTGGAAGACGGCCGGAAGTTCAAATCGCTGAAGCGCCACCTGCGCACCAAGTACGACATGACGCCGGAAGAGTACCGGGCGAAGTGGAACCTGCCCAAGGATTACCCGATGGTGGCGCCGAACTACGCCGAGGCGCGTTCGAACCTGGCCAAGCAGATGGGCCTGGGCCAGGGCGGCCGCAAGCCGGCCCGCAAGACGAAATAGCCGAGTCGGAACAAAAGCTTGGCCTTGAGGCCAAACTGAAGATCATCACGCCCGTCGTCCGAACCCGGACGGCGGGCGTGTTCGTTGGTGATTGACTCTCCGCGGGAATCTTGTCGCGCGACATGTTTTTCGCTTGCCGCCGATTCGTTCCTTAAGCGATAGTGAATCGAAGTGATTCCAACGACTTGTTAAGGACTCTGAAGATGTCCGCGCAACTGAGCGCATCCGCCACGGCGGCCCGCGCTCACCAGGAGATGTTCGCCTACTGGGCGTCCCTCCGTCGGGGGGCGAGGCTCCCCGCGCGCGTCGACCTGCATCCCACGAGCATGAAGCGGCTGCTGCCGACGGTGTCGTTGATCGACGTGGTCAACCAGCCCCGCGACTACCGCCTGCGCCTGGCCGGCACCGGCCTCTATGGCGTCTATGGCCGCGAGATCACCGGCCGGATGATCGGCGACGTCTACAACAAGGACGCCTTCGACTACTGGCGCAAGGAACTGGACAAGGTGGTCGACGAGCGCCGCCCCGGCGTCGGCGTCCACAGCCTGGCCTGGCGCGGCGCGCCGCACATGTCGATCCTGTGGCTGCGCCTGCCGCTGGCCAGCAACGGCAAGGATGTCGACATGATCCTCGGCTACGACGCCGTGGTCGGCTCCCAGTCCGAGGGCTTCTCGGGCATCCGGGCGGCTTAAGGGGCGCAAAGCGCCTAAACGTGCGAACAACCCCAAACCCGACTTCCCCGGCGAAAGCCGGGGCCCAGATTCATCTGGAGACTCCGGGGATGACGCGCCATGCGCCCGCTCCGGAACAACACGCGATCGTGGGTTCGATCTGGGCCCCGGCTTTCGCCGGGGAGATCGGGGGAGGGAGAGCGAGTTCGAAGAGCCCTCACCCCTCCAAAAACGCCTCGACCTCGCGCCGGGACGGCATCGACGGCGCGGCGCCCGCTTTCTGCACCGACAAAGCCGCGGCGGCGTTGGCCAGCTCGACGGCCTCGCGCAGGTCCATGCCCGAAGCCAGGGCCGCGCACAGGCTGCCGCAGAAGCAGTCGCCAGCCCCGACGGTGTCGACGGCCTTGACCTTCTTGCCCTCGACCAGGAAGGCCTCGTCGCGGCGCACGGCGGCGACGCCGGCGGATCCCAGGGTGACGATGATCGTCTGGTCCGGGCGGCTCATCAGCTTGCGGGCCGCCACCGACACCTCCTCCAGGCGCATCGGCTCGCGATCCAGCTTGGCGTAGCTGGCCAGCTCGGTCTGGTTGACGATCAGGATGTCGGTCAGCGGGAACAGGGCCGCGCCCTGCGGCAGGGCCGGGGCGGCGTTCAGCACCCGCAGCGCGCCCTTGGCCGCGCCGAGGCGGAACAGGGCCTCGATGGCCACGGGCGGGGTCTCCAGCTGGCAGAGCAGCACCCGCTGGCCCTCGATCGCCGTGGCGGCTACCTGCTGGGCCGTGACCATGGCGTTGGCGCCGGCGGTGACGACGATCATGTTCTCGGCGTTGTTGGCGACCCAGACGTGGGCCTGGCCGGTCGGCACGCCCTCCAGCTCCATGACGTCGGCGACCTGCACGCCATAGCCGGCCAGCTTGGCCTTGAGGCTGAGGCCGCTGTCGTCGCCGCCCACGGCGCCCATCAGCCGGGTTGGCACGCCCATGCGCGCGGCGGCGACCGCCTGGTTGGCGCCCTTGCCGCCCAGGAACAGTTGAAGAGAGGTGCCCGCCACGGTCTCGCCGGGTCTGGGCAGGTCGTCGACCCGCGCCACGGCGTCCAGATTGATCGAGCCCAGGACAAAAACAGTCATGTCGTACGTCTTCTAGTTAAACGCGCCTAACCGCCGCCGCCGCCGCGCTGGAAGCTTTCCACCAGGCTGCCCGCGACGAGTCGCCAGCCGTCCACTAGCACGAAGAAGATCAGTTTGAAGGGCAGGCTGATGGTCGCGGGCGGCAACATCATCATGCCCATGCTCATCAGCACGCTGGCCACGACCAGATCGATGACCAGAAACGGGATGAACAGCAGGAAGCCGATCTCGAACGCGCGCTTCAGTTCGGAGATCATGAAGGCCGGCGTCACCACCTTCATCGGCAGTTCCTGGACGTTCTTGGTCTGCGGAACCTTGGACAGGCGGACGAACAGGGCCAGGTCCTCGCGGCCGACCTGTTTCAGCATGAACTGCTTCACCGGCCCGCTGGCCTGGTCGAAGGCCTCGGGCAGCTCGATCTGGTGGTCCAGCAGCGGCTTGATGCCGGCGTCGTAGGACTTCTCGAAGGTCGGGCCCATGACGATGGCGGTCAGGAACAGGGCCAGGCTGATGATCACCGGGTTGGGCGGGCTCTGCTGAATGCCGATGGCCGTGCGCAGCAGGCCCAGCACCACCACGATCCGCACGAACGAGGTGGTCATGATCACGATCGACGGGGCCAGGGACAGCACCGTCATCAGGCCGACCAACTGGACGACCCGGTCGGTCAGGCCCGCGCCGGTGCCCAGGTTGATGTTCACGGCCGACTGAGCCATGGCCGCGGCCGGCATGACACCGAAGGCGATGGCCGCCAGCACCGAGATGATGGCGGCGCGGCGGAGATCCTCCGGCCGGGCGCCCGTCACGGTCTTGATCAGGTCGCGGATCATCAGGCCACGGGCTCCGAGGCGGGGGCGGGGACTTCGACGACGGGACGCGGTTGCGGAATCCAGTCCAGCAGCTTGCCGTCGCCCAGCAGCACCATGCGCTCCTCGCCGTCCAGGCTGACCACCACCAGACGGCGGGTCGGGTCGAGGGCCAGGCTCTCGACGATCCTCAGGCGGCGGTCCTGGCGCGCGGCGATCACGCGGCCGATGGCGTCGGGGCCGTACTTGCGCATCGCCCAGGCGGCCAGGCCGATCAGGCCCAGGGTCACGGCCAGGGCGGCGAGGGCGCGGATGAACTCGATGATGTCGATCATGACCGCCCAAAAGCGAGACAACTTGGCGCAGGCGGAACAGGCCCACGACACTGGTGTGCCTGAGGGTTCTTAATGCCGAATTAACCCTGTTTCTTCACCATGATCGTCATGGGTCCGGACGACATTCCTCTTTTCGGCATGCTCAAGAGCCGCCTCGGTTATCTGACCGAGCGCCAGAAGCTTGTCGCCCAGAACGTCGCCAACGCCGACACGCCCGGCTACCGCCCGCGCGATCTCAAGGCCTACAGCTTTCAGGCCTCGCTGATGAACCAGGGTTCGGGCTCGGTCTATCGCGGCGGGCGCGCCGCGCCGACCTCGGGCGTCCAGATGATGGAGACCTCGGCCGCCCATATGGCCCCGTCGAACGCGCCCAGCGCCTGGCGGTCGACGGCGGGCGTCGATTCGGAAGTCACCCTCGACGGCAACGCCGTGTCGCTCGAGGACCAGATGCTCAAGATGACCGACGCGCGGATGAACTACGACGCGGCGATCAGCTTCTACCAGAAGTCCATGAACATGCTGCGCCAGGCCGCGCGCAAGCCGAACGGCTAGGGGACTAAGCGATGCCCGAGATCAAATCCAATTCGCTGGCGACCATGGCCGTGGCCTCCTCGGCGCTTCGCGCCCAGCAGGGGCGCATGCGGGTCATCGCCGAGAACATCGCCAACGCCAACTCCACCGCGCGCACCGCCGGCGGCGATCCCTACCGCCGCCAGGTCCCGGTGTTCAAGCCGACCAAGGTCCAGGGCGCCGAGGGCGTGCAGATGCTGCGCGTCGACCCGGACCAGAGCGACTTCAAGACCGAATACGAACCCGGCAACCCGGCCGCCGACGCCAAGGGCTATGTCAAGCTGCCCAACGTCAATACGCTGGTCGAGGCGCTGGATATGAAGGAAGCGCAGCGCGCCTACGAAGCCAACCTCAACGTGATCGAGACCGCGCGGGCGATGGAATCGCGCACCCTCGACATCCTCAAGAAGTAAGGGGCTAGGCCATGATCACCGCGCTCGCCGCCGCCAAGGCCTATGCTTCGCAAAGCGCGATGGGCGTCGGCTCGATCGGATCGATCGGCGGCTCCGACAAGAAGGGCATGGACTTCGGCGACATGCTGAAGTCGGCCATGGAAGGCGCGGCCAAGACCTCCAAGGTCGCCGAAACCAAGATCGCCGACCAGGTCGCCGGCAAGGCCGAACTGGTCGACGTCGTCACCGCCATCAGCTCGGCCGAGGCCAGCCTGGAGACGGTGATGGCCGTGCGCGACCAGGTGATCTCAGCGTATCAGGAGATCATGCGGATGCCGATCTGACGGTAACCGCTAGAGGCTTGGCCGCGATGCCTCAAGCTTATGGCGCATCGCCGAACCTTGCCATGCATTGATCTGCGATCTCGACGTCTGGGGCCGCGCGTAGCATGATGCCGATGCGTTGTTCGACGCGCCGCTGTTCCCATCGGGAAATAGGGTGTCGCTCTTTCTTGAGGTCGTCGATCAGCTTCCTTCCGAAGGCTTCGTAATGCTGGCCTAGGAAAGCCTCGGACGGGAACATGGGGACTGAGCTCTCGAGCAGGCCGGCCACGAACTGGCACGCCCCGTTGTCTACAACTCTATCGCCGCTTAGCAGGTCGCGACCAGCGCCTTCGGCTGGGAGCCGCCCATGACAGCGGTCTAGGTCTTCTTCCGTGGTCTTGGCCTTCGCGGCCTCGGCGAGAGCGAGTTTGAGAAGCGGCACCCGACCCTCTTCATAGCGGCCGTGGGGGATCAGGATCTCGTTCGCGAAGTAACGGTAGGCCCAGGTTCCCCTGAAAGACCATGCCTCGCCGCCGTTCGCCCGCGCTTCCCGGAACATCGCGGCGGCGCATACGCCAGATGCGCGCACGTCGTCGTCAAGTGGCTCGGACGCGCGCGGGAGAGCGAGGCCCGGCGTCGCGACGGCGAACAGAAGGGCCGCCGAAACCCAGCCGGTGATAAGCGTCCGAAACATGAAGCCGCCTGCTCGTTAGAGTCGAGCGTAGGCATCGCAGCCGCGCATGAGAGCGTCAACGGAAACGGCTTGTTGAAAAAGAAGGGCCGCGTCCGGGGAGGACGCGGCCCAGTTTGTTTCGGGGGAGAAGATGGAAACGCTACGCTTACTGAACAAACTCAGAGGTGCAGGAACGCCTTGGCCACCGTGAACAGGCCGCCCCAGACGATGGCGTTCAACACCGAGGCCAGCAGAACCGCGAAACCCAGCGGCCACTGGCGGCCAGACCCCTTGGCGGGCCGACGGACAGGACGCGGATCGAACGGACGGGCTTGCGACGCAACGGTCATGAGGGGCTCCTTAACCATGACCCCATGGTCGAGATTGACTCGGCCTCCGCGAACCCGGCGACCTGTCGCGCGCCGCCTTGTCGCACCCGGGGCTTTGGGACAACGCTTGAGAGCGGTGAACCGTTGATTCTGCACCCGCCGTCCGGAGCCCGCATGACCGCCATCGTCCTCGACCAGGTCAGCAAGACGTACAGCGGCCAGATGGTGCTGGCGCCGACCTCGCTGAGCGTCGCCAAGGGCCGTTTCGTCGCCCTGGTCGGCGGCTCGGGCGCGGGCAAGACGACATTGCTGAAGCTGGTGAACGGTCTCTCGACGCCGTCGAGCGGCCGGGTGCTGCTGGACGGCGCGGACATCGCCGGCCGGCCGGGGCCGGAACTGCGGCGGGGCATCGGCTATGTCTTCCAGGAGATCGGCCTCTTTCCCCACATGACCGTGGGCCAGAACATCGGCGTCACGCCCGAGCTGCTGGGCTGGCCGGCCGACGAGATCGCCGCGCGGACCGACGAACTCCTCGACCTCGTGGCGCTGCCGCGCGAGATCGCTGGCCGCGCGCCGTCGCGGCTGTCGGGCGGCCAGCGCCAGCGGGTCGGCGTGGCGCGGGCGCTCGCCGCGCGCCCCTCGATCCTGCTGATGGACGAACCGTTCGGGGCGCTGGACCCGGTGACCCGCGCGGCCCTGGCCGACGACGTCAGGGCGCTGCACGCACGGCTGGGGCTGACCACGGTGATGGTCACCCACGACGTCGGCGAGGCCCTGCTGCTGGCCGACGAGGTGGTGGTGATGGCCGCCGGCAAGGTGCTGGCCCAGGCGCCGCCGCGCGCGCTGCTGGCGGGCCATCCCGATCCCGTTGTCGCCGAGCTGATCGCCGCGCCGAGACGGCAGGCCGAACGTCTCGCGGAGCTTGCCCGTGGCTGATCGTCTTTCGTCGGCTCTCGCCGTCCTGCCCGAGCGCCTGGGCTGGCATGTCACGCTCTCGGCCTCGGCTCTGGCTTTGGGTCTGGCCATCGCCTTGCCGCTGGGGATCGCCGCCGCGCGCAGTCCGCGCCTGAAGTGGATCGCGCTGGCGACCGCCGGCCTGGTCCAGACCATCCCCAGCCTGGCCCTGCTGGCGCTGTTCTACCCCGTCCTGCTGCTGCTCTCGGGCCTGGCGACGAAGGTGCTGGGCCATGGCTTTCCAGCCCTGGGCTTCCTGCCCTCGCTGCTGGCCCTCACCCTCTATTCGATGCTGCCGATCCTGCGGAACGCGGCGGCGGGCGTCTCCGGCGTCGACCCGGCCGTGGTCGAGGCCGCGCGCGGCGTCGGCATGACCGACCGCCAGAGGCTGTGGCGTGTCGAGCTGCCCCTGGCCGCGCCGGTGATCATGGCCGGGGTGCGCACCGCCGCCGTCTGGACGATCGGCGCGGCGACGCTCTCGACCCCGGTCGGCCAGACCTCTTTGGGCGACTACATCTTCTCGGGCCTGCAGACCGAGGACTGGGTGGCGGTGCTGGTCGGCTGCGCGGCCTCGGCGGGGCTGGCGCTGATCGTGGACGGCTTGCTGGGCTTGATCGAAGGCGGCGTGGCGCGGCGTGACGCCAAGCGCCTGTGGGCGGGCGGCGTGGGCTTGGGCGTCGGCCTACTGACGGCGATCGCGCCGCTGGCCGGCGCGGCGCTGTCGCAAGGCCGTCCCGCCTATGTGATCGGGGCCAAGAACTTCTCCGAGCAGTACATCCTGGCCGAGCTGATGGCTGGCAGGCTGGAGGCTCGGGGCGCCAGCGTGCAGCGCCGCGTCAACCTGGGTTCGGCCGTCGCCTACCGCGCCCTCGCCAGCGGCGAGATCGACGCCTATGTCGACTATTCCGGCACGCTGTGGGCCAACGTCCTGAACCGCACGGACAATCCCGGCCGCCAGGCGGTGCTGGACGGCCTGAGGACCCAGCTGAAGGCCCGCGACGGCGTCGTGCTGCTCAGCGCCCTGGGCTTCGAGAACGCCTACGCCCTGGCCATGCGCCGCGACCGCGCCGAGGCGCTGGGCGTGAAGACCCTGGCCGATCTGGCGACCAAGGCCCCCCAGCTGACCATGGGCGGCGACCTGGAGTTCTTCTCGCGGCCGGAGTGGGCGGCGGTGGTCAAGGCCTATGGTCTGAGCTTCAAGGCCAAGCGCCAGTTCCAGCCGACCTTCATGTATCGGGCGCTGGAGAGCCGCGAGGCCGACGTCATCTCGGCCTTCTCGTCGGACGGCCGGATCGCGGCCGACGACCTGGTGCTGCTCGGCGATCCGAAGGGCGCTCTGCCGCCCTACGATGCGGTGATCCTGGTCTCGCCGAAGCGGGCGGGGGATCCGCGGCTGCTAGAGGCCTTGGAGCCCCTTGGCGGCAGTATCGACGTCAAGGCGATGCAGGCGGCCAACTACGCGGTCGATCGGGACACCGGCAAGAAGAGCCCCGCCGAGGCGGCGGGGATGCTGGCGCGCTAGAGAATCCCCGGCAGGTCGAGCCCCTTCTCCCGCGCGCAGTCGAGGGCGATGTCGTAGCCCGCATCGGCGTGGCGCATGACGCCCGACGCGGGGTCGTTCCACAGCACCCGCGCGATCCGCTTGGCCGCGGCCTCGGTGCCATCGGCGACGATGACCATCCCCGCGTGCTGCGAGAAACCCATGCCAACCCCGCCGCCGTGGTGCAGCGACACCCAGGTCGCGCCCGAGGCGGTGTTGAGCAGGGCGTTCAGCAGCGGCCAATCCGACACCGCGTCCGAGCCGTCCTTCATCGCCTCGGTCTCGCGGTTGGGCGAGGCGACCGAGCCTGAGTCCAGATGGTCGCGGCCGATGACGATCGGGGCCTTCAGCTCGCCGCTCGCGACCATTTCGTTGAAGGCCAGGCCCAGGCGATGACGATCGCCGAGGCCCACCCAGCAGATGCGCGCCGGCAGACCCTGGAACTTGATCTTCTCGGCGGCCATGTCGAGCCAGTTGTGCAGGTGCGGATTGTCCGGGATCAGTTCCTTGACCTTGGCGTCGGTCCTGGCGATGTCCTGCGGATCGCCCGACAGCGCCGCCCAGCGGAACGGGCCGATCCCCCGGCAGAATAGCGGCCGGATATAGGCCGGCACGAAACCGGGGAAGTCGAAGGCGTTCTTGACGCCCTCTTCCAGCGCCATCTGGCGGATGTTGTTGCCGTAGTCGACGGTCGGGACGCCGGCGGCCTGGAAGTCCAGCATCGCCCGGACGTGGATGGCCATCGAGGCGCGGGCGGCCTTGTCGACGCTGGCCGGATCGCGTTCGCGGGCGTCGTGCCACTGGTCCAGGCTCCAGCCGGCCGGAATGTAGCCATTGACCGGGTCGTGGGCGCTGGTCTGGTCGGTCAGCAGGTCGGGGCGTACGCCGCGCTTGAACAGCACCGGCAGCAGCTCGGCGGCGTTGCCCAGCAGGCCGACCGAGATCGGAGATTTCGCGGCGCAGGACTCTTCGATCCAGGCGAGGGCCTGGTCGACGCTGTCGGTGGACTTGTCGAGATAGCCGGTGCGCAGCCGCATCTCGATCCGCGAGGGCTGGCGCTCGATGGCCAGGCACGAAGCGCCGGCCATCACCGCCGCCAGCGGCTGGGCCCCGCCCATGCCGCCCAGGCCCGCCGTCAGCAGCCACTTGCCCGACAGGTCGCCGGCATGGTGCTGGCGGCCCATCTCGACGAAGGTTTCGTAGGTGCCCTGCACGATGCCCTGGGCGCCGATATAGATCCACGAGCCGGCGGTCATCTGGCCGTACATGGCCAGACCCCGCTTATCGAGTTCGTTGAAGTGCTCCCAGGTGGCCCAGCGCGGCACCAGGTTGGAGTTGGCGATCAGCACCCGCGGCGCGTCGGCATGGGTGCGGAAGACGCCGACCGGCTTGCCGGACTGGACCAGCAGGGTTTCGTCGTCCTCGAGCCGGCGCAGGGTCTCGACGATCTTGTCGAAGCTCTCCCAGTCGCGGGCCGCGCGGCCGATGCCGCCATAGACCACCAGTTCCTCCGGCCGCTCGGCGACGTCGGGGTGCAGGTTGTTCATCAGCATCCGCAGCGGGGCTTCGGTCAGCCAGGACTTGGCGGAAAGTTCGGTCCCCGTGGCGGGGCGGATGACGCGGGTGTTGTCGCGGCGGGTCATGGGGATCCTCGGCGGGGCCGTCCTCGTCCTTCGACAGGCTCAGGATGAGGACGAATTCAGGCTCGGAGCGATCATTCGAAACCTCATCCTGAGCCTGTCGAAGGACGAGGTTTCGCCGCGCGATCAGGTCGTGTTCGCGAAATCCAGGCAGGCCGTCAGCACGTCTTCCAGCACCGCGCGCAGCGGCTCGGCGCGGTCGGCGTGGAAGGGCGCGGGCCAGGTGTCGGGCGTCGGCGGTTCGACCGGGTCGTCCATGTAGCCCCGACAGGCCAGTTCCATCTGGATGGCGTGGACGCCCGCGCCGGGCTGGCCGTAGTGGCGCGTGGTCCAGCCGCCCCTGAAACGGCCGTTGGTGACGCGGGATCGGTCCGAAGCGTCGCAGGCGGCCTCGACGGCGGCGGTCAGGACGGGGGCGCAGCTGGCGCCGCCGTTGGTCCCAAGATTGAACTGCGGCAGCTCGCCATCGAACAGGCGCGGGACGTGCGAGCGGATCGAGTGAGCCTCGTACAGCACCACGGTCGGATGGACCGCGCGCAGGCGGTCGATCTCGGCGCGCAGGGCGGCGTGATAAGGTTCGAAGTAGGTGGTGCGGCGACGGTCGATCTCGGCCGCGTCGGGGCCGCCGTCGCGATAGAGCGGCTCACCGTCGAAGGTGGTGGTGGGGCACAGTTCCGTGGTCGCCTGGCCCGGATAGAGCGAGGCGCCGGACGGGTCGCGATTGACGTCGATGACGGTGCGCGAGATCGCCGTCCGCACGATCGTCGCGCCCATCCCCTCGGCGAAGGCGTACAGCCGATCGACCCACCAGTCGGCGTCCTTGCGGGCCAGCCAGGGGGAGACGAGATCGGCCTCGATGTCCGGCGGGATCTCGGTCCCGGTATGGGGGAGGGAAACGATCAGGGGGGCGGGGCCCTGTGTGACTTGAAGCCAATCCGTCATCCCCAAAAACCCGATCTCCCCGGCGAATGCCGGGGCCCAGATTCAGCCTGAGCGGTTGGGGATGACCCGGGAAGCGCCCTGTCAGCCTGTCGAGCGCGCGTGGGTTCGATCTGGGCCCCGGCATTCGCCGGGGAGAGCGGAGGAGGGGAGGGCATCAAGACACCCCCGGCAGGTCGCCCGCCGCCGCGATCACCGCGCCGCTCCGCACCAAGGCGTTCGCCGCTTCCAGGTCCGGGTGGAAATGGCGGTCGTCGTCCAGGTGGGGGACCTGGCTGCGCGTCAGCTTGCGCACGGCCTCCAGGGCCTTGCTCGACCGCAGCGGGGCGTGGAAGTCGCAGCCCTGCGCCGCCGCCAGCAGTTCGATGCCCAGCACCGCCGTGGCGTTCTCGACCATGCCCATCAGGCGCCGCGCGCCGTGCGCCGCCATCGAGACGTGGTCCTCCTGGTTGGCCGAGGTCGGGATCGAGTCGACGCTGGCCGGATAGGCCTTCTGCTTGTTCTCCGAGACCAGGGCGGCGGCCGTGACCTGCGGGATCATGAAGCCCGAGTTCAGGCCGGGCTTGGGCGTCAGGAACGCCGGCAGGCCCGACAGCGCCGGGTCGACCAGCATGGCGATGCGGCGCTCGGCGATCGAGCCGATCTCGCAGACCGCCAGGGCGATGATGTCGGCGGCGAAGGCCACCGGCTCGGCGTGGAAATTGCCGCCGGAGAGGGCCTCATCGGCTTCCGGGAAGATCAGCGGATTGTCCGAGACCCCGTTGGCCTCGGTCTCCAGCGTCGCCGCCGCCTGGCGCAGGACATCCAGCGCCGCGCCCATCACCTGCGGCTGGCAGCGCAGGCAATAGGGGTCCTGGACGCGCTCGTCCGCCTTCAGGTGCGACGCGCGGATTTCCGAGGTCGCCATCAGGTCGCGCAGGGCGGCGGCGGTCTCGATCTGGCCGGCGTGGCGGCGCAGGGCGTGGATGCGCGGATCGAACGGGGTGTCCGAGCCCTTGGCGGCTTCCGTCGACAGGGCGCCGGTGACCAGGGCCGACTGGAACAGCAGCTCGGCCTCGAACAGGCCAGCCAGGGCGTTGGCGGTCGAGAACTGGGTGCCGTTGAGCAGGGCCAGGCCTTCCTTGGGGCCGAGCGTCAGAGGCGAGAGGCCGGCCTTCTTCAGCGCCCTGGCGGCCGGCTTGCGTTCGCCATCGACGAAGATCTCGCCGACGCCGATCATGGTCGCGGCCATATGCGCCAGCGGCGCCAGGTCGCCCGAGGCGCCGACCGAGCCCTGGCACGGGATCACCGGCGTCAGGCCCTGGGCCAGCATCACCTCCAGCATGCGCACGGTCTCGACCCGCACGCCCGAGGCGCCCTGCGCCAGGCTGGCCAGTTTCAGGGCCATCATCAGGCGGATGACCGGGACCGGCGAGGGCTCGCCGACACCGGCCGCGTGCGACAGGACGATGTTGCGCTGCAGGGTCTCCAGGTCCGCGTCGCCGATGCGGACGCTGGCCAGTTTCCCAAAGCCGGTATTGATGCCGTAGACCGGCTCGCCCCTGGCCAGGATGCGTTCGACCGCCGCCGCGCTTTCCGCGATCAACGGCCAGGCCGTCTCCGCCAACCGCGCCGAGGCCCCGCGATAGATCGCCTTCCAATCGGCCAGCGGCACGTCGCCGGGGTTCAGAACAAGTTTGGTCACTGGCCTCTCCACACGCGCGCATGGAGCGGATTGAAGCCCATGCGATAGACAAGTTCGGCGGGACGCTCGATGTCCCAGATCGCGAGGTCGCAGGCCTTGTCGGCCTCCAGCGTCCCGCGGTCGTGCAGCAGGCCCAGCGCCCGCGCGGCATCGCGCGTGACGCCGGCCAGGCACTCCTCGACGGTCATCCGGAAGAGCGTGGCGGCCATGTTCATGACCAGCAGCGGCGAGGTGAGCGGCGAGGTGCCGGGATTGCAGTCGGTGGCCAGGGCCATGGGCACGCCCGCTTCCCGAAGGGCCGCGATCGGCGGGGTCTTGGTCTCGCGGGTGAAGTAGTAGGCGCCGGGCAGCAGGGTCGCCACCGATCCCGAGGCGGCCATGGCGGCGACCCCGGCGGCGTCCAGGTGCTCCAGGTGATCGGCCGACAGCGCCCCGAACTCGGCGGCCAGGGCCGCGCCATTGAGGTTCGACAGTTGCTCGGCGTGCAGCTTGACCGGCAGGCCGTGGGCCTTGGCCGCTTCGAACACGCGGCGGATCTGGTCGGGCGAAAAGCCGATTCCCTCGCAGAAGCCGTCGACCGCGTCGGCCAGGCCGCGCGCGGCGATGGCGGGAATCATCTTCTCGCAGACCAGGGCGATGTAGCCGTCCTTGTCGTCGCGGTATTCCGGCGGCAGGGCGTGGGCGCCGAGGAAGGTGGTGCTGACCCCGACACGGCGGATGTCGGCCAGGGTCCGGGCGGCGCGCAGGCTCTTGATCTCGTCGTCGAGGGAGAGGCCATAGCCGGACTTGATCTCGACCGTGGTGACGCCCTCGGCGATCAGGGCGTCGAGGCGGGGCAGGGCGACCTGGACCAGCTCCTGTTCCGAGGCCGCGCGGGTGGCCCGCATGGTCGAGACGATGCCGCCGCCGGCCCGGGCGATCTCTTCGTACGAGGCCCCGGCCAGGCGCAGCTCGAACTCGTGGGCGCGGTCGCCGGCGAAGACCAGGTGGGTATGCGGGTCGATCAGGCCGGGGGTGATCCAGCGCTCTTCGACATCGATGGTTTCGGCCGTTTCGAAGGTCGGCGCGCCCTCCGCCGGACCGGCATAGGCGATGCGCCCGTCCCGGCTGGCGACGACGCCGTCCTCGACGATCCCCAGGCCTTCGCGATACGGGGCCAGGGTCGCGAGACGGGCGTTGATCCACACCCGATCACAGCGCATGAGCCTGCCTCCCGCCAACGCGGACCGTCTCTTGCGGGCCGCTTCAATATGTATAGACATATTTGCGAACGATGAGGCTTGTCCAGTGACCGACGCGCAGAATTCCCCGGAGAAGTCGCTGGAATCCTCGACGGTGGTCTGGTGCGAGAGCGCCCTGCTGGCGGACGGCTGGGCGCGGGGCGTGAAGTTCACCATCACCGACGGCCGCATCGCCCGTATCGACACCGACACTAGCGCGGGCGACGCGGTCCGCCTCGGTCCCGCCCTGCCGGGCCTGGCCAACGTCCACAGCCACGCCTTCCAACGCGCGATGGCGGGACTGGCCGAAACGCGCGGCGAGACCGGAGATAACTTCTGGACCTGGCGCGAGGTCATGTACCGCTTCCTGGAACGGCTGGACCCGGACGTGGCCCAGGCCATCGCCGCCATGGGCCAGATCGAGATGCTGGAGGGCGGCTTCACGCGGGTGGGCGAGTTCCACTACCTGCACCACGCGCCCGATGGCGGCGCGTACGACAACCCGGCCGAGATGGCCGCGCGGATGGCGGCGGCGGCCGAGGAGACCGGGATCGGCCTGACCCTGCTGCCGGTGTTCTACGCGCACAGCAACTTCGGCGGCCTGCCGCCGACCGACGGCCAGAAGCGCTTCATCCACGACGTCGACGGCTTCGCGCGCTTGGTCGAGGCCTGCCGCGCGATCGTCGCCGACCTGCCCGAGGCGGTGGTCGGCGTCGCCCCGCACAGCCTGCGCGCGGTGACGGCCGAGGAACTGGACGCCATCGTCCCGCTGGCCGCTGGCGGGCCGATCCACATGCACGTGGCCGAGCAGACCAAGGAGGTCGACGACTGTCTGGCCGCCACCGGCCAGCGTCCGGTCCGCTGGCTGATGAACCACACCGAGGTCGACAAGCGGTGGTGCCTGATCCACGCCACTCACATCAACGCCACCGAGACCGAGCGCCTGGCCAAGAGCGGCGCGACGGCCGGCCTGTGCCCGGTGACCGAGGCCAATCTCGGCGACGGGATCTTTCCGACGCCGGACTACCTGGCCGCTGGCGGAAGCTTCGGAATCGGGACGGACTCCAACGTCGTGATCGACGCCGCCCAGGAGTTGCGGACCTTGGAGTACGCCCAGCGCCTGACCCGCCGGGCCCGCAACGTCTTGGCGGGCGGCCCGCGCCGTTCGACCGGCGGCGACCTGTGGCGCGCGGCGACGCTGGGCGGGGCCCAAGCCCTGGGCGTCGCCAATGGGACGACAAGGGGCGGCCTGCGGCGCGGCGCGGCGGCCGATTTCATCACCCTCGACACAAGCCATCCGAACATCGTCGGCCGTTCCGGCGATGCGCTGATCGACAGCCTGGTCTTCGCTGGCGGCGGGATCGACACCGTCTGGCGGCACGGCAAGCAGCTGGTCTCGGGCGGCCGCCACCACGCCCGCGAGCCGATCAGCGCGCGCTACGTCCAGACCCTGAAGGCCCTGCTGGCGTGACGGGACCGCTGCACCAGCGCATCCGCTCGGACATCGAGGCCCGCATCCGCTCCGGCGAGTGGGCGCCCGGCCACCGCGCGCCGATCGAGGCCGAGCTGATGGGCCAGTACGGCTGCTCGCGGATGACGGTGAACAAGGCCATGACCGCCTTGGTCGAGGCCGGGCTGATCGTGCGCCGCAAGCGCGCCGGCTCGTTCGTGGCCCGGCCCAAGGTTCACGCGCCGGTGCTGAACATCCCCGACATCCAGTCCGAGATCGTCGCGCGCGGCGAGACCTACGCCTTTCGCCTGCTGGCGCGGGCGGTGCGGTCGGCCGACCGTGACAGCCCGGGCGAGGTCGAGCTGGCGGCGGGCGGCAAGCTGCTCGCGCTGGACGGCGTCCACGACGCCGGCGGCCGGCCGTTCGCCCTGGAGCGGCGCCTCGTCGCCCTGAAGGCCGCGCCCGGGATGGAAGCCGCCGACTTCAACCATGTCCCGCCCGGCGCCTGGCTGCTGGAGCACGTCGCCTGGACCGAGGCCGAGAGCCGCATCAGCGCTGTCAACGCCGACGCCGACGACGCCCGCCTGCTGGCCCTCGACGAAGGCGCCGCCTGCCTGGTCGTCGACCGCCGCACCTGGCGCGAGGGCCAGCACGTCACGAGGGTCCGCCAGGTGTTCCCAGGCGAGGCCTACGACCTGGTGGCGCGGTTCGGGCCTGGCGCCTGACGCCGAGTCCGGCTTACCTCCTCGCCAAACCGGAGGACGCCCATGGACCTGCACGCGATCGCCATCCCGACCTACGCCCACATGCTGAAAGGCCTGTCGGCCCAGCTGTCCAAGGGCGAGGCCCATGCCGCCGAGCACGGCCTGGCGCCGGAGAGCCTGATCGGGGCGCGGCTGGCGGCGGACATGTTCCCGCTGTCGACCCAGGTGCGGTTCGTCTGCGTCCAGGCCAGCGACCTGCTGCGCTACCTGACGGGCGCGGAGTCGTTCGCCCCGGCCGAGGACGCGACCGACTTCGCCGGCCTGCGGGCCCAACTCGCCGACGCCGCGGCGCGGATCGAGGCGACGCCGGCCTCGGCCTTCGACGGCGCGGCCGAAAAGCCGATCGAGCTGAAGTTGCCCAACGGCATCGTCTTCGACCTGACCGGCGAGCAGTTCCTGCGCGACTGGGCCCTGGCCCAGTTCTATTTCCATGTCACGACCGCCTACGCGATCCTGCGCAACCAGGGCGTCCCGCTGGGCAAGCCCGACTGGGTCCCGCACATGTTCGCCTATATCCGTCCCGGCACGCTGCCCGGAGGTTGAGTCCTTCTGGCTACCCCCCGTTCGGGGGATGTCGGTCCCGGGCGCCGGAAACGTAGAACGGCGTTCGGGGGCCAGGTGTGACGCGTGGTGCGGCGAGGGTCCCGGAGGGATCCCGTCATGGCCGAGCCGACACTTCGCGATTTCCAGTTCCTGGTCCAGCTGATGGATGCGGGCCTCATCCAGGCCAGCTTCCGGTTTGCCGACCTGCGTGTTCTTCTGAAGAGCATTGGCGTGCTGACGCCCGAAGTCGACACCGCGCTGGCCATCGTCGAGGCCAATCCGGCGCTGATCGATCTCGGCATCCAGACGTTCAAGGAGGCCCTGAGCAAGTATCCGCTGGATACGCCGATCAGCGCGGCTTTCGGCGGGACGGGCGGCGGGACGGGCGGAGGGGGCGCGGTCGCCAATCCGATCACCCTGACCATGGATCAGATCCAGGACGCCTACAAAGCCCTGGCCGGCATCTCGGCCAACTCGTCCAAGGCGCTGTCGGAATATCTGAGCGGACCGAACGGCGAGAAGGTGGCCAACGCCTTCTACAACGAGATGAAGGAGCTGGCGCAGCTGCAGGCCGACGTCATCGCCAGCAAGATCACCAAGGCGGTCTTCATCGACAAGCTGGTCGGCTACTCGGTCGACACCTCGGCGCTAGCGCTGCAGGCGATGAACTTCTTCACCGGCAAGACGCCCAGCCAGGCGGCCCTGAACGACCTGATCGACAGCGCCACCAACACCACCGACCTGACCGACTACGCCTATGCGATCTACAACACCTCCAACAAATACATCGAGTTCGCGGTCAACCAGGCCATGAGCGGCGCGGGCGCGGCGTCGTTCAAGACCGCCTATGACGGCCTGTCGTTCCGCGACGCGGTGGTGAAGGCCTATGACGCCATCATCGGCAACGCCAAGGCCGCGGCGGCGGGGATCAATGTCAACGCGGCGATCGACTACATCGTCTCGCAGCAGAGCTACTTCACCGCCTACGGCCACGACGCCCTGGGGGCCAAGGCCGCCATGGCCGGCTTCGTCATGTACGCCGGCATGAACGCCGGGGTCGGAGCCTATGCCGAGTCGACCAAGGCCTTCCTGACCGACGCCTATGACGGCAAGGCCAGCTACGGCGGCGCCCTCGTGGCGGCCAAGGCGAGCATCCCGGCCTCGGCCGACGCGGTGGCCCTGGTCGCCCAGCCAGCCGACCACCACGACGCCGGCGCCTTCGTCTAGGAGGCCTCCTCTAGTCGGGCATCGTCTCGAACACCGCCAGGCCGTCCGGCAGGATCACCCAGTCCGGACGGTCGCGGTCGAACAGGGCCATGGACGGCTTGAACAGGGTCGGGTCGTCCAGGCTGCCGGCGTAGATCGTGTGGCTGTCGTGCAGCCCATGCTCGCCGCCGAAGACGAGGCCTCCGCAGGTGGGACACGAATTGCGGGTGGCCTCGCCCCCTCGGAAGGCCCGGCTGCGGTACTGCCGCGCCGGGCCTTTTATGGTCAGGGCCGACGCTGGAAATCCCATGAACGGAATGAAGCCCCCGCCCGACGCCTTGCGGCAGTCGGCGCAGCAGCACAGGCCCATGAAGTCCGGCGCGCGATCGGCCTCCCAGCGCAGAGCGCCGCACAGGCAGCCGCCCTTGAAGGACGCCGTCATCGGCGCGACGCGGTTCTGTTCTCGTCGCCCCCGGAAATCGGGTCCGCGAGCGGTTGGCGCCAGCGATGGAACAGCAGGCCGCCCAGCAGGATTGTCAGGCCCAGCAGGAGGGCGCCGCCACCGAGGCCGGTTTCCTGAAAGCGGATGTCGATCGGAACGGGATGGACATGGACCGGGCCGACTTTGAACGACCAAGGCTCGATCCGGACGGCGCGAGCCATCTCGCCGACCCCCGCCCACAGGGCGAAGATCAAGAGGCCATGGCGTTTCCAGATGTCCTGCATCACAACCTCCGGCGTCGAAGCAGAGTTTGGGTCGGCGCTGGGCGGGCGTCAAGAAAGCTTGAAATCAGCGGGGCGAGAGGATCTGCTCCAGCCTGTCTGGCGTCTGTGTCAGACGCTTCAGGCGCGGATACTTCAGGCCTCCGTGATAGGGGACCCGAACGACGCGAACGCGGTCGTCGGCCTTCACGCTGAGAGCGATCGGGGGCGAGCCCGACTCGGCGGCCGCGGCGATCGCGGCTCGCAGCGCCTCCGGGGTGTAGGGCCTGCCGGCGACCTTGACGATCCGGGTCCCGGCGATGACGCCGGCCCGGAAGAGCGGTCCGTCCCAGAGCGTTTCCTTGACCGCGCCGTCCGAGCCGATCTCCGCGCCCAGCGAGAATGTCAGCAGGCTGGCCTCGACGCTCTTCTCATAGGCGGTGACATAGGCGGACGGCCGCGTCTCGAAGACCAGGCGCCAACCCGAACGGGTCAGGCCGTCGAGCGGCGCGCGATCGTGGGCGTCGAGGCGGGCGTCAAGGAAGCCCGCCCAGTCGTAGGGCGCGACCGCGTTCAAGGCGTCGACGACATCCTCGACGTCATAGGTCGAAACGTTCATGTCGCCGTCGTCCACGCCGAAGAAGGCGCCGGCGAAATCGTCCAGCGACTTGGCGCCGTTGGTGCGCTCGCGGATCAGGGTGTCGACGTCCAGCCAGAGCAACTGGCCTTCCTCGTAGTAGTCGAGCGCGCGTAGCCAACTGGTGGAGCCCGTGCCGCCCGCGGAGTTCATGATGTAGGCGTTCGTCGTGTCCCGCAGGTCGCGCCAGCCGCGCCCTGGGGTGGCCTGGGCGTTGGCAGCGATCAGGGCCAGACGCTGGCGCATCTGCTCGGACGAATAGAGGCCCGACCGCGTGGCCAGCGTGTCGCCATAGTACTCGGTCAGGCCTTCATAGACCCAGAGCAGGCTGTTGCGCATCGGCGTCGTATAGTCCGGCGTCCAGAGGTCGGCCGGACGGCGGTGCTTGCCGTTCCAGGCGTGCACATACTCGTGGGCCAGGATGTCCCGGCCGCTGAACGCCGTGTCCCAGGCCGTGAAATAGCCCGCCGAGCTGTAGCCGTTCTCGCTGGACCTCTGATGCTCGGCGCCCAGATAGCCGACCGTGGGATTCAGGCTGAGCAGAAAGTCGTAGTGATCGAAATTGCGCGCGCCGCCGAACAGCTTGTCGGCCTGCTGGACGAGGCGGCGATGGATCGCGACCTGGGCCGGGGTCGCCTTCAGATCCTTGGGCGCGTCGGCGAACACGTTCAGCCGGACCGGGCGCGGCGATCCGGGATCGAGGTCGAAGACCGCCTTGTGGCGCCCGGCATAGACTGGCGAGTCCATCAGGGTTTCGAAGCTCGTGATCGCGAACCGCGTGGTCGCGCCGGAGGTCTCCGCGCCATCCAGAGCGGTGGCGAGGCTCCAGCCGGCGGGGACGGTCAGGGTGGGGCGGACGCGAATACGGCCGACCTCATAGCCGGCGGGATAGAGCGCGACGGCGGTCCACTTCAGCAGAACCAGGTTCGGCGTCACCGCGATCCGCACGGGACCGCCGGGCTGGGCCGTGGGCTGTTCCAGGCGGATGGTCAGGGATTGGACGCCGGGCGGGACGTCCACGTGGAAGGCCGTCATCTCGACCGGGTCGCGCCGCCAGGCCAGCCGCCGCCCGTCATCGGCGGTGATCGAGAAGCCGCTCATCAGCACGATCTGGGCGCTGGGCGAATGTTCTCCCGGGATCCACTTGGGCAGGGAGAGCACCAGGGGGCCTGGTGTCACCGGAAGGGTCTCGGTGACGCGGAACACCTTCCGCGTCGTGTCGCTGACATCGACCTTCAGGTCGATGACGCCCGGATAGTCCACCGCGCGCGCCGCGGGGATCGGCGGCGAGGGCGGAGCGGGCCTGGGACCGGCCAGCGCCGGGACGGCCGCCAGGGCCAGGCACGCGGCCAATACGAGCTTGGGCGTCATGCGGTTTCCTCGCGCGAAGTGGCGGAGCGGTCGCGGATGCGACCGCTCCGGGCCTGGCGTCACAGGCCGCTGGCGCCGCCGAACTTGTGGGTCAGCTGCAGGTAGTAGCTGCGTCCCGTCGAGGAGAACCATGAGGTGTCGTAGTACGGATACCCCGAATAGGTCGGGTCGCGGGGCGGGTCCTTGTCCAGCAGGTTGTCGACGGCCAGGCTCAGGCGGGTGCGGTCGTTGATCTCGTATTGGACCGTGGCGTTGACCATGTAGGTCGCCTTGGTCCAGCCGTCCTCGGCGTAGTTGGGCACCCGGTCGAGGCGCTGGCCGTGCAGGCCGACGCTGAGGCCGTCGAGCGTCCAGTTGATCGTCGCGCTGCTCTTGGTGCGCGGGATGTCATAGCCGCTGTCGAAGGCCAGTTGGTTCTCGATGGGATCGCCCGGGTACTGGCGGCTGGTGTGGTTGTGCACCCAGGTGTGCGCGAGGCTGAAGTTGAACGTCCCCAGGCTGCTGGTCGGCAAGCGATAGTGGACGGCGACATCGACGCCGGTGGTCCGCTCGGTGGCCACGTTGATGGGGTTGATCGTCACGGTGCTGATCGCGCCCGGCTTGATGGCGGCGGTCAGCGGGTTGCGCTTCACGCGCGCCAGGGCGTCGACGCAGGTCGGCGAGGCGATGCTGACGGCGGTTCCCGCCGACGTCTTGCCGATCCGGCAGTCGGCTTCCTGGCGCAGGACGCTGTCCAGGCTCATGTCCAGCACGGCGTTGTCCAGCTGGACGCGGAAGTAGTCGACCGAGATGTCGAAGTTGCGAACCGGCGACCAGACCGCGCCATAGTTGAACGACTTGGAGGTCTCCGGCTTCAGCTTGGCGTTGCCCAGGCGCACCTTGACCAGGCCTTCGTCGGCGTAGCTGCAATCGCCGACGTCCTCGTCCGGCTCCTCGGCGCGGCAGCGGAAGTAGTCGGTGCCCGAGGGGTGGCTGATGCCTTCCTTGGCGAACACGTAGTGCAGGTCCGGCGCGCGGAAGCCGGTGCCGTAGGCGGCGCGCAGCAGCAGGGCCTTCACGGGCCGCCATTCGACGCCGCCGTTGTAGGTGAACTTGTCGATCGTATTGCCGCCGTACTTGTAGCTGTCGTAGCGGCCGGCGGTGGACAGTTCGAGGCTGCTCAGCAGCGGGGCGCGGAACTCGTAGCCGGCGCCCCAGTGGTCGCGCGAGCCCGAGCCATCGGCGTCGCGGAGATTGTAGTAGTAGTTCACCGTGGCCAGCGGATCGAGGCCCAGCTTGTAGGACTGGTGGCCGTATTCGGCGACCGCCGCGAAGCCGACCGGGCCGGCGGGCAAGTGGAACAGTTCCGCCTGGTTGATCTGGAACGACACGCCCTGCTGGCGCGCGACCGGCTTGTAGGTCGTGCGGGCGGTGATCGAGTCGAACTCGGCCGTGGTCAGGGGCTTGTAGAGGCGCGCCGGATCGGCGTTGAAGATCGGATAGCCGCTGTCGGCGTCCACGCCCAGTTGGGAGCCCAGGAAAAGAGCGGTGGCCTTGGAGGTCACCACCTTGGGCCAGCTGATCGAGGAACGGTGCTGGCTGAAGTTGTAGAAGGCCTCGTAGTCCCAGCCGCCGCCCAGCGAGCCCTTCACGCCCGGCGTGATGCTGAAGGTCTTGGAGACGTTCTTGATGAAGCCCTTGTTCAGCCCGCCCATCTCCTCGGGCGTGAACTGGCGATGCCAGAGATCCAGCGCGCCGATGAACTGGTTGTAGAAGATGCCGTCCTCGCTGCCGTTGGCGTCCTGGTACTCCCAGCTCAGGACGTCCTGGAACTGCCGGGTGCGGCTGTAGCCCGCCGAGATGTCGGCGAAGAACGAGAGGGTGTCGCGGGGGGCGTAGTTGAGCGAGGCGACGACGTTGGCGCTCTTGCGCTCGCTGACGATCGTGCCGTAGCCGATCGAGCTGTAGCTGCCGCAGTAGAAGCCGGGATCGCCGTCGGGACCCCAGCCAGGGCGGCTGACATATTCGATCGACCCGTCATTGAGCTTCGAGAGCGCCTTGCAGGTGTTCGCGCCCGGATCGATGTAGACCTCTTCGGTCGGCTCCATCCGCATGAAGTCGCGCCGCGCGATCGCCGTGCGCTTGGTCGGGCTGTCCTTGGTGCTGTCCTGAATGTCGCGGTCATAGGCCCAGACCGGACGCTGATTGACGAACTCGCCGCCGATCACCAGGTCGAAGTTGTCCTTGGAATAGCCGCTCGAGATGTTGACGCGCTGGCTGGCGCCGCCGCCGTGCTCGTAGCCGCCGAAGGTCACGTCGACCGTCGTGCCGTCGACCTTCTTCTTCAGATTGAAGTTCACCACGCCCGAGATGGCGTCCGAGCCGTAGACGGCCGAGGCGCTGCCGCTCAGCACCTCGATGCGGTCGATCATGCCCAGCGGGATCGACGAGGTGTCGGTGAAGGCGCTCTTGCCGTTGTAGGGCAGCGGGAAATCGGCGATGCGGCGGCCGTTGACCAGCACCAGCGTATGGTTGGGGCCCAGGCCGCGCAGGTCGACCTGCTGGGCGCCGGGTGTCCAGTCCATGCCGCTGGACGATTGCTGGGTCTGGGTTTCGCCGCCGTTCTGGGTCAGGGCGCGCATGACGTCCGGGACGCTGTTGAAGCCCGCGGCCTTGATGTTGTCGCTGGTGATGACCGTGACGGGGGCGGGGCCTTCGGTCGCGATGCGAGGGATGCGCGAGCCGGTGATCACCAGCGTCTCGACGGCGTCGTCGCTGGTGGTCGACGTCGTCTGCGCGGCCGCCTGGCCGACGATCAGAAGGCCGGCCGCGCCAGCCAATGCGCTGGCGCGAAGAAGATGCGTCTTCATGGATATCCCCCTTTTTGTTGCGCCGACGGTCCTGTCCTGGGTGCTCAGCACCTCGGCGTTGCTCCGAGATTGCATCCATTTGGATCGCGGCTTTCGCAGATTGAAAGCTGGAAATGACAGATTGTCAAAATTTATGGACATATTGCTCGCAACATGCAGCAATTTGGTCATCGCGCCTCGATACTGGGCGCTATGGCGATCCTGGCGCCGAAACGCGCCAAGACGGATCGAGAAAACGCGCCGAGCGGTTAGGCTCGGTCTGAACGGAGGAAGCCGGATGGTTCGATTTGCGTCCGCGATGGCCATGGCCGCGCTGCTCATGGGCGCGAGCGTCGCGCGCGCGGCGACGCCGGCGGGGCCTGACGCCGTCGGGCCGGGCTATGAGTACTATATGATCGGCGACGTGAACGCGCCCACGCCGGGAAAGACCGGGCCGCTGTTGGGATTGTTCGGCGGCGGCGACTGGCCGGTCGACGCCTTCCGGACCTTCGTCAAGCAGTCTGGCGGCGGCCATATCGTCGTGTTGCGCGCCCGCGGGGGCCGCGAGTTGCAGGACGAGATTTATAACGACGTCGGCGGCGTGGTCTCGGTCGAGACCCTGGTGATCCACGACGAAGACGCTGGCGAAGATCCCAAGCTGCTGGCCATTATCGCGCGCGCCGACGGCATCTTCTTCGGCGGCGGCGATCAGAGCAACTATGTGCGCGCCTGGAAGGGCACGGCGCTGAACAAGGCGCTGGACGCCCACGTCAAGGCCGGCAAGCCGATCGGCGGCACCAGCGCGGGGCTGGCGGTGTTGGGCGGCTATGTCTATGGCTGCCTGGACTCGATCAGCCTGACCTCGCCGGAGGCGCTGAAGAACCCGACCGGGGCCAGCGTCACGCTGGTGCGCGACTTCCTGCACCTGCCGTATCTCTCCAAGGTCGTCACCGACACCCACTTCGACAAGCGCGATCGCCAAGGGCGTCTGGTGACCTTCGTCGGGCGGCTGATCCAGGAAGAGAACGACACGACGATCACCGGCCTGGGCGTCGACGAGGCCGGCGCGATGCTGGTCGACGGAGACGGGGTCGGTCGTTACTACGGCCCCGGTCACGCTTGGCTGGTGCGTCCGCTGAAGAAACCCGCCACCATCATCGCCGGACAGCCGCTGACCTATGCGTCGTTCCCGATTGTCGGGCTGGGACCCAACAGCACGCTCGACTTCAAGACATTCGAGGTCACCAAGCCGGACTTCACCATCACCGCTCGCGTCGACAAGGGAACGCTTGTCCGCAGTGACCGATAAGATCCGACCGAACGCCAGACCGAGATCAAGATGACGCTTCAGACTCTTCGCCGTTTCGCCTGTTTCGCTCTCTGCGGCCTCGCCCTCTCCGCGTCGGCGCTGGCCGCTCCCGCGGTGGCGGCCGACAACGCGCCCAGATGGTCGCTGGCCGTGCACGGCGGCGCGGGCGTGCTGGAGCGCGGGGAACTGACGCCCGAGAAGGACAAGGCCTTCCGCGCCGGACTGGACGCCGCGCTCGAGGCGGGCGCCAAGGTCCTGAGGGCGGGCGGCTCCAGCCTCGACGCCGTCGAGGCCGCCGTGCGGGTGCTGGAAGACAATCCTCTGTTCAACGCCGGCAAGGGCGCGGTCTTCACCGCCGAAGGGCGCAATGAACTGGACGCGGCGATCATGGACGGCGCCACCTTGAAGGCCGGGGCGGTCGCCGGCGTGACGCGCACGCGCAACCCCATCAGCCTGGCCCGCGCGGTCATGGAGAAGTCGCCGCACGTCCTGCTGGCCCGCGAGGGCGCGGATCAGTTCTCCAAGGAGAAGGGCCTGGAGCAGGCGCCTCCCGAGTACTTCTATACCGAGGAGCGCTGGAAGCAGCTGCTGGCCTGGCGCAAGGATCACCAGGCCATGCTGGATCCCACCCACCTGTTCGGCACGGTCGGCGCGGTCGCCCTGGACCAGGCCGGCCACGTCGCCGCCGCCACCTCGACCGGCGGCATGACCGGCAAGCGCTGGGGCCGGATCGGCGACAGCCCGATCATCGGCGCGGGGACCTACGCGCGTGACGGGGTCTGCGCGGTGTCGGCCACGGGCTCGGGCGAATATTTCATTCGGGAAAGCGCCGCGCGTCAGGTCTGCGACCGGCTGGCCTGGAAGGGTGAAACCGTCCAGCAGGCCGCGGACGGGACCATGGCCTCGATCACCAAGATCGGCGGCGACGGCGGCCTGATCGCCATTGACGGCCAGGGCCGGGCGGCGTTCGGCATGAACGATCTGGGCATGTATCGTGGGGCGATCTCCGCGGCGGCGCCGACGCCGCGCACGGCGATCTACGCCGACGAGCCTTCGCCGCGCTGATGCGAACGCCAACAGGGGGACGGGCGTGACCAAATCGGATGACAAGGGCCTGAGCGACGTCGACCGGCGCCTTCTGGCCATGTTGCGGGCGGATTCGCGCCAGCCGGTGACCAAGCTGGCCAGTGACCTGGGCCTGTCGCGCGCCAACGTCTACGCCCGCCTCAGCCGCTTGGAGGAGGAGGGGATCATCGGCGGCTACACGGTGCGGCTCGGCGATTCCTACGACCGGCGCCTGATCCGCGCTCAGGTGATGATCAAGGCCCTGCTCAAGCACGCCAAGGCCATCGAGGAGGCTCTGGCCGCCATACCGGAGCTTTCGGCGCTACATGCGATCAGCGGCGAATACGACCTGATCGCGGTGGTCGAGGCCGAGACCGTGGGCGAACTGAACGCGCTGATCGACCGCATCGGGGAAATCGAGGGAATCGAACGGACGACCTCGTCGATCCTGCTGGCGACGAAGGTCCTGCGCTGACGCGTATCGGCGACGATTTCTCTCGCCGAACCCCGGCAAGTCGTCCGTTTCCTGGGGTCTCGCCAGCATAACCTCTCCACCAAGCCTCAGTGGAGAGAGACCTTGAGCCTCGAGCAGATCCATACCGGACCAGGCTTCCTCGGCGCGGCCGCCGACGCCGGAGACGCCGCCGCCCATCGCGCGCACGTCATGCTGCGGCTGGCGCGGCGCGACATGGACGCGGTGGAGCGACTCTTGGCGGAGGTCGCCGGACTGACCGCCCTGCACCAGATCACCGGCGAGTACGACCTCGTCGCGATCGTCGAGGCCGCCCATGCCGAGGCGCTGGACGACCTGATCGACAGGATCAGCGGGCTGAGCGGCGTTCGCGCGGCCATGGCCTCGCGTCTTCTGCCGGCGCTCCGGTCATCCAACGCCCGATCGTTCGCCGCCTAACCGGCCGTCGCGCCGCCCTTCATGCGCCTGTGTCACTTCACAACGCGCCAAAACGAGAGCCTGCCGTGGACTTTCCCTATCCCAGCCTGATGTTTCTGGCCGACGTCGATCGCGTCAGCGCCAAGACCGCCCTGGGCGTCGCCTACTGGCGGCCCGACGCCTGCGTCGCCCAGCTTCGGCTCGAAGGCTGCGAGGTGGACCTCGGCCTGCCCGACATGAGCCCTAGCGCGGCCAAGGCGGCCGGCGCGCGCTCGTTGCTGATCGGCGTGGCCAATGCCGGCGGCTATATTCCCCCGCGCTGGGAAGCCGTGCTGATCGAGGCGCTGGAGGCCGGATTGGACCTGATCTCCGGGCTTCATACCCGCCTGGCCAGCCTGCCGCGCGTTCGGGAGGCGGCCGAGCGGCTGGGGCGGCGCCTGCTGGAAGCGCGCGAGCCCGATCCACGCTTCAATGTGGTCGGCGAAGGCGTCAAACGCGGCGGCCAGCGCTTGCTCACGGTCGGCACGGACTGCGCCGTGGGCAAGATGTACGCGGCCCTGGCCATCGCCAAGGAACTGAAGGCGCGCGGCGCGAGCGCCGATTTCCGCGCCACGGGCCAGACCGGCATCTTCATCGCCGGATCCGGCGCGCCGATCGACGCCATCGTCTCGGACTTCGTGGCCGGCGCGGCCGAGGTCCTCAGCCCGGCGGCGAGCGAGGATCATTGGGATATCGTCGAGGGGCAGGGATCGCTGTTCCACCCGGCCTATGCGGGGGTCTCTCTGGGACTGCTCCATGGCAGCCAGCCGGACGCCCTGGTGGTCTGCCACGACGCCACGCGCACGGCGATCGACGGTCTGGAGGCCTTCCCCACGCCCAGCCTCGCCGAGGCGATCGAGCTGAACCTGCGGCTCGCCCGGCTGACCAATCCGGCCGTCCGCGTCGCGGGCGTCTGCATCAATACCTCGCGCCTGTCGCCCGAGGCCGCCGCGGCGTATCTGAGCGAAGCGGCCGCCGAGTTGGGCGTTCCCTGCTGCGACCCTGTGCGGACGGGCGTGGCGTTGATCGTCGACGCGCTCCTGGCGGGATCGGTTCGCCGGGGCGCGGCCTGATGCGCCTGACCGCGAGGTCGCGGGTTCACGCGCTGATCGAGCCCTTTGTCATCGCGCGGAAGACCTACACCGAGGCGCTGGTTGTCGAGGTCGAGATCGAGGCGGACGGCGTGATCGGGCGCGGCGAGGCGGCGGGGGTCGACTATCGCGGCGATACGCCCGACCGGATGCTGATCCAGTTGCGGGAGCTGGCGGAAGGATTGGAGGCCGGCGAACGCCTGGACCGTGACGTCCTGACCCGGCGCCTGCCGCCCGGAGGCGCCCGCAACGCGGTCGACTGCGCGCTGTGGGATCTGGAGGCCAAGCAATCGGGCGTGTCGGCCGCCGCGCGCGCGGGCCTGGCGCCGCCGCGCGCCATCGAGACCTTCGTCACGCTGGGCATGGACTCGCCCGCGGCCATGGGGGCCAAGGCCGCGCGCTGGGCCGAGCGCTATCCGGCGCTGAAGGTCAAGCTGGGCGACGCCGACGACATGGCGCGGCTGGAGGCGATCCGCGCCGCCGCGCCGCGGGCTCGCCTGATCGCCGACGCCAATCAGGGCTGGACGCTGGCGCAGCTCAACGATCGCGCGCCGCGCATGGCGCGTCTGGGCGTGGAACTGCTGGAACAGCCGCTCCCGGTCGGACGTGACGACGAGCTTCTCGACTATCGCGGCGCCGTGCCCCTGTGCGCCGACGAGTCGTTCGACGATCGAGCCGACCTCGACCGCATCGTGGGCCGCTACGCGTTCTGCAATATCAAGCTGGACAAGGCGGGCGGGCTGACCGAGGCGCTGGCCGTCGCGACAGCGGCGCGCGAACGCGGCCTGCGGCTCATGGTCGGCTGCATGGAGGGCAGCTCGCTGGGCGTCGCTCCGGCGCTGCTGCTGGCGCAAGGCTGCGAGATCGTCGACCTGGATTGCCCGATGCAACTGGTCCGCGATATCGCTGGCGGCTTCGGCTACCAGGACGGCTGGCTCAGGCCCAATGGGCCGGAGCTTTGGGGCTAGGGCTCAGGTCTCGAGATCCTCGGCCGTCGCCAGCAGCGCCGTCAGGTCAAGGCTGGCTTCGCCCTTCAGCTTCTTGGTGACCGGCAGGGTCACGTAGTCGAACGAGACGTTCAGGGTGTCGAGCATGTGCTCCATGATAGTCTGATAGTGCTCGATGCCGAAGGCGGCGACCGTGATCAGATAGTCGACCCCGCCCAGCACGGCCTGGCAGCTGATGACATTGGGCAGGCCGGCGATCCCGGCCTCGAAGACCTTGGCCTTGGCGTACGAATAGTCGGTCAGCTTGATCTGCACGACGAAGGTCGAGAGCTTGGCCAGGCGGCCCAGATCGACCTCGGCGTGGTAGCCGCGGATGATCTTGGACTTCTCCAGCCTTTTCATGCGCTCCCAGCAGCGCGACGCCGACAGCCCGACCAGCTCGCCCATCGCGGCCTTGGTGACTCGCCCCTGGCGTTGCAGCAGCGCCAGGATCTTGATGTCGATCCGGTCCAGGTCCTTGCGCTGATCGTTCATGAGCCGTCCTTGATGATCGTCGTTCCAGGCTTAGCGCAACGGCGGCGGTAAAGGTAAGCGCCAGCGCCGGGGGGCGGGAGAGCTCCTCGCGTCCCGGGTGGCGGAAACGACGGAAACCTTCGCTGGCGCACGCTAGACTCGCGCAGGCAACAGAGCATGGGCGCATGAGATTTCACCTGTTCGGTTCGGCCCTGGGTCTGGGGATCGCGTGTCTGCTGGCGTCGAGCGCCCTGGCCTCGACGCTGATCGTCCACGCCAGGGTGATCGATGGGTCTGGAGAGCCGGCTCGCGACGCCAGCGTCCGGATCGACAAGGACCGCATCGTCGCCGTCGGGCAGCTTAAGCCCGCGCCGGGAGAGGCTGTCGTCGACGCCAAGGGCCTGACCCTGGCGCCCGGCTTCATCGACGCCCACAGCCATCACGATCGGCTGGCGGACAAGACGCCGGACATGGCGATGCTGACCGCCCAGGGCGTCACCACCATCGTGGTCGGGCAGGACGGTGAGTCCGCCCTGCCGCTGAAGGCCTATTTCGAGCAGCTGGCGCGCTCGCCCCTGGCCGTCAATGTCGCCTCATACACCGGTCACGGCAGCTTGCGCGCCCGCGTCATGGGCCAGGACTACAAGCGTCCGGCCACCTCGGCCGAGATCGCGAGCATGAGCGCCGACCTGGCCGAGGACCTGCGCGCGGGCTCGTTGGGCCTGTCCACCGGGCTGGAATACGACCCGGGGATCTACGGAACGCCGGAAGAGGTGGTGGCCCTGGCCAAGACGGCGGCGGCCGGCGGCGGACGCTATATCAGCCATATGCGCAG
This sequence comes from Caulobacter sp. GW822-FHT07D08, assembly GCF_058798735.1. Lineage (NCBI taxonomy): Bacteria > Pseudomonadati > Pseudomonadota > Alphaproteobacteria > Caulobacterales > Caulobacteraceae > Caulobacter > Caulobacter sp. GW822-FHT07D08. Next base: position 230,107 of record NZ_JBXAKU010000001.1, read on the forward strand.
CGAGGACGTGAAGCTGGACGCGGCGATCGACGAGATCATCGCCATCGGCCGCGAGGCCAAGCTGCCCGTTCAGATCTCGCACCTGAAGATCGGCATCGTCGACCGCTGGGGCGACGCGCCCGCGATTCTCGCCAAGCTGGACGCCGCCCGCGCCCAGGGCGTGAACATCACCGCCGACGTCTATCCCTACGGCTACTGGCAGAGCAATCTGTCGGTGCTGCTGCCGGAGCGGAACTTCGAGGACCGGGCCGCCGCGCGGTTCGCCCTGACCAAGCTGACCACGCCCGAGGGCCTGCGGATCGCCGTGTTCGCGCCGGATCCCTCCCTTGTCGGCAAGTCGATCGCCCAGATCGCGGCTGAGCGCCACGCGGATCCCATCGAGACCTATCTGGCGCTGACGCGGCAGTCGGAGGCCTATCGCGCCGCCCATCCGGAGGTCGAGCGCGTGGACGCCGTGATCGGCTCGGCCATGGCCGAGCCCGACATCGCCGCCTTCATCGCCTGGAAGCACTCGGTGATCTGCTCCGATGGCATGACGCACGGCCTGCATCCCCGGGGCTTCGGGGCCTTCGCCAAGATCCTGCGTGTCTATGTCCGGGAGAAGCATCTGCTGACCCTGGAGCAGGCCGTGCACAAGATGTCGGCTCAGACCGCCGCCCAGCTCGGCCTGGCCGACCGAGGGACGATCGCGCCAGGTCTTCAGGCCGACCTGGTGCTGTTCGATCCCGCGCGGATCACGGACCGTTCGGATCTGGACCACCCCAACGCCGTGGCGACCGGCGTCCGCACGGTCTGGGTCAACGGCGTCGTCGTGCTCGACAAGGGGGTTCCGACCTCGGCGCGGCCCGGGCAGGTGGTGCGCCGGGCCGGCTGGCGACCGGGCGGCTAGGCCGCCTCTGTCATCTTGAAAATGCCCTGGGCGTTGCCGCTGTCGAACCTCAGGTCCAGCCGCTCGACGCCATCCTCGTCGACGAAGCGGTCGCGGCTGATGAACTCGTGGAACGAGCCGGGGACGGTCCGGGCTTCCTCGCCGGCGTCGGTGACGAACGTGCGCGTGACCGGCTGGGCCTTGAAGGCGGTCTGGCGCACGCGGCCCGAGCCTGAGATCTCGACGGCGTCCTTGATCGGACGACCCAAAGCCTTCTGGGCGTCGGACACGGCGTCGACGTCGGGAACGCGGTCGGTGGCGTGGTTGAAGGCCTGGCCCTCGGTGGCGATCCAGGCGGCCTCGGCCGATTCCGCCTTCAGCGCCTCGTAGTGCTCCAGGCGCAGCGGGCCGTGGGTGCGGGCGAAGGCGGCGATCACCTCCGGCAGGGCCGCGCGCGCCTGATCCAGATCACAGACGCCCTCGGCGGCGAAGGTCTCCAGGGCGGTCCTGGCCGCCTTGCCCAGAGCGTCGGCCGAGGAGTCGAACACCGCGTGGGCGATGACCTGGAAGGCGGGCGAGAAGCGCTGAACATGCAGTTCGCTGACGAAGAACTGCGGGATCGCCTCGGGCAGGTCGCGGTGGGCGTAGGCCCGGCCGGTCATCTTCAGACGGTCCAGCGGGTAGAGGTCGGCCACCCCATAGCCCAGCGGCTCGAGGATGCGGGCGAACGCCTGGTGACCGGCTGGCAGGGCGCCGGTCGGGCCGTCTCCGAAGTCGATCGTGCGCAGGGCGCCGTGGTCGAACAGGATCCGATGTCCCTCGGCCCGGCGCTCGGTCACATAGGTCGCGCCCAGGGGCACGCGGTTCATGACGTCGTGAAACAGCACCGCGTTCAGGGCCATGGCGAAGACCGCGCGCGAGACCGGTCCGTCAGTCTCCCCGGCCAGGGCGGGGGCGATCTCCAGGACGTCCAGGATCGCGGCGGCCGCCTTCTGGCCCAGGGCCGAGACGACGAGGGAGGAAAGGTGCGACATGGTTCGAGGGCCTCAGACGTCGAAGGTCACGCCCTGCGCCAGCGGCAGGGTGGTTCCATAGTTGATGGTGTTGGTGGCGCGGCGCATGTAGGCCTTCCAACTGTCGGAGCCGGCCTCGCGCCCGCCGCCGGTCTCCTTCTCGCCGCCGAACGCACCGCCGATCTCGGCGCCGGAGGGGCCGATATTGACGTTGGCGATGCCGCAGTCGCTGCCTTCGGTCGATACGAACAGCTCGGCCTCGCGGACGTTCAGGGTGAAGATCGACGACGACAGGCCCTGGGCCACGTCGTTCTGGGAAGCGATGGCGTCGGCCAGGTCGGCGTAGCGCATGACGTAGAGGATCGGCGCGAAGGTCTCATGCCGGACGATATCGGCCTGGTGGTCGATCTCGACCAGGGCGGGGGCGACGTAGAACGCGTCCGGTCCGGCGATCTCGACGCGGGCTCCCCCGGTCACCTTGCCGCCGGCCGCGCGAGCCTGCTCCAGGGCGTCCCGCATGGCGTCGAAAGCGGCCTTGTCGACCAGGGGGCCGACCAGCACGCCGCTCGTCCGCGGATCGCCGACGGGAACGGTGGGATAGGCGGCCTTCAGGCGGGGGACGAAGGCGTCATAGACGCTGTCATGCACGAACAGGCGACGCAGCGTGGTGCAGCGCTGGCCCGCCGTGCCCATGGCGGCGAAGGCCACGCCCCGCAGGGTCAGGTCCAGGTCGGCCGACGGCGCGACAATGGCGGCGTTGTTGCCGCCCAGCTCCAGCAGGGCGCGGGCGAAACGGGCGGCCAGGCGCGGGGCCACCTGCCGGCCCATGGCCGTCGAGCCGGTGGCCGAGACCAGCGGGATCCTGGGATGGTCGACCAGGGCCTCGCCCACCGCGCGGCCGCCGATCAGCAGCGTGGACAGGCCGTCAGGGGCGTCCGAGCCGAACTTGGCGCGGGCCTTCTCGAACAGGGCCTGGACGGCCAGGGCCGTCAGCGGGGTCTTTTCCGAGGGCTTCCAGACCACGGCGTCGCCGCAGACCAAGGCCAGGGCCGCGTTCCACGACCAGACCGCGACCGGGAAGTTGAAGGCGCTGATGACGCCGACCACGCCCAGCGGGTGCCAGGTCTCCATCATCCGGTGCGACGGGCGCTCGGTGGCGAGGGTCAGGCCGAACAGCTGACGCGACAGGCCCGTGGCGTAGTCGCAGATGTCGATCATCTCCTGCACCTCGCCCAGGCCCTCGGAGGTGACCTTGCCGGCCTCCAGGGTGACCAGGGCGGCCAGGTCGGCCTTGGCGGCGCGCAGTTCCTCGCCCAGCAGGCGGACCAGCTCGCCCCGACGCGGGCCGGGGATCTTGCGCCAGGCGAGATAGGCCTGGTGGGCCCTCTCGATCGCCAAGGCGGCTTCGTCGGCGGTGTGCTCGCGCAAGCGGGCCAGGACCTCGCCGGTGACCGGCGAACGGGCGGCCAGGGCGCCGCCGTCGAGAACGGCGGGGTCGACGCCCAGACGCGCCAGCAGGGCGCGCGCGTCGGCGATAGCGGAGGGCAGGGTGGTCATCGGGAGTCCTGGCAAGAGAGAGGGCGGAAGGGGGCGGGCGCCAGCCGGATGCTGGCCGATCCCCGCCCGAACACGGCCGCTACCGCGGCAGCGTAGTCCTGTATGGCGCGCGGCGTGAAGCGGTCGTAGGCGTCCTGCACGGCGCGGCCCAGGCCATGCTCGCCGCTGAAGCTGGCGGAAAAGCCGTCGACGGCCAGGGTCAGCACCGCCTCGCGCAGGGCCGCGCGGCGGATCGGATCGGCTGGTCCCACCAGGTTGAAGTGGATCCCGCCGTCGGCCACGTGGCCGAAGTCGCACAGCGCGTAGTCGGGAAAGTCGGCGGCCAGCATCGCCGTGGCCTCGGCCCGGAAACGCGCCAGGTCGCGGCGGCGGAAGCTGAGATCGAAGCCGATCACCGCGCCGCTGGCCCGCAGGCCTTCCGAAAGAGAATGGCGCAGCGCCCACATCTTCGGCGGCGGGCCGAACAGGGCGTCGGCCAGCGGGGCGTCGTCGCGTTCCAGCAACGGAACGGCGATCTGCTGGAGCGTCTCGTCCAGGCTGGGCTCGCCGTCGCGGGGCGACCACGAGCGGGTCAGCTCGACCAGCACCGCGTAGTCGGGGATCCCGCCAACGAACGGGTTGGCGAGAGACGGAACGTGGGCGATGGCGCGCTCCATCGCCGCCTGGGACATGCCCTCGAACGCGGTCAGCATCGTCCCGGCCTCGGCCTCGAAGGCGCACAGCAGCGGCGGCACCGCGTCCATATCGCGCGGAATCAGCAGGGCCGCGGCCGTCTGGCGCGGGCGGTGGTGGACCTCGACCGTGATCTTGGTGATCACCCCGAACGCCCCGCAGCCGCCGACGAACAGCTGGCGCAGCGCGATCGCGGCGTTGTCCTTGCGCAGGCCGTGCGACAGCGTCAGCACCGTGCCCGCCGCGTCGGGCAGCACGACTTCCAGACCCAGCACGTGGCGGCGCATGTCGCCATAGCGCAGGAACCGCGCGCCGCCGGTGTTGGTGGCCGCCATGCCGCCCAGGCTGGGATCCGCGCCCAGGTCGATGGGCAGGAACAGCCCGTACGGCTCCAGGGCCGCGTTGAGGGTCGACAGACGCACGCCGGCGCTCACCGTGGCCGTGCGATCGGCGGCGTCGATTGCGAGCGTGGTGGTCAGGCGATCGAGCGACACGACCAGCTGTTGGCCGCTGGCGTCCGGCGTCGATCCCTCGGCCAAGCCGGTATTGGCGCCTTGCGGCACGAAGGCCAGGCCCTCGCGCACGCAGTAGCCGATGACGGCCGAGACCTCGGCGGTGGTGGCCGGCCGCACGACCGCCGCCGCCAGGCCCTTGGCGTAACGGGCCGGCGTTTCGTAGGCGGCGGGATCCGACGCCAAGCCGGAGGGGCCGACGAGGGCTTCGAGCGCGGCCAGATGGCGAGAGCTCAGCACGTCAGGCGGCGAGGTCTTCGGCCTGGCTCGGGGCGTAGCGACGCCCGAAGCGATTGGCCAGGAAGTCGGCCAGGGCCACGTCCTCCTGGCGCACGAACCCGGCGGACGGCAGCTTGCCTTCGGCCAGCAGGTCCAGCACCGCGCAGATGCCCGCCGCCGTGGTGATCTGGATGGCGCTGCGGGGACGGCCGCCGATCTGGGCGCCGTAGATCTTCTGGGCGTAGGTCTCCTGCATCAGCCGGCCGCCGCGCAGGCCGCTGACGCTGGCGAAGACGATGACCACGTCCTGCAGGGTCGCGGGCAGGGCGTTCTCCAGGATGTCCTTGAGCACGTCGCGCCGCTCGCGCAGGCGCAGGTCGTGCAGCAGCGCCTTCATCAGGGCCGCGTGGCCCGGATAGCGGATCGTGCGGTACGACAGGTTGCGCACCTTGCCGTCCAGGGTCTCGCAAAGGCCGCCCAGCCCGCCCGAGGTGTTGAAGGCTTCGTACAGCACGCCGTCCAGGGCGAACTCCTCGAGGTCCTCCAGTGGCTGGGTCTCGCGGCGCACGCCGCCGACGATGGCCTCGCACGGCTCGCAATACTCGTTGATCAGGCCGTCCGTCGACCAGGTCAGATTGTAGTTGAGGGCGTTGGAGGGAAACTTCGGCAGGGCGCCCACGCCCATCCGCACGTCGTGTAGTTCGTCGAACCGCCGGGCCAGATCGTAGGCCGCGATGGTGATGAAGCCTGGCGCCAGGCCGCACTGCGGCGCGAAGGCGCTGCGGGCGTCCTTGGCCAAGGCCTTGACCGCGCGCGTGCTGGCCACGTCCTCGGTGAGATCCAGATAGTGGGCGCCGGCGGCTTTCGCCGCGCGGGCGATGGTGACGGTCAGGCTGAAGGGGGCGGCGCTCAGCACCGCGAACTTGCCGGCCAGCAGACGGTCGAGGGCCGCCTCGTCGGTGATGTCGACCCTGACCTTGTTCACCGCGGCGGTGGTTTCCAGGCGCTCCAACGCCTGGGCCGAGGCGTCGGCCACGGTCACGGCGTAGTCGCCGCACCCGGCCAGCATTTCGGCGATCATCGACCCGATCTTGCCGCCTCCAACAACCACGACCTCTTTCATGTGTCCCATTCTCCCCGCGACAGACGCGGACACATGATGCGAGGCGCATAAGCGATTCATAGTGGCGCTATCGTCGAGATGCCGTGAAGATATCGGCGAAATGCAGGGGGATATAGGCGAAGTGACGATCGACGCCATCGACCAGAAACTGCTCGCCGCGCTGCGCGAGAACGGCCGGACCGCCACCGCCGACCTCGCCCGCCGGGTGGGGCGGTCCCGCACGACGGTCCAGAGCCGGATCGAGCGCCTGGAGCGCGAGGGGATCATCGTCGGCTATGCCGTTCGCCTGGCGCCCGACCACGAGCATGGCGCCGTGCGCGCTCAGGTCATGATCAAGGTCGCGCCCAAGGAGAGCCGCGCCGTGGAAGCGGCGCTGCGGGCCATTCCCGAGGTGCGGGTCCTGCATTCGGTCAGCGGCGACTTCGACATGATCGCCGTGGCGGCCACCACCAGCGTCGCGCGGATGGACGAGGTGATCGATAGCATCGGCCATCTGCCGGGCGTCGAGCGCACGACCTCCTCGATAATCCTGTCGACCAAGTTCGACCGTTAGAACTGGGCGGCCTGTTCACGCCGTAAGCCGCGCTCGCGAGAAACCAGACTGTTACGGAGAACCGTCCTGGTGGCTGTTGGGGGGCAGATGGGCAACGACGGCGGCGTTCGGTCGACCGGTCTAAGTCCTGGCGGATCGGCGGCCGGCGCGAAGTGCGAGATTGCGTTGCTGATGAAAGCGTCGCCGAGCGCAATGAGGACGGCGCCCACGATCGATCCTTGCCTGTTCAAAATGTAGGCGCCAGGCTCGTTGTGCGGCCTGGGGCGTCAAGGCTGGTTCCTGTGCGAGCGTTCTGGGTCCTAGGCAGGTGGCATGCGCGTGCTTGTCATTGATCCCGACCCTGCCCGAGCCGCTCTTGTCGCCGAGGGTTTACAGGGTGTGGATCCCCTGGAGGTCAAGCAGGCCGCGGCCTTCGACGAGCGCGAGGTGCAGGCCTTCGCGCCAGACGTCGTCGTGATCGCGTCGGATAGCCCGGATCGTGACACCCTCGAAAGCCTGCGCGAGGCGTCACAGACCAATCCCCGCCCGGTGGTGATGTTCGTCGACCGCTCGGAGCCGGGCCTGGCCGAACAGGCGGTGCGGGCCGGTGTGGCGGCCTATGTCGTTGACGGCCTCGCGCCGGCCCGGGTGCGCCCCATCCTCGATGTCGCCATGAGCCGCTTCGCCCTGACCCAGCAGCTGCGGGGCGACCTCGCCAAGGCCAAGGCGGACCTGGAGTCGCGCAGGACCGTCGAGAAGGCCAAGGGCCTTCTGATGAAGGAGCGCGGCCTGGACGAGGACGGCGCCTATCGCCTGCTGCGCAAGCTGGCGATGGACAAGGGGCGGCCGATCGGATCGGTGGCCGCCGACCTGCTGGCCTTCGCCAATATCCTGAAGGGCGACGCGTCGTGAGCGGGTTGGCCGATCTGCGCCTGGGGTTCATTCCCCTGACCGACTGCGCGCCGCTGATCGTGGCCCGGACGCTTGGCCTGTTCGCCGAGGAGGGGCTGCGGGTCGAGCTCAACCGCGAAGCCGCCTGGGCGACGATCCGCGACAAGGTGGCGGTTGGAGCCCTGGACGGCGCCCATATGCTGGCGCCGATGACCCTGGCGGCCGGCGTCTCGCCCGACATCGCCAAGCCGATGATCGCCCCGATGGCCCTCAACGCCAACGGCAGCGCCATCACCGTCTCGACCGCCCTGGCCCGGGCGCTGGAAGAGATCGATCCCGTCGCCCTGGCCGCGCGGCCGGTCACCGCCGCGCCGCTGAAGGCGCTGATCGACCAGCGTCGGCGGACGGGCGCGCGGCTGCTGACCTTCGCCGTGGTCTTCCCCTATTCGATGCACAACTACGCCCTGCGCTACTGGCTGGCCCAGGCGGGCGTCGATCCCGATCGCGATGTACGCCTCGTGGTCACCCCGCCGCCGCGCATGGTCGAGCAACTGGCGTCCGGGGCGATCGACGGCTTCTGCGTCGGCGCGCCCTGGAACGCCGTCGCCGCGGCGCGGGGCGTGGGCGAGATTCTGATGAAGGCCTCGCAGTTCTGGCCCGGCGGACCTGACAAGGTGTTCGGCGTCACCGCCGACTGGGCCGCGGGCCACGCCGACGAGCTCCGGGCGGCGCTGCGCGCCCTGATCCGCGCCGCCGCCTGGGCCGACGACCGCGCCAATCGCGACGAACTCGTCGCCCTGTTGGCGCGACCCGAACATGTCGGGGTCGATCCCGCCGCGATCGCGCGGGCGCTGGAGGGCGAGATCGTCTTCCACCGCGGCGCCGCTGGCCTGCCGCGCCGCGACCACGCCCTGTGGTTCCTGTCGCAGATGGCCCGCTGGGGTCAGGTCGCGCGGGACCTCGACGCGGAAGCTGTCGCCGACCGGGTCTACCGGCCCGACCTGTTCCGCGCGGCGGCTTTGTCTCTGGGGCCGGTGCTGGACCCGACCCTGGTGTTCGCCGACGCCGCGCCGGCGCCCTCGGCCCTGTTCGACGGCGCGGCGCCGACGTCTCCGACGGCCTGATCGACGCCACCCGCCCAAGGTTCGCGCAAGGCGACCGCCTTTTTGCCGCGCAATCATACAAGTGGGCGCGTGCTGACGCCGGGGCGCGACGCGGCGGGTGACTACGCCGGCCATCCGACCCTTCACTCGCTCAGGCCTTCGGACAACGGCGTTCGTGGCTGCCAGAGACGACCGCTCGGATGCGGTCATTCGCCCGAGGCGTTCACGCCTCGCTCTCGCAGACACGCACATCCGAGGCAGATCATGCTCTCCCGAGACTTTCTCAAGGCTGGCCACGCGCCGACCCTGTTCGCCGCGTTCCTGTATTTCGACCTCAGCTTCATGGTCTGGGTGATCCTGGGTCCGCTGGGCGTGGCCATCGCCAAGGACTTCCATCTCGACCCCGCGCAGAAGGGCCTGATGGTCGCCATCCCGGTCCTGGCCGGGGCCCTGCTGCGCCTGGTCAATGGCGTGCTGGTCGACCGCATCGGCCCCAAGCGCACCGGGATGATCAGCCAACTGATCGTGCTGACCGGCTTGGCCATGGCCTGGTCGCTGGGTGTCCACAGCTATCATCAGGTGCTGGCCCTGGGTCTGGTGCTGGGCGTGGCGGGCGCCTCGTTCGCGGTCGCCCTGCCGCTGGCTTCGCGATGGTATCCGCAGGAGCATCAGGGCCTGGCCCTGGGCATCGCTGGCGCCGGCAACTCGGGCACCGCCCTGGCGGCCCTGTTCGCGCCGATCCTGGCCAAGCATTTCGGCTGGCAGAACGTCATCGGCCTGGCCGCCCTGCCGCTGGCCGTGGCCTTCGTCGTCTACATGCTGCTGGCCAAGGACGCTCCCGAGCAGCCCGCGCCCAAGAAGCTGGCCGAGTATATGGACGTTCTGAAGACGCCGGACGCCTGGTGGCTGATGTTGCTTTACGGCGTCACCTTCGGCGGCTTTGTCGGCCTGGCCTCGTCCCTGACCATCTACTTCAATTCGGAATATGGCCTGGATCCGGTGATCGCCGGCTTCTTCACCGCCGCCTGCGTGTTCGCCGGCTCGTTCATCCGTCCAGTCGGCGGAGCCCTGGCCGACCGCTTCGGCGGCGTGCGGACCCTGACGGTGGTCTTCGCCCTGGCCGCCCTGGGCCTGGCTGTCGCCAGCTTCCACGCGCCCTCGGCGTGGCTGGCCCTGGCGGTGCTGATGTTCTCGATGCTGGCCTTGGGCGCCGGCAATGGCGCGGTGTTTCAGCTGGCGCCCCAGCGCTTCCGCAAGGAGATCGGGGTGATGACCGGGCTGATCGGCATGACCGGCGGCATCGGCGGCTTCTACCTGGCCTCGACCCTGGGCATGGCCAAGAAGCTGACCGGCGCCTACCAGATCGGCTTCCTCGGCTTTTCGCTTCTGGCGCTAGTCGCCCTGGTCGCCCTGCACGGCCTGAAGGCCCGCTGGCGCGCGGTCTGGCCGACGCTGAACGGCGACGCCGCGCCCGTCCGCGTCTAGCCCCCGCCCCCTTCCTTTCAGTCGAAGAGCACAATCATGACCAAGGGAAAACTGGCATGACCAAGGAAAAACTGGTCGTCATCGGCAACGGCATGGCCGGCTGCCGGGCGGTCGAGGAGATCCTCAAGCGCGATCCTGGCCGCTACGAGATCGCGATCTTCGGGACAGAGCCCCGCGTCAACTACAACCGCATCATGCTCTCGCCGGTGCTGGCGGGCGAGAAGACCTTCGAAGACATCGTCATCAATGACGAGGCCTGGTACCGCGACAACGGCATCGCTCTGCATGCTGGCCGCGCGGTCGTCGAGGTCGATATCGAAGGCAGGACGGTGCGGGCCGAAGGGGGGCTTTCGCTTGCCTACGACAAGCTGATCCTGGCCACGGGCTCCGATCCCTTCCGTCTGCCCTTGCCAGGTTCCGACCTGAAAGGCGTGGTGACCTTCCGCGACCTGGACGATGTCGAGGCCATGGTCGCGGCCTCAGCCAAGCCCGGCGCCCGCGCCGTGGTGATCGGCGGCGGCCTGCTGGGGCTGGAGGCCGCCTACGGCCTGGCCAGGCGCGGCATGGCCGCCACGGTCGTCCACCTGATGGACGTGCTGATGGAGCGTCAGCTGGACGAGAGCGCCGGCTTTCTGCTGCGCGAGGCCCTGCTGGACCGGGGCGTCGAGACGGTGCTGGGCGCCCATTCCGAGGAGATCGTCGGTCAGGACGGTCGGGTCGCGGGCCTCAAGCTGAAAGACGGTCGTGTGCTGCCTTGCGATCTCTTGATCATGGCGGTGGGGATCCGTCCGAACGCGTCTCTGGCGCGTGAGGCTGGCCTGGCGGTCAATCGCGGCGTGGTCGTCGACGACGCCATGCGCACCTCTGATCCGGCGGTGTTCGCCGTCGGCGAATGCGCCGAGCACCGGGGCGCCTGCTATGGCCTGGTCGCGCCCATCTGGGACATGTGCCGGGCTCTGGCCCAAAGCCTGACGGACGGTGAGGGCGCCTATGAAGGCTCGGTGCTGTCGACCCGGTTGAAGGTCTCGGGCGTCGACGTGTTCTCTGCCGGCAAGTTCGCCGGCGGCGAGGGCTGCGAGGACATCGTGTTCCGCGACGCCGGGCGCGGCGTCTACAAGCGCGTGGTCATCGAGGACGGCAAGCTCGTCGGTTCCGTCCTGTTCGGCGACGCCGCCGACGGCGGCTGGTACTTCGACCTGATGCGGGCCGGGACCGCCGTCGCCGACATCCGCGACACCCTGATCTTCGGCCAGGCCATCACGGAAGGGCTGTCCGGCCTGGACCCTAACGCCGCCGTTGCGGCCATGCCCGACACGCAGGAAATCTGCGGCTGCAACGGTGTCTGCAAGGGTGCGATCGTCACGGCCATCACCGGCCAGGGCCTGACGACGCTGGACGACGTCAAGGCGGTGACCAAGGCCTCGGCCTCGTGCGGTTCGTGTACGCCGCTGGTCGAGCAAGTGCTGAAACTGACCCTGGGCGACGATTTCAAGGCGCAGGTCGGTCCCAAGCCGATGTGCAAATGCACCCGCCACCCGCACGCGGCGGTGCGCGAGGCGATCCTGGCGCAGGATCTCAGGTCCATGCCGGCGGTGATGCAGGCCATGGAATGGACCACGCCCGATGGCTGCGCCTCGTGCCGGCCGGCCCTGAACTACTACCTGCTGTGCGCCTGGCCGGCCGAGTACCGCGACGACAAGCAGTCGCGCTACATCAACGAACGGGTCCACGCCAACATCCAGAAGGACGGGACCTATAGCGTCGTGCCGCGCATGTGGGGCGGCATGACCACCCCCGACGAGCTGCGGGCCATCGCCGACGTCGCCGACAAGTTCGCCATCCCGGCCGTCAAGGTCACCGGCGGCCAGCGCATCGACCTGCTGGGCGTCAGGAAGGACGACCTGCCGGCGGTGTGGGCCGACCTCAACGCCGCCGGCATGGTCAGCGGTCACGCCTACGCCAAGGGGCTGCGCACGGTGAAGACCTGTGTCGGCAGCGACTGGTGCCGGTTCGGCACCCAGGACTCCACGGGCCTGGGCATCCGCCTGGAGAAGTTCCTGTGGGGCTCGTGGGCCCCGGCCAAGGTCAAGCTGGCCGTGTCGGGCTGCCCCCGCAACTGCGCCGAGGCCACCTGCAAGGACTTCGGCGTGATCTGTGTCGACAGCGGCTACGAGATCCACATCGGCGGCGCGGCCGGCCTCCACATCCAGGGAACCAAGGTGCTGACCCATGTCGGCTCCGAGGACGAGGTCCTCTGGGTGATCGCGGCGGTCATGCAGCTCTACCGCGAGGAGGGCTGGTACCTGGAGCGGGTCTATAAGTGGATGGCGCGCGTCGGGCTGGAGAGCATCCAGGCCCAGGTCACCGATCCGGACCAGCGCAAGGCGCTCTACGACCGCTTCGTGTTCTCGCAGCGCTTCGCCCGCATCGACCCGTGGGCCGAGCGCGTGGCCGGTCGCCACAACGAGGAATTCACGCCCATGAGCCGCCGGATGGAGTTCGCCCCCGCATGAACGCCCCTCTGAAACCGCCTGTCTGGATCGACGTCGGCGCCGTCACCGACATCCCGCGTCGCGGGGCCCGTCGGGTCACCAGCCCGCGTGGCGACATCGCCATCTTCCGCACCGGCGACGGCGAGGTGTTCGCTCTGATCGACGCCTGTCCGCACAAGGGCGGGCCGCTCAGCCAGGGCATCGTCCACGGCCGCGCCGTGGCTTGCCCGCTGCACAACTGGTCCATCGACCTGGCTTCCGGCGAGGCCATGGGCGCGGATCGGGGCAAGGGCTGCACGCCGGTGGTGCCCCTGGAGGTCCGCGACGGCCGACTGCTGCTAAGCCTGACGATGGCCGCCGTCGATGGCTGACGGCGCCGCCCCGATGCCGGTCAAGACCGCCTGTCCCTATTGCGGGGTCGGTTGCGGCGTGACCGGCGCTGTCGGCGAGGGGCGCATGCTCTCGGTGAAGGGCGACGTCGCCCACCCCGCCAACCTCGGCCGCCTGTGCTCCAAGGGCGCGGCGCTGGGGGCGACGGTGGGGCTGGAGGGCCGGCTGCTGGAGCCGACTGTCGGCGGCAAGGTCGCCAGCTGGACCGACGCCACCGCCCTGGTCGCCAAGCGCTTCAAGGACACCATCGCCAAGCATGGCCCCGACAGCGTCGCCTTCTATGTCTCCGGCCAGCTCCTCACCGAGGACTACTACGTCGCCAACAAGCTGATGAAGGGCTTCATCGGCTCGGGAAACATCGACACCAACAGCCGGCTCTGCATGGCCTCGGCGGTGGCGGCCCACAAGCAGGCGTTCGGCGCGGATCTGGTGCCCGGCTGCTATGAGGACCTGGACCTGGCGGAGCTCGTGGTGTTCAGCGGCCACAACGCCGCCTGGACCCATCCGGTGCTGTTCCGGCGCATGGAAGCGGCCAAGGCGCGGGGCCAGAGGCACGTGGTCATCGACCCGCGCCGCACCGACACCGCCGAGGGCGCGGACCTGCATCTGGCCATCGCCCCGCAGAGCGATGTGCGGCTGTGGAACGGCCTGCTGGCGGACCTCATCCGGCGCGAGGCCATCGACCGCGACTACATCGCCGCCCATGTGAACGGGTTCGCCGACGTGGAGGCGGCCCTGGCGGACTCGGACCAGTCGCCCCCCGCCGTGGCCGCCGACTGCGGCGTGGCGGTCGAAGACCTGATCGCGTTCTACGACCTGTTCGCCGCCAACCCGAAGACTGTCAGCCTGTTCTCGATGGGCGCCAACCAGTCGGCGCAGGGCACGGCCAAGGGTCTGTCGATCCTCAACGTCCACCTGGCCACGGGCCGGATCGGCAAGCCGGGCGCCTGTCCGTTCTCGATCACCGGCCAGCCCAACGCCATGGGCGGACGCGAGACCGGCGGCATGGCCAACACCCTGGCCGGCCACATGGACTTCGCCCCGGCCGACCGCGACCGCGTCGCCCGCTTCTGGGGCGCGCCCGACACCGCCCGCGCGCCGGGGCTCAAGGCCGTCGACATGTTCGACGCCGTCCACGCCGGCAAGATCAAGGCGGTCTGGGTGATGGCCACTAACCCGGCCGTCTCGATGCCCGACGCGACCCGGGTTCGCGAGGCGCTGGAACGCTGCCCGTTCGTGGTGGTGTCCGACTGCGTAGAGACCGACACCACGGCCTTCGCCGACGTCAAGCTGCCGGCCCTGGCCTGGGGCGAGAAGGACGGGACGGTGACCAATTCCGAGCGCCGGATCTCACGCCAGCGGGCGTTGTTTTCCGCGCCAGGTCAGGCGCGCGCCGACTGGCGGATCGTCGCCGACGTGGCCAAGGCCATGGGGTTCGACGGCTTTGGTTGGAGCTCGCAGGCCAGCGTGTTCCGCGAATGGGCGCGACTGACGGCCTATGAGAACGAAGGCCGGCTGCTGAACCTCGCCGGCCTTTCGACCCTGGCGCCCGACGACTACGCCGCCCTTTCGCCCGTGCAGTGGCCAATCATGGCCGACGGCCAGGGCGCGCCGCGCCTGTTCGTCAACGGCCGCTTCCAGACCCCCGACGGCCGCGCCCGTATGGTCCCGACCCGGCCCAAGGGTCCGGCCGACGCCGTCGATGCGGCCTTCCCGATGTCGCTCAATACCGGCCGCATCCGCGACCAGTGGCACACCATGACCCGCACGGGCCTGGCGCCCGACCTGTGCCGTCACGCGCCCGAGCCGTTCGTCGACGTCCACCCGGCCGACGCCGAAGCGGCCGGCTTGAAGGACGGCGCCCTGGCCCGGGTGATCACCGCGCGCGGCGAGGCCGTGGCCCTGGCCAAGGTCACCGACCGTCAGCGGCCGGGCGGGCTGTTCATGCCCATGCACTGGACCGACGCCTTCGCGCCGTCGGGGCGATCCAATCCCCTGATCGCGCCCAATCTCGACCCCATCTCCGGCCAGCCGGAGTTCAAGCACACCCCCGCCCGGATCCGCGCCTATCGCGAAACCTGGAAGGGCTTCTTCCTCACGCGCAACAGCCTTGGACCCCCTCCGGGGCTGGACCTCGTCTGGCGGCGCATCCCACGGGACGCCTGCCAGCAACACGAGTTCGCCGGCCGGGGCGACGACGCCGAGCGCGCCGCCCTGCGCAAGGCCCTGACACGGTCCGTGGTCGGCGAACGCGTGACCTATGACGACGCCGCCACCGGCGCGCGGCGCGACGCCTGGCTCGACGCCAACGGCCGACTGGTCGCGGTGCTGTACGTGACCCTGACCGGCCGCCTGCCGCCGCGCGACTGGCTGGCCGAGCTGTTCGCCGAACCCGCCCTGACCGCCGAAGCCCGCTCGGCCCTGCTGCTTGGCCGTCCGCCCGGCGCGCCGGTCGACAAGGGGCCGCTGGTCTGCGCCTGCCTGAAGGTCGGCGCCAGGGCCGTGCAGGCCGCCATCGCCGCCGGGGCCGCCAATCCCGACGCGGTCGGCGCCGCCACGGGGGCGGGGACCAACTGCGGTTCGTGCCGTCCCGAGATCGCCCGGATGATCGCCGCGATCGCGGCTTCCGTTCCGACCAAGGAGCCCGCCCATGTCTGACGCCCAAGTCCTGCTCGTCGGGGCCGGCCCCGGTCCCGTTGACCTGATGACGCTACGCGCCGCCCGCGCCGTCGAAAGCGCCCAGGCCCTGCTCTATGACGCCCTGATCAGCGAGGATGTCATCGCACTGGCCCCGCCCGGCTGCGTGCGTATCCAGACCGGCAAGCGGGCTGGCCAGCCTTCCATGCGCCAGGACCAGATCAACCGGCTTATGCTGTTGCTGGCCCGCAAGGGTCTGCGGGTGGTGCGGCTGAAGGGCGGCGATCCGTCGATCTTCGGCCGGGTGGGCGAGGAAGCCGAGTTCCTGCGGGGCCACGGCGTGCCGGTCGAGGTGGTGCCTGGCGTCACCGCCGCCTGCGCCGCCGCCGCGCAGTTCAACTTCCCCCTGACCCATCGCGGCCAAGCCCGGCGGGTGGTGTTTACGACCGCGCGTCTGGAGGCCGGCGCCCTGAGCGGCGACTGGAGCGCGGCGGGCGATCCGGAGGCGACCATCGCGATTTACATGGGCCGCGAGGTCGTCGAGGTCCTGAGCGCCCGGATGATCGCCGCAGGCCGCGCCCCCGATACGCCCGCCGTGGCCGTCGAGCAGGCCGGCGGGCCGGCGGCCCGGCTGGTTCGCGGCACCTTGGCGAGCTTGCCCAGCCGAATGGCCGAGCTGAAGAGCGGTCCGGTGCTGATCGTGGTCGGCGAAGTCGCCGCCCAGGCGTGGGAGGCCCGCCCGGCTCTCAACGCCGATCTTTCCCGCGTTGCTAGCTAGTGGCGGCCGGTACTTAGCGGGAATAAAAGTCTAGCGGGCCAGGCGAACGGGAGTCTAACGGCCCGGCTTTGTTCTTCTGTGTTCCCAGGAGAAGCGCAGGAAAACCAGGCGGTTACGGAAATCCGTCCTGGTGGCGGGGGGCGGGATCGAACCGCCGACCTGTGGGTTATGAATCCACCGCTCTAACCATCTGAGCTACCCAGCCCCAGGAGGCGGGGCTTATAGGCGAGAACCGCGCGGCATTTCAAGCGGCGGCTATTCCGAGACGATCGCCGCCGTCACCGCACCAAGCGCCTTGACCGCGTCGGCGGGCGCCAGCTTGACCTGCAGGCCTCGCTGGCCGCCGTTGATGAAGACGTAGGCCTCGGCCAGGGCGGCTTCCTCCATCACCGTCGGCAGGCGCTTCTTCTGGCCGAAGGGGCTGACGCCGCCGACCTTATAGCCGGTGATCCGCTCGGCGTCGGGGACCGGGGCCATGGCGGCCGATTTGCCCTTGAGGGCGGCGGCCAGCTTCTTCATGCTGACCTCCTTGTCCGAGGGCAGGATCGCGCAGGCGGGCTTGCCGTCCAGCATGACGATCAGGGTCTTGAGAACGCGGCGAGGGTCCTCGCCCAGCGCTTCGGCGGCCTGCAGGCCCACACGCTCCGACCCCGGATCGTAGTCATACGTATGCAGGTCGAACGCGACGCCGGCCTTGGTCAGTGCGATCGTGGCGGGGGTGCTCTTGGACATGGCTCGCGTCATAGCCAACTGTGCAAGGCCTTGGAATATGGGCGGCTGGAATATGGATCGCGGATGACCGCTTTTGATCGACGGACCCTGCTGCGCGGCGCCCTGGCGCTGGGCGCCGCGGGCCTGCTGCCCAGCTGGGCGCGCGCCGGCGAGAGCGGTCGCTCGCCCGCCGCGCTATCGGGCGATGAGATCAAGCTCACCGTCGGCCACGCCATGGCGACGATCGACGGTCGCTCGGGCCACGCCGTCACCGTCAATGGCTCGATCCCCGGCCCGCTGATCCGGCTGAAGGAAGGCCAGCGCGTCCGTATCGCGGTGACCAACACGCTCGACGAAGACACCTCGATCCATTGGCACGGGCTGCTGGTGCCGTTCCAGATGGACGGCGTGCCGGGCGTCAGCTTCCCGGGGATCAAGCCGGGCGAGACCTTCACCTACGACTTCCCGGTGCGGCAGGCCGGGACCTACTGGTGGCACAGCCATTCGGGCCTGCAGGAGCAGGTCGGCCACTACGGCCCGATGATCATCGATCCGGCGGGCGAGGACCCGATCGCCTATGACCGCGAGCATGTGGTCGTACTGTCGGACTGGAGTTTCCTGCATCCGCACGAGCTGTTCCGGAAGCTGAAGGTCAACGCCGGCCATTTCAACATGCAGAAGCAGACGGTGGCGGGCCTGTTGGCCGGCCGAGATCAGTCGCTGAAGGACCGCGTCGACTGGGCCAAGATGCGGATGGACCCCACCGACATCGCCGACGTCACGGGCTCGGTCTACACCTATCTCGTCAACGGCCACGGTCCGGGCGACAACTGGACGGGCCTGTTTTCGCCAGGCGAGCGGGTGCGGCTGCGCTTCGTCAACGCCGCCGCCATGACGATCTTCAACGTCCGGATCCCGGGCCTTGGCCTGGAGGTCGTGGCGGCTGACGGCCAACCGGTGTCGCCGGTCGGCGTCGACGAATTCCAGATCGCCCCGGCCGAGACCTTCGACGTCATCGTCCGGCCGGTCGAGGACAAGGCCTTCACCCTGGTCGCGGAAGCTTCGGATCGCTCGGGTCTGGCGCGTGGAACCCTGGCGCCGCGCCTGGGGGTGTCCGCCGCCGTTCCGCCGCTTCGCACGCGGCCCCTGGCGACCATGAAGGACATGGGCATGGGGAACATGCGTCACGGGATGGACATGCCCGGCATGGACATGTCGATGCGCTCCCAGGCCAACGCGCCGAGCGTGCCGCTGACGCCAGGCGTCCAGACCATAGCGCCGATGCCGATGGACCGCATGGCCGAGCCGCCGCAGGGTCTGGAGGACGTCGGCCACAAGGTGCTACGCTACGCCGAGTTGGCCAGCCTGCATCCGCCGACCGATGCGCGTCCGCCCGGGCGGGAGATCGAGATCCACCTGACCGGCAACATGGAGCGCTTCATGTGGGCGTTCGACGGCGAGGCGTTCGGGCCGATCAAGAAGCCGATCGCCTTCGAGAGGGGCGAACGGGTCCGCGTGGTGCTGATCAACGACACCATGATGGCCCACCCGATCCACCTGCACGGCCACTTCTTCGAACTGGTCAACGGCCAGGATCGCCAGCCGCTGAAGCACACGGTCAATGTCGCGCCGGGCGGCAAGGTCGCCTTCGACCTGACGGCCAGCGAGCCCGGCGACTGGGCCTTCCACTGTCACCTGCTGCTGCACATGCACGCGGGCATGTTCAATGTCGTGACCGTGCGGCCGCTCGCATGATCTTCCTCCAGCATGAGCATCATCAGCAGGCTCCGCACGCCGGCCACGCCATGGAGGCGATGAAGCCGGCCGCCGAGGCCAAGCCGCCGGCGATCCCCACGGATCATGCCGCCGAGCGCTTCTACAGCCCGGAAGCCATGGCCGCCGCCCGCGCCCAGCTGATGAAGGAGCATGGCGGGGCGACGGCGTGGACCGTCCGCGCCGACCAGCTGGAATACCGCTCGCGCGACGGCGCCGACGCCCAGGCCTTCGAGGGCGAAGCCTGGTGGGGCGGCGACGCGTCGAAGTGGGTCGTCAAGGCGCGCGGCGAGCGCACCGACGGCGAAGGCTGGGAAAAGGGCGAGGCCGAGGTGCTGAAGGCCTGGCCGGTCGGACCCTATTTCGATCTCCAGGCCGGCGTTCGCTACGATCTGGCGCCCAAAGGGCGATCCTACGCGGCCGTCGGCTTCGAGGGCCTGGCGCCCTATTGGTTCGAGTTGCAGGGGACGGCCTACCTGTCCGATCAGGGCAAGGTCTCCGCCCGTGGCGAGGCGTCCTACGACCTGCGCCTGACCCAGAAGCTGATCCTGCAGCCGCGCGTGGAGGCGGACCTCGCCGAAGCCGGCGCCGCCACGCTCGAGGGCGGTCTGCGCCTGCGCTACGAGATCACGCGGGCGTTCGCCCCCTATGTCGGCGTGGTGCGCGAGCGGGCGTTCGGACCTGCCGTGGTCGCCGGCGAGCGGGCCGGAAGCACGGCGGTGGTGATCGGCGTCCGCGCCTGGCGCTGATCCTATCGTTACAGACAGCTTGCCGCGACCGTAACCCTGGCCCAACATCCGTTTGACCGGACGCAGATCCGGACAACCAGGGAGTCAGGCGCCATGGCGGAAGCGATCGATTTCGACCGCATGCGGACACTGGGCGACATCGCCCGCTATCATGCGGAGGCGCGGCCAGACGCCGTGGCGTTCAGCTTCGAGGGGCGGGACACGTCCTTCGCCGATTTCGACCGTCATTCGAACCAGGTCGCCAACGCCCTGATCGCGGCGGGGCTCTCGACGGGCGATCGGATCGCCTATGTCGGCAAGAACAGCGACCACTATTTCGAGTTGCTGATCGGAGCCGCCAAGGCCGGGGTGGTGACCACGCCGATCGGCTGGCGCCTGGCGGCGGCCGAGATCGCCTATATCGTCGGCGACAGCGAGGCGAAGATCGTCTTCGTCGGCCCGGAGTTGATCGGCCACATCGAGAGCGTCGCCGCCGAGCTGACCCATCGTCCGGTCGTCATCGCCATGGAGGCGGAAGGCGCGGGGGAGCAACAGACCTTCACCGCCTGGCGCGACGCCCAGCCGGACACCGACGTCCACAAGCCGATCTCGACTTCCGACATCGCCATCCAGCTCTACACCTCGGGCACCACCGGGCGGCCCAAAGGCGCGATGCTGACCCACGACAACCTGCTGGCCATGCGGCGCGCGGCGGCCAAGGATCCGCTGGCCTGGAACCAGTGGGGGCCGGACGACGTCAGCCTGGTGGCGATGCCGGTGGCCCATATCGGCGGCACGGGCTGGGGCCTCGTGGGCCTGCTGAACGGCGCCAAGGGCGTGGTGGCGCGCGAGTTCGATCCGTTCAAGGTGCTGGACTATATCGAAAAGGACCACGTCTCGAAGATGTTCATGGTGCCGGCGGCGCTGCAGATCGTCGTGCGCCAGCCCCGGGCCCGCGAGGTCGACTATTCGCGCCTGACCCACATCCTCTACGGCGCCGCGCCCATCCCGCTGGATCTGCTGCGCGAGTGCATGGAGGTGTTCGGCTGCGGCTTCGTCCAGCAGTACGGCATGACCGAGACCACGGGCACGGTGGTCTATCTGCCGCCCGAGGACCACGATCCGGCGGGGAACAAGCGCATGCGGGCGGCGGGCCTGCCGATGCCCGGCGTCGAGATCAAGGTGATCGACGAGGCGGGAAACAGCGTTCCGACCGGCGCGGTGGGCGAGGTCGCCGTCCGCTCCCCGGCCAACATGGCCGGCTACTGGAAGCTGGCCGACGCCACCGCCAAGACCATCGACACCGACGGCTGGCTGCGCACCGGCGACGCCGGCTACCTCGACGAGGACGGCTATCTGTTCATCCACGACCGGGTGAAGGACATGATCATCTCGGGCGGCGAGAACATCTATCCGGCCGAGGTCGAAAGCGCCGTCTACGGCCACCCACATGTGGCCGAGGTGGCGGTGATCGGCGTGCCGGACGAGAAATGGGGCGAGGCGGTCAAGGCGGTGGTCGCCGCCAAGCCGGGCGTGACGCCGGACGCGGCGGACATCATCGCGTTCGCCCGGACCAGGATCGCCGGCTTCAAGGCGCCCAGGAGCGTGGACTTCGTGGCCGCCCTGCCGCGCAACGCCTCGGGCAAGATCCTGCGCCGGGAGCTGCGAGCCCCGTACTGGGAAGGGCGCGAGCGGCAGGTGAATTAAAAAAAGGGGCGTCGCGAACGACGCCCCGAGAAGGGAAGAGACTGACGAATGCGGGGCAGGGGTAGAAAGCCCCGCATCCCTCACTTGCCTGCCGGTGAAACCGGCAGGCTCCGGGCCGCCAGGGTGACCTGGACGGTGGAGGAGAGAGCCCGGGACGAAGCGCCCAGGGCGATGTCGTACTGGCCGGCCGCGATCGACCAGCCGTGGGCCTTGCCATCCCAGACGGCCAGCAGGCGCGGGTCGACCGTCAGGGTCACGCGCTGCGTCGCGCCGGGGGCGAGGGAAACCTTCTTGAAGCCGGCCAGGCGCTTGGGCGCTTCCCAGCCACCAGCCTGGGGCGCGACATAGACCTGCGGCACGTCCTTGCCGGCGCGGGCCCCGACGTTCCTGACGTCGAAACTGACCGTCACCTTGTCGCCCGCCGCCGTGGCGGTCAGGCCCGAATAGGCGAACCTCGTGTAGGACAGGCCGTGGCCGAACGGGAACAGCGGCTCGATCTTCTTGAGGTCGTACCACTTGTAGCCGACGGCGGCGCCTTCGACGTTGTAGTCGACATCGAACATCTCGCCCTCGGCCTTGCCGACGCCGTCCAGCTTCGGGCGCGGCAGGTCGACCACGCTCTTGGGGAAGCTGACGGGCAGGCGGCCGGTCGCGTCGACCTCGCCGGTCAGGACGCGGGCGATGGCCTCGCCGCCGGCGGTGCCCGGGAACCAGGCCTCGAGCACGGCGCCGACCTTGTCGAGCCAGGGCATGACCACCGGACCGCCGGTGATCAGCACGACCACCGTCTTCTGGTTGGCCGAGGCCACGGCGTCGATCGTGGCGTCCTGGTTGCGCGGCAGGTTGAGGTCGGAGACGTCCCGCGACTCGGTGGTCCACTGGTCGGCGAAGACCACGGCCAGGTCGCTGTCGGCGGCCAGCTTGGCGGCGCGGGCGGCGTCCGTACCGTCGTCATAGACGACCTTGGCGGCGGGATAGCGGGCCTGCAGCGCCTTCAGCGGCGAGGACGGATAGTAGATCACCGGGCCCGGCCAGGTGGCGGGCTCAAGACCTTTTACGGCCCGGCCGCCGACCGGATAGACCTGCGAGGAGCCGCCGCCCGACAGCACGCCGACGTCCGCATGGGCGCCGATCACGGCGATGGTCTTGGCGGTCTTGGCCAGGGGCAGCAAGTCGCCGTCGTTCTTCAAGAGGACGATGCCTTCCTCGGCGTCGGCCTGGGTGACCTTGGCGTGGGCGGCCAGGGTGGCGGCCGGCAGGTCGACCGGGGCCGGGTTGACCACCGGATGGTCGACGAGGCCGCTGGCGAACATGGCGCGCAGCACGCGGCGGGCCATGTCGTCGATGCGGGCCTGGCTGACCTTGCCGGCGGCCAGGTCGGCCTTCAGCGGCGCGCCGAAGAAGGGTTCCTTGTCGAAGGCCTCGCCGGCCGATTCCTGGTCGAGGCCAGCATTGGCCGCCTTGGCCGACGAGTGGTCGGCGCCCCAGTCCGACATGACGTAGCCCTTGTAACCCCAGTCCTTCTTCAGGACGGTGTTCAGCAGCCAGTCGTTCTCGCAGGCATAGTCGCCGTTGACGCGGTTGTAGGCGCACATCACCGAGTGCGGGTCCGATTGCTCGATGGCGAACTGGAAGGCCAGCAGGTCCGAGGTGCGGGCGGCCGCATCGTCGATGTTGCTGCTGACCACGAAGCGGCCGGTTTCCTGGCCGTTCAGGGCGTAGTGCTTGATCGTCGAGATGATGTGGTTGGACTGGATGCCCTTGATCTGGGCGGCGACCATCGCGCCGGCCAGCCAGGGATCCTCGCCGACATATTCGAAGTTCCGGCCGTTGCGCGGCTCGCGCATCAGATTCACGCCGCCGGCCAGCTGGACATTGAAGCCCGAGTCGCGGGCCTCCTTGCCGATCATCGCGCCGCCCTTGAAGGCCAGCTCGGGGTTCCAGGTCGCGGCGGTGGCCAGGCCCGAGGGCAGGGCGGTGCGGGCGCGCAGGTCCTGGTGGCTGCCCTGGGTGGCGACGCCGACGCCGGCGTCGGTCTGCCACTGGCCGGGGATGCCCAGGCGCGGCACGCCGGCGACATAGCCGGCCGAGGCGTCATGCGAGTCCTCGTGGCGCGTGTACTTCGGCTTCATGTCCGAGCCGAAGTAGCCAAAGATGACCGTGAACTTCTCGTCGTTGGTCATCGCCTTCAGCGCCAGGTCGGCGCGGGCGTCGGGGTTGAGCTTGGCGTTCAGCCAGGGATGGGCCGGGGCGGCCGCCGGTTTCTTGGCGGTGTCGGCCAAGGCCGGAGCGGCGGTGAGCACCGAGGCGGAAGCGCCGATCAGCAGGGCGAGCCGCAGGCCCCGCCAGGTCGTCCGAGTCATGTTTCCTCCGTCGTGTTCTTCTTGGCGCCCCGCGCGGCTCTCGGACCGGGTCGGGGAGGGGTTCAAGTCTTTCGCCGGGGCGGTGGGCCGCTCCGGGCGGGACCGGTGGATTCGCGCACCACCAGGCTGTGCTGCGCGAGGAAGGGCGTGTTGGTCTTGCCGGCGCCTTCGTTGGCGTTCCACGCCGCGAAGGTGTGCATGGCGCGCAGAGCCATCTGGTCGAACGGCTGACGGATCGTGGTCAGGGTCGGCCAGATCACGCCGGCGATCGGGGCGTCGTCGAAGCCGACCACCGAGACATCGTCCGGAATCCGCAGGCCCCGGCGCTGGACTTCCATGCAGGTGGCGGCGGCCATGTCGTCATTGGCGGCGAAGATCGCGGTCGGCGGCTCGTCGATGTCCAGCAACTGGCGGGCCGCGTCGAGACCGGTCTTGAAGGTGAACTCACCGCCGACGATCAGCTCGGGCGGCGGGCGCGGCAGGCCTCGCGCGGCATAGGCCTCGAAGAAGCCGTTGCGGCGGTGGGTGCTGGCGGCGTGGTCCGGGTGGCCGGCGATGTGGCCGATCCGGGTATGGCCCAGCGAGAACAGGTGCTCGACCACCTCGCGCGCGGCGGCCCGGTCGTCCATGCCGATGGCCGGAAACTGCGGGTCGGGCGTGGTCGGCGTGATCAGCACGCAGCGCACGTCCAGTTCGCGCATCAGGTCCTTCATCGGGCCGAAGTCGCATTCCGGCGGCAGCAGGATCATCTCGCGGATGCCGCCGTCGCGGACGAAGGCGCGGACGCGGTCGGCCCAGCCGGGGATCGGGCCCTCGGACAGGTCGACCGACAGGTGGCGGCCGGTCTCGACGCAGGCCACCAGCAGGGCATGGTGGACGCGGGTGTGGTAGCCGCCGGACGGATCGCCCATCAGCACCCCGACCGAACCGGACCCCTGCGAGCGCAGGCTGCGGGCCACGGCGCTGGGCTGATAGTCCAGCTCGGTCATGGCCGCGCGGACACGGTCGCGCGTCTTGGCGCTGACACTGTCGTGATCGTTGAGAACGCGGGAGACGGTCTTGGGCGAAACGCCCGCCCGTTCGGCCACGTCGGTGATCGTCGTCATGGGTCCCCGTATCCCCAACCGCCAAGCTTGTCGGCGCCACCCCAGCAGTGAAAGGCGGCGTCCACAAGGCGGTGAACTGTCAGAGCCATAGTTCATGTTGTCTTGGATGTCATGTCTGTGGGACAAAAATGGGTCAAAAAACACTGTCGAACGGGACATTTTCAGGACATTTCGGCCGGCCGAAGCTCTGCTTCCGGGGTGTCTAGCAAGGCGTTCTGGGCGAGTCGGTCGTATTGTGACGTTGGTGCAAAGTTGGATGTGTCGTCGCCGTTGTCTTCAGGAAAAGTCTAGTTAAAACAGGGAATTTATGTCCGATGTCGCGAGTCTCTGGGCGCTGAACGGCTCCGCGACAGGGGTTCCCGCTTGTGGCGACGCCCAGTTAAAACCCTTGTCTCGCGGGAATGACAACGTTGACATTGTTGTTGACTTGCCTGGGACATTTGGAGAATGTGGCGACGTTCGATGAAGGCGCGGGGCCGGAGTCGAGCGTCCGGCGCCGGGGTCGCCGAGGATCTTGTCCGATCGCAAGACATGCGACGGACGGGTTCCCAAAAGCCTCAAACGCTTCTCGAAAGCCGCCGACAAGAGCGGCGGCGCGAGCAGCGGGCGGGCGGCCAATAAGAACGACTTATTTTGGGGAGCGAGGAATTGTCACAGGAAGCAAGGAAAGCCGTGCTCAGGCGCGGCCTGACGCTGGCGCTGGTCGCCGGCGCGTCGCAATTGGCTCTGGTCACCGGGGCTTTCGCCCAGGACACCGGTCAGACCCAGGTCGAGGAAATCGTCGTCACCGGCGTCCGCGGCTCGCAGATCAAGTCGGTGGACGTGAAGCGCCGCGAGGTCTCCATCGTCGACGCCATCTCGGCGGAAGACATCGGCAAGCTGCCGGATGTCACCATCGCCGACTCGCTGCAGCGCATCTCGGGCATCCAGATTCAACGCAACGCCGGTGAAGGCGCCACGGTCAACATCCGGGGGCTGGCCCAGGTCATCACCCTGTTGAACGGCGAACAGTATCTTAGCGCCGGCAACCTGGGCTCGGCCCAGCCGAACCTGCTGGACGTGCCCTCGCAGCTGATGAACCAGGTGCTGGTCTACAAGTCGACCAATTCGAAGAACGCCCTGTCGGGCGTGTCGGGCACGATCGACCTGCGCACCCGCCGCCCGTTCCAGTTCAGCAACGGCCTGACCATGACCGGCGCGGCCGAGGCCCAGCGCGGCGAGCGCACCAAGAAGGACGACTACCTGATCAACGGCGTCGTCAACTGGCGCAACGACAATGTCGGCCTGATGATCTCGGCCGCCAACAGCAAGTCGAACCTGGGTAACAACTCCTCGGGCGTCGTCGGTCTGTCCGGCAACAACGACTGGGGTGGCTCGGCGGCGAACAACTGGGTTTCGCCGCACGGCTACGAAAGCTTCAACCGCGTGGTCGAGCGCAAGCGCCTCGGCGTGAACGCGGCGTTCGAAGCGCACCTGGGCGAAGGCTTCACGCTGATCGCCGAAGGTTTCTACGCCAAGCTGGACGAGTACAATCGCGGCGCCGGCATCAACATCTCGAACCGCTGGGACGGCGGCGCCTTCGGCGTCTGGAACCAGCCGACCATCTTCGACAAGGGCATCACCAGCCCGTCCAACGGCCGCCCGTGGCTGGCCGTCGACGAGTACAATATCGACGCTTGGTGGGTGAACTCGTTCACCGTCAACCGGGTCACCAAGTCGACCTCGAAGAACTACAACCTCGAGCTCAACTACGACAACGGCGGCCCCTTCACGTTCGAAACGCGCGCCATCCGCGCCGACGGCCACCGCCTCAGCATGAACGGCCAGGCCCAGGGCGACCTCAGCAACTGGCAGTACGGCCCGAACCGCTTCAACCTGTTCCGCGACGCCAACGACCGCACGCGTGGTCCGTTCTATCCGAAGGCGATCTGCGACCAGTATCCGGCCACCCAGCGCAGCAACGCGATCTCCGGCAGCGCCGGCGGCTGCTATCTGAACCCGAACCCGCAGGGCTACGGCCAGAACCCGCAGCTGACCTACAACATCGGCGGCGATCATCCGGTGTGGGGCGGCTTCGACCGTCCGATCACCGGCGGCCTGGGCGCGGGCAAGTCGCTCAAGGACTACATGGCGAACAAGGACAGCTACGCCATCGGCGCCTTCTCGTCGGAAGGCAATAACGAAGTCGACTCGGACATGAACGTGTTCCGCGCCGACGGCCACTACAAGTTCGACGACAAGCTGCTGGGCTTCATCACCAAGGTCGACGCCGGCGTCCGCTTCAGCGACCGCTCGGTCAGCGTCGAGCAGTTCCACCTGTTCTCGGGCTTCTACGGCGGCGTTCCCGGCGCGGTGCAGGCCAACGGCACGCCCGTGCCGGCCGGCGGCTGCGAGGCCCAGTGGAAGGCCATCGACGTCGTCATGAACCAGAACCAGTGCCAGGCGGGCGAGTTCGTGCCCGATCCGGTCACGGGCCTGCCGGTGTTCCAGGGCTATACGGTCAACAAGCCGACCAAGCTCTCGACCTACAACAACGTGATCTGGGTCGATGACCTGGGTGGGATCACGTCCGGTATCCCGGGCTTCTGGACGATCGACCCGCACGATTTCGACAACGTGAAGGCCTTCCACGACAAGGTCTTCGGCGGTTCGATCCGCGTCCAGGTCCCCGGCCAGACCTACGATGTCACGCTGAAGGAGCAGAACGCGTATGGCGCGGCTGACTTCGAGATTGGCAAGCTGCACGGCAACGTCGGTGTGCACGTGATCGAGACCCAGCTGACCGTGAAGCAGAACCTGACCGGCGACACCCGCAACTACGGCGACACCAACGCCGACGCGGGCGACAACGTCACCAAGCGCAAGTACACCGACTGGCTGCCGTCGGTGAACGCGGTCTACGACGTCAACGACCACATCAAGCTTCGCGCGGCCTACGCCAAGACCATGCAACCGCTGGATCTGGGCAGCTACGGCGGTGGTCTGAAGATCAACACCGCCGACTGCGGCGCGGCCCTGCCGAACGTGCGTTGCGTCACCAGCGCCAACGCCGACGGCAACCCGATGTTGAACCCCTGGCGCTCGCAGAACTTCGACGGCGCCGTCGAGTACTACTTCGGCCGCGCCTCGATGCTGAACATCTCGGCCTTCAAGCTGAAGATCGACAGCTTCGTGACGGGCGGCCAGACGACCGGTCGCTTCCCCGACCAGGACGGCGTCATCCGTCGCACCGTCAATGTCACCCTGCCCATCCAGGGATCGGGCGGCTCGGTCAAGGGCTTGGAAGTCGGCGCCAAGCTGGCCTTCAGCGACATCATCCCGGACATGGGCCTGCTGTCGAACTTCGGCGTGGACAGCAACTACACCTACTCGCCCAGCCACGAGAGCCGTCTGGATCTGGAGAAGAAGGAGATCCCGTTCTTCGACAACTCCAAGCACCAGTTCAACCTGGTCGGCTGGTACCAGGACGACAAGCTGCAGGCTCGCGTCGCCTACAACTACCGGACGGCGCGGTTGTCCGGCACGATGGGCGGCGGTGATGATCCCAGCAATCCGACCAAGCCGCCGGAGCAGCGCATCTCCTACGTGATCCCGATCATGCAGAAGGCCACCGGTTACGTGGATGTGAACGTCAGCTACAACGTTCGCGACAACGTCACGGTCTACTTCAACGGGTCGAACGTCACCGGCGAGATCGAGGACTACTACCTCCGCTTCGCCAAGGGCCAGACCCAGTACGCCAACCAGAACGAGTTCGAGCCCCGCTACACGCTGGGCGTCCGGGCTCGCTGGTAATCTAGATCCCTCTCACCTCCTGCGGCCGCCGTGGAACCCCCACGGCGGCTTTCTTTTTTTGAGAGCCCCATTCTTTTGGGAGGGCTTGGGCCTGTCCGGCCCACGCGCGAGCCGATAGCCTGGAGCCTAACCGGACGAAGACGCCGGGAAGTCGGGAGCAAGCCCATGCAGGACAATCGAATCCGCAAGCTGGTGATCGTCGGCGGGGGCACGGCCGGCTGGATGGCGGCGGCCGCGCTGCGCCGGCACTTCCAGGGCGGTCCGCTCGAGATCACCCTGGTCGAAAGCTCAGAGATCGGCACGATCGGGGTGGGCGAGGCGACCATCCCCACCATCCGCGCCTTCTACAACCAGCTGGGTCTGACCGACATCGAAGTGATGCGGGCCACCCAGGCGACCTGCAAGCTGGGCATCCGCTTCAACGGCTGGGTCCGCGAGGGCCAGTCGTTCATCCATCCGTTTGGCCACTTCGGCCAGGACCTGCGCGGCGTGCCGTTCCACCACTATTGGCGCAAGCTGGGGGAGGCCGGCGAGCCGACCAACATCGCCGACTATTCGCTGGGCGCGTCCCTGGCCGATGCCGGCAAGTTCATGGCCCCCAGCCGCAACCCGGCCTCGACCCTGTCGGTCTTCGACTGGGCCCTGCACTTCGACGCCGGCCTGTTCGCCCAGCTGATGCGCCGGGTGGCCGAGGAGAATGGCGTCCGCCGCATCGACGCCAAGGTCACCAAGGTCAACCTCCGCCCCGAGGACGGCTTCATCGCCTCGCTGGACCTGCACACCGGCCAGACCATCGAGGGCGACCTCTTCATCGACTGTTCGGGTTTCCGGGGCCTGCTGATCGAGGAAGCCCTCCAGACCGGCTACGAGCACTGGAACGACATGCTGTTCTGCGACCGCGCCTATGCGGTGCAGAGCGAGGGTGTCGGGGATCCCATGCCGTACACCGACGTCACCGCCCACAGCGCCGGCTGGCGCTGGCGCATTCCGCTGCAGCATCGCTACGGCAATGGCTACGTCTATTCCTCGCGCCACATCAGCGACGAGAACGCTCTGGCCGAGCTGAAGGCGGCGATCCCCGATCCGCTGCTGCACGAACCGCGCCTGATCCGCTTCAACCCCGGCCGCCGCAAGCAGGTCTGGAACAAGAACGTCATCGCCCTGGGCCTGGCTTCGGGCTTCCTGGAGCCGCTGGAAAGCACCTCGATCGCCCTGATCGAGACGGGCATCGAGAAGATCAAGGCGCTGTTCCCGGACAAGGATTTCGCGCCCGAGGTCGTCGACGAGTTTAACGACTGGTCGCGTCGCGAGATGGAGCGCGTGCGCGACTTCATCATCCTGCACTACTGGGCCAACAAGCGTGGCGACACCGCGTTCTGGCGCGACTGCAACAAGGTCGTGCTGCCTGAGGCCCTGCGGCGCAAGGTCGACCTCTTCACCCAGCGCGGCCACTTCGTGCGCTACCGCTGGGAGATGTTCGCCCCGCCCAGCTGGATGGCGATCTATGCCGGCTTCGAGCTGCTGCCAGAGACCGTGGATCCGTCGCTGGACGGCATAGATCCTAAGACTCTCAGCGCGCCGCTCGCCGAGATGCGCAAGGCCATCCGCGACGTCGTGGCCAATGCCCCGCCGCACGAAGCCTTCCTCGACCAATACTGCCGCCCAGCGCCGATAGCGGCTGAGTAGGACCATGCCGATGACCAACACCAATCCCAACGCCATCAGGAAGATCGTCATCGTCGGCGGCGGCTCGGCCGGCTGGATCTCGGCGGCGATGCTGGCCCACTATTTCGAGAAGGGGGCTGCCCAAGAGGCAAGGTGTGAAGTCGAGCTGATCGAGTCCGAGGAGATCGGCACGATCGGGGTGGGGGAGTCGACCATCCCGCCGTTCCTGCAACTGATCGCCAGCCTTGGCATCGACGAGCGCGAATTCATCCAGGCCACCCAGGCCAGCTTCAAGCTGGGCATCCGGTTCGAGGACTGGAAGCAGAAGGGCCAGCACTACTACCACCCGTTCGGCGCCATCGGCGGCCCGATCGGTCCGCACGAGTTTTATCAGTGCTGGCTGCGGGCCAAGGCCAACGGCCATCCGTCGGAACTGCAGGACTTCGCGCCCGGAACGGTGATGGCCGACCAGGGAAAGTTCATGCTGCCGTTCAAGGCCCAGCGGTCGCTGATCGCCGGGGCCAGCTACGCCCTGCATATCGACGCGCGCCTGATCGCCAAGGTCCTGCGCGGCTTCGCCGAGGCGCGCGGCGTCAAGCGCACCGAAGGCATCGTCACCGACGTGGTCACGCACCCGGACGGCTCGGTCGCCAAGGTCGTCATGAAGAACGGTCAGGAAGTCGAGGGCGACCTCTTCATCGACTGCTCGGGCTTCCGCGCCCTGCTGATCGGCAAGACCCTGGACGTGCCGTTCAACGACTGGTCCGACATGCTGCTGTGCGACCGCGCGGTGGTGGTGCAGACGGAGAACATCGGCGAACCGCACCCCTACACCCTGTCCAAGGCCGAGGACGCCGGCTGGCGCTGGCGCATCCCGCTGCAGCACCGGGCCGGCAACGGTTATGTGTTCAGCTCCAGGCATCTCAGCGACGACGAGGCGCGCGCCACCCTGGTGCGCAACGTCCAGGGTCCGATGCTGATGGAGCCGATGTTCATCCCCTTCAAGACCGGCATGCGCCAGCGCCTGTGGGAGAAGAACGTGGTCGCCGTGGGCCTGGCCGGCGGCTTCATCGAGCCGCTGGAGTCGACGGCCCTGCACCTGATCTATCGCGGCATGGACTTCCTGCTGCGGTTCTTCCCCGACCGCGACTGCAGCCCGGCCCTGGCGGCCGAGTACAACCGGCGCATGACCGCCGACTATGAGGAGATCCGCGACTTCATCGTGCTGCACTACTGCACGACCCAGCGCGACGACATGCCGTTCTGGCGTGATGTCCGCCAGGCGCCGGTCCCCGACAGCCTCAAGGCCCGCATGGAGCTCTTCAAGGCCCACGGCGTGCTGCGCGAGGGCGTCGACGAGATGTTCCGCAATCCGTCCTGGCAGTCGGTGATGGAGGGCATGGGCGTGCGGCCGCGGCGCTACCAGCAACTGGTCGACACCGCGCCCTACGAAGTCATTTCGCAGACCCTGGACCAGTCCAAACCGATGCTGGCCGCCCAGGTCGCGGGCCTGCCCAGCCACGGCGAATTCCTGGCCCAGAACTGCCCCGCGCCGCCGCCGGAATCGGTGGCCGCGCCGTTCAAGACGGTGGCTTAGACCCGCTTCATCGAAATGATCTTCACCGGCGGGTTCAGGATCTGGCCCTTCATCGACGGCACGTTGGTCTCGCCGTCGGTGCGGCCGGCCAGGATCTTCTTCACGACGTCCATGCCCTGCACGACCTTGCCGAACACAGCGTAGCCGGCGGCGGCGTCGCTCTTGCCCGGCTTGGCGTCGAGATAGGGCTGGGCGCTGGCGCAGATGAAGAAGTCGGCGGTGGCCGAGCCGGGCGCGTCGCGGCCCATCGAGATGGCGCCGGCCGTGTGCCTCAGGCCGGTTTTCAGCGTGCTCTCGTGGGCGATCGGCGGGGCGCGGCGGGAATAGGGCTTGGGCTGGCCCTGGATCGAGCCGGCGCCCGGCGCGCCCTTGGCCCGGTTGGCGCGGAAGAACTGGCCGCCGTCGAAGCGGTGGCGATCGACATAGGTCAGGAAGTTGGCGGCCGTGATCGGGGCCTTCTTGTCTTCCAGCTCGACGACGATGGTCCCCTTGTCGGTCTCGATCGCCACGCGCGGCTTGCCGGCGGCGCCCCAAGCAGACGTAACAAGTCCCGAGGTCGAGGCCAGCAGGGCGAGGGCGGCGCCGATCACGGCGCGGCGGACGATCTGGTTCATCGGAATCCTACCAAAGGTTCGCGCGGACCCTAGCCGATGGCGTGCGCCGAAGTCGACCGGGGGACCGACCTTGGCAAATTGATGGTAGCGCTACCGAAAAAGCTTGATCTAAGAATCCCGTTCTCTGAGCTAGGCTCTCCTGGAGTTAGGTTTTGGGGCGACCGCGGGAGACACGCGGCGTGATCGAGGGAAGGGACAAGCGTAATGGGGGCTGACAGCCAAGCCGCGCCCGCGTCGAAGCCGGGCAAGGGGCGCGACGTGCTGGTGATCGGGGCGTCCTCGCTCGGCACCGTGTTCGAGTGGTACGACTTCTATCTCTACGGTTCGCTGGCGGTGATCATCACCAGCCACTTCTTCTCGGGCGTCAACGAGACCACCGGCTTCATCCTGGCCCTGCTGGCCTTCGCCGCCGGCTTCGCGATCCGGCCGCTGGGGGCGGTGATCTTCGGACGGCTGGGCGACATCTGGGGCCGCAAGAACACCTTCCTGATCACCATGCTGCTGATGGGGGTCTCGACCTTCGTGGTCGGGCTGCTGCCGTCATACGAGCAGATCGGCATCGCCGCGCCGATCGCCCTGGTCGTCATGCGCCTGGTTCAGGGCCTGGCCCTGGGCGGCGAATACGGCGGCGCCGCGACCTATGTCGCCGAGCACGCGCCCGAGGGCCGGCGCGGCTTCTACACCAGCTGGATCCAGACCACGGCGACCGTGGGTCTGTTCCTGTCGCTGCTGGTCATCCTGCTCGTCCGCACCCAGTTGGGCGAGGACGCCTTCAAGGCCTGGGGCTGGCGCGTGCCATTCCTGGTCTCGCTGCTGCTGCTGGGCGTGTCGCTGTGGATCCGCCTGAAGCTGCACGAGAGCCCGACCTTCCAGCGCATGATCGCCGAGGGGAAGGGGACCAAGAAGCCGCTGGCCGAGGCCTTCGGCCAGTGGAAGAACCTCAAGGTCGTGCTGCTGGCGCTGTTCGGCCTGACCATGGGCCAGGCGGTGGTCTGGTACTGCGGCCAGTTCTACGCCCAGTTCTTCCTGGAAAAGACCCTGAAGGTCGACGGCGCCCTGGCCAACCTGCTGATCGCCAGCGGCCTGCTGATCGGCACGCCGTTCTTCGTGTTCTTCGGCTGGCTGTCGGACAAGATCGGCCGCAAGTGGATCATCATCGCCGGCTGCGTGCTGGCGGCGGCGACCTATTTCCCGATCTTCAAGGCCATCACCACCTACGCCAACCCGCTGCTGGCCCGGGCGGAAGCCTCGGCGCCGGTGACGGTCTCGGCCGATCCGGCCACCTGCGCCTTCCAGTTCGACCCGGTCGGCAAGGCCAAGTTCAACACCGCCTGCGACGTGGCCAAGGCCTATCTGGCCAAGGCCGGCGTCACCTATTCGGTGCGTGAGGCCAGCCCGGGCGCGCCGACCATCGTGCAGGTCGGCGGCGTGACGCTGTCGGGCTTCGACGCAAGAGGCGCGACCGGGCTGGCCTTCGCCGCCGAGCGCAAGGCTTGGGAGGCCGATCTCGGCGACCAGCTGAAGGTCGCCGGCTATCCGGCCAAGGCCGACAGCCAGCTGGTCGACAAGCCCAAGGTCATCGGCCTGCTGTTCCTGCTCGTCCTGTATGTGACCATGGTCTACGGCCCGATCGCGGCCATGCTGGTCGAGCTGTTTCCGACCCGGATCCGCTATACGGCCATGTCGCTGCCCTACCACCTGGGCAACGGGTGGTTCGGCGGCTTCCTGCCCACGACCTCGTTCGCGATCGTGGCGGCGACGGGCGATGTCTATTCGGGCCTCTGGTACCCGGTGATCATCGCCTCGGTGACCGCCGTTATCGGCGGTCTGTTCCTGAAGGACACGCGCCACAACGTGATCGACGACTAGGCAGCCGCCTCCCGCAACCCGGCCGCCGCGCCGGCGCCGGGTTGCCATCGGCGTCCTATTCCGCTTGGTTGGGGTCGAGGGGAGCGTCGATGGCGCAAGATGATGACGACCGGCGCGCCTGGTTCAGGCGTGAGATCCTGCCGCTGGAGCCGGATCTGCTGGCCTATGCGCGGCAGTTCTGTCGCGACGGCCAGACCGATCCCGAGGATCTGGTCCACGAGACCTTCGCTCGCGCGATCGCCTGCAAGACCTGGCGCGAGATCGGCAATCCGGGCGCTTTCGCCACCCGCATCCTGCGCAACTGCGCGCTCGACGCGCTGCGCCGCCGCAAGGTGCTGACCATCACCGCCGTCGCCGACTTCGACCGCATCGAGCCGATCGACGAGGCGCCGACCGCGCAGAGGGTGCTCGAATCACGCGAGGAGCTGCGGCTGCTGGCCGACGCGATCGCCGAACTTCCGACTCAATGCCGACGCGTCTTTACGTTGAGAAAAGTTTATAGCCTCTCGCCCGAGGACATAGCGGTTCGGCTCGGACTATCCGTCTCTACTGTTGAGAAGCATCTGGTGAAGGGCCTTCGGTACTGTTCCGACAAGTTGGGACGTCGTATCGGACGCAAGAATAAGGTCGACGAAGGACGCTCATGGAGCGCGAGACGGGATCACGACGCGAAGCGGTAAGGCAGGCGGCCGCCCTCTGGGTGGTCCGGCTTGACGATCCTTCGTGCTCGGCCGCCGATCGCGCCGCCTTCGAGGCCTGGCGCGACGACAGCCACGAGCATGAGGCCGCCTACGAGCGCGAAGCCGCCGCCTGGGCGCGGCTTGAGCGTCTGCGCGCCCTGCGTCCGGGCGTGGAGCGTCCGGATCGCGACCTGCTGGCCGAGCGCCGCCCGAGCGTGGCCCGCGCGCCTTGGGCTCGCGGCATGGCCGCCGCGGCCGCCATCGCCCTGGTCGTGGCCGGCACGATGACGTTCGACGGCGGCACGGCCTACGCCACCGCCATCGGCGAGCGCCGCGTGGTGGTCCTTAGCGACAACAGCCGTATCGAGCTCAATACCGACAGCAAGGTCGTCGTTCGCTACCGCAAGGGCGTGCGCGAGGTGAAGCTCATCAAGGGCGAGGCGGTGTTCGAAGCCGCCAAGGACGTCCGCCCGTTCGTGATCAAGGCCGCGGACGCGGTCATGCAGGCCGACAGCTCCACCGAGATGGCCGTGCGTCTGCGCTCGGACGGCGCGGCCGTGACCGTCAAGCGCGGCGCGGTCGACCTCGACGCGACCCCGGGCGAGCACAAGGGCGAGCGCAAGGACGAGCGCAAGGACGACCTGCGTCTGACGGCCGGCGTCACCGCCATCTACAGCTCGGCCGGCAGCCGTTCGCGCGCGGTATCCGACAGCGAGATCGACCGGGCCCTGGCCTGGCGACAGGGCGCGATCGCCCTGAACGGTCAGTCGCTGGAGCAGGCGGTCGCCGAGTTCAACCGCTACAACCGGCAGCAGATTCGCATCGCCGATCCGTCGATCTCGGGCCTGCGCCTGGCCGGTTATTTTCAGACCACCGAACCCAACAGCTTCGTCAGCGCGGTGACCAGCGCCTTCCCCGTGCGCGCCGCCGCGGGCTCGGATGGGGCCATCCGCCTGTCGCGTCGCGCGGTCCCCGAAAAGATCGGCTGAGAAAAAGTGGGCTGAAAAATTTTCCGGCCGAGTGGCGGAAATGGAGAGCCCTCGCGTCGGTAGGGCTGAAGGCGTCTTCCCATGGGGATGGATGACGCCCCCGAGGGGTTACCAAGAAAAATGTCGATCGACACTCGCCGCCGCACGGTCCGCGGCTTCCTGATGGCGTCCGCCGCCGTGCTCGTCCTGGCCGGTCCGGCCCTGGCGCAAGAGGCCCGGCATAGCTTCAACATTCCGGCCGGCGACGCGGTCAATGCGCTGCAGACCTTCGCCAAGCAATCGGGCAAGCAGGTGCTGTTCCCGTTCGAGGCCGCCTCGGGCAAGACCACGCCGGCGGTGACCGGCGACGTGGCCGACGCCGACGCCCTGGCCCGCCTGACTAAGGCCGCGGGCCTGGTCGTGGCCTCCGACGACGGCAAGACGATCACGCTGCGCCAGGCATCGGCCGTCTCCCCCCAGTCCCAAGCCCCCCAGTCTCCCGGCGCGGGGGCCGGCGCGACGAGTGAAGAGGCCCAGACGGTCGAAGCGATCGTGGTCGTCGGCTCGCAGATCGAAGGCGCCCGCACCACCGAAGCCCTGCCGGTGACGGTGGTCAGCGAGAACGACATCATCGCCACGGGCGCGGTGTCGGGCGACGAACTGTTCCGCGCCATCCCGCAAGCCGGCGACGTGCAGTTCCAGGAAGCCCGCACCACGGGCAACCTGAACGACGCGCGCGGTGACGTGTCCTCGCTGAACCTGCGCAGCCTCGGCACCGGCAACACCCTGGCCCTGCTGAACGGCCGCCGCGCCGTGCTCGCGCCGGGCACGCAGACCGAGAACCTGGTGCCGGTCCAGACCGTCAACACCAACTCGTTCCCGGTCGCGGGCGTCAAGCGGGTGGAAGTCCTGCGCGACGGCGCGGCCGCCATCTACGGCACCGACGCCGTGGCCGGCGTGGTCAACACCGTGCTCGACACCAAGTTCCGCGGCCTGAAGATGGAAGCCCAGTACGGCGGCTCGGAAGGCACCAGCTACCGCGAAGGCTCGTTCAACGTGAAGGCTGGCACGCGCCTGGAAGACGGCACGCGCCTGACCTTCTTCGGCAACTACACCGGCCGTAGCCGTCTGAACGCCAGCGAGCGCGACTATTCCGCCAGCGAGGATCACCGCGCGCAGGTCGCCAACACCCCGTGGGCGGACAACACCACGTTCGACAGCCGCTCGACCTCCAGCCCGTGGGGGTCGTTCACCCTGATCCCGGCGACCACGGCGGTGCGCCAGGGGACGAGCGCCCTGACGACCTCGGGCGTCTTCCACATCGAGCCTGTCAGCAACACGGCGGCCGGCTGCTCCAGCACCGTGCTGACCGGCGGCATCTGCATCAAGTCGGGCACCATCACGGGCGCCAACGACCGCGTGCTGCGCTATGACGAGAACCCCGACCGCACCCTGAAGGGCGGCGTCGAGCGCACCAACCTGTTCTCGACCGTCGAGCACGACTTCGGCGACATCACGGCCTATGGCGAGGCGGGCTACTATCACGCCCTGTTCACCGGCAGCCGCGAGCAGTCCGCGCCGCTGAGCACCGCGCCCATCACCATCGCGGCCAACGCCTACTGGAACCCCTTCGGCCCCGTGGGCAGCGTCAACCGCCTGGCCAACCTGACCGGCGTGCCGACCGGCGGCGCCGCGATGAACATCACCACCTATCGCGTGGTCGACACCGGCCCGCGCACCTACACGGTGACCGACGACAGCTACCGCCTGCTGGGCGGGCTGAAGGGCTCGTGGAACGGCTGGAAGTGGGATTCGGCGGCGCTGTATTCCAAGGCCCGCACCAAGGACATGACGCACAACGCGATCAGCAACACGCTGTTCCAGCAGGCGCTGAACCGCACCGACGCGTCGGCCTACAACCCGTTCAACGGCGGCAACCTGGACAACTACGCGCTGGGCGACACCTCGCCCAACAGCCGCGACACGATCAACTCGTTCCTCATCAACGTCTATCGGATCAGCGAAACCTCGCTGGCCCTGGCCGACTTCAAGGTCTCCAAGAAGGACCTGTTCCGCCTGCCCGGCGGCGACGTCGGCTTCGCGGCCGGCGTCGAGTGGCGCCGCGAGACCTATGACGACAACCGCGACGACCGTCTGGACGGCAAGATCAAGTACACCAACAGCGTCACCGGCGTGACCTACAACACCGACGTCCTGGGCGCCTCGGGTTCGCCAGACGTGCACGGCAGCCGTTCGGTGAAGTCGGCCTTCTTCGAACTGGCGGTGCCGGTCATCTCGCCCGAGATGAACATCCCGTTCGTCGAGGAGATCAGCCTGCAGATCGCCGCCCGCGGCGAGGACTACTCGGATTTCGGCAGCGTCTATAAGCCCAAGGGCGCGATCTACTGGAAGGTGGGCCACGGCCTGGCCTTCCGCGGTTCGGTCTCGCAGAGCTTCCGCGCGCCGAACCTGCCGCAGTTCTACAGCGACGGCGCGACGGTCTCGAACAACCGCATCGACTACGGCGCCTGCCGCCTCAACGGCACGACCTGCGCGACCGCCAGCACGATCGAGTCGCGCAGCGGCAACAAGAACCTGAAGCCGGAAGAGGCCGACAACGCCACGGTCGGCTTCGTCTATCAGCCGACCTTCATTCCGGCCCAGTACGGCAAGCTGACTCTGACGACCGACTTCTGGTCGATCCGCGAGAAGGGCGTTATCGGCGTCGTGGGCGGCTATAACGCCATCGCCTACGACTACTATCTGCGCCTGCACGGCTCGTCGAACCCGAACGTCGTCCGTGATGCGCCGGTGGGCTCGGCCACGGTCGGCAACATCGCCTATATCAACGACACCTATCAGAACCTGCAGCCGCGCATGGTCCAGGGCGCCGACTTCAGCGTCGACTACGACCTGGACGACACCGCCTGGGGCGACTTTGGCCTGTCGGTCAATGTCGCCAAGCTGCTGAAGTACGACCAGTCGGCCAGCCCGCTGGAGTCGCTGCTGCAGAGCGCCGTCGCCGCTGGCGAACTGCCGGGCCTGACGATCTCGTCGGCCGGCAACCAGATCAAGATGGACGGCTACCCCGAGTTCCGCGGCACCGCCAGCTTCACCTGGCGCTACAACGGCTGGGGCGCGGGCGCGTTCGTGCAGTATGTCGGCGATGCCTACGACACCGGCCCGGCCCAGGTGAATGGCGAGTACTTCCCGATCAAGGACTGGACCACGCTCAGCCTCTACGGCCAGTACGCGTTCAAGGACGGCATGTTCGGCGGTTCGACGGTCCGCATCGGCGCGCGCAACGTGTTCGACAAGGATCCGCCGATCTCGGCGTCCAACTTCGGCTACTCGGGCGCCCTGCACAACGCCACGGGCCGCTACTGGTACATGAACCTGTCCAAGAAGTTCTAGTTCACTAACCCGTTTTCCCCGGCGAACGCCGGGGAAAACGGAGTGAAGATTTGCGTTTATTGAACGAGGCCGCCGTGAAGTTCATTCGTCTCGTCTCGGTCAGCCTGGCCGCTATTTCCCTGGCCTTCACGCCGATCGCCTCGAGCGGCGCCCTGGCCCAGAAGAAGCAGCTGCTGGAATATCCCAGCATCCACTCGCCGGTCGTGGGCGAGAAGGGGATGGTGGTCAGCCAGAACGCCATCGCCACCAAGGTCGGCGTCGAGATTCTGCGCCAGGGCGGCAACGCCGTGGACGCCGCGGTCGCCACCGCCTTCGCCCTGGCCGTGACCCTGCCGCGCGCCGGCAATATCGGCGGCGACGGCTTCATGATGGTCTATATGGCCAAGACCCAGGAAACGGTCTTCATCGACTATCGGGGCATCGCCCCCAAGGCCGCCAAGCTCGAGACCTTCGTCGACGAGAACGGCAAGGAGATGGACGACGTCGCCTCGCGCGGCTATCGCGCGCCGACCGTGCCGGGCACCGTGGCGGGCCTCTATCTCGCCCACCAGAAGTACGGCCGTCTGCCATGGAAGCAGGTCGTCGAGCCGGCCTTCAGGCTGGCCAGCGACGGCGTGGCCCTGTCGCCGGACGAGGCCTTCGTGTTCAGCTGGGGCAAGCAGCGCCTGTCCGAGAGCGCGGCCGGCAAGGCGGCTTTCTACAAGGCCGGCGGCGAGCTCTACCGCGCCGGCGAGACCCTGAAGCAGCCGGACCTGGCCTGGTCGCTGCGCCAGATCGCCGACAAGGGCGCGGACGCTTTTTACAAGGGCGAGATCGCCCAGCGCTTCGCCGCCGACATGAAGGCTCACGGCGGCCTGATCACCGCCGAGGACCTGGCGTCCTACAAGGCCGTGGTCCGCCAGCCGCTGGAGGGGACCTATCGCGGCCTCACGGTCAAGACCTCGCCGCCCGCCAGCGCCGGCGGCGCGACCTTGCTCGAGATGCTGAACATTCTCGAGCAGTTCGACCTGAAGGCCTCGGGGCCTGGCTCGGCCAAGTCGCTGCACCTGATGGCCGAGGCCATGAAGCTGGGCTACGCCGACCGTTCGCGGTTCTTAGGGGACACCGACTTCGTCAAGGTGCCGCTGACCGGTTTTACCTCGAAAGCCTATGGTATTGAGCGCGCCAAGCTGATCGACCCGGACAAGGCCAAGAGCGCCAAGGACCTGGGCGTCGGCGACCCCTGGGCGTTCGAGAGCCACAACACCACCCACTTCTCGGTGGCCGACGCCGACGGCAACGCCGTCTCCAACACCTTCACCCTGGGCGCGGACTTCGGCTCGGGCGTGATGGTGGCCGGGGCGGGCTTCGTGCTGAACAACCAGATGAACAACTATTCGCACGCCGCGGCGTGGCGGGCCCGGAAGAGTGGAAAGCCCTTGCCGCCCAACGCCCTGCAGCCGGGCAAGCGCGTGCTGTCGACCATGATGCCGACCATGATCTTCAAGGACGGCAAGCCATGGCTGATCACCGGCACGCCAGGCGGCAGCACGATCATCGACACGGTGCTGCAGGTCATCGTCAACATCGTCGACTTCAAGCTGAACGTGGCCGAGGCAACCCACCAGCCGCGCATCTTCCAGGACGCCAGCGACAATCTGCGCGTCGAGCCGAACTTCAATCCCGACACGGTGGCCGCCCTCAAGGCTATGGGCCACCCCCTGTCCTCGGACGAGACCATGGGCTCCGCCCAGTCGATCATGATCGACAAGGGTCTCTTCCTGGGCGGCGCCGACCCGCGTCGTCCCGGAGCCGAGGCGATCGCGCCCTAGGGGTCAACCTCCCCCCACCTGAGAGACCTCTTGGGACGCGATTCATCGGCGCCGGGACTGCCCTCCCGGCGCCGATTTCATTTCCGTTTGCGGTAAATCAACGTCGCCGCTCCGGACGTGGCGCAAGCTTCATCTTGAGATCGGCGAGGGGCTGCGGTCCGGTTTCTCGTCCGGTTCTCACGGTCCGACGCGGTCGCCAGTTCGCGTCGGACAGTTGCTGCTCTCGGGGCGACTCCCCCTGTAGTCCCGAGCGAGATCGGCGCCGGATTCCCCTCCGGCGCCGATTTTGTTTCTCGGCTCCAGCTTCAAACGCCAGAAGCCGTGCTCCGATCTACTTCCCGCTGACCGCCGGCCCGTACAGCAGGCCGTTGAACAGGAACTTGAACGTTCCGTACGACTGCGCCCGCTGGGTGATCTCGGGGCCAAAGGCGAAGACCTTGCCCTTGCCGACATCGATGTCGAGCATGGCGGTCGAGCCCTTCAGCTTTTCCTGACCCACGGCCCAGCCGCTGCGCAGCGGCTTGTCGGCGTCGAACCAGGCCACGCGCGACACGCCCTTGGCGTCGGCCTTCACGGTGAAGGCCGGGCTGCGGTCGAAGAACACGTCGACCTGGTCCGAAGCCCCATAGGCCAGGGGCTGCTTGGGATCGACCTTGGCGCGCAGCACCGAGCCCGGAATGTAGAGTTCGCGGTTGGTGAAGGCCTTCAGCTGTCCGTTCTCCATCTTGGCGGTGGCGACCTCGACCGGCGCGCCCAGGGCCGTGGCCAGGCGCGTCGAGGCGCCGATGGCGACGACCGAGCCGCCGCCCTTCACGAAGGCGGCGATCTGGGGCAGCGTCTTGTCGTCGCTCACCCGGCCCAGCCACGGGCGGTACTCGGCGGGGATGTCCTCGGGCTTGGGCTGCTGGCCACCGCGGCCGGTCTTGAAGGGGCCGTCGGCCGGCGCGGGGACCACGCCGTCCGGGAAGACCAGCACGTCGTAGTCCTTGGCGATGTCGCCGGCGTCCAGGCGTTGCGGATAGACGACCTGGAAGGGCGCCTCGAACTTCTCGAACATCCAGCGGTTCCAGCCCGAGGGCATCGAGCCGCCATAGACGTCGACCAGGCCGACGCGGATCGGCTTCAGGGCGATGGTCGCGCCCGACGGCTTGCCGCCGATGGCGTAGGCGTCGATGCCCAGGTCCTTGACGCCCTTGTCGATCACCGCCTTGGCGGCGGGCGAGGCGGGGACGAAGATCGCGCCGGGACCGAAGGCGGTCTTGCCGGCCTTGGCGCCGTCCTTGACCCAATAGACCTTGGCGCCGGCCTTGAGCAGACGGTTGGTCAGGGTGAAGCTGGCGTTGGTCTCGTGGCTGACCAGCCAGCCCGCGCCGCCCGAACCCTTCACCGCGCCCGGCGTCACCGAAATCAGGTCCGGCACGCGCGCCGTCGGGGCCTCGAAGCCCTCCAGGATGCGGTCGAACTTGATGCCCATCTGGTAGGCCAGGGTGTAGCCGGTGACGTCGTACGGGGCCTTGGGCGGGCCGCCCGGATATTCCAGGTCGTGCGGGTGATCCTGCGGCTCGAACATGTCCATGATGTGCGGGCGATAGGCCTGGGCCGCGCGCACGACGTAGGAGCCGGCCGGATAGGTCTTGGCCCCGATCGTGAAGGGCTTGGTCGCCTTGTCCACGTCGACGCCGGTCTTGATCAGGGCGTTCAGGAACGCGACCACCGTGGGCATGTCGGCCTGGTCGGCCGGAATGACATAGCCGCGGGCGTCACGCTCTTCCGGGGTCTGGAGGACCGACTTGTAGAGCTTGGGGTCGACCGCCTGGCCGTACGGGCCCGGCTTGTCCTTGCCAGCCGCTTGCAGCGCCTCCACCCGGGTCGGGGTGATCGTCCAGCTGTCCTTGCCGCCGCGCTTGATGCTGTTGTCGCCCATCTTCCAGATGTTGAAGAGCAGGCGTTCCTTGTTGCGGGCGGCGTAGTCGATCACCGCCCTGTTCATGGTCCACTGATAGTCCAGCGAGTCCTGCAGACGCCATTCGCGCGGCGCGATCGGCGCGGGGCGGTCGTTGCCCGGCAGTTGCAGTTCCGGCACCAGATTGACCGTCGTCGGGGTCGGGCCGCCGATGATCTCGGTCAGAAGGCCGATCGAATTGTGGAAGTAGGCGACCGACC
This sequence comes from Caulobacter sp. GW822-FHT07D08, assembly GCF_058798735.1. Taxonomy (NCBI): domain Bacteria; kingdom Pseudomonadati; phylum Pseudomonadota; class Alphaproteobacteria; order Caulobacterales; family Caulobacteraceae; genus Caulobacter; species Caulobacter sp. GW822-FHT07D08. The sequence goes on from NZ_JBXAKU010000001.1 coordinate 273,343, forward strand.
GCTCCATGCCGTTGTGCCAGGTGGAGTAGGGCGCGGCGCTGCGGGCGCCCGAACCCGGCTTGTCCTCGGCCACCAGGCGGCTGTGCATGGCCATGCCGACTTCCTGCAGCTCGGTCATGACCAGCGGGTCGTAGTTGAAGTTGAACGGGTCGCGGAACGGCGGGACGAACACCACCATGCCGTTCGGGCCGGTCTGGTGCTGGTTGTAGATGATCTGCGGATACCACTCGCGGAACAGCTGCTTGTTGACGTTGGTCGTCTCGGCCATGGCCGACATGAAGCTGTCGCGGTTGTTATCGTGGCCGACGTACTTCTGATAGAGGCGCGGCAGCGAGCCGAACTCGCGCTTCTTCGGATCCTGGTTGCGCATGTACCAGTCCGAGACCATTTCCATCCCGTCCGGATTGTCCTGGCCGAACAGGATGACGGTGTCGTCCAGCAGGCGCAGCGTCTCGGGATCGGTCTGGGTCAGCATCCGGTACAGCACCTGGATCTGGCCCTGCGAGGTGATCGTCTCGCTGGCGTGCAGGCCGGCGTCGATCCACACGATCGCCTTGCCCTCGGCGGCCAGCTTGCGGGCCTCGTCTTCGTTGACGCCCTCGGCCTTCGCCAGCTTGTGGGCGATCTCCTTGTAGCGGTCCAGCTTGGCCAGGTTGGCTGGCGAGGAGACGATCGCCACCCACATGGTGCGACCTTCCTCGGTCTTGCCGATGTCGACCAGCTTCATCCGGTCCGACTGGCCGGCCAGGGTCTTCAGATAGGCCTCGTAGGCCGTGTAGTCGGCCAGGAAGTAGTCGCTGCCGACCGGCTGAGCGAAGGCCTTGTCCGGCGGGGTGATGTCGGCGGCGATCGCGCCGCTGATCCCCGTGAAAGCCAGCACCATGCCGAGGGCCGCCCCGGCCATTGCTCTGCTTCGCGTCATTTCCAACCCCGTTGCCCATGGCGAACGCAACGGTGCGTCGGCCCTTCTTTAGACTGACGTAAGTGGAGAGCGTTTCCGCACCCGCGGCAACGGCGGGCCCAGCCCATTTTTTCACCCGCACAAGGACAAGGCAAAAGGAAAGGGGCCGCCCTCGCGGACGACCCCCTCCATCTCATCGGACCATACTCACGCGGTCCGTACGCGAGATCAGCTAACGACTAGTACTTCAGGCGCATGCCGACGCGGAAGTAACGGCCCACGATGCCCGACTGCGAGTAGGTCGGGTTCCAGTTCACGCCGGCGTAGTTGGCCGGGTTGAACATCGGGCCGGTGTCGAACAGGTTCATGACGTCGGCATAGACCGTCGCCTTTTCGGTGACGTCGTAGGCGCCCGTCAGGTCGACGGTCGTGAACGACTTCACGCGGCAGTTGAAGCTGGAGTCGCCGTAGAGGCAGCCCTCGGTGTAGCTGTCGTCCTCTTCACGCATGCCCGAGACGTAGCTCATGGTGCCCGTCACGTGGATGGGGCCGCGCTCGAAGGTGTTCATCCACGACAGGCGGTTCTTCGGCGTACCCGCGCCCGACGACAGCACGTACGGGGCTTCCTTGCCCACGTAGTTATAGGTCGTGCCGCCTTGGGTGTACTTGTAGTCGAAGATGGTCGTGGCATCGAGGTTGCTCGTCCACTTCACGTCGGCTGGCAGGTAGAACGTGGCCTGGACGTTGAGGTCCAGACCGCTGGTCACCAGCGAGTCGGCGTTGATGTAGGGCGAGGCGACCGACAGCACGCGCGGCAGGGCCGTCGGGTGTTCGGGGTCGATCGCGTCGGCGACCACGGTGTAGCCGCCCGGAATGGCCTGGCCCGAATAGTAGGCGGCCAGGGCCGTGCCCGCGCTGGCTTGCGCGATCACGTCGTTCTTCTTGATGTGATAGTAGTCCAGCGAGACGCTGAAGCTGCGCGTGGGGGCCCACACGGCGCCGAAGGTGTAGCTGGTCGACTTCTCCGGCTTCAGGTCCGGATTGGCCGTGGTGATCGACGAGAGCGAATAGGCCTTGGTGTACTCGTTGTTGCCGTGGGCGTCGCGGAACGCGGCGTAGGTGTCGCCCTTGAACGAGAACGTCGTGAAGCCCTGGCTGGCCGAGTTGCCGGCTTCCGAGAATGACGGCGCGCGGAAGCCCTTCGAGATCGTGCCGCGCAGGGCGACCGTCTTGATGGGCGTGAACTTGACGCCGATCTTCGGCGAGAAGTTGCCGCCGAAGTCCGAGTAGTGGTCGTAGCGGCCCGACAGGTTGACTTCGATCTGGGTGGTGACCGGCAGGCCGACTTCGGCGAAGGCCGAGGCGACGGTGCGGTTGCCCTCGGTGCGGGCGTTGCCCAGACCTTGCGCGTCGTTGACCGGGTTGAGGGCCGGGTCGTTGGTGGCCTCGTAGCGGAACTCGCCGCCGATACCCAGCTGGGCGTCGCCGCCCGGCAGGCTGAACAGGGCGTGCGAGGCCTGGAAGTTCACCGAGTCCATGTCGGTGGTCGAGGTCTTGGCCAGGACCGGCGACAGGGCGTTCCGGACGGCCTGGCTGTTCTTCGACGGATCGACGAAGTTGTAGGCGCCCGTGTTGATGTCGCTCATCAGCTGCTTGTAGCTGAGGAAGCCGGTCTGGGCGCTTTCCAGGGTGTCGTGCGCGATGACGACATTGGCCTGGTAGTCCCAATCCCGGGCGTTGCCCTTCACGCCGCCGACCAGACGGAACATCCGGTTGGTGTAGCGGGCCGTGGCCGGCAGGTCGCTGAAGCGGTACTTGATCAGCGCGTAGTCGCCGGTCGAGGCGAACGGGTTGTTCGGGTTCAGCTGGCGGTCGACGGCGGTGGCGCACGAGACGCCGGCCGAGCAGATGTAGACCGGCAGGACCAGGTTGGTCAGGTTGTTCGGCGTGCTCGACGAGACGCTGACCGGGGTGCCGTTCACCGAGGTCTTCGACTGGATGAAGCTGCCCGAGATGTAGGCCTCGAAGTTATCGTTCGGCTTGATCGTGAAGCGACCATAGGTGCCAACGCGCGACTGCTTGGGCTGAATGTCGCCGAAGTTGGCGACGTTCTGGGCGCAGTACGTGCCCATCAGGACGCCGTCATCATCGTACTGCGAGGTCAGCGGAGCGTCGGCGGCGCAGGTGCGCAGCGGCTGCCAGACGTTGGTCGGGCTGGCGATGGCCACGCCGGTGGCCAGGTTGCCCGGCGTGCCCAGGGTGGCGCGCTTGACGTTGCCGTAGAAGGTGCTGCCACCGGTCTGGGGGTTGTCGTTCGAGCCGCCCGGGATCGAGCTGAGGTCGGCGGTGTTGTACGGGAAGCCGCGCTGGTTGCCGCGGATGCGCTTGTCCAGCTGGTACTCGACGTCGAAATAGACGTTGTACTTGTCGGTATCCAGGTCGCCGTAGCCGACGTCGCCGTTGAAGCGGTACTGGTCGCCGCCACCGTGTTCAGACGTGCCGTACGAGGCGTCGGCGCTCATGCCCTGGTAGTTCGACTTCATGATGATGTTGACGACGCCGCCGATGGCGTCGGCGCCGTACAGCGACGAGGCGCCGTCCTTCAGGGTCTCGATGCGCTCGACCGCGTTGAACGGGATCGAGTTCAGGTCGACGAACGCCTTCTGGCCGTCATCGGCCAGCGGGTAGTTGGCGTTACGCAGGCCGTCGATCATGACCAGGGTCGAGTTGACCGACAGGCCGCGCAGGGACACGCCGGTCGAGCCGGCGGCGAAGCCGTTGCCGAAGGCGGCGGGGATCGAGCCCGAGTTGTCGGCCGACAGGCTGCGGATGGCGTCCGACACCGTCGTGATGCCCTGGGCCTTCAGCTGTTCGGTCGTCTGGACCGTGACGGGCGAGGGGGTGGCGGTGTCGGTGCGGCGCAACAGCGAACCCGTGACGACGACGGCCTCGACCTCGTTGTCCTGGGCGGCCGGCTGAGCGGCCGGGGCGGCGGTTTGAGCGTTCGCGGCGAAGCCGGCCAGCGTGGCCACGCCCACGATCATCGAGGTCGCGAGCAAACGACCCCGGGTAAACTGATAGTTCATGTCTTTATCCTTCCGGGCCGCCCTCGTCGGCGCGAGCGCCGCCGTCCTTACAGCCCGATGCAAGATGTGTTTCCCGCCGCGATCCGGCGGTTGTCGGCGCCTTAGGCGCTTCCGAAGCAAGTGGTCAATCGTGAGGCAATTCGTGTAATCGAATTGTCGTGAAGCTGTATCTTTAAGGCCACGACTTTGGCCAATTGGGGCGGGAATGAGACAAGGCCATATCGTCGGCGAAACATTACGGAAATTTATATATCCACTCGGGGAACAATGTGGAAATCACACCGTTCGCAGAACGTTGAACTCTATGTAGCGTTTTTAGTGTAGGTAATAATCGAGGTGTTCGTTGAATATCGATATTCAGAACCGCGCGTTGTCGCGTGGGGCTGCGCGCGGGCGCATGCCCGCGAGATCGCCGGGATAGGGCTGAATTCGAAAGGGTGGAGTGGGCGCTAGAGGCGACCGCGCGAGACTTCCGAAGCCGCCAGCAGGAACGCCCCCGCGCCGTAGAGCTGGGTGTCGCCCGCCTCGACGTGGTCGGGCGCATAGCCGACCTGCTGCACCCAGCCCAGCTTGCCGTCCGGCTGCACGGCCTGGGCCAGGGCGCTCCACCCCCGGCGCGCGGCGGCTTCGTATTTCGGGTCTTTCAGCAGTCCGTTGTTCACGCCCCAGGCCAGGCCATAGACGAAGAAGCCGGTCCCGCTGCTTTCCGGCGGGCCCTGCTCCGGCGCCAGCAGCGACACCGGCCAGTAGCCGTCGGGCTTCTGCAGGGTCGCCAGCCTGGCGGACATCCGCTTGAACAGCGCCACGTAGCGCGGGCGCGACGGGTGGCTGGCCGGCAAGGTCTTCAGGATGTTGACGACGCCCGCATAGGCCCAGCCGTTGCCGCGGGCCCAGAAGATCTTGCGGCCCTGGTCATCCTTGCGGTCGAAGTAGCGGCTGTCGCGGAAATAGAGGCCTTCCTGCTTGTCCAGCAGCCAGTCGGTGGCGGCCCAGAACTCCCGGTCGCCATGGGCGGCGTAGCGCGGGTCCTGGGTGGCGGCCGACAGGGCGGTCCAGGTCGGCGGGGCCATGAACAGGGCGTCGCTCCAGCACCAGCGAGCCTGGCAGGGCTGATCCTCCGTGCCGTCGATGAAGGTCAGGTCCGCCTTGGGCGGATCGGCCAGGATGGCGTCGAAGCGGGCTCTCACCGGCGCGATCTGAGCGGGCTCGTGGTCGCGGCCGTAAACCCAGATCCAGGACTGGGCGATGACGTGGTCGTCGGCGTGCAGCGGACGCTGGCCCAGACCCCAGCCTTCCCGGGCGCCGTGCGTCCGTAGGGCCTGGGCGTAGCCCTGGTCGCCTGTCCGCTCGGCGAAGGCGGTCAGGCCGGCATAGAAGGCGCCCTGGATCCAGCCGCGCGGGTTCTGGGTCTTGGCGTGCTGGGTCTTCACATAATCGAACCGGCCGTCCATGTGGCGCAGCTGCCAGTCGGCGACGGCGCGGCCCAGGGTCAGGGCGGCGGCGGAGAGATCGGCGGAAGCCTTGGCCGGGATGGCGGGTTGGGATGTCCGCGCGGCGGCGGAGAAGGGGGCGGTAACGGCGCTCAAGGCCAGGCAGATCACAGCCGTCGCGAACCGCACGCGCATCGAAACCTCCCGTGGGGCGCGCCTCTGCCGGACGTCGCGTCGCGTCGCCTGGCGGCTCCGCTGAAAGTTGTCTTACCTGAACCGATCGCTCTTGGGCAAATCGCGCCCGCGAAATGGAATTTTGGTCATGCCAGTTAACTTGTCTGGTAGCCCAATTTCGGTGTAGCCGGTTTGGCGCCGGTTTCCTGGATGGCGCCAGCGCGGGCTCGCGGCCTCGACGCGGCGGGCGACACGAGGAGGAGGGAACACCCGATGATCCGCTCGACGATCCGAACCCTGGCCCTTTGCGCCGTCGCCGTCGGCGCGCTCTCGACCGCCGCGCCGGCCCTGGCCGCCCCTCAAAGTAAAACGGGTCCGGTCTGCAAGGCCGAGGACGGCTACGCCGCCGACTTCGACGGTCGCCGCACCTTCCGCTGGAAGCCGCAATGGCTGAAGGCCGCCAAGACCCATCTCGCCGCCCCGTCCGTGGCGCCGGCCTACAAGGCCCTGCTGGCCCGCGCCGACAAGGCGCTGGACGGTCCATCCTACGCCGTCACCGAGAAGACCCGCGTCCCGCCCAGCGGCGACAAGCACGACTACATCTCGATGGGCCCGTACTGGTGGCCGGATCCGGCCCAGCCGACCGGCGAGCCCTATATCCGCAAGGACGGCGAGGTGAATCCGGAAAGGAACACCAACGCCTTCGACGCCGTGCGCATGGACAGCATGGCCAGCGCCGTCGAGGCCCTGTCCCTGGCCTACTATCTCACCGACGACGCCAGGTACGCGACCAAGGCCGCCCAGCTGCTGCGCGCGTGGTTTCTGGATCCGGCCACGCGCATGAACCCGTCCATGAGCTACGCCCAGGGCGTGCCCGGCCGCACCCTGGGCCGCGCCGAGGGCGTGCTCGACACCTTCCGCCTGCTGCGCGTGGTCGAGTCGATCGGCCTCCTGGCTCCGTCGGGCGCGATCAGGCCGGCCGAGCAGAAGGCGCTCGAGCACTGGTTCGAGGCCTATGTCCAGTGGCTCCAGAACGGCGCGACGGCCAAGGAGGAGCAGGCGGCCCAGAACAACCACGGCATCTGGTACGACTACCAGCTGGCGACCTTCTCGCTGTTCGCCCGCCGGCCGGACCTGGCCAAGGCGACGATCGCTGGGGCGGGCAAGACCCGCATCGATCCGCAGATCGACCCCGACGGCAAGATGCCCAAGGAGCTCGCCCGCACCCGAGGCCTGCACTACAGCTACTTCGCGCTTGAACCCTTGGTCGGCATGGCCGAACTGGGCCCCTGCGTCGGCGTCGATCTGTGGGGCTACAAGGGGCCGAAGGGGCAGGGCATCCGCGCCGCCCTCGACTATCTGGCGCCCTATGTCGGCGAGGAGGCGGCGTTTCCGTACAAGGAACTGAAGCCGCGCGAGGCGACCGAAGAGGCGCTGCCGCTGTACGATCTGGCGGCGGCGGCCTACGGCGACGCGAGCTTCGCGGCCAAGGCCGACTTCATCGCCAAGAAGGACCCGGCGGCGCAAAGCCGGCTGACAATCGGGGCGTATCGAAAGTAGGTCGCTTTAGATCGCCGACCGGCGCGCCAGCTCGATCCGCCGGGCGGCGACCTCGTTCCGCGCCCGTTCCAGCGCGTCGATCTCGGTCGCGGTCAGCAGGTTGTCGATCACCCGGCCCAGGTGCTCGCGCATGGCGTTGCGGGCGGCGGTAGGGTCACGTTGCTTCAGGGCCCGCAGGATCTCCTGGTGGTCGTCGATCAACGGGCGAACGCCGACCTGGCGGGCGCGCTCCAGCATGGCGCGGCACAGGGGCGACTTGTAGCGCAGGTCCCAGAGGTTCTCGACGACGGTGACGAAGGCGCTGTTGCGGCTGGCCTGGGCGATGGTGACGTGGAAACGGCGGTCGGCGCGCTCGCCGCCGCGCGGGTGGCTGTCATTCTCCACGACCATGTCGTCCATGATCGTCGCCAGATCGGCCAGTTCCTCGTCGGTGATGGTGGCGGCGGCCAGGGCCGCGACCTCGCCCTCGATCAGACGGCGGGCCTCGGTCAGCTCGAAAGCGCCGATGTCCAGTTCGGGGGCGGTGACCTCGGCGCGCGGGGCTTCGGTGACATAGACGCCCGAGCCGTGACGGGCCTCGACCAGACCGCGGATTTCCAGGGCGATCATCGCCTCGCGCACGGTCGGGCGGCTGACCTTGTAGTCTTCCGCCAGATCCCGCTCGGACGGCAGGCGCTGGCCAGGGCGGTGCGTGCCGTCGCGAATCGAATCCGCGATCGAATTCGCCACCTGTTGGTAGAGCTTGCGGGTTTCGGCCGTCGAAGTGGTCATGTGTTTTCGCTGATCGAGCCGACGCTGCGTCGGCGCGAGCCTAGACTATTGTATGGCCGATGTTCGCGCTACGGGGCTTGAGGCCGATGGAGTGGCAACGCCACTAGCTTCTTGTCGGATAAGTCGCTAGAAGTGGTCAGGCCACTTTACGGTCTCGCTTAGCTACTCCAGGTCCATGCTGAAGATCATCGACGCCAAGGTCATCGTCACCTGTCCCGGCCGCAACTTCGTGACGCTGAAGATCACGACCGAGGACGGAGTCACCGGGGTCGGCGACGCCACCCTGAACGGGCGCGAACTGTCGGTGGTCAGCTTCCTGCGGGATCACATGGTCCCCAGCCTGATCGGCCGTGACGCCCATCAGATCGAGGACATCTGGCAGTTCTTCTATCGCGGCTCGTACTGGCGCGGCGGTCCGGTGGCCATGACCGCCCTGGCGGCCGTCGACATGGCGCTGTGGGACATCAAGGGCAAGGTCGCGGGCCTGCCGGTCTATCAACTGCTGGGCGGCGCCTGCCGAACGGGCGTCACCGTCTACGGTCACGCCAACGGCGAGACCATCGACGACACCATCGCCGAGGCGGTGAAGTACAAGGCCATGGGCTACAAGGCCATTCGCCTGCAGACCGGCGTGCCGGGCCTGCCCAGCACCTACGGCGTCTCCGGCGACAAGATGTTCTACGAGCCGGCCGACGGAAACCTTCCGACCGAGAACCTGTGGTCGACCGCCAAGTACCTGAACCACGTGCCGAAACTGTTCGAGAAGGCGCGGGAAGTCCTGGGCTGGGACGTGCACCTGCTGCACGACGTCCACCATCGCCTGACCCCGATCGAGGCCGCCCGCCTGGGCAAGGACCTGGAGCCCTACCGCCTGTTCTGGCTGGAGGACTCGGTCCCGGCCGAGAACCAGGCCGGCTTCCGCCTGATCCGTCAGCACACCACCACGCCGCTGGCCGTCGGCGAGATCTTCGCCCACGTCTGGGACTGCAAGCAGCTGATCGAGGAGCAGTTGATCGACTATCTGCGGGCCACCGTGCTGCACGCGGGCGGGATCAGCAACCTCAAGAAGATCGCCGCCTTCGCCGACCTGCACCATGTCAGGACCGGCTGCCACGGCGCTACCGATCTGTCGCCGATCACCATGGCCGCGGCCCTGCATTTCGACATGTCGATCCCGAACTTCGGCCTGCAGGAATACATGCGCCACACGCCGGAGACGGACGCGGTGTTCCCGCACGCCTACACCTTCGACGACGGCATGCTTCACCCGGGCGACAAGCCGGGCCTGGGCGTCGACATCGACGAGGAACTGGCCGGCAAGTACGAATACAAGCGCGCCTACCTGCCGGTGAACCGTCTTCAGGACGGGACCATGTTCAACTGGTAAGGCCACTGCGTGCGTGAGCTGCTCCTGCTGACGGCGGCGGCCTTCGGGGGCGCCGCGGCTGCGCTATCGCCTGGGCTGGGAGGACGCCTCGGCCAGCGAGGCCCTGCTGGGTAAGACGCTGAGCTGGGCTTCAAGGTCGAGGGCCTTGCCTGCTCGACCCGCGCCCTGGTCGACGAGAAGGCCTATCGCGGCCCGACCGGCGCGATGACGGCCTTGACCAGCTGCGCCGGCGCCGCCGGTTTGAATGGGCCGATCAAGGTCAGCTGGACGATCCGCTACAGATAAGTTGATCTCCCCCGGGCTTTCGCTGGTGGGAATCCGGAGCATTGTTTCTCGAGCCTCGATCGCAGATCAAAGGTCAATCATGCCGTTGACCACGGATCGAGAGTACTTCCTATTCATCATGTATTTCGGTGGTTTATAGCAATCACGCGCGCGTGAATGTCGGGTTTACGACTAACATTTATTTTTCGACTTGGCTGTATTTGCTCGATATCCCCAAATCGGGGTGTTAAGCTCTGGCTATCATCGGCACGGCCTTCTCGAGCGCCGATGACTGAGAGACGAAGCCCCGGCTTCACTCCCGCTCGAAAGGCAGGAGTTCACATCATGCCCACCTACCTTTTCTACCCGCGACGGGCCGACGGCGTGTCGCTGACGTTCATCGCCAACGCCGCCGAGGATGATGTCGACGCCCTGGAACTGGCGGTCGAGGTCGCGGCGGCGCACGACTGCGTCGGCGTCTTCGTCTGGGAGCCTGCCGCCGACGGCAAGGACCGCTTCGTCGGCGAGGTCGAGCGCCAGGGCGCCCGGGTTCCGCACCAACCGAGGCCACAGCGCGGAGCTTCAGCGCCCGTCTAGGCGTTACCGGGGCGATCCCGAGCGCGTAGCGCGCTCGAACCCCAAGAAGATGGCGCCTTTCCGCGGAAAGGCTCCGGAGGTCGCTCGTGGACAAGCTGTTCGCCAAATTCGCCAACGTCACGGCCCGCGCCACGGGCAGTCCGCCCGCGTTCCTGATCTGCGTTGGCCTTGTGGTGCTATGGGCGGTGACGGGGCCGATCTTCAAGTTCTCCGAGACCTGGCAGCTGGTGATCAACACCGGCACGACGATCATCACCTTCCTGATGGTGTTCCTGATCCAGAACACCCAGAACCGCGACGGCTTGGCCTTGCAGACCAAGCTGGACGAGCTGATCCGCGCCACCACCGAGGCCGAGGACGAATTCATCGGCATCGAGAAGCTGACCGACAAGGAACTCGAGGTCATGCACGCCCACTGCAAGCAGCGGGCGGACAGGCATATGCAAGCCTTCCAGAAGGTGGCCGCCGAGAAGGACGCCCGTCTCAAGGCCGGAGCCAAGGGCAAGGCTTCCGCCAAATCCGCCAAGACGGCGTCGTCCGTCTCGACCCGCGCCGCCAGCCGCGCCAAGGCCCTGACGGCCGGTCATCCGCCGTCCAAGAAGGCCGGATGATATCAGACCACGACAGGGTGGACGTCAGATCTTATCGGCGATAGCGGTACCATCCAATGGGCCGGCTTGAGCGCGCCCGACGGGGAGAGCCGCCTTGCCGAAATTGAAAGCCCTGCGCTGGTGGATCATCGGCCTGGTCATGCTGGGCGCGATCGTCAACTACCTGACCCGCTCGACCATGGGCATCGCCGCCCCGACGGTGATGAAGGACCTGGATATCTCCGTGAAGGAGTATTCCTGGATCACCGGCGCCTTCCAGCTGGGGATCATGCTGCAGCCATTCTGCGGCTATGTGCTCGACACCCTGGGTCTGCGCACCGGCTTCGCGGTCTTCGCCGCCGCCTGGTCGCTGATCGCCATGGCCCACGGGCTGGTCCACAATTGGCAGGGTTTCGCCTTCCTTCGCGCCTTCCTGGGCCTGGCCGAGGGCTCGGCCCAGCCGGCCGGCATGAAGACGGTGGCGACTTGGTTCCCGGCCAAGGAGCGGGGCTTCGCCGGCGGGGTGTTCAACATCGGCGCCTCGATCGGTTCCGTGCTGGCGCCGCCGCTGGTGGTGTGGGCCGTGCTGGCCTGGAACTGGCGAGCGGCCTTCGTGCTGACCGGCGCCTTCGGCCTGGTCTGGGTGGTGCTGTGGCTCTTCTTCTACCGCTCGCCCGAGCGGCACCCGTCGATGACCGACGAGGAGCGCGCGCTGATCGCCGCGGGCCAGGAGGCGCACCTGACCGCCACTGGAGCCAAGCCGTCGATCGTCTCGATCCTCAAGCAGGGCCAGTTCTGGGGCATCGCCTTGCCGCGCTTCCTGGCCGACCCGACCTGGGGGACGCTGTCGTTCTGGGTGCCCCTCTATCTGTCGCAGACACGCGGCTTCGACCTCAAGCAGATCGCCCTGTTCGCCTGGATGCCGTTCGTGGCCGCCGACCTGGGCTGCCTGGCCGGGCCGGTGATCGCCCATTTCCTGCAGAAGCGCGGTGTTTCGCTGATCAACGCTCGCCGCATCGCCTTTACCCTGGGCGCGGTCCTGATGACGGGCATGGTGTTCGTCGGCAAGGTCGAGAGCGCCTACGCGGCCATCGCGCTGCTCTGCCTGGGCGGCTTCGCGCACCAGACCCTGTCGGTGACCGTCATCACCATGGCCTCGGACCTGTTCCGCCGCGACGAGGTCGCCACGGTGGCGGGCCTGGCCGGCATGATGGGCAATCTCGGCCTGCTGATCTTCTCGCTGCTGATCGGCGGGCTGGTGACGACGATCGGCTATGACCCGTTCTTCGTGGCCCTGGGCGTTCTGGACATCGCCGGGGCGGTCTTGCTGTGGACGCTGGTCAAGGACCGCGCCGCGCCAGACGGGGCTTCCAGGACGATAAAGGCATGAGCGTGATCCAGAACCCTATCCTGCGCGGCTTCAATCCCGACCCGTCGATCGTGCGGGTGGGGCAGGACTATTATATCGCGACCTCGACCTTCGAATGGTTTCCCGGCGTCCAGATCCATCACTCGAAGGATCTGAAGAACTGGCGGCTGCTGAGCCGTCCGCTAACCCGTCCGAGCCAGCTGGACATGCGCGGCGACCCCGATAGCTGCGGCGTCTGGGCCCCGTGCCTGACCCATGCCGACGGCAAGTTCTGGCTGATCTTCACCGACGTGAAGCGCTATGGCCGCACCACGGTCGGCGGGGCCTCGGGCGCGTCCTTGCGAGACTTTCACAACTACCTGGTCGCGGCCGAGACGATCGACGGCCCGTGGTCGGACCCGATCTATCTGAACAGCTCGGGCTTCGACCCGTCGCTGTTCCATGACGACGACGGCCGCAAGTGGCTGGTCAATCAGCTGTGGGATCACCGGCCGGGCAAGAGCCGCTTCGCCGGCATCGTGCTGCAGGAATATTCGGTCGCCGAGCGGAAGCTGGTCGGCGAGCGGAAGGTGATCTTCGAGGGCACGCCGATCGGCCTGACCGAGGCGCCGCACCTCTACAAGCGCGATGGCTGGTACTATCTGGTCACCGCCGAGGGCGGCACCGGCTGGGGCCACACCATGACCATGGCAAGGTCGCGCGGCCTCGACGGCCCCTACGAACTGCACCCCGAGACCTACGTCCTGACATCCCGCGACCGGCCGCACGTGGCGCTGCAACGGGCCGGCCACGGCGACCTGGTCGAGACCGCCGACGGCGAGACCTACGCGGTCTATCTGGCCGGTCGTCCGCTCCCCAATCGTGGCCGCTGCCCCCTGGGGCGCGAAACGGCGATCCAGAAGCTGGTCTGGGGCGAGGACGGCTGGCCGCGCACCCTGGACGGTTCCGGCGACCCGACGCTGGAGACGCCCGCGCCGGACCTGCCCGAGCACCCCTGGCCCACGGCGCCGGCGCGCGCGGATTTCGACGGTCCGGACCTGCCGATCGACTTCCAATGGCTGCGCACACCGTATCCGGACGAGATCTTCAGCCTGACCGCCAGGCCCGGCTTCCTGCGCCTCTACGGCCGCGAGAGCGTGGGCAGCGTCTTCCGCCAAGCCCTGGTCGCCCGACGCCAGCAGGCCCACTGCTACTCGGCCGCCACGGTGCTGGACTTCGAGCCCGAGCATTTCCAGCAGGCCGCGGGGCTGATCTGCTACTACAACGGCTCCAAGCTGCACTATCTGCACGTTGGCCACGACGACGCGATCGGCAAGCATCTGCGGGTGATGAGCTGCAGCCCCGACAGCCCACAGTCCGACAGCTTCACCGCGCCCATCCCGCTGGCCGCTGGCCCCGTCGAGCTGCGAGTCGAGGTCGACTTCGAGCGCCTGCGCTTCGGCTTCCGGCAGGGCGAGGGCGCCTGGACCTGGCTGCCGGAGGTGTTCGACGCCTCGATCCTGTCGGATGAAGCCACCGCCCCCGGCGCGCCCAACTTCACCGGCGCCTTCGTCGGCATGGCCTGTCAGGACACCGCCGGAACGGCCGCGCCGGCCGACTTCGACTGGTTCGACTATGAGGAACGGGCGTACCGGGCCGTGCTCGAAAATCCCTAAATCCCGACCTCCCCGGCGAATGCCTGGGCCCAGATCGAACCCACGAACGGCCGAAAGGTCGCGAGGCTCATGGCGCGAGGACTCAAACCTCTCCGGATGAATCTGGGCCCCGGCATTCGCCGGGGAGATCGGGTGTAGGGGAGATCAGAAATTGTGAGTTGAGTGAACCCTGTTCGCTCGTAAGGTCGCTCCCACGGGGCCGCACCAGACGGCCCAGGGAGGACGCCATGAACGCTCCGGTCTCGATCTCCGAACACGACGCCGCCCTCTATGCCGGCCTGACGGTCACGCCCGCCGGCACGGTGCTGGGGGCCGAGATCTCCGGTCTCGACCTGACCCAGCCGCTCACGCCCGAGATCGTCGCGGCGATCCGCGCGGCCCTGTTGCGCCACAAGGTGGTGTTCTTCCGCGACCAGGACATTTCCTACGAGGATCATGTCCGTTTCGGTCGCTATTTCGGCGAACTGGAAGGTCATCCGGTGACCGCCCACGTGCCGGGCTTCCCCGAGATCCTGCATATCGAGGCCGCCGACGGCATGAAGCTGCGCGAGGAGATCGTCCCGCTCGTCCGCGCCGCCAACAAGTGGCACACCGATGTCACCTTCCGCGAGGCGCCGTCGATGGGCGGGGTTCTGCGGATGCGCCACATGCCGCCGCTGGGCGGCGACACCCTGTTCGCCGACACCGCCGCGATCTATGCCGACCTGCCGCAGGCTCTGAAGGACCAACTGGCGACCCTGACCGCGGAGCACGACATCATCCAAAGCTACGGCTATCGCGTCGACGAGGCCAAGCGCCAGGCGCTGCGCGCGGAGTATCCGCCGATGATCCACCCGGTGGTCCGCACCCATCCGGAGACCGGTGAAAAGCACCTGTTCGTCAACAAGGTCTTCACCACCCGGATCCTGGGCCTGCCCGAGGACGAGGCCAAGGCGCTACTGGCCGACCTGCTGGACCGGGTGAAGGCGCCCGAATACCAGGTCCGCTTCCGCTGGACCCCGAACGCCATCGTCTTCTGGGACAACCGCGCGACGCAGCACTACGCGATCCTCGACTACTGGCCCCAGGAGCGGATCGTCGAGCGCGTGACGATCAAGGGCGACAAGCCGTTTTAGTCAGCCGATCAGAGCGCGGTTCAGGCAGTCGATCAGCGCCTCGCCGGTGAACGGCTTGGGCAGGAAGCAGGTCACGCCCGCCTTCTCGGCGCGGAGCCTCTGGGTCTCGTCGGCGAAGGCGGTAATCAGGATCACCGGGGTGTTCTCGCCCGCGGCGATCATGGCCTCCTTCATCTCGACGCCGGTCATGCCCGGCATCTGCAGGTCGCTGATCACGCAGTCGGCCTGACCGCGCGCCGCCGAGGCCATGAACGCCGTGGCGCTGTCGAACGCCTGGACGCGATGACCCAGGGATCGCAGCAGCCCCTCCAGCGAGACGCGGACCGAGTCGTCGTCATCGACGACACAGATGAGGGGGGAGGGGGACAAGCGGGCTTCCTCGAACGCGCGACGGCGGGTCGCGTCATGATCAGTGCCCGATAACCGCGGTCGCGGAAATTATACGGAGGTTTGTGTGGCCTTGCGTAAGGATCGTTCAAGACGGCCCGTCACGATGGGTCTTCGGGCCGCAGCTTGAGCGTCTCGGCCATGCGGACCAGGTCAGCCAGGCTCCGGGCCTCCATTTTGCGCATCAGGTTGCCGCGATGGATCTTCACGGTGATCTCGGAGAGGCCCAACTGGTGGGCGGCCTGCTTGTTCATCAAGCCGCTGGCGACCAGGGCCATGACCTGCTTCTCGCGCCCGCTCAGCGTCTCGTAGAGGGCGCGCAGGTCGTCGAGGCCGCCCTGCTGGGCGCGGGACGCGGCGTCGCGCTCCAGGGCCGCGGCGACCGCGTCCAGCATGTCCTGATCACGGAAGGGCTTGGTCAGGAAGTCGACGGCCCCGGCCTTCATGCCGCGCACGCTCATCGGGATGTCGCCATGACCGGTCATCAGCACGATCGGCATGCGGATGTCGGCGGCGGCCAGCTTTTCCTGGAAGTCCAGACCGGAGAGGCCGGGCAGGCGCACGTCCAAAACCAGGCAGCCGGCGTCGTGGGCGTGGCCTGACTGCAGGAACTCCTGGGCGTTGCCGAACGCCTTGGTCTCCAGCCCCACGGACCGGAACAGGCTGCCCAGCGCTTCACGCAGGGCGCCGTCGTCATCGACGATATGGACTGTTTGGGAGGCCATCGTGTTCGTTAGCTGGACCAGCCGCGCCGCCTCGTCAATAAAGGCGTTTGGAGATGGGGCCGTATGATCGACAGTTCGTCCGCGATGTTCGCCCTGGCTGCGTCCGAAGACGTAGAGCGTCGCCGCCAGGAACTGGCCGAGATGCTGGACGCGGCGCACGACGCCATCTTCGTCAGCGATCTTGAGGGCCGGATCACTTTCTGGAATCGCGGGGCGTCGGCGCTGTACGGCCATGCGCGCGAGGACGCCGTGGGTCGTGATCCCGACGTCCTGCTGGCGACGCGCTATCCGGCCGAGATCGCGGCGATCAAGGCCCAGCTGATCGAGACCGGTCACTGGGAGGGCGAGCTGACGCGGACCACGGCCGCCGGCGAGACCGTGGTCGTCGACGGTCGCTGGACTCTGCGCCGAGACGCGGATGGCGCGCCCGCGGAAGTTCTGGAGACCGGCCGCGACGTCACCGCCGCCCGCGAGGCGGCGCGGGCCCTGAAATACAGCGAATATCGCTATAGCAACGTCTTTCGGGCCATGGCCGTGTCGTTCTGGGAGCTGGACTTCAACGGCCTGAGCCAGATGCTGGCCGAACTGCAAGGGCAAGGCATGACCGATGTCCGCGCCCACGTCGCCGCCCGTCCGGAGGTCGTCCGCCGGATGATCGAGGTCTCGAATGTGGTCGACGTCAACGACAAGTCCGTCGCCCTGTTCGGCGCGCCCCGCGAAGAGCTTCTGGGTTCGGTGTCGCGGTTCTGGCCCCGGTCCAGCGAAGGCGTGTTCGCCGAGAGCGTCTTCGCGGCGCTGGAGCGGCGGCATAGCTACGAGGCCGAGGCGCGGTTCTACAAGGCCGACGGGACCGAGTTCGACGCCCTGTTCACCACCTGCTACCCCCGCGACGGGGTCAAGCGGGGCACGGTGCTGATCGGCATTGTCGACATCAGCGATCGGCTGGCGGCGCAGGACGCCTTGCGCAAGGCCGAGGCGGATCTCGCCCACGCCGCCCGCGTCTCGACCCTGGGCGAACTGACCGCCTCGATCGCCCACGAGGTCAACCAGCCCCTGGCCGCCATCGTCACCAACGGGGAGGCCGGACTGCGCTGGATCAACCGCGCCGAGCCCGACCTGGAAGAGGCCCGCGCGGCGATGGGGCGGATGATCGTCGAGGGCCAACGGGCCTCGGACATCATCAGCCGCATCCGCGCTCTGGCCTCGAACAAGGATCCGCAGCGCGCGCCGGTGGCGCTGAACGCGGCGATCGAGGACGCCGCCCTGCTGCTGAAGCGTGAACTGGCGGCGCATGATGTCCGACTGATCATGGCCTTGTCGCCGGACGTCGGCGAGGTCCGGGGCGACCGGGTGCAGTTGCAGCAGGTGGTCATCAATCTGGCCATGAACGGCATCCAGGCGATGGCGGGACGCGACGGTGTGCGCGATCTGACTCTCTGCACCCGGCGCGCGGACGATCGTGTGGTGCTGGAGGTGGCCGACACGGGTCCGGGCGTGGCGGCGCAGGACGCGCAAGTCCTGTTCAAGGCCTTCCATTCGACCAAGGCGACGGGGATGGGCATGGGCCTGTCGATCAGCAAGTCGATCGTCGAGGCGCATGGCGGCGGCATCGCCATGGAGACCGCGCCGGGCGGCGGGGCCCTGTTCCAGGTGGTCCTGCCGACGGCCTAGAAGCGTCGAGATCGCCTTAGATGATCGCCACCCCAAAGGCCCGGCGTGATCGCCACGGGCGCGAGCCGGCGCGGGACCAAGAACTGGCCTAGCGCGGGACCCATAAATGAAGCCGGCTGGTCTCGCGCGAGGCGTGGCCAGCCGGCTTTAAAAGGTGTCGGACGCGGTGGGGTGCGCCGAGTCCGAAGACTCTCGTCGAGTCCCGAGCGAATGGCAACGGTCTAGCTTGCCGAATGTGTGCGACAAACGCGCGCAGTCGATTGCATAGGGGGTCAGGCGTTTGCGTGGGCTCGGCGCCAGGCCAGGGGCGTCGCGCCGGCCAGTTTCCGGAAGGTCCGCGAGAAGTGGGCCTGATCGGCGAAGCCGCACAGATAGGCGATCTGGCTGAGCGGTTCGGCGCTCTTCAGCATCATGGCCTTGGCCGTCTCGACCCGCCGGCGCATGACGTGACCGTGCGGGGTGTCGCCGAAGGTCCGCTTGAAAGCGCGGCTGAAGTGACCGGCGCTCAGCGTGACCAGCTGGGCCAGGTGCGAGACCGGGATCGTGTCGCCGAGGTGGGCGTCGATATGGGCGCTGACCCGCTTGGCCTGCCAGGGGGCGAGACCGCCCAGGCTGATCTCGCGGGCGCCGCCTTGCGTCTCGGCCGCCTCGGCGACCAGGGCGCTGGCCTTGGCCAGCAGGGCGCGGGTTGCGTCCAGATCGCCGCCGATCGAGCGTTCGGCGCGGGCCAGGATGTCCTTCAGGTTCGGCGCGAACGCGCGAACCTCGTCGTCCAGGATCTGGCCGGCGACGACGCCGTCGAAGGGATTTGAGGCGGTGTCGAAGCTGCGGGCGGCGGGTTGATAGGACATGGCGTCGATCTCCGTTGCGCCCCTTGGGGGAGAGGGGCTCCGTGTTTCGACGATCAGTGTTCTTCATCCCCGCTTCGGGGACCATTCAACGAAGGCTTGGCCGGGACCTGCGTTGGTCTGTCGCACCTATACCTGAGTATGGCCGTCCGCCCGTCTGGCTCTACCTCTCTGCTTCCTTCTGCCTGTAGAAGTCCCGCAGTACGAAGAACGCCGGCTTGCGCCGCCCGGTCGGCGAGACCAGGCCCTTGCGGTTCCAGCCCTGCTGGTAGATCGGATGCTGGCGCCTGGGGCTGCGGAAGTCCTTGAGAATCCAGGGCGACATGCCGGCCAGGGTCGGGACCTTGGCGGCCATGGCCAGGGTCTTCTCGTAGTACGTCTTCTGGAAGTCCTCGGAGAACTTGCGCATCAGCGCGGGATCGCTGAACCCCGAGAGCGCGTCGGCGCCGAATTCGGAGAACACCATCGGCTTGTCGGTGGCCTTCCAGGTCATGGCGGGCAGGCTGTCGAGCGTGTCGTCGCTGTACCAGCCATTGTAGGTGTTGGCGGCCAGCACATCGAGCTTGTCGGCCAGCGGGTCGTTGAGGCCCATCTCGATTTGTTTGCCATTTGGGCCGTCGTTGGTCTTGCGCGCCGTCAGCAGGGCGGCGGTGACCAGGCGGCTGTCGTCCAGCGTTCGAACGTCGTCGACCAGCTGGTAGAGGAAGGCGTTGCGCGGTTCGGTGATCGGCGTCTCGTTGGCCACGCTCCACATGATGATCGAGGCGCGGTTGCGGTCGCGGCGGATGTTGTCGGCCAGCATCCCTCTGGCCAGCGCCAGGGTGCGCGGATTGCCGAAGTCGACCAGCCAATAGACGGGGATCTCGCTCCACACCAGCAGGCCCATCTCGTCGGCGACGCGAGTGGTGATCTCGCTGTGCGGATAGTGGGCCAGGCGGACGAAGTTGCCGTGCAGGCCCTCCTTGACCTCGGCCAGCAGGGCGCGGGCGCCGGCCTCGGTGATGGTGCGGGCGGGGTTGTCGCCGAACTCCTCCTCGTGGACCGAGATACCGCGCAGGAAGATCGGCTTGCCGTTGAGCAGGATCTGGCCGCCCTTGGTTTCGATGGTGCGCAGGCCGACCCGGTCGGTCAGTCGGTCCTCGCCGGCCTGGACGACGACGTCGTACAGCTTGGGCTTCTCGGGCGACCAGCGGACCAGGCTCTTGGGCGCGGCGGACGAGGCGTTGAGGACGCCGCCGGCGTCGGTCTTGCCGGAAATATCCAGGCCCAACTCGGCGATGCGGACATGGACCTCCTGGTTGGCTGACTGGGCGCCGTCCAACTTCACGGTGGTGGCGATCCTGCCGTCCCTGGTCAGGCGCACCCAGGCTTCGTCGACGAAGGTGCCCGGGGTGATCACCAGGCGCATCGGTCTGGTGATGCCGCCGTAGTTCTCCCAGTCGGTGACCGGTGGCGGCACGCCGTCGGCCTGGGGCGTGGAATCGACGCCGACCGTCAGCTGGTTGTTGCTGGCGCGCAGGGTCTCGGTGACCTCCAGCGAGAACGGCGTGAAGCCGCCTTCGTGTTCGCCGACGCTCTTGCCGTTCAGGAACACCTTGGCGGTGTAGTTGACCGCCTCGAAGCGCAGGAAGGCGCGCTGGCCGGGTTTCAGGACCGGGGCGTCGAAGCGCCGCTCGTACCACATCAGGCCCTGGTAGTAGCGCAGGCTCGGATCGTGCCCGATCCAGCCCTGGGGCAGGGTGGCCGTTGGCGAGCGGTCCATGTCGTATTCGTAGAGGGCGTTGGGCCTGGCCTTGGTCACGGCGTCGACATCGACGTCGTCATAACGGCGATGGCCCTCGCCGGGCGCGCCGCGGTGGAAGCCGGCCAGGCCGTCGCGATAGGGATCGACCGAGTAATGCCAGGTCCCCGAGAGATCCTGGCCGTCGCGGTTGTCGGCCCGGGTCAGGGTGGGGGAGGAGGCCGATGCGCCCAGCGGGGCCAGCAGGGCCAGGGCGCACGCCGCGCCGATCATGGCCTTCAATCCCATTCCCATCGCGCGTCCTCCAGCAGCCGTTCGGCTTTGTCGCAGAGGTTGAAGCATGCCCCGTGGCCAGGGCGCAAGGAAAAGTGGTCAGGCCACTTTGTATGGGAAAAGGGCGGCCCAGCCGTGAGGCCGGGCCGCCCTCGTCAGATCGGCTTAGAAGCTCTTGCGAACCGTCAGGCCGTAGGTGCGCGGCGCGTTCGGATAGCCGCTGTAGCTGCCGTCCTGAGCCACCGTCGGGAAGGCCGAGATCAGGCTTTCGTCGTTGGTCAGGTTGCGGGCCCACAGGCCGATTTCCAGTTGGCCGGCGGTTTGGACGACGCCGACGCTGGCGTTGACGACGTCGGTGCCGTAGCTGGCCAGGGTCGGCGACACGGTTTCCGTCAGCTGGACCTTGCTGCTGTGGTCGTATTCCACGCGCGCATAGCCCTGCCAGTTCTCGGTGATGTCGTGGTTGATCGTCGCCGAGGTCGAGAACGACCACTTCGAGATGCCCGCAGGGGTGTCGCCCGTCAGGTTGCGGAAGTTCGGACGACGGCCGGTGGCCGGGTCGACCGGGCAGCGAACGGTGTCGAAGGTCACGCAGGCCGCGCCGGAGAAGCTGTCGTACTTCGGATCGAGATAGGTGACCGAAGCGGCCAGGTTCAGCCATTGGACCGGACGCCAGGCGCTGTCGACCTCGAAGCCCTTCACCGACTCCTCACCGGCGTTGACCAGGCTGTAGCCGAGGCCGGTGAAGGCGTTCGACTGGAAGCCTTTGATCGACTGCTTGAAGGCCGCGATGTTGGCGTAGCCGCCCGGGAAGCTGGCCTTCACGCCCAGTTCGTAGACGTCGACGTTTTCCGGCTGGGCGGTGCGGCCCACGCCGTTGGCGTTCGGCGGACGGCTGTCCGACGACAGGTTGAAGGCGCCGGCCTTCCAGCCCGTGGAATAGCTGGCATAGGCGTTGATCGCGCCGAAGTCATAGGCCGCGCGGACGGCGTAGGTGACCTTGTCGCCCTTCAATTGGCCGGACTCGGTGGCGTTCGGATAGTTGACCGGGGCGTGGGTCGGGTCGTTGCCGTAGAAGAACTGCAGACCGCCCAGGGCGCTATACAGGTTGCCCGGCAGGCCCAGGGCGGGGAACTGCGGCACGGCGCCCAGGTTCAGCGCCGAGAAGGGGTCGTTCATGACGACGTTCGAACGGGCCTTCTTGGTGTCGTTCATGTAGGCGAGGCCGCCGGTCAGGGTCAGCTTCTCGGTGACCTTGTAGTCGAACTGGCTGAACAGCGAGTACGACTCCTGCTTCATCTTGTAATAGTCGTCGAGGCCTTGGCCGGCCTGGAAGTAGGTCGAGCCGGGGCGAACCAGGGTCGGCGTGGCCAGGCTCTGCAGGAACTCCAGGGCGTAGATGTTCGACTTGCCGGTCAGGGCCGGGCGGAGGGTGGCCGGCAGGGCGGCCAGCAGCGTAGCCGGGACGGCGCCGCCCAGAGCGTCGGCGAACGCGCGAACGTCGCTGCCGTAGGTGATGGTGCGGCCGGTATCCAGCTTCTCATTCTGGTAGAAGCCGCCGATCAGCCAGTTGAACGGGCCGTCGCTGTTCGACGCCAGGCGCAGTTCCTGGGTGAAGGTCTTGATGGTGTTGGCCGTGCGGTTGTTGGAGATGTCCGCGCCGGTGAAGTCGATGTCCTGGAACGAGGCGTTCTTCTGGTTCCGATAGGCCGTGATCGCGGTCAGCTTGGCGAAGCCGAGGTCATGGTCGAGTTGGCCCGAGACGCCCTTGCCCGAAAGCTTGTTCGCCGGGTCGGTGTTGAAGATGACGTCGCGATCGAAGATCTTGGTGGTGTCGCTGATCGGCTTCTTCAGGATGCCGCCGATGGCCAGGGTGGCCGGGCCGTTGAAGATCGAGGTCACGCCGCAGCAGGTCTCGTTGATCTTGTTGTAGTCGGCGATGACCCGGAACGAGGTCTTGTCGGTCGGTTCCCACAGCAGGTCGCCGCGGATCGACCAGCGGTCGCGGTCGTTGACGTCGCTGCCGGTGGTCAGGTTGGTGAAATAGCCGTCGCGCTTGTTCAGGCTGCCCGACAGGCGGACCGCCACGGTCTCGCTGAGCGGGCCGGTGACCGTGCCCTTGATCTGGCGGGTGTTGTAGTTGCCATAGGTGCCCTCGACCTTAGCGCCGAAGTCGAACTGCGGCTTCTTGGTCACGATGCTGATCGCGCCGGCCGAGACGTTCTTGCCGAACAGCGTCGATTGCGGGCCGCGCAGAACTTCAACGCGCTCGATCTCGGGCAGGTCGTCCAGGGCGGCGGCGGAGCGGCTGCGATAGACGCCGTCGATGAAGATGCCGACCGAGCTTTCGATGCCGTCGTTGCCGTTGCCGTTGCCGAAGCCGCGGATGACGAAGTTGGTCTGGCCCGCGGCGTTGAATTGCTGGACCTTCAGTGACGGAACGACCGACTGCAGGTCGATCAGGTCACGCACCTGGGCGCGTTCGATGGTTTGCTGACCCGTGACGGCGACCGAGATGGGCACGTCCTGCAGGGTTTGTTCCCGCTTGGTGGCGGTGACGACGATTTCCGAAATCGAGTTGCTGTCAGCTTGGGTGGTTTGCGCGTAGGCGGGCGCGGCGATGGCGAGCGCGAGGGCCGAGACCCCCAGCAAATGGACGTTTCTCATAACGAACTCCCTGTTTTTCTTTATTATCGGCCGCGTCTCTTCCCATCCCGCCTCGAGCAATCGCGGGTTTATTTTGGGGAAGGGCGGGCGTGTTGACGTGAGGGAAGGGCGATCCTGGCCGACCGCGCGAACCGCAGAGAGCGGTCACGAGCCCTTGGCCTAGGATGAAGACGCTTTGCGTCATGTTTCCGCCCCAGCGCGAACGGCTTGCATCCGTCCGCAACTGACGCTGATTTTAATATGACCTCGATATTCTAGCGCAAGTTAGAATTTTCGGTTTGCAGCAGAACGCGTTCGGGTGATGCTCAGCGGCATCGGTAATCGCGCGACGGAAGAATCGCGCCCGCCGAACGGAGGAGAGACAGCGGTTGGCTAAGGGCGGAGACCCTCTGGTCCTGACGCCCCGGAGTCATGGGGACGATGTCAGGCCGATGGCGCAGAGCCAGAAGTCAGTGAAGAAGCGCGAGGCGATCCTTCGCGCGGCCATCGAGATCATCAACGCCAAGGGCTTCGCGGCGGCCACGATGACCGACATCGCCGCCGCCCTCGATCTCAAGGACGCGGCGCTCTACTACTACTTCCCCAACAAGCAGGCCCTGGCCTATGCCGGCCACCAGCGGTCGCTGGAACGGTTCGAGACCATCCTGGTCAAGGTCGACGCCGACGGCGGCACGGGCCTGTGCAAGCTGCGGCGTTTTCTGAGCGCCTTGCTGGACGACGCCGTCGACAACGGGCCGCAGCTCTATTTCGGCGACAGCTCCTATCTGGACCAGGACCAGCGCCAGGCGATCGAGGCCTGGACCGGGCGGCTGTCCCGGCGGCTGGAGCGTTTCCTGGAGGAGGGTATGGTCGACGGCACCATCGCGCCGTGCGAGCCGGCCCTCGTGGTGCAGTTGATGGTGGGCATGCTGATCTGGCTGACCAAGTGGGCTCCGGAGACGCCGGGCCTGACCAACCAGCGCCTGCTGGAGGCCATCGAGGTCTTGGCCATGAAGGGCCTGGCCGGTCCTAAAGCCCCAGCTCCGCCCGAAGCTTGCGGGTGAGCCTGGCGGCGATCAGGCCGTGGGCGGTCCTGAGCCAGTCGGCCACCTCGTCGGCGTCCAGCGCGGGCAACTCCGGAAAGTGCACCCACCGCGCGCGGGCCAGGTAAGGCGCGGGTCTCGCGCGGCCGGTCTCGGTCAACACCTCGAACGCCACGTCCGAGGCCTTGAAGGATATACCGCCGCCCAGGGTGACGCCCTCGCCGCGGACGGCGAACATCTTGCCGCCCACCTTGAAGACGTGGTCGCTCCCCCACTGGATCGAGACCGTCGCGCCCCGCAGCGCCAGGCACGCCTTGTCGAACGCTTCCGGGGTCATCAGGCCGAAACGCCCACGCCGATCGGGCAGACCACGCCCGTGCCGCCGATGCCGCAATAGCCGTCCGGGTTCTTGGCCAGGTACTGCTGGTGATAGTCCTCGGCGAAATAGAACGGGCCAGCGACGGCGATCTCGGTCGTGATGTCGCCCAGGCCCTTGGCCGACAGGGCCTGCTGATAGGCCTCCTTCGACGCCGCGGCCGCGGCGGCCTGGGCGTCGTTGGTGACATAGAGGCCGGAGCGGTACTGCGTGCCGATGTCGCCGCCCTGGCGCATGCCCTGAGTCGGGTCGTGATTCTCCCAGAAGGTCTTCAGCAGCGCCTCATAGGTGACGACCCTCGGGTCGAACACCACCAGGACGACCTCGGTGTGCCCGGTGCGGCCGGTGCAGACCTCCTCATAGGTCGGGTTCGGCGTGATCCCGGCCGCATAGCCGGCGGCGGTCACATAGACGCCCGGGATCCCCCAGAACACCCGCTCGACGCCCCAGAAGCAGCCCATGGCCAGAACCGTCGTCTCCAGGCCGTCCGGATAGGGACCCTTCAGCGGATGGCCGTTGATGAAGTGCGTCTCCGCCGTCGGGATCGGCTCCGGGCGCCCCGGCAGGGCCGTGTCGGCGGAGGGCATATCGAGGGTCTTGGCGGACGACAGCATGGCGGCCTTTCGGGGCGGGAATTCCTGCGCCTCGATATAAACGCTCGTGTCGCCGGTTTCATCCGGGAACGCGCTTGCTACCTGTCGGTCCCTGAGTATATTGCGCGCCTTCCCGCGCCGGGGGTCTCAACCACCCCCGACTCGTCGTGCGCTGGTGAGGTGGCCGAGTGGTTGAAGGCGCACGCCTGGAACGCGTGTATAGGGGAAACTCTATCGAGGGTTCGAATCCCTCTCTCACCGCCACCGCCTTGCGTAAGATATTGGCATATCTTACTAATTTCTCTCCCCAGGATTTCGGCCCCACTCCCGGCCCTACTTGCCGACGGCTGTGGCGGATACAGGATCAGCAAATCTTTCCTGTGGATTTTTGCCGCCCATCCAAAAAGGGGCCGAGCTGTTTGCTCTTGTGTACGGTCGGGCGAGCCATCGCTGTCATGTTGCATTCAGCTCTTTTCGGCACGTCGCAGCGAAGAAGCGCATGGAGGACTGTGCCCTCGACCTTAACCATAGACGCCGCTAAGGCTGAGTCCCCTTTCTTTTACACGTCTCGATTCTGCGCCCTTTGGGCCACAGGAATGTAAATGCGACTGTCATGGAATGAGATACGCGCCCGCGCGGCGATTTTCGCGCGCGACTGGCAGGGGCATGGCTACGAAAAGGGACAGACGCAGCTCTTTTACAGAGATTTCTTCGAGGTTTTTGGCGTGCCTGTACGGCGCGTTGCCAGCTTCGAAGAGCCAGTAAAGAACCTCGGTGAAAAGCGGGGTTTCATCGACCTTTTTTGGAAGGGCGTGCTGCTGGTTGAGCAGAAGAGTGCCGGGCGAGACTTGAAGAAGGCCAAGACTCAAGCGCTTGGTTACTTCCCTGGGCTAAAAGATTCTGAACTGCCTCGATATATTCTGCTAAGCGATTTTCAGTCATTTGAGCTGTATGACCTCGAGAGTGACGAGTTTCTTAAATTCTCTCTCACTGACTTACCAAAGCATGTAGATAAGTTCGGCTTCATAACTGGGGTTCAGCGACGAGCGTTCAAAGACCAGGACCCGGTCAACATAAAAGCTTCCGAGCTAGTTGGCTTTCTGCATGATGCTCTAGAGGATTCAGGATACAAGGGGCATGATCTCGAGCGCTTCCTTGTTCGCATAGTGTTTTGTCTATTTGCAGACGATACTGGTATATTCGAGCCAAGGGGAATTTTCGAAGAATTTATCGAAAATCGTACGAGCGAGGATGGGTCTGATCTTGCAGGCTGGATTGCTCAACTATTTCAGACGCTCGATACCCATAAAGATAGTCGCCCTAAAACCCAGGACGAGGACCTGGGTGCGTTTCCTTACATCAACGGCGATCTCTTCTCAGAGACGCTTCGGCTCCCCGCTTTCAATTCGGAAATGCGGCAGCGTTTGCTGGACGCGTGTCGGTTCGATTGGTCTGAAATCTCGCCGGCAATCTTCGGTTCGCTCTTTCAGTCGGTGATGAACGCAGAAGAGCGACGCAATCAAGGCGCTCACTATACAAACGAAACCAACATCCTGAAGGTTATTCATACTCTTTTCCTCGACGATTTGCGCGAAGAGTTTGTGAGGTTGAAGTCTCGTAAGGACAGTCGCCGCCGAGTGGAGCTTCAACGATTTCAGTCCCGGTTGTCAGGGTTGAAGTTCTTTGACCCGGCTTGCGGATGTGGAAATTTCCTTATCATCGCATACCGTGAAATTCGGCGCTTAGAGCTTGAGGTTATTCGCGAGCTTGTTGACTATCAGCGCGACGAGCTTGGGGAGTTCCAGTCTCACCTTGATGTAACTGAGCTGTCGGTCGTCAACGTAGATCAGTTTTTCGGTATTGAGATCGACGAATTCCCGGCCCGTATTGCGGAGTCGGCGATGTGGATGATGGACCACATCATGAACAATTATCTCAGCACTGAATTTGGTCAAAGCTACGCCCGCATACCTCTGCGGCGATCGCCTCACATCAAAGTGGGGAATGCGCTCGATTTGGACTGGTCAGATGTTCTTTCACCAGCAGAGGCGACTTTCGTTTTCGGGAACCCGCCCTTCCGAGGTCACCAATATCGGACCCCAAGCCAGCAGCGCGATATGGCTCGCATTTGGGGTACTGATGGACAGTTTAACCGCCTAGATTACGTTACTTGCTGGTTCAAGAAAGCTGCTGATTATGCGGCGGAAAATAAGGATATAGACGTCGCCTTTGTTTCTACAAACTCTATTACTCAAGGAGAGCAGGCTGGGATTCTATGGCCGTTTATTTTCTCGACCGGAATGTCGATCCATTTTGCTCACCGCACCTTTCAATGGAACAATGAGGCGCGCGGCAAGGCCGCTGTCCACTGCGTGATCATCGGGCTGACTTACAGGGAATGCTCGAGCCGCATCATATTTGAATACGACCACGTTCGTGGGGACCCGCACGCCTCAACTGTTTCCAGGATCAATGGTTATCTTATCGATGGTCCGCAGTATTCCGTGCCGGCTCGATCGAGTCCCCCGGCAGGCCGCCTTAAAATGCACAAGGGGAGCCAGCCAACGGATGGTGCCCGCTTAAAAAAGCCCGGCGGTGGTTACATCACCACGAGCAACCTCATCCTTGAGGCAGAAGATCGGAAGGCGCTGTTGGCCGCAGATCCCTCGGCGAAAAAGTGGCTGCGCCCATTCGTCGGTGGGGAGGAGATGATATCAGGCCAATGGCGTTGGTGCCTCTGGCTCAAAGATGCCGATCCAACAGAAATACGGCAGTCCAAGCCTATTCAAGAGCGCCTTGAACGCGTGCGAAAAGGAAGACTGCAAAGTCCAACCTTGAGTGTGCAGGCATACGCAAAGTATCCTACACTGTTCACGCAAGATCGGCAGCCGAGCGTTGATTATTTGGGAGTGCCAGAGGTATCTTCCGAAAATCGTGAATACATTCCCATGATGGTTATTGGGCCAAAGGTAATTGCCTCTAACAAGCTGCAAATCATCCCTGGGGCACCGTTATTGTATTTCGGCATCCTGACGTCTGCAATGCACATGGCTTGGATGCGCACCGTCGCTGGTAGACTTGAGAGCCGCTACAGCTATGCGCCGGCTGTATACAATTCCTTCCCCTGGCCAGAAATGACTGATGCCCAAGCAGCGAAGATCGAGGAGTTGGCGCAAGGCGTCCTCGACGCGCGAGCATCGTATCCGGACAAAAATCTAGACGATTTGTACGATCCCGACAGCATGCCTCCGTCTCTCCGGAAAGCTCACGACAATTTGGATAAGGCCGTTGATCGACTGTATCGACGCTCCGGCTTCCGCTTTGAGCGAGAGCGTGTCGAATTGTTATTCGAGCTCTTTGAGCACAGCGCTGCTCCCCTTGATACAACACGTGCGAATGCCAAGACCGCGACGTCCAGGCGACGGAAAGCACATGGTTAGGGGCGCGTAGGTCGGTGACGCTCGCACGGTTGTGGGACCTGAGAACACTGGGCCCGTGCGTTGCGGTTCTGGACAACGAACGCCTCAGCATCGAGGCGACTTTGCCACCTTCGAACGTCGGCCGTCTCTAGTAGCCGGTCGCCAGCGGCCCAAAGGTCGCGTCGTAGGACATGCGCGGCCAATCGTTCAGGCCAAGCCCACTTCTCTGGTGCCGACCGGGCCACAGCGCCAGGAAGCAGAACGCCCAGAAGTACCCCCGCAAATGCCCCGGCGCTTGCTGCCTGAACCAGCCGCCAGTTCCGCAAGCTGGCCAGCCGCGCCCGATCAATCCACCCATCGAGATCGCGAGCGGAGCGCTGAAGCGCTTCCTGAGCCTGATGAATCGCCGCGCGGTCCTGCCGGCGCGCCTCGTCGCCCGCCGCCGCGATCTGCCGCGCCAGGTCTGCCGGGCTCAGGGCAAAGGAGTGACTGGTCATCACCTTGCCAAGCCGCCCGACCGCGACCCTCACGCCTTGAGCGATCTCGCCCAGCGTCTCACTGTAGTCCGGCGCGGGCGTCCGCTCGGCCGCAAGCCCAGCCACGGCGACATTCAGCAACGCCACCTCCCGGCGTAGCGCCTCGAACGCCGCCGCCGCGTCGGGCGACTCCGCCGGTCCAACATCTTGCTCCATCATCTCCTCCTAGATGCCAAGCCCGCGCCCACGGCCGATGCCGAGGTATTCCGTCAGCCCTTGCCCGACGTTGCGCCCCAGGTCGGAAGGCAGCCCAAGCTCGGCCCGCCGGCCACGCAGCAGCGACTCCACCTGCGGATCGCGCTCCAAGCTCTTGGCCATGGCGCTCATGCGCTCCTTGACCTGTCGGGCGCCGGCCATGTCGCCCTCGCGGTGCAGAGCGGTGCGCTGCCGCTCCAGGCCCTGCCAACGCTGGACGAAGCGATCGGCCCGAAGGCTCGGATCGGCTCGAACCTCCGCCTCGAGCTGGAGGGCCCTGATCGCTCGCTGGGTACCGCCAGACCCCACCTCGTTGGCCAGACCCGGCTCGCGCAGGTACGCCCGCTCCAGATCCTTGGCCGCATGCGGGCCAACCTCAGCCAAGGCCTCGCGCGCTTCCACCAGCGCCCGCCGCTGATGAGCCAGCACCGGCAAGCTGCGGTCGTTCATCCGCATGACATCGGCCGCGGCGCGGGCGTGACGCTCAATCGTGCGATGCTGGTCGAACTGCCCAACCTCCCGCGCCGGCGCCATCGGCTGACGCGCCGGGCTGATCGGCTTGAACCCATCGAACATCCCGCGCTGGCGCTGCGGCGGGTCCTTCGACCGCATCGACGCCGGCACGTGAATGTCGCGTCGCTCGGCGAAGTCGCTGGCCATGTCCTTGGCTCGCTCGCGCGACAGCACGCGAGTCAGGTTGCCGAGATCCTCGAACTCATCGCGACCGTAGTGGATCTGGACGCTGTCGCGGTGCCGCGACAGGGCGACGTAAGCGCCGTGGCGGTCCAAGCCGGGTGTCGCCAGCACATGGGCGCGATCGACCGTGACGCCCTGGCTCTTGTGGATGGTCGCCGCATAGCCGTGGTCGACCTGGGCGTAGTCCTTCAGGTCGAAGGAGACGGATCGCCCGGCGTCGAGCCGCACGGTCATCTGTGTCGGCGAGACCTGCTCGATCTCGCCGAGCATGCCGTTCTTCACGCCCCCGGCGCCCCCCAGCCTACGATCGTTTTTCAGGAACATCAGCCGATCGCCGGCCGCGAACACGCGCTCGCCGCGCTCGGCCCTGACCGTCACGTCTTCGCCCAACGCGCCGGCCTGCCGGAGCCGCTCCCGCGCTGTCAGATTGAGATCACGCACCTCGTCGTTGGTGTGGGTAAGGATGATCCGGCTCTTGCCTGGCTCGGCCACGCGCTCACGGTCCCAGCGCTCGACCAGATCCTCGCGCGCCTGGTCTCGAGTCTCGGCCGCGTGGACCATGCCGTGCGTCTCATACGCGGCCAGCGCCTCGCCCGTGCGTCCGGTGGCCAGATGCCGGGTGGCGTCGCGCTGCCAGCCCTCGTGCTGACGGCGAACCTGAGTGATCTCGACGTGGCTATGACGCTCGGCGATCGACCGGAAGGCCGCGCCGGCCTCGATCGCCTGGAGCTGCTCGGGATCGCCGACCAGCACCACCTTGGCCCCGGCCTTCTCGGCGGCCGACAACAGCCGCTTCATCTGCCGAGAGCCAATCATGCCGGCCTCGTCGATCACCAGCACGTCGCGGGCGTCCAGCAGCTCGCGGCCTTGCGCCCACTGATGCTCCAGGCTGGCGATGGTGCGCGAGCCGATGCCCGATCCGCCCTCCAGATTCTCGGCGGCGATGCCCGACAAGGCCAGGCCCTGAACGCGATAGCCGGCGTCTTCCCAGGCTTCCCGCGCCACGCCCAGCAGCGCCGACTTGCCCGCGCCGGCATAGCCGACGATGACGCCGAGATCGCGGGTCGCGGTGACGTGCTCGAACGCCGTCTTCTGCTCCCCCGATAGAACGAGACCGCGCTGCTCGGCGCGGGCCAGGGCGCGGCGCTGATCCAGCTCGCTGACCCGATGCGCCCGGCGCTCCGCCATCAAAGCCGAAGCCCGATGCAGGCGATCTTCGACCGCGATCATCTCGAGGCTGGTGAACCGGTCCTGGCCGCGTCCGTCCTGGCCCAGGGTGACGAGTTCGGGCGAGGCCTGCACCGCGCCCATGGCGCGATCGAACTGGTCCTTCCCGTCCGAATGGCGGTGAATGAACATCGCCAGATCGCGGCGGGTGAAGGTGGCCTGCTGCTTGGTGATGGCGTCTAGGGCGATGCGCGGATCGGCGATGATCCGCTCGCCATTGGCCCGCGCGATTTCGTGGTGCTCGTCGAGCCGCTCAGCCTCCAGGCCCTCATCGGCCCTGCGTCCGGCGGCCGGACCGATCTTGTGCTGTGGCTCAAGGTCGATGCCCTGGGCGTCCAGGCTGCGGTGATCGATCCGCGCGTCGATGTCGAGCTGTGCCAGCCGCTCATTGGCGTGATCGGCCCAGGCCTCGCGCCAATGCTCGACCAATTCGGTGCGGTTCCAATCCCGCACCTTGGCGCCGAAGCCGTCTTCGCCCACTTCGCGCATCGACAGCATGACGTGGGCGTGGGGCTTGGCCAGGCCGTCAGGGCCGATGTCCCAATGCACATTGAGATCGGCGACCATGCCGCGATCGACCATCTCGCGCTGGACGAAGTCGCGGGCCAGTTCGATCCCCTGGGCCTGGTCCATCTCGCGGGGGATGGCGAACTCGACCTCGCGGGACATCTGGGCGTCCTTGCGCTTTTCGCCCGCCTCGACCGCGTTCCACAGCGTGGCGCGGTCGGCCAGGTGCTCGGGCGCGCCGTCCGGCAGCATGACCTCGGAATGGACGACGCCGCTCTTGTTGGTGAAGTCGTGGTCGCGATCCAGCCGCTCGTCGCGCAGCCGCGAGGCCGAGCGATAGGCGGCCGAGGCCACGGCGCTGGCCCCGGTAGCGCGGCTTATGACTTTGACGCTGAAGTGGTAGATCGCCATGGCGACAGACCACTTACTATCCTGAGCGCACGTCGGCACGACGTATAAGCGCGCCCTCCCAAGAAAGAATCTCGGGAGGGACGAGGCCGTCCCAGTGTGTTCCGGCGACCTTACAGCCTTCCCGGACGGCCTGTTTTACGATCAGCGCATCATCCGAACCGGAGACTTGAGATGCGCAAACCACGTGACTTCGACGCCGAACTGAAGAGCCTCGAAGACAGGGCCAAGACCCTGAAGGATCGTAAGGTTCGGCAGCTTGGCGAGCTGGTGATCGCCACCGGCGCCGACGCTCTCGACATCGACACTCTGGCCGGCGGGCTGTTGGATCTGGCCGACGCCGGAAACGCCGCGCGCAAGGAAGGCTGGAGGAAGCGCGGCGCCGGGTTCTTTCGCGGTGGGTCGAACGCCCCTGCGCCTGGCGCTGGTGGTGAGCAATGACGCAGAACGCCGGGCCAAGGCTGCGCGCCATCGCCTGGAAGCCCGCCGAGCCCGCATGGACACGCGGGTCTGGGTGGTGAAACGGCGCGAGCGCACCCGCCACCTGATCGAGCTAGGTGGCCTGGTGCAAAAGGCTGGCCTCGTCGAGCTGACCCACGATGATCGTGCCGCGCTCTACGGCGCCTTCACGTTCCTGGCGACCATGCTCAAAGCCGACGACGCTGAGCACACCCTGGCGCTCTGGCGACGCGGCGGAAAGCGGGCATTCGAGGCTGAATCCCGCTCGGCGTCGGAGATCCGCTAAGAGCTGTCAGGTCTTGTCCCGGCTTTCGTCGTCGGCCATGGCGCGCACGAGATCGAGAACCTGGCGACGGACGCGACCCCGGCCGATCTTCGGGAACATCTCAGCCAGTTCCAGGCCTTCGGGCGTGTTGAGGAACTCGGTGACGACACGCTCGGCAGCGGCGCCAACTTCGTCGACCTCGTTGGTCGTCGGGTCAGCGAGGCCTTCGAAGAAGAACGACACCGGGACCTGAAGCGTCTTTGCGATGTCGTAGAGCTTGCTGGCGCTGACGCGGTTGGCGCCGCGCTCATACTTCTGCACCTGCTGGAAGGTGAGCTTCAGCGCGTCAGCCAGCGCCTCCTGACTGACGCCCAACATCTTACGGCGCATGCGCACGCGGCCTCCGACGTGGATATCGACGACGTTGGGCGTGCGGGCTTCAGGCGTATCGGTCACGAAAATCTCCATGGTCGGTTCGCCGGCAACGCCACCGATCCGAGAAAGTGCTTGCGGCGCAAAAACGCCCCGAAGCGTGGCTTTTCAAGGTCGTTCTCCACTCGCGCTAGTCGCGTGTCGATTCGACGTGTCCGGACCAATCGGCGATGCTGGGGAATGTCCAAGTACGATCCCCTGTCGGGTCATCTGCGTCGCCAACGTCAAGACGAACTCGAACTGACCTTCGCCGAGATCGAACTCATCCTTGGCGCCATGCTGCCGAAGAGCGCGGCCCGTCAGCAATGGTGGGCCAACACCACCGATCCCTACACGAGCCAAGTGCAGCGGAAGGCCTGGCGCGACGCCGGCTATGACGCCTTTCTCATCGCGGGCAAGGACCGTGTCCGCTTCAAGCGCGTGCGCTGACTGGGCCGCTTGGCTGGGCCTGGCCGGCCGGCCATCGGACTTGCTGCCGTCGCCGACCTTCGCTCGGAGACAAGACGCCCTGGATCGCTTGGTGGAACAAGGGCCGGACGGGCTGGTGCGCGTCAAGGGGACGCCCTACGGGCGTCTCGCGGAGCGACGGCGAAGCCGCCCTTGACCCGCACCATCCCGCCCGGCAGAGGCTCTCCAAGCGCTCCAGGGCGAGCACCGACCGTTCCTGTCCTGGCTCCCGCAGGGTGGGGTGGGCAAGGCGGTTGCCGGAGGGGCGTGGCTAGCGCTTGCAAACGGGCGCCCCACAGTTCGGACAGCGGGCGGTGCGCAGCTCTTCCATCGTCGCCTTGAAGAGGTCGTAGCCGTCGCCCTGCTGGTGAACCATGACCCTCAGCGCCACTTCCAGCTTGGCGACGACGCCGTGGATGTCGGTGGCGCGCACAGTGGGAAGAACCTCCAGCCACGCCTCCCGCTGCTCGAACAGCGGTTCCATCTGTTTGTCGATGGCGTCCATCTCCTCGGAAGGCAGTAGCTCCCCGCGCTCTTCGGGCGTCATGCGCTCCCAGCGCTTCTGCCGCACCAAGATGTTCTCCAGCTCCGACCAGCGCAGACCCAGGCGGTCGATCTCCGCGTCGAGCGCCGTCCACTCGGCGCAGCGCGCCACGACGGGGTCGGCCGGTGCGACGCCGCCGGCGCTACTGACTACGGGCGCCGCGCTGGCGGCGCCGATCACGACACGCCGCGATACGGCGAATGGCCCCTTGTCGTCAGACATCGGGATGCTCCGCTTTGGACAGTTTGGATGCAGGACGGGCGCGCTCGATCAGATCGATCGTGCGCGAGATCTCATAGAGCGCGTCGGCTAAGTGCGCCTGGACGCCGGTAATGGAGAGATCGAGGTGACGGGCGATCAGCGCGTAGTCGAGCGCCTTGATGTGATTGAGCAGGAAAACGTCTCGCATCTCCTGGCGAAGCCGCAAGACCGCGTAGGACATGACCTGCTGAGTGTTGTCCGGATCGAAGGCCCGGCCTCGCCAGAGACTAGGATGTCGCCAGCGCCACCACTGGCTGACGACAAGCGGCCAAGGCAAGCGAAGGCGGGCCATCACGCTGCGCCTTCTCGACAACCATCCGCCCCGGCAGCCTCAACGACGGCGCCGATGAGCGCGCCGACAGTTTCGCAAGCCTCCACCCAGCAGACCGATCCGATGACTTGCGGCGACATCTCTGAGATGGCGTGGACGCTATAGTAAGGGCTGAGGAGCGCGGCGAGTTCGGGGAGCGTGGCGGGAGCGCCGGTGAAGCCCGCGCGCCTCGCGTACCGGAGCGCTTTGACGAGATCGTGCCGGATATAGACACGGTTCCAGTCGTCGCTGATCCCTCGGTCTAGCAGGTATGCCTTCAGCGCCAGTTCGATGGCGATGGCCAGGAAGTAGCGGGCGCCTTCGTGGTGTCGCATCAGCACCGCCTCGGCGCCTCGGTGGAAGCCAGCGGCGTTACGGCGAAACGTTACCGCCAGTGGGCGGTTGGCGCCGTCCCGTCGTCGCGGGACGCGGCGGGTCACTTTCCACCGGAGAAGGCGGTGAGATCGCGGACGGCGCGCGTGATCAGGCCGTGCGCCTCGGGGTGGTCCTCCACGAAGATCAGGTGCGCCGCCACCGACAGGTTGGCGATGACTGCCTCGATGCTTCTCGCTGGCTTCGGCCGCATGGCTTTGAGGAGGGCGTGTCCCTCTACCTCCAGCACATCAAGCCGCGCATCAATCTCGGCGAGCCTGGCACCCTCGGGGATTTCGGCCTGCTTGGCGGGGGTGAGTTTGTACCAACTGCGGTTGGTAATCAGCCAGCCTTCCAGCGTGCCCCATTCAAGTTGCAGGCGGCGCTGTTCAGCGTCGATAGCAAGCCAGCGAGCGCATCTCGCGACCGCCGGGTCGGTACTACCGGCGGCGGCACCTGTGACAAAGGGTGCTGCGGAGCCGCCAGCGAGCACGAAGCGCCGGGATGGTTGGCGCGCGCGCACGTCCGCACTCTCCGCCTTGGGGCGCGAGTCCATGACATCTAGTCCTGAATGTGCATTACTCCTTTAGTATCACCAACGACGCTATTCGACAAGCGAAAAATATCATGGGCTTTACTAATAATAAAACGGCATGCTGACGGCCGCTCAAATTCGGGCCGCGCGAGCCCTCGTGGACTGGAGTGGGCCAAAGCTTGCGGAGGCCGCAGGCCTATCGCTGCCGACAATCCGGCGAATGGAAAGTGCGGTCGGGCCTGGTCGCAGTTCTGTCGATAACGTCGAGGCTGTGCGTAGCGCACTTGAGGCGGCGGGCGTCATTTTCCAGATGGCTGATGAAACTGCAGGCCCTGGTGTTCGGCTTAAGAAATAGTACGGAAGCGCCGCAGCAAACCCCGCCCAGCCCCATTGAGTACCCGCCCGCCGTCATGAAGGTACGGTTTTACCTTCGCTAGAGGCGCCTAGGGCCTGTCTTTGTTTCCTGGAGTACGATCTGACCCCGCGAGGCCTTGCCGCCAGCGGCGAGCGATCCAATTCTGGCCCACCGATTGCCTTCAGATCCCAATCTGTGGAGCTTAAAACGATGGCCGACCTCGACCGCATCGTCCGCCTCAAGACCGTTCTGGCGCGCACGGGCCTCAGCCGATCGACCCTTTACCGGAAGATCGGGGAGGGCACCTTTCCCCGCCAGGTCCCGATCAGCGTCCACGGTGCGGGATGGCATGAGTCTGCGATCAATCGCTGGATCGCTGATCCTGCCGGATATCGGCCCGAGGCGGGCTGACGCCCTAACGGGTGATGAACCAGCATGGCGTCGCCAGCGAAGCTCTTCCTAGCAGGGGCCTTGCAGACCGGGCATTGTGATGACATGCGTTCGTTCTGATGAAGCAGGAAGGGTGACGATGGCCATACAGACCAGAGAGGAATTCATCCGCTTCATCGAAGATCGAGCGATCGAAAAATGGCCAGATGGCCCGTACATGCTGAGCGCGATCGGTACGGAGCTCGCCGTTTCGGGTGACGATTACCGCCCCCTAATCAAGCCGCTAAAGCTTCGCCAGTTCGTGCTCGCCACGGAATTCGAACGCATTAAAGCCGTTCCACACCCTCACCATCATGCTGCTGTGGCGCTTGTCCCGAAGGCCGAGGATTTCTCGTTTCAGGAAGCTGAGGTGGGGGCTTCAAGCGAAGCTGGTGGCAATGATGAGCGGCAGCCTACACCTAGTCGGGCCTCAGCCTTCTCACCTGCGGCACGGCTTCTTGGCATCCTCAGCCGGCTGCCGGAGGATGATCTAGCAAGGGTGGACATTCCTGTGGATCTCCTGGTGAAGCTCCACAATTTGAAATGAAGATTGCAGCGCTTTTCGTCTGCGCCAACGATCATCTGTATGACGCAGTAAATACAAATCGGGAGCGCCTAATCCCCGAAGCCCTACGCAAACGCTGGGAGGGATTCGCATACTCTGTAATCCCGCTAAAGCCGCAGTTAGGGGCGGACGAAACCGAGATTATAAATACGATAGAAAACATCGCGGACAATTTTGACGGCATTATACTACTTGTTCCGCCAAGTTTTGCGGATCTGCTTGCTCGATTTCGGCACGCGTTATTTGTTGTCGATTACAGTCCACCAAAACCGCTAACAAACTTGCAAAACCAAATGTCCGCGCTCCTGCAAAGAGCGTTCCGTGATTTTAGTATTTTGGTGAATAAAGTTTCCGATATGAAATACAAGCGGTCACTGTTATTGCCGCTCAATGATTTTAAAGCGCCGGTAATGGATTCTACGCGCGGTCTTTTCTCTGATATCGCGGGCGAGAATCAATTCTCGCGAGCGCTTGATGCGATTTTGAGGGATTTTCGGAAGCTCCAGGTGCCGACAAGAGTCTCAAAGGATGAGGTTCATCCTGTGTATGTCGATGAAGAGGGGAAGCGCTTTGATCGGGGGCGCGAGAAGCATGCCAGAGCCGGCACAGCTAGCCCGCCCCATGACGGGATGTGCGGATTGAGCAAGGCGTTTCGATTTGGGTTCGTCTATCCCGACGACCTGCATTTCAATGTCGAAACGGTAGGTGACATACGCAAGTACGCCTTCTATGGCTGCCACCCGCCCCATGGAAGCGTATATGTAAAGCGTGCTTCACATGCGAACGTCTTTCCCAATGGGGACGTGACCTAGCTGATGGAACGAGGGATCGCCCTGTTGGGCAATCCCTTCGTCTTGGCCTAGCGAGTCACTTGCGCAGGAAGCGGTTTGGTCGGATCGCAGAGTAATTCCAACTCTGGTTTTCGGACCAGCCGAGCAATCTCAAAGGCACCCCAACTCCAAAATCTGGTCTATCAGGATGCACGAAGGATCTACGTAGGCGGAGGCACAATCGCAAAATCCGCGATTTTGTCAAGTCGGGCTCGTTGACGGACGGACTGGGCGCTGCGCTGCGTTAGCCGCTAGGCCCAACGATCTCAAGGAAATGATCTGCCAAGCCGTCTTTGCCCGTCGGTCTCGTCAGTGTGGCGAATGGCTCAGTTCCAGCGCTAGCGGGGCCGGCTAGGCTCGGAGCAACGCGACAACCTTTTGTCTCGGACCGCCTGAACAAAAACCAGCCCAAGCCTCCATAAGCTTTCTGCGCTTGTCGAACAGGTCGCCACGCCTGTAGGCAGCCTCAGCCTTGTTGGCGATTGTATGAGCCAATGCCATTTCACAGACCTCATGTGAGAAGCCCGTCGTTTCCGATGCCCAATCGCGGAACGTGGACCGGAAGCCGTGCACGGTGATGTCGCTTTTCATTCTCCGCAGCAGCATCGCCATGGCCATTGAGGACAGTGCCGACGCCGCCGTCGCGCCTGGGAACACATGACCGACCGACCCAACCTCCAGCCGCTCGGCGATGATCTTCATCGCGCGCCCTGAGAGGGGAACGCGATGTTCGCGGCCGGCCTTCATGCGATCGGCTGGCACCGTCCAGATCTCCTTTTGGAGATCGATCTCATCCCAAGTCGCGCCCAGCACTTCACCCGATCTCGCGCCGGTTAGGATCAAGAACTCCAAGGCGCGGGCTGCAACCGCGCTGCGTGTGCGGAGATTGGCCATAAACTCGGGCATGAGGTCGTAAGGCAATGCCGCATGGTGCCCGCGCTTCAAGCGCTGCCGCTTGGGCAGGAGCTGGTTCAAATGGCCTCGCCACCGCGCCGGGTTCTCGCCAGTGCGTAACCCTTTGGCCTTCGCCGCGTCCAAGACGTTCTCGATCCGCCCCCGCAGGCGCTCGGCCGTCTCGGGCGTGCGTGTCCACAGCGGTTGAAGGACGTCCAGGACGTCCTGCGTGGTGATGTCGTTGACCGGGCGCTCGCGGATCGGCGCAGCGTACTTGGTGAGCGTCATCTTCCATTGCGCGGCGTGCTTAGCGTTGCGCCACGAAGGCTGCATGGCTTCCACATACGCGTCGGCACAGGCTCCAAAGGTCTGGACCTTGTCATCCCTGGCGCGTTCGACCTTGGGATCGGCGCCCGCCGCCAGCATTGCACGTAAAGTTGCCGCTTCAGCGCGCGCGTCTGCCAGGGACAGGTCGCGGCGGCCTCCAAGCCCGAGTTCAACGCGCTTACCGGTTCGTGTGTACATGAAGACCCACCGCCGACGACCGCTTTCATCGATCGACAAATAGAGGCCGCCGCCGTCGGAGTGGCGGCCTGGCTTGCTGAGCTTCGCGGCTTGAATCGCGGTCAGTTTGTGAAGTGAACGTCCCATGCCAAGCCTCCAGCTTAGTTCGGCCCCACTTTTCAGAGGCCACTCGGTCCCACTTCCGGCAGCCCCGGCCTGTCCTTCCGGCGAAATTCGCCGACTCTCATTTTCGGCCCCACTTCGGGTCCCACTTTCGGTCCTATTTTGTACTCAGGATCGGGTGGGTAGCTGACGGACAGAGTGACACAGGCGCTAAAATAAATCTATTAGAATCAATGCGATAGTGGGTCGTTATGGGATGCTCTGATGCGGTATGGGAATACTGATTTGGCGGACTCTCTCACCGCCACCGACTCCAACTACAATATTGAATTTATTTAGCTATTTTAGTGCTGGGAATCGCGCCGTTCAATCTGCCGCGAACGCAGGGTCGTAGCCAGCGTCGGCGTGTTGCGCCGGCGGCTCTGCACTCCTCATCCAATCGTGCCAAATCTTCGCGATTAAGATGAATCGCACAGGCCCAATTCATCCACACGCGCCAGACCGCGTGAAGCGGCGGGGGGCGTGGAGGATTCGATCGCCTGTTCGACAAAAGCTCTAAGCATAGCCGAGCGCCCGCACCGCTGGGCGCCGTTCTTGATCTTGGACTCGCCCAGGTCCAGAGGCGCCGCCCCGATCGCGCTGTGGCCTGCCCGAGCGGCAACGATGGATCGCGCCCCTCCTGCCGGTCTCGCCTTCGGCTGGCGAACATGCGAGCGGCTGGCTGGATCAGCCACTGGCGGACCCGATTTGAAAAAGTGTCACAGTCGCCGCCTAGTAAGGTTTCCAAGGCGCGGGCGGCAGTGTTCGCGGCGACATGGAAATCAAGGGGACTCCCGTGAAGCTGTACAAGAACCTCTTTATCGTGAGCTGCAGCGCGCTCGCGCTCGCCGGCTGCGGTTCGGATGATATCTCTTCGCCCGGCACTGGCGGCAACGTCACGATCAACAACCCGTCCACCCCGACGACGCCGACCACTCCGACCGATCCGAACGCCGGCAAGGTGACCGCCGCGTCGGGCTGCCCGACCATCAACGATCCGCAGGGCCTCAAGGACGACGGCACCATCACGGGCCCGACGGGCACCTGGCGCGTGTGCACGCTGCCGGCGCGCATCAACAAGTCGGTCACCCTGCCGAAGATCTCGGGTCTGCTCTACCAACTGGGCGGTCGCGTCAACGTCGGCACTGACGGTGGCTTCACCAAGACCTCGGCGGACACCAACGTCACCCTGACGATCGAGCCGGGCGTCATCCTGTTCGGCGGTACGGGCGTGTCCTGGCTGGCCGTCAACCGCGGCAACAAGATCAACGCCGTCGGCACCGCCAGCAAGCCGATCATCTTCACCAGCCGCGACAACGTGCTGGGCCTGAACACCGAGACCTCGCAAGGCCAGTGGGGCGGCGTCGTGCTGATGGGGCGCGCCAAGGTCACCGACTGCACCACCGGCTCGACCGCCGCCAACACCTGCGAACGCCAAACCGAAGGCGCGGCCGACCCGGCCCTGTACGGCGGCAACGACAACGCCGACAACAGCGGGCAGATGTCTTACGTGCAGATCCGCTACTCGGGCTATGTCCTGGGCTCGGACAAGGAACTGCAATCCCTGACCACCGAAGGCGTCGGCAGCGGCACCGTGCTCGACCACATCATGAGCTACAACAGCTCGGATGACGGCGCCGAATTCTTCGGCGGCAACGTCAACATGAAGTACTATGTCGCCGTCGGCGCCGACGACGACAGCCTGGACGCCGACACCGGCATCACGGGCAACTTCCAGTACGGCCTGCTGATCCAGCGCGACGGCGCCGGCGACGCCCTGATGGAAATCGACAGCAACGGCTTCGAGTCCGATCTGCCGCGCCAGACGCTGAAGATCTCGAACTTCACCATGATCCAGCGCCAGGTTAGCAGCAACAGCGAAGCCAACGATCTGGCCTCGATCCTGATCCGCGGCAACTCGGACGTGACCCTGGCCAACAGCGTCATCTACACGCCGAACAACGAGTGCATCCGCCTGAACGGTTCGGGCGCGACGCCGACCACGCTGACCGCTCGCTCGGTCGTCATGAGCTGTAACGCGGCCAAGTACCTCGGCTCGGGCAGCTACAACGCCGCGGCCACCTCGACCCAGTTCGGCTCGGGCGCCAACAACAACAACGACGCTTTCACCTCGACGCTGAGCGCCTTCATCAACGGCGCCAGCGAGCTGGCCGTGACCGCGTTCGACGCGACGGGCCTGGGCGCCTTCTTCGCCAAGCCGAGCAACATCGGCGCGGTGAAGGACAGCAACGACACCTGGTACACCGGGTGGACCTGCAACAGCGGTGCGGCGAGCCTCGGTTCGTCGAACACGAGCTGCACCTCGCTGCCGACGACCTGATCGCGGTCTGATCGTGACGGAGGGGGCGGCCGGAAAGCGGCTGCCCCCTCTTTTCATAAACGAATTTCCGAGGGGATCGGATAATGATGACGCGGCGGCTTACGTCTCTGTTGCTGCTTTCGACTGCGCTCTCGATACCGTCGATGGTTCTGGCCCAAGCCGCGCCTTCGACGACTCCAAGCGAGACCCAGCAAGAGCAGCCTGAAGTATCCATCCCGGGGATGGTCGACTCGGTGGTGATCACCGCCAGCCGCACGGGCAACGTCGTGCGAACCGGTTCGCAGGTCGTCTCGGTCCTGTCGGCGGCTGAAATCGCCCGCACGGGCGAAGGCAACATCGCCGGCGCCCTGAGCCGCGTGACCGGTCTCAGCCTGGTCGGCAACGGCTATGTCTATGTCCGCGGTCTGGGCGACCGCTATTCGCTGGCGCTGCTGAACGGTTCGCAACTGCCCAGCCCGGAGCCCCTGAAGCGGGTGATTCCGATGGACCTGTTCCCGAGCCGGATCATCGCCTCGTCGATGGTCCAGAAGAGCTATTCGGTCAATTTCCCCGGTGAGTTCGGCGGCGGCGTGATCAACCTCACGACTAAGTCGATCCCGACGGAAGGCTTCGTCAGCATCGGCGGTTCGGTTTCGGCCGATACCGAAACCACCAATCAGCTCGGCTATTCGTACTACGGCAGCAAGACCGACTGGACGGGCTACGACAACGGCAATCGCGACACTCCGTCGGCTCTGGCGGCGTTCTTCAAGAGCGGCGAGCGCATCAGCTCCGGCAAGGTCGACACCAAGCCGATCGCCGGCCAGCTGGTGAACGGCCGCAATGCGGTGCTCCAGACCTGGAACCACCTGCCGGCCAACTTCACGGCCGACATCACGGCGGCCAAGCCGTTCGACCTGAATTCAATGGACCTGGGGCTGATCGCCACCGTCGGCTACAGCAACAAGTGGTCGTCACGCGACGCCATCAACCAGAACTCGCTGCAAGCCAATCTGCAGGACAAGGAAAGCGATTTCCGCCGGGTCACGACGGACAACCGCATCGTCGTCAACGGCCTGGTTGGCGTGGCCGCCAGCTTCGGCGACAACAAGGTTCGCTGGACCAATCTCTACGTCCACGACACCATAAAGAACGCTAGCCTGGGCG
Organism: Caulobacter sp. GW822-FHT07D08; assembly: GCF_058798735.1. NCBI lineage: Bacteria > Pseudomonadati > Pseudomonadota > Alphaproteobacteria > Caulobacterales > Caulobacteraceae > Caulobacter > Caulobacter sp. GW822-FHT07D08. The sequence continues at coordinate 316,384 of NZ_JBXAKU010000001.1, forward strand.
TCGGCAATCGTCACGGCACGACCGCCGACTTCATGCAGCAGAGGACCGCGTGGTTCGAACGCGAGCTGTTCAACACGCAGTTCGTCGGCGAATTCAAGGTGACGCCGAAGCTCGATGTTGACACGCGCCTGAGCTATGCGAACACCAAGCGCAAGGCGCCGAGCGAGCTGACCTTCGAATACGTGCGGACCAACGCCGCGGCCGATCCCTTCGGCCAGTACTATATCAACCGCCTGAACAACGGTAACGGCGGCGACGCCACGGTCGCCTATTCCGACCTCAACGAAAACCTGTGGTCGGGCGGCGTCGACGCCTCCTACAAGTTCGCTCCGGGTTTCAGCGGCACCGTCGGCTACGCCTATCTGCACACCGACCGTGACAGCTCGCGACGCGACTTCCAGTTCCAGGCGCCGAACGACCTGCCACGCGGCGTGGACATGCTGCGTCCCGACCTGCTGCTGGCGCCGGGCGTGATCAACGCCTTCAACATCAACCTCATCGAAAGCAACGAAGGCAACCCCGCCTTCCGCGCCCTGCTGCAGAACCACGCATTCTACGGCAAGCTGAACGGCACGCTGTTCAACGACTGGGAATTCGACGCCGGCGTTCGCTACGAAAAGGCTCGCGAAAAGGTCGCGCCGAGCCAGGTGTTCAATACGCCGGGCGCCTCGCTGGCGGCGACGAGCCTCGACGAAAACTACTGGCTGCCGGCGGCGACGGTCACCTGGCACGTCAAGCCGGACACCCAGATCCGCGCCAGCGCGTCGAAGACGATCGCCCGCCCGCAGTTCCGCGAGCTGATCTACCAGTTCTATTTCGACCCCGAGAACAACCGCACCTATCGCGGCAATCCGCTGCTGGTCGACAGTGAACTGACCAACTTCGAAGGCCGCTACGAGTGGTACTTCGCGGCTGACCAGCGCATTTCGGCCGCGGGCTTCTACAAGAAGATCAAGAAGCCGATCGAGACCTACGTCTCGGGCGACGACTTCACGACCAGCTTCGCGAACGCTCCGGAAGCCAGCCTCTACGGCGCCGAATTCGAGGCTCAGAAGTACTTCGACCTTTCGGAGTGGAAGGGTGGCTTCTGGGCCAGCCGCCGCCTCGTGACGATCGCCAACTACACCTACACCAAGTCCGAACTGAAGGTGGGCGCCAACGACGCCGTCGCGGCCTTCGCCTCGAGCTCGACCAAGGCCACGGACTTCTTCCGTGACGGCGCGCCGCTCACCGGTCAGTCCGACCACGTCGCCAACCTCCAGTTCGGGCTCGAGGACACCGGTCGCCTGTCGCAGCAGACCCTGCTGATCAACTACGCCAGCAAGCGGGTTGTCAGCCGCGGTCTCGTCAACAGCGGTCAACCGGACATCATCGAGTATCCCGGCGTGCGCGTCGATTTCATCGCGCGCCAGGGGCTGGAGCTGTTGGGCCGCGAGGTCGAACTGAAGTTCGAAGCGCGCAACCTGACTGGCGAAAAGCATGAAGAGTCGCAGAAGGCCGGCGGCAATCGCCTGGACGTGAACACCTACGACCTGGGTCGCACGTTCACGATCAGCGCTTCGGCCAAGTTCTAGTACGCTTAGGGGGAGAGGCCAGCCTCTCCCCCGTTTGCGACAGGTCTTTCACCTCCTCGAATAGTCCGCACGAGGAGCGTTTGTCACGAGACTGTCATTCAACTGTCGCAGATCTGCGGCGCAGCAGCGTTACTCCGCCTTGCTATAGAAGACCAGTTGGCGGGCTCCATTGAATCTCACTGAACTTGTCCGTTCGTCGGGACCCAGGATCATCCTGGCGCTGGAGATCGCGATGGTTCTTGGGCTGGCGGTCCAGTCCGCGCGGCTGGTGTGGACCGTGGCTGTCCCCAGCGGCGCCTTGAAGGCTCGCCCCGTCGTGTCGCGTCCGCCCACCGACCTCGGCGTCCTGGCCAGCTTCGACGCGTTCGGCGCGCAAGGCGCGCCCGGCGCTTCGCCGGCCCAGGCGAGCTTCCGCCTGTTCGGCGTGCGCGCCGGCGGCGTCGGCGGCGGCTCCGCCATCATCGCCGGACCCGACGGCGTCCAGAAATCGTATGCCGTGGGCGACCCCGTGGCCGACGGACTGACCCTGGCCGCGGTCGCCGCCGACCATATCGAACTGTCCCGTGGCGGGGCGCGCATCACCCTTTCGTTCCCGGGAAACCCATGACCAAGGTCCATCGCCAGCGAACCTCGCTTCTGGCCATCGCCGCCGCCTTGGCCCTGGGCTGCGCCGTCGCGCCGGCGACGCCCGTCCGCGCCCAGACCCAGGTGCTGAATGTCCAGGACGCCGACATCCGGGTGTTCATCCAGGACATCGCCAAGTCGACGGGGACGACGCTGCTGATCGATCCGCGCGTCAAGGGCACGGTGTCGGTCTCCAGCAACGGCGCCCTGAGCCGCCGCGAACTGTTCGAGGTGTTCCTGGCGACCTTGCGCGCCAACGGTCTGGTGGCGACGCCGGCCGGCGCGGGGACCTATCGGGTCGAGCCCGCCGAGAACGCCGCGCGCCAGCCCGCCGCCGCCGGCGGCCAGTTCGCGACCGAAGTCTTTCGTCTACGGACGATAGACGCGGCCAGCGCGGTCGAGATGCTCAAGCCTCTGGTCGGTCCGCAGGGACAGGTGGTGGCCAATCCGCGCGGCCAGGCCGTCGTGGTCGCCGACTATGCCGACAACGTCCGCCGGATTCGCGGGCTGCTGGCCCAGGTCGACCAGGACCGCGCGGCGGTCCACACCGTCACCCTGACCAACAGCTCGGCGCGCGAGATCGCCCAGGTGATCAACGAGGTGCTGGCGACGCCCGGCGCGGACGGCAAGGGCGGTCGCGGCGCGGTATCCGTGGTCCCGGTCGAGAGCAGCAACTCGGTGCTGCTGCGCGGCGACGCCGACGCGGTCCAGCGCCTGCTGCCGATCATCGCCGATCTGGACCGACGCGCGGAGTCCAGCGACGATGTACGCGTCGTCTTCCTGCGCCACGCCAACGCCGAACAGATGCTACCAGTGCTGCAGCAGTTGGTGGGCCAGACCAGCGGTGTCTCCCCCGGCATTTCCTCGCGCACCCTGGGCGCGTCGCGCGCCTCCGGATCGACCGGCGCGACGGGGAGTTCCAGCGCCTCCGCGCCCATCGTCGGCGCCGTCCCGGCGGCCAGCAGCGCGACCGGCAAGCAGGTCAGCGTCGCGCGCTATCCGGGCGCCAACGCCCTGATCATCAACGCCCCGCCCGAGACCCAGCGCACCCTGGCCGAGGTCATCCGCCAGCTCGACATCCGTCGCGAGCAGGTCCTGGTCGAGGCCATCGTCGTCGAGGTGTCGGACAACACCGCCAAGCAGCTGGGCGTCCAGTTCCTGCTGGGCGGAGCCAACGGCACCGTGCCCTTCGTGGCCACCAACTACACCAACGCCTCGCCCAGCCTGCTGCCGCTCGTGGCCGCCGGGGCGGGGGCAGGTTCCAAGGAGGGCGACTCGCAAGGCCTGACCTCGCTGCGCGATGCGGCGGTCAGCTCGCTGCTGACGGCCTCGGGCGTCACCTCGGGGATCTATGGCCGCAGCGGCGACCTGCTGTTCGCGGGGATCATCAACGCCGTGAAGAAGGACTCCGGCTCCAACGTCCTGTCGACGCCGTCGATCATGACGCTGGACAATGAGGAGGCCCGGATCCTGGTGGGTCAGGAAGTGCCGATCACTACCGGCGAGGTGCTGGGCGCCAACAACTCCAATCCCTTCCGCACGATCCAGCGCCAGAACGTCGGCGTTCAGCTGGAGGTCAAGCCGCAGATCAACGCGGGCGGCGGCATCACCCTGTTCCTGCGCCAGGAGGTCTCCAGTGTCGCGGGTCCCGTGTCCGTCGGCTCGACCGAGCTGGTGATCAACAAGCGCGAGATCGAGACCACGGCCCTGGTCGATGACGGTGATATCGTCGTCCTGGGCGGCCTGCTGGACCAGAAGGACACCTCATCGGTCCAGCGCACGCCGATCCTGGGCGACATCCCGGGTGTCGGCGCGCTGTTCCGCAGCACCGCCCGCGAGCGGGGCAAGACCAACCTGATGGTCTTCATCCGGCCGCGCATCATCCGCACCATCGACGACGCTCGCAACGTCACCGCGCCGCGCTACGACTACATGCGTTCCCTGCCGCCGATGACCGCGCCGGATGGCGACAATTCGCTGGACGCGGTCATGCGCGACTACCTCAACGCCGCGCGTCCGGTCGCGACGCCGCCGGCCTCGCCCGCGACGCCGCCGCGATGACGCCGATGCTCGCCTACGGCTTCGCCAAGCGCAATGGCGTGGTCTTGCTGTCGCTGGGCGAGCGGGCGCTCGTCGGCGTTCGGGCGGGCTATGACCCGACGGCGCTGATCGAGGTGCGCCGGTCGGTCGGCGTGCCGCTGTCCGTCGAGGTGATGGCGCCGCCCGCTTTCGACCGGAAATTCTCGGAGGTCTATGCCGGCGCGGGTCTGGCCTCGGCGTCCAGCGCCGACAGCCTGAACCTCGAGGGCGGGCTGAACTCGCTGCTCGAGGATATCCCGGCGGCGGCGGACCTTCTGGATCCGCAGGACGACGCGCCGATCATTCGGCTGATCAACGGCTTGATCGCCGAGGCGGTCCGACTGGGGGCCTCGGACATCCACATCGAGCCCTTCGAGCACGCCCTGATCGTGCGGCTGCGCATCGACGGCGTGCTGCGCGAGGTGCTCAGCCTGTCGCCGCGGATCGCCGCCATGCTGGTGTCGCGGGTCAAGGTCATGGCCAAGCTGGACATCGCCGAGAAGCGCCTGCCGCAGGACGGGCGGATCTCGCTCGCCTTGGGCGGCAAGAGCCTGGACGTCCGCGTCTCGACCCTGCCGGCCCGCATGGGTGAGCGGGTGGTCATGCGGATCCTGGACAAGGATCAGGCCGGCCTGCGTCTGACGGACCTGGGCATGTCGCCGGGGGTGCTCAGTGCGCTGAACGGCGCCGTGCGCGAGCCTCATGGCATCATCCTGGTCACGGGCCCGACGGGCTCGGGCAAGACCACCACGCTATATGCGGCCCTGGCGGTGCTGAACGACAACAGCCGCAACATCCTGACCATCGAGGACCCGGTCGAATATGCCGTGCACGGCATTGGCCAGACCCAGGTCAACACCAAGGTCGGCATGACCTTCGCCGCCGGCCTGCGCGCTATTCTCCGCCAGGACCCTGACGTGATCATGGTCGGCGAAATCCGCGATTCCGAGACCGCCCAAATCGCGGTCCAGGCTAGCCTCACCGGCCACCTGGTGCTGTCGACGGTCCACACCAACGACGCCGCCGGCGCGGTCGTTCGCTTGCGGGACATGGGCGTCGAACCGTTCCTGCTGGCCTCGACCCTGCGCCTGATCATCGCCCAGCGCCTGGTGCGCCGCCTCTGCGAGCATTGCCGCGCGCCGGAGCCCGCCGACCCGTCCGCCGCCGCCCTGGCCGGGATCGCGCTGGGCCAGATTCACTATCGAGCGGTCGGCTGCGCCCATTGCGGCCACACCGGCTATCAGGGGCGGCTCGGCCTCTACGAGGCCATCCGCGTCGATGATCGATTGCGCCGGCTGATCGGCCAGAACGCCAGCGAGCAGGAGATCACCGCCGCCGGGCTGGGCGCGACCCTGGGCGAGGAAGCCCGCCGCTACATCCTGGACGGCCTGACCACCGTCGAGGAGGCCTTGCGGATCACAGGGGCGGGGGCGCGCGATGGCGACGTTTGACTATGTCGCGATGGACCTGGCCGGACGCACCCGCGAAGGGCGGGTTCGCGCCAGCGACGAGGCCGAGGCGGTCGTCCAGCTGGAGCGGCGCCGTCTGGCGCTGGTCCGGATCGCGCGCGTCACCGCCAAGCCCGCGGATCGCCTGGCCGTGGGGTTCGGCGCGGGCCTGAGCGCCAAGGACCGCTCGATGTTCACGCGCCAGCTGGCGACGCTGACCACGGTCTCGACCCTGGAAGAGGCGCTACGGACCCTGGCCGCCCAGGCCGACAAGCCGAAGCTGCGGCAGATCATCGGCCAGGTGCATGGCGGCGTCCTGGAGGGCCACCGCCTGTCCGACGCCCTGTCGCGTCCCCCCAAGGCGTTCCCGCCGCTCTATCGGGCCATGGTCGCGGCCGGCGAGACTTCCGGCTCCCTGCCGACGATCCTGGAGCGTCTGGCCGACCTGCTCGAACAGCAACAGAAAGTGCAGTCCAAGGTCACGACGGCCCTGGTCTATCCCATCGTCCTGGCCGTGGTGGCCTGTCTGGTGGTCGCCGCCTTGATGATCTTCGTGATCCCCAAGGTGGTCGAGCAGTTCGACTCCATGGGCCAGACCCTGCCGCTGCTGACCCGCATCGTCATCGCCGTGTCGAACGGACTAGCACATTTCGGCTGGCTGATCGCGTTGCTCGCGATCGCCGCCGTGGCGGCCTTCCTGCGCGGCCTGCGTCATCGCCCCTTCAAGCTGGCGGTGGACCGGACCCTTCTGGCGACGCCACTGCTGGGCAAGCTGATCCGCGACGTGCACGCCGCGCGCCTGGCCCGCACTCTGGCCACCATGATCGCCAGCGGTCTGCCGCTGTTGGAAGGGCTGATGCTCACGGCCGGCACGGTGCGCAACGCCGTCCTGCGGGAAGCCATGGACGGCATGGTCGCGGCGATCCGTGAGGGTGGGGCCCTGTCAACGTCCATGCGCCGCGCCGAGGTCTTTCCGCCGGTGCTCGTCTACATGACCGCCAGCGGCGAGGCCAGCGGACGGGTGGAGGCCATGCTGATGCGGGCCGCCGACTATCTGGAGCGGGAGTTTGACACCTTCACCTCCACGCTCCTGAGCTTGCTGGAGCCGGCGATCATCGTCGTCCTGGGGGGCGTGGTGGCCACGATCGTGCTGTCGATCTTGCTCCCCATCCTCCAGATCAACACCCTGGCCTTGAAGTAGGAGGCGCAGCCATGCCGAACACCGATCAACAGAAGAACCGTCGCCGGGCGCGACAAGCCGGCTTCACCCTGGTGGAGATGATGGTCGTCATCGTCATCCTGGGCATCCTCGCCACCGTGGTCGCGATCAATGTGCTGCCCAGCCAGGACAAGGCCATGAAGGGCAAGGCGCGCGCCGACGTGGCGGTGCTGGAACAGGCGATGGAGGCCTATCGCCTCGACAACTTCGCCTTCCCGACCAACGAGCAGGGTCTGGAGTCGCTGGTCACGCCGCCGCCCGGCCTGAACCAGGTCGACCGCTATCGCGAGGGCGGCTACATCCGCCGCCTGCCCAAGGACCCGTGGGGCAACCCCTACCAGTACCGCGCGCCGGGCGCGCACGGGGCGATCGATGTGTTCTCGTTCGGCGCGGACGGCCGCGAGGGCGGGGAAGGCAAGGACGCCGACATTGGCAATTGGAGCTAGCCCCGCGCGAGCCCTGACGCCGCGCGCCGCGCGGTCCGGCTTCACCCTGGTCGAGATGATGGTCGTCCTGGTCATCGTGGGGCTGCTGGCCACCGCGGTGATCCTGACCCTTCCGAACGGCCAGCTGTCGCTGGCGCGGGAGAGCGAACGCTTCGCCGCCCGTCTGCTGCGGGCGCGCGAGGAGTCGCTGCTGGTCAATCGTCAGGTCCGCGTGAGCGTATCCTCCACCGAGTACCGCTTCGACATCCGCGACGGGCGCGACTGGCGCGCGCTGGACAAGGCGCCGTTCTCGCCGATGGTCTGGGAGCCCGACACCCATGTGGCGGCAAGCGCTGGCGAACCCGTCGTGGTCTTCGAACCGACCGGCCAGGCCAGCGGCGCGGAATTCACCCTGGGGCGCGGCGGCGCGGACGACTATGTGGTCAGCGTCGACATCGCCGGAAATGTTGCCGTCAATGCCGCGCGCGCGCTCTGAGGCGGGGTTCACCCTGATCGAGCTGCTGGTCGCCCTGGCGATCTTCGGCATCGCCGTATTGGCCCTGCTGAACCTGGCGGGGGAGAACACCCGCGCCGGTCAGCAACTGGAGGACCGGATCGTGGCCGAGGTCGTGCTGGACAACCGGGCGATCGAGGCGGTGACCAGCGCCACGCCCCCGGCGTTGGGCCGCACGGCCGGGGCCGAGCAGACCGCCGGACGGACCTGGCTGTGGACGCGCGGCGTCAGCCGCACGGCCGATCCCAAGATCCTCAGGGTCGACATCCTGGTCACCACGCCGCGCTCGCGCCGGCCCGCGGCGGCCGCGACCGTGTTCAGGGCCCTGCCATGAAGGCCAATGGCTTCACCCTGATCGAGATGATGGTGGCGCTGTTCATCTTCGCGCTGATCACGGCCGCGGGCGTGGCCGTGATGAGTTCGACCCTGACGAACCAGACGCGGGTGCGAAACCACGTCGAACGCTACGCCGAACTGCAGCGGACACGGGCCATCCTCAAGGCCGATCTGTCCCAGGCCGCCACGCGCCGGACGCGCGGCGAGGACGGGCAGCCGGCCCTGACCGCCTTCGCCGGCGTCAACCCCTATGTCGTGGACGGGCCCCTGCTGGCGCTCACGCGCCGCGGCTACGAGAACCCCGATCTCGCGCCGCGCGCGTCGATGCAATATGTCGAATATCGGCTGGTCGAAGGGCGGCTGGAGCGCCGCGCGCGGCCGGCCCTGGACGGCGCCCGCCTGGGCCCGGCGCAGGTGATGCTGACGGGCGTCGAGAGCATCCGCTCGTCTTACCTCCTGGATGGCGTCTGGCGTGACGGCTGGCGCGGCGATCCCACCGGCGACATCCCGGTCGCCGTGCGTCTGGACATGAAGCTGGAGGACCTGGGCGAGATCGACCAGCTGTTCCTGACCTCGGGGGAAGGGCGATGAAGCGCGCGCACGAAGAGGGCGCGGCGCTCCTGACCGTGTTGCTGCTGGTGGCGGTCATCGCGGTCATCGCCGTCGGCGTGCTCGACGATATCCGGTTCGGGACGCGACGCGCCTTCAACGCCCGTATCTCCGACCAGGCCCACTGGTACGCCATCGGGTCCGAGCAACTGGCGCGCGCGCGTATTCGTCAACTGCTGGACCGCGACCAGAACAAGACCACGCTGGAAGGCGGCTGGAACGGGCGAGCGATCTCGTTCCCGATCGAGCAGGGCCAGATGCAGGCCCGGCTCACCGACGCCACGGGGTGCTTCAACCTCAACAGCGTGGTGGTGGCCAATCAGGGCGAGCCGTTCCGCCGCCGCGAGCTGGGCGTGCGACAATTCTCGACCCTGCTGACCCAGCTGGGGGTCGGCGGCGGTCAGCAACTGGCCGAGGGCCTGGCCGAGTGGATGGACAGCAACGACGTCGGCGACGCCGACGCCGAGGATCCCGGCTACGCCAGGCTGCCCCAGCCCTATCGAACCGCTGGCGGACCTCTGGCCGAGGTCAGCGAGCTGCGCGCCATCCGTGGCTTCACCCCGGCGGTCTACGCCGCCATCCGGCCCTATGTCTGCGCGCTGCCGACGACCGACCTTTCGCCGATCAACCTCAACACCCTGTCGCCCGAGCGCGCGGTGTTGCTGACGGCCCTCACCGAAGGGCGCATCGACCGTGGCGCGGCGCGTCAGGTGCTGGACGCGCGCCCCTCGAACGGCTGGGCCGACGCCCAGGCCTTCTGGGGGCAGCAGGCCCTGCTGGCCAATCCGCCCGGTGACGAGGTGCGCAACCAGGTGCGCTTCCGCACCCTCTTCTTCGCCTTGGACAGCCAGGTCGTCTTCGCGGACATGCCGGTGTTCATGACCTCCCTCTTCGAAGCCCGCGCCACCAAGGATGTCGTCCTGGTCGCGCGACGTTGGACCGCCGACGAATGACCTCAACGCGACTTCTGTTCATGCCGCCCGAGCCGGACGCGCCGCTCGAAGTGCTAGACGTCACCGGCGGCGGCGTCAGCCGGTGGACGCTGGCGCCCGACGAAGGCCTCGACGGGCCGGTCACGCTGGTCGTGCCCGGCGCGGAGACGACGGCGCGGTGGATGGACCTGCCGACCGGAAGCCCCGCGCAGGCGCGGTCCGCCGTCGCCTTCCGCATCGAGGACGAGGTGGCGCTGGGCGGCGGCGACCTGCACATCGCCGTCGGCGACGTCGATGCGGACGGCCGCACGCTAGTGGTTTGGACGGCGCGCGAGAAATTGCAGGCCTGGCTCGAGCTGGCGGCGGCGCGGGGCGCCACGGCGGTGGCGGCCCTCCCCGACTATCTGCTGCTGCCCGACGGTCAGGACGGCGAGCTGGTGGTGGCCGAGCTGGGCGAGCGAACGGCGCTTCGCGAGCCGGGCGGCGCCATGACTGTGGAGCCCGACCTCGCCGCGCTGTTGATCGAGAACCGACCGCACCGGCTGATCCCGGCCGCGGACCTGGACCGATGGCTGGCGGCCGGGGCCCGAGCGCCGCGGATCAACTTGTTGCAAGGCCGGTTCGGTCGCCGCGATCAGGCCACGGCGCCGGGGCCGCGTCGTCTGGCGATCCTGGCGGCGGCGCTTGTGATCTCGCCGCTGATCGTGCTGGCGACCCAGATCATCCATGACGTGCTGACCGCTCAGGCGATGGAAAAGCGGGCCACGGCCCTGGCGGTGTCGCTAGTCCCGCAGGCGGCGCGCTACGAGAACGCGGCGGGTTATGCGCTGTCGCGCCTGGCGGCGGCGCGGGGCGGCCGTGGGTTCAGCGATCTCGTCGCGGTCTACTTCACCATGATCCAGTCGACGCCGGGCGTGCGGTTGGACAGCCTGGTCTACGGTGAGGAGGGCGCGATCCGCTCGACGATCGGCTACGTCAACGCCTCGGACATGGACCAGCTGCGCACCGCGGCCAAGCGCCTGCGCTTGGAGTTGACCGAGCAGAGCACCGTCGCCGAGGGCGGGCGGATCACCAGCGATCTGGTCATCAGGAGACAGCCATGAACGATCGCATGGAGGCCGCTGGTCAGTGGTGGCTGTCGCGCTCGCCGCGCGAACGGGTGATGCTCGGCCTCATGAGCGTCGTGCTGCTGGCCGTGATCGGTTGGTACGGCGTGGCCATGCCTCTCAAGAGCTTGTCGAAGTCGTCGCGCGAGCGGGTCGAACTGGCCTCGACCCGGCTGGGGGAGCTTCGCTCCTGGGCGTCGGCGCGTCCCACCGCGGCGACGACGTCTCGCGAGGGCACGGCGCAGAGCCTGGTCGAGGCCGCCGCCGGCAAGGTTGGGGTGTCGATCGCCCGCCGACGTCAGGACGCCAATGGCCGCTTCACCATCTGGGTCTCCACGATCGACGCCCGGGCGCTGCTGCCGTGGTTGGCGTCGCTGGAGCGCGACGGCGGGGTGGCGGTGACCGACTTCACCGCGTCGCGCCTCGACAACGGCGCGGTGGAAGCTGAAATCACCTTCGCGAAGGCGTCCCGATGAGCAACCGCGCCCTGATCGCCCTTCTGGTCGTTCTCACCCTGGTGATGACGGCGGTGCTGACGCCGATGCGGCTGCTGGTCTCCGATCTGGTCGGTTCGAGCCTGGCTGGTGTCTCGGCGGTTAGCGGCACGGTCTGGAGCGGACGGCTCCGGGACCTGACCGTGGTCGGCGCGCCGCTGGGCAGCTGGCGCGCGGGGCTGGACCCGCTGGCGTTGCTGGGCGGCGGTGTCAAGCTGGGCCTAAGGCAGGACAAGGCCGGGTCGGACCAGAAGGCCAAGCTCTTGTTGGCCGGACGCGACAGGGGCGTCGACCACTTGACCCTGCTGACGCCGATCGACCTGACCGCGATCGGCTTGCCGGTCGCCGGCGACATCGCCTTCCAGGACGCCGCCGCCGTGTTCCGCGAGGGACGCTGCGCCAAGGCCGGCGGCGAGGTCCGCGTGAGGCTGACAAGCGAGGGGCCATTGCGGGGAAGCGCGCTCAAAGGAACGCCCGTATGCCGGGGAGAAGCGTGGACGGCGGCCCTCGTCGGCCAGGCGCCGGGCTCGACGCTGAATCTGACCTCGCGCGTCAACGGCGCGGGCGGGTTTCAGCTGGAACTGGCGGTCGCCACCACCGATCCCGACATTCTCCAGGGATTGATGGCCACCGGCTTCACCCGCGACGCCTCGGGTGTCCGGCGCACGATCGACGGGTGGCTGTTTGGACCGCCCAAGAGCTCAGCGAAGCAAGGTGTGAAGCGGGCCCCATAACCAGGTCAACCAGGCGCCGATCGCCAGGAAGGTCCCGAACGGCAGCTTCTTGTCCTCCGCCAGTCGGCGTCGGGTGATCAGCATCGCCGCCGCCACGCTCAGTCCCGCCAGACTGGCCCAGACGAGGACAGAAGCCAGGCCCTGCCAGCCGACCCAGGCGCCGATCGCGCCCAGCAGGCGCGGATCGCCGCCGCCCAGGCCTTCACGCCCGCGCGTCCGCTTGTAGAGCCAGGCGATCAGACCGAGCACGCCATAGCCGACCGCCGCGCCCGCCAGCGGCGCCCAGTAGGGGGCGTCGGTCAGCCCGATCGTCACCGCGGCGCCGACCAGACCAAGCGGCAGGGTCAGGAGGTCCGGCAGCCAGAGGTGTTCGGCGTCGATCACCGCGATCAGCAGCAGCTGCCAGCCCAGCAGGGCCGTGGCGGGAATGAGCCAGCCGGTCTGGGTCGCGAAGCTCCAGGCCGCGATCAGCAGGCAGCCGACCTCGAACAACGGATAACGCACCGGTATGGCGGCTCCGCAGGTTCGACAACGGCCCCGGAGAGCAAGGTAGCTGAAGAGCGGCGCGAGGTCGGTTATTCCCAGGGGCCGATGGCAAGCGGAGCAGGCGGACCGCGAGGCGACCCAGGCTCGCCCCGCCGGAAGACGAAGGCTCAGCAGGCCGATGAAGCTGCCGAAGAAGGGGCCAAGAACCAAGGTCGCAACGCCCGGAAAGTCTTTTATGGTCAAGAGGTAAAAACTCGCGTTGGCCGCTAGACGCAGAGCATGAACTCAATGATCTAGCTTGCCTTGTACCTCATTTCGAGGGAGCGCCCGCAGCATTGCAAAATCTAAGAATTTTCTGAAAGGGGGCGTCTACTCTCTACCGGTGGCGCCTGATCGGCTTCGCGACCCCCGGACAAGGTAGTGTTCCATATCACCTCCAGAGCGCGGAGGTGACAGTAATCGCTCCACCGAGCGCTCCACAAAACGCTCCACGGTGCTCCCCCCCGAAAGCCCGGAACCGTCAATAAAATCAAGCTCGGACGCCTTCTCGGAGGCCACGGGAACCCCGCGTCGGCCCTCGAGTCAAACATCCAGAGGACTCTAGGCCTTGACCTCGTGCTTCACGGCCCCGCCGAGGAACATGTAGGCGATGCCCGTACTGATGAAGTTGAAGCCGATGATCACGCCCAGCGAGATCAGCGAGGTTCCAGGCAGGCCCGAGACGATGGCGAGCGACAGAAGGATGCTCGTCAGGGCCGACACCAGCATCCAGACCCAGCCCTTCGCGGGGCGCAGCTGGACCGCCAGCATCATCTCGAACGCGCCCTGGACCATGAACAGCGCGCCAAGGCAGATGGTGAGGCCAAGCGCGCCGACATCCGGGCGCATCAGGATGAAGACGCCGCCCGCGATCGACAGGAGCGAACTCAGGAGCGCGCCGAAGAACGGGCCGGCCGCGCGGATCGAGAAGGACGCGAACAGCGTCGTCAGGCCGAAGATCATGACCAGCCAGCCCACGAAGACGGTGGCCACCAGGGTCGAAAGGACGGGGAACACCAGCGCCGCGACGCCGACCGCCAGCAGCGCGCCGCCGAGCCACATCAGGTGGTTGGCCCCTTTTCGGATTTGAACACCGAAGGGACTCTCGAAATGCGGGGTCGTCATGACTTTGCTCCTCTTGATCATCCACTGCGGCCGCGGCGCCTAAAGCTTCCGAGCCGACGGAAGGGCCTACCCCGACCGGGATCCATCCGAGACCCCAGAGTGCGCGCCGCACGCGACCGTACATTGATCGCCGTCAAGCCTCCCCGCGGTGACTGGCATGCCGCGGGCGCCAAGGCGTGCGAGCCGCGCGGCGGGCGGCTTCATGGTTCAGCCCCGCCTTCCGGACGCGGCCTGTGCGCCAACCCTCGCGCCCCGCCGCTCGTCAGGAGCGCCACATCGGTGAGAAGAGCCAGCGGACGCAGGCCCGGCGGCGCGGCCAGGAAGATGGGCCGCCACTCGGGACCGAACTTGTCCTTGTAGGCCCGCAGGCCCTCGAAGCCGTAGAGCCCCTCGCCGGCATGGTAGATCCACCGCTCGACGCGCCGGGACCAGGAGTCCACGCCGCTCATCTCAAGCCCGGCCAGCGGCGCCATCCCGAGCTCAAAGCGTCCATAGCCCTGGTCGCGGCCCCAGGCGATCAGCTCTATGAACAGGGCGTCCATGGCGCTCGATGGCCCGTCCCGGCGCGCCCGCATCAGGTCCACGCCGAACTTCGAGCGATCCGGAGACGCCACGATATTGGCGAAAGCCACCACCTCGGCTCCCTGCCGCAGCACCGCGATCGGGAAGTTGTTGAGGTAGCCGAGATCGAAGGCCCCCAGGCTGAAGCCCTTTTCCGCGCCCGCGTGCGTCGAAAGCCACTCGTGCGAAACGTTCGCCAGCGCCGCCCACGGCGTCGCCGGATCGCCCAGCGCGAAGACCTCGAACACCAAGCCGTGGCGCAGGGCGCGGTTGCGAGCCAGGCGCAGGTCCTGCTTGTCATGACCCTTCAGGTCAAAGCGCGTGACATCGACGGAAGCGCTCTCACCAATTTTGACGGGCAGGAAGCCCGCGGCCACGAGGTCCGCCAGGCTCTCTTCCTCCACGGCGTAGAACACGGGATGCGCATCGTCTTCATCGGCCGCCGTGGCGAAGGCCTCGATCGCCGCGGGGCGGTCCTGGGCCGGTCCGACCGGGTCGCCCATGGCGATCCAACGCCCCGCGCGCGGCCGGTACATCACAAAGCTGCGGCCCGAAGGCGAGAAAGTCAGCGCCTTGTCGCCCATCAGGACCAGAAAGGCGTCACAGGAGACATGGCCCGCGTCAAGGATGATGGACTTGGCGCGCTCAAGCGCCTGGGGCTCCGGACGCGTGAAACCGGGCCGAGCCGCGCGGAGCAGACTCCAGACCGCCGCGATCAGCGCCATCGCCGCCAGGGCCGCGGCCAGGGCCAGCGCGCCGGAGCGCCCCGTCGTCACGGCCAGCGACCACCACGGACGACCCAGGGCCTGCGCGTCCGCCGCGACGATGCGGGCCAGGATCCAGGCCGCCGCGCCCGAAAGCGCGATCGCCGCCAACCACTCCGGCGAGGCCAGGTCGCGGGTCAAGACCGAGCGGCGATCGAAGGCGAAGCGACAGGGCGCCAGCAAGAGCGCCAGGGCCAGCAAGGGGCCGGCCGAGATCCAGCCAAACCCCCGCCAGAGTTCGCCGACGGCGCCGGCCAGCAGCAAGGCCAGGCTCGCATAATAGGCCGCCTCCCGCCGGCGCCAGAGCGCCTGGGCCAGAACCAGCAACAGCGCGCCGGTGACGCTCGACATCAGGGCCGAGCGTGGGAGTTCGGCGGCCATCTGGAGCGACGCCAGCCGAATGGGCGCGTTGGCGGCGGCGAGCAGCAGGGCCGCGCCGAGATAGAAGGTCAGGGCGGCGAAGACCGTCGGCGCGGAGATCGCCGCGACAACCTTCAGCTCGGCGCGCCGGGCGCCGCGCAACCCGCGGACCAACTGAGCCGCGCACAACCCCGCGGCGGTGATCATCAAGGGGCCGACCGCGTAGACCAGTCGGTAGACGATCAAGGCCGCGGCCGTCTCGTGGGCGACGGCGAAGCGGTGGCTCAAGCCCAGCACGATGGCGTCGAATACGCCCACCCCTCCGGGCACGCCCGAGACCGCGCTGACGACCGAGCCGAACACGAAGATCGCCAGAAAGGGCAGGAAATCGGAGGCGGCGGCGCCGGGCAGCAGGACGAACAGCGCCAGGCCCGAGAACACCCAGTCGGCGACGCCCCCGCCGAGCGCCAGCACGCCCAGCCTGCGCGGCGGGGTGAGCGGTCTCAAGCCCGGCAGAAACCATAGCCTGTCCGGCAGCCGCACGAACCACAGGGCGCCCAGCGAAACGAGCAAGACGCCCAGCGCGCGGTAAGCGAGCGGAAGGTCGCCGACAACCAGCAGGGCGATCCCGGCGGTCACCAGGCCGCTGAGCGTCACGGCAAGCCCAGCCAACACGCTCACCGCCGCCGCCTCAGCGGTGTTCAGTCCCCACGGGCGGTAGAAGCGGAGCCGGGCCGCCGCGCCTGTCGCCATGCTGAAGCCTAGGCCGTTGGACAGGGCGTACGCGACGAAGGTCACCAGCCCGATACGAGGCGCGGAAAGACGGCGCCCGACAGTGCGCAGCGCCCACCATTCCGAAACGGCCAGGCAGCCATAGCTCATCGCCGTGGCGACGATGGCCCAGAAGAACGCCGACGGTCTCGTCGCGCGGGCCGCGTCGACGACCGCCGTGAGGGACGATCCCCGAAGCTCCCGCCCGAGCAGCCATAGGGCCGCCAGGAACACGGACGCGGCGAACGCAATCTTGAAAACTCGGCCGCCGAGCATCGTCCGCGCGGCGCGGGCGACGATGGAAACCGCCGACCGACTTTTCGCCCTGGCGGCGCTCGCGCTTGCAGTCATGCGTCCATTTCCCTTGCCGATCGACTACGATCGCCCGACCTCCGCGCATTGACACACAACAACATGAACGGCGAAAGCGGCAGGCCGACGCCGTGACGGACGAGGTGGAACTCCGCGCCAATCGCCGCCTTTGGCGGATGCGCGAGGCGAGGAATTGGGAGGACTCTAAGGCTGGTGTTCTCCGCCCGCCCGCGTTAGCAGACCGCCCATGATCCGCCTCGACAACATCTCCAAGCAGAACGGCCACCAACTCCTGTTCATCGAAGCCTCGATGGGCGTCCAGAAGGGCGAGAAGGTCGGGCTTGTCGGCCCGAACGGCGCCGGCAAGACGACTCTGTTCCGCATGATCACCGGTCAGGAGCAGCCCGACGACGGCTTGGTCGTGATCGATCCCGGCATGAAGATCGGCTATTTCAGCCAGGACGTCGGCGAGATGTCGGGCCAGAGCGCGGTCGCCGCGGTGATGGATGGCGTCGGCCCCGTCAGCGCCCTGGCCGCCGAGATGGCGACGCTGGAAGCGGCCATGGTCGATCCCGATCAGGCCGACAAGCTGGACGCCATCATGGAACGCTATGGCGAGGTGCTGGAGCGCTTCCAGGAACTGGACGGCTATGCGCTGGAGGCGCGGGCGCGCGAGGTGCTGGCCGGCCTGAGCTTCAGCCAGGAACGCATGGACGGCGATGTCGGAATGCTGTCCGGCGGCTGGAAGATGCGTGTGGCGCTGGCTCGCATCCTCCTGATGCGGCCCGATGGCATGTTGCTGGACGAACCCAGCAACCACCTGGATTTGGAAAGCCTGATCTGGCTTGAGGCCTTCCTCAAGAACTATGAGGGCGCCCTGCTGATGACCTCGCACGACCGCGCCTTCATGAACCGCATCATCGGCAAGGTGGTGGAGATCGACGCGGGAACGTTGACGAGCTACTCCGGCGACCTTGATTTCTACGACCAGCAGCGCGCGCTGGGCGAGGCGCAACGCCAGGCGCAATACGAGCGCCAGCAGGCCATGCTGGCCAAGGAAATCAAGTTCATCGAGAAGTTCAAGGCGCGCGCCTCGCACGCCGCCCAAGTCCAGAGCCGGGTGAAGAAGCTCGACAAGATCGAACGCGTCGAGGCGCCGCGCCGTCGCCAGTCGGTGCAGTTCGAGTTCCAGAGCCCGCCGCGGTCGGGCGACGACGTGATCAGCCTGCGCAATGTCCACAAGGGCTACGGCGCCCAGCCGATCTACGAGGGCCTCGATTTCCTGGTGCGCCGCAAGGAACGCTGGTGCGTCCTTGGCGCCAACGGCGCCGGCAAATCGACTCTGCTGAAGCTGGTGGCCGGCGACACCAAGCCCGATCAGGGCGCGGTCAATATCGGCGCCAGCGTCAAGATGGGCTATTTCGCCCAGCACTCCATGGACCTGCTGGACGGCGAAGAGACGATCTTCGAGTCGCTGGAGCGCTCGTTCCCGCAGGCGGGGCAGGGGAGCTTGCGCACCCTGGCGGGGTGCTTCGGCTTCTCCGGCGACGATGTCGAAAAGCCCTGCCGGGTCCTGTCCGGCGGCGAGAAGGCGCGCCTGGTCATGGCCAAGATGCTGTTCGATCCGCCGAACCTGCTGGTGCTCGACGAACCGACCAACCACCTGGACATGGCGACCAAGGAGATGCTGGTCGCGGCCCTGGCGGACTTCGAGGGCACCATGCTGTTCGTCTCGCACGACCGCCACTTCCTGGGCGCCCTGTCGAACCGCGTGCTGGAACTGACGCCCGAGGGCGTCCACCAGTACGGCGGCGGCTATACCGAATATGTCGCCCGCACGGGCCAGGAAGCGCCGGGGCTGCATCCGGGCGGGTAGCGGCGAGGCCGTGCGGGGCGATCACATTCGTCCACGATCGATCGTGATCGCCCGCCCGGTTTAGATTTCCTCCATCGCTCCGACGCCGCCCGCCGGATTGGAGGGAACCCGGTAGGATTTCAGGACGAACCGCTCGTAGTTCCGCTCGAGAACCGTGGTTACGCCGATCAGGTCGATCCGGACGTCGTCGGCCCGCAAGGTGACCAGCCCGTATCCCTTGGTCAGATGCTGGCAGAAACGGACCTCCGGGCAGGCCTTTGAAAAGGCCGGCCCAAGCTCGACGTCGCCCAACATGTTGCCGAGACTGCTGCTGGTGATGGCGGTGACCCCGAGCTCGGCCGCCACGCGTCGATCTTGGGCGTCGTGCAGTTCATTGACCCAGAAGGCGTGGCTGTCGCCCGACAGCACCAGAGGTCGGCTCCCCGTCTCCACGAACATCCGGTTCATGCGATCACGCGCGGCGGGATAGGCGTCCCAGCCGTCGAATTCGAACGGAACATCGCTCGGCAGCGTCGCCAGTTGCTCGAGCCAGGGACGCAGGAGGGGCGTCACCTGCTCAAAGGCCCGCGCCCAGCCTTCCTTTCCCAGGAAGCCGGCGATGTCGGCGCCCGTCGTGTGCCCCATCACCACCTGATTGCCGACCACTTGCCAGCGCTTTCCAGCCTGGACCGACTCCGCCAGACGATCGCGCAGCCAGGCCTCCTGCGCGTGGCCATAGACGCTGCGGTCGGGTCGGGACATGGAGCGGCGGATGGAATCGGCGTCCATCCTGACGCCATAGGGCGCGGCCACGGGGCGACCCTGGGCGAACGCGGTCAGGATCTTCCGCTTGAGTTCGGGATCGGTGACCGGAACCGGCTGATCCGGAACGGTCAGGTCCACCGCGTTCCAGGTCACATCGTTGGGATCGCGCAGGTTGATCTGGCGATCGCGGCCGAGGAACCGGTTTTCAACCATGATCAGGGTCGCCAGATCGCCCAGTTCAAAGGTGCGATTGATCGCCAGCGGCGATGCGCCCGGTTCAGGCTCCCGAATGGGGATCCACTCATAGAAGGCCCGAACGGCGGCGTCGCGACGATCGCTCCAGACGCCTTCGTCGGGTTGATGGTTCTGCGCCCCGCCGCTCCAGGAGTCATTGGCGGTTTCATGGTCGTCCCAGACGCAGATCCAGGGCGCTCGCGCATGGGCCGCCTGCAGATCGGCGTCCAGCTTGTAGCAGGCGTGCCGCTCCCGGTAGTCGGCGAGGGTGCGGGCTTCGTGCGCGGGGGTGGGCGCGCGGCCGATTTTCTGCCCGATGCTCATGCCGAGTTGGTCGGGGCCGCCGCCGTATTCGTAGATGTAGTCCCCTAGATGCAGAACGACATCGACACGATCGAGGTTGGCGATGTCACGGTAAGCGTTGAAGAATCCGGTCGAATAGAGCGCGCAGGAGGCGACGGCGAGGACCATTTCCGACACAGAGCCGACCGGAAGGGTGCGCGTGACGCCGACGGGGGAGATCCGGTCGCCGACGCGGAAGCGATAACGATACTCGGTGTTCGGCCGCAGCCCCGCGACATCGACCTTGACGGTGAAGTCACGGGCGGCGGTGGTCGTCGCCGTGCCGCGTCGGACCACCTTCCGAAAATCGACGTCCGTCGAGACCTCCCAATCCACGGACACAGCCGCGGCGTCGGGGCGCGAAGGCGTGGCGCGGGTCCAGAGAATGACCCGATCGCGCAGGGGATCGCCGGAGGCGACGCCGTGCAGGAAATTCGCGGGCTCCTCTGAGCGCGCGGTGGCGTTTCCCGCGGTCGCCGCATAGGCGGCCGCGCCGACGAGGCCGAGGGCGGCGCGTCGATCAAGCTTCATGGTTCTGGTTCCCTAGGGGGGCGGTGACCGTCGCGCGCGACGCTCCGGTCACCACCGATGCGTCAGAAGTGAGCGCTGACTTCGAACCGCACGGTGCGGCGAGGTCCCGTGATGAAGGTCGGCATGCCGAAGGAGTCGCCCGTGTTCCCGCCGTCGACGATGTATTTCTCGTCCAGCAGGTTTTCGCCCATGACCGCGAACGACCAGGGGCCGGATGCGGGGGTCAGGCCGAGCCGGATGTTCAGGAGGCCGAAGGCGTCCTGGTATTCATCGACCGTCTTGTCCGAGAACACCGCGCGCGAGCGGACCTGAAGGTCGGAGCGATCGTTGTCGTCGGAGAAGAAGATCTTTGATTGCCAGCTGTAGACGGGGGTGAGCGACAGCTCGCCCAGGCGCGTCGAAACGGAGGCGTTGACGCCGAGCGCGAACTTGTTGTCCGGGCTGTTGCGGAAACTGTTGCCGTCATAGGCGCCGCCGTTGAAGCGCGCGTGATTGTAGGCGTAGCTTCCGAACACCGACAGACCGTCCGCCAGTCGCCAGGTCGCCTGGGTCTCGAAACCGGTCGCCTTGGCCTTGCCGGCGTTCACGGGCTCCAGGCGGTCGCCATTGCGCTGGAAGGTCTGAAAATTGGAGTAGTTGAAGTGGTAGATCGACGCGTCGCCGAACAGCGCGCCGTTGAAGAGGCGATATTTGATCCCCGTTTCGGCGGACGCCAGTTCTTCGGCGGGCAGTATGTTGACGGCCCCGGAGGCGGTCAGGTCGACGCTCTCCGGGCGTTTGCCGATCCCGTAGACCGCGTAGACATTCACGGTCGGCGTCACCTGATAGCGTAGCCCGGCCCGTCCCGTGGCCAGGCTGGAGGCATGGTCCCCCGTGACGATCCCGCCGGCCGGCGTCAGGGTCATCAGCAGCGCGCCCCCGGTCAGGCGGGATACGCCTTTGGGCGTCGTGACCTGCATGGACACGGCCTTGTCGTCCCAGGTCAGGCGTCCGCCGACAAAGGCCTGGAGCTTGTCGGTGAGATGGAACGTTCCATCCGCGAACAGGTCATAGGTTTCGATGTCCGCCGTCTGTCGCCGGCGATCCAGGTGGAAAGGCTTGTAGTTGGCCGCCGCTGAACCGAGAGCCGCGTTGATCTGGCTGTTCGTCAGGCCGTTGGGCGCATATCGGTGCAACGCACCCGACAGCAGCAGCGCCATGGCGCGCTCGTCGCCGCCGAGGTCCGTCTGCTGGGAATTGCTGGCGTTGAAATAGCTGGCGCCGACGAAACCTTCGAAGATCCCGTTACGTCGAATGTTGAGGCGCAATTCCTGGGAGAACTGTTCCCCGTCATTGCAGAGGTCGTAGGCGATGATGTTGGTGGGCGTACCGTCGATATCGCCCGCCTGACAGGCCTTGTACCAGCGATACCCGCTGATCGACGTCAGGTCGAAACGTTCGTTCAGAGTCAGGTCGGCGGTCCCGCTGAGGCCGACGATCTTCCGTTTGCTGTAGTCCGCCGCCATGTCGCCGAACGTACTAAGGTGGGTCGGCGTCCAGAAGCGCAGGTCGCCCTCGACCGCGCCGGTCTGTTGGTTGCGGGGAGCGAAGACGTTGGACTTGAAGGCGCCGCCGCTGTCGGTGTCGTCGCGATCGTATGTTCCCGAGAACCGGAATTTGAAGGCGTCGGTGGGCGCGTAGCGAGCCGTCAGTCGATAGGCCTGGCCGTCGACATTGTTGTAGGTTCCGCCCTGGGTGTTCTTCAGGAAGCCGTCCCGCTGGCGCTTCAGCGCCCCGATGCGAAGGCCGAACTTCTCGTTCACCGGAAGATTGGCCACGGCCTGGACCAGCCGCTGACCGTGGTCGCCCAGCCCGGCGCGAACTTCGAAACCGAGCGTGTCGGTCGGCATTTTCTGAAAGGTGGAAATCCCCCCGTTCAAGGCCGAGCGACCGTGCAGGGTCGATTGCGGGCCCTTTTCGACCTCGACGCGGTCAACATCGAACATCTCGCCATAGCCAGAAGCGATCTGCGTGATCGGCACGCCGTCCTGAAAAAGGGCGACCCGCGGCTCGGCCGCCGGCGACGTATCGTCCGAGGTGATGCCGCGTAGCGAAATCCCCGGCAGCAAGCGGTCCTGCAGTTGGATGACCAGGCCCGGCGTCAGCTGGGCGATCCTGTCCAGCTCCGTCACCCCCAGCCGCTCCAGGGTCGCGCCGTCATAGGCGCTGATCGACATGGGCACTTCCGAGATGCGTTGGGTGCGCTTCTGCGCCGTGACGATGATATCGCCCACGGTCGCGACATCGTCATGAGCAGGGAGCTCCTGCCCAAACGCTTGTCCAGCACCAAGCGCGCTGACGCTGCAGCAAAGAGCCAAACGAAAGGCCGAAAAAATTCCTCGTGCCGACATAAACGCCCCTCCCTAAAAGTTATTGAGCAGGGGCTTAATCGCAGGTGATTATGACGTCAACATAACAGTTGTCCTAATTTTGGAAGCGAGATACCGCCGATTTCCCCTTACGGTATCGAACGGTTGTCTAGTCCTTGTGGCGCGCGATCAGCCAGCTCAGCAACAGGTCGCGGCGGTCGTCGCCGTCCACGCCAGACAGGATTGTCTGTCCGGTGGCGACCAGCGAAGCCGTCTGGCCGTCGAGGGCGTCGAGACCGGAATAGCCTCTGGATCTCAAGAGGCGGATATAGTTGACGCCACGCCAGCGGCGCTGATCGATGACATAGGGAGACAGCGCCGGGTCCCGGGCGGCGGCCAGGACCACGGCCAGTTCCCCGCGCGCGACAGCCTGGCCTCGCCACAGGATCGGATCAACGCCGGGCGGCGCGGGTGGCGGATCGCCGCGCCCATCGGCGATCAGATAGACGCCGCTGATCGCCGCCTTGAACAGGTCCGCCGCGGTCCTGAAATAATAGCCCACGGCCGACCGCGACAAGCCGGCGCGTTCGGCGACCGCCCTGTGGGTGAGCGCTTCGGCGCCGCCGTCGACCAGCACATGACAGGCGGCGAGGGCGGCGTCGCGCTTTGGACCTGGCCCCATGGCGTCCGCCGGGACATCGCCCGCCGGCAGGCCCAGGCGCCGATCCATTCGCTGCACCAGCCGAGAGAACAGCGGTTCGCGCCCGACGCCGTCGCGTTCCAACCGGCTGGACAGTCGGTCGATCGCCATCCGGCGCAGCAGCCGGTAGTCGAGGTCGTCGCCCACGACCAGGCCGTTGAAGCCCTCGTCCGTGACATAGGCGGCGGCCAGACCCGCCCAGATGGCGGGGTTCTCGATGCGTCCGTCGAACAGCCGCGTCCAGAAGCTCCGGCGCTCGGCCAGCCACGGCGCCACCTGGGCCGCCACCTCGGCGTCGCGCGGCGCCCGTAGCGCCAGGTCCATCCAGATCAGTTGCGTCAGACGCGCTTCGCCGTGGACCAGGGCGTCGAGATATTGCTCCAGGATGGCGGCCAAGGCCTGACGGTCCAGGCGTTCAAGGCCATCCAGACGCTCCAGCCATTCGTCGTGCCAGCGGCGGTCGCGAAGCCGCTCACGCGCGACGACCTCGCTCAGGATGTCGGCCTTGGCGCCGAGATGGTAGGCCAGGGCGCCCGATGTCGCGCCCACGGCGTCGCCCAGGCGACGGAAGCTCATCGCGCGCAGGCCGCCATGGGCAAGCTCTCGCCGAGCCGCCTCGATCAGGCGATCTACCTGGGGCTCCGGGGGGGTAGCGGCGTCGAGTGGTCCTGAAGTCATGACTTTTCTATAGCGTGAGCCCGCCCGCGAGCCTCAATAGATCGCGTCGCAAAAAAATGGGCGGGAAAAGGTTTTTGCGCGCTGGCTTTGTGGCGACGCTGAAGGCGGCGCGTCAGGTTTCGGCGGATCTGATGCGTTTCGCGCATAGGCCGGATGGGCCGTGGGCGGCCTAACCCGGAGACGGACTGGAGAAGGGCGCGGACCCGTGACGGATATCGAAGCCCAGGAGGCCTTGAAGGCGATGTTCCAGGCGGCGGTCGACGCCGCCTCCCCAGGGCTTTGCCTGCCGCCGCATCTGCCCGCGCCACCCAAGGGGCGTACGATCGTGGTCGGCGCGGGCAAGGCCGCCGCCGCCATGGCCGCCGCTCTGGAAGCTCACTGGGAGGGCCCGCTCGAAGGGCTGGTGATCACCCGTTACGGCCACGGCGCGCCGTGCCAGCGCATCACGGTCGTCGAGGCCGGGCACCCGGTCGCCGACGCGGCGGGCCTGGCCGCCACCGCCGCCATGATCGCGCTGCTGAAGGACCTCACCGCCGATGATCTGGTGGTGTGCCTGCTGTCGGGCGGCGGCTCGGCGCTGCTGGCCGCGCCCGCGCCGGGGCTGACCCTGGCGGACAAGCAGGCCATCACGCGGGAATTGCTGCGCAGCGGCGCGGCGATCGACGAGATCAACTGCGTTCGCAAGCATCTGTCCGCGGTCAAGGGCGGCCGGCTGGCGCTGCTGGCCGCGCCGGCGCGTGTCGTGACCCTGGCCATCTCCGACGTGCCTGGCGACGACATCTCGACGATCGCCTCGGGGCCGACCGTCCCCGACCCGACGACGCGCCAGGCGGCGTTGGCGATCCTCGA
This sequence comes from Caulobacter sp. GW822-FHT07D08, assembly GCF_058798735.1. Taxonomy (NCBI): domain Bacteria; kingdom Pseudomonadati; phylum Pseudomonadota; class Alphaproteobacteria; order Caulobacterales; family Caulobacteraceae; genus Caulobacter; species Caulobacter sp. GW822-FHT07D08. Next base: position 341,198 of record NZ_JBXAKU010000001.1, read on the forward strand.
GCGCTGGCGGATCGCCATCCCCGACCGTGTCCGGGCCTGGTTGGATGACCCCCGCAGCGAAACGCCCAAGGCCGTCCCCGATGCGCGAACGGCGCTGGTCGCGCGTCCTCGCGACGCCCTGAACGCCGCGGCGCGGGCGGCCTCCGAAAGAGGGCTGACCCCTGTCATCCTGGGGGATGCGATCGAGGGCGAGGCCCGAGGCGTCGCCGCCGCCCAGGCGCGGCGGGCCCTGGAGATCGCCGCCAGGCGCGGCGAGGTCGCGCCGCCCTGTGTCCTGCTGTCGGGCGGCGAGACGACCGTGACCGTCACGGGCGGCGGCCGTGGCGGGCGCAACGCCGAATACCTGCTGGCCCTGGCGGTCGCCCTGGACGGCCGGGCCGGAATTCACGCCCTGGCCGCCGACACCGACGGAGTCGACGGCTCCGAGGACAACGCCGGGGCGATCCTCTTTCCGAGCAGTCTGGCGCGCCTCTCGGCCCTGGGACTGAACGCCGCCGAGCGTCTGGCCGACAACGACGGATACGGCGCCTTCGCCGCCCTCGGCGACCTGTTGGTCACCGGTCCTACTCGCACCAACGTCAATGACTTCCGGGCGATCCTGATCGACGCCCCGTCCTCGGAGGGCTCGCGATGACCGAGCGGCGTTGCGAACGTCTCGCAGAACGTCCGTATGCCTTGCCTGGGGTGGGATTTGCTCCCAAGCTCCCCGCATCTGGCCTTGTTGCGGATGGGCGCTGCGCGTCCGCGCGGGACCGCCAGGAGGGTCCCCCGTGCTGAAACGTCTCCTAGTCGGAACGCTGGCGATCGTGGTCGTCGGCCTGGTGGGCTTCGGGGTCTTCGCCTGGCGTCCGGCGATCGACAAGATCGCGCCGCCCGCGCCGTCCAGCTTCGCGCCTGAACTGGTCGCGCGCGGCGCGGTGCTGGCGGGGGCCGGCTATTGCTCGACGTGCCACACCACCAAGGGCGGGCAGCCGTTCGCCGGCGGTTATCCGATGAAGACGAGCTTCGGCGCGATCTACTCGACCAACATCACCCCCGACCCCAAGACCGGGATCGGAACCTGGTCCGAGGCGGCCTTCCGCCGGGCGATGCACGAGGGCGTGGCCCGCGACGGCGCCCACCTGTTCCCGGCGTTCCCTTACGACCATTTCACCAAGCTGTCGGACGCCGACGTCTCGGCCCTCTACGCCTACATGATGACCCGGCCGGCGGTGGACGCGCCCGCCAAGCGCAACAGCGTCCCCTTCCCGCTGAACATCCGCGCGCTTCAGGCCGGATGGAAGCTGCTGTTCTTCAAGCCCGGCCGCTTCCAGCCCGACACGTCCAAGAGCGCCGAGTGGAACCGCGGCGCCTATCTGGCCGAGGGCGTCAGCCACTGCGGCGCCTGCCACACGCCGCGCAACGCTCTGGGCGCCGAGAAGCACGACAAGGCTTTCGCCGGCGCGGCGATCGACAACTGGATCGCCCCGCCGCTGACCGCCGCCAATCCGTCGCCCGCGCCCTGGGACCAGGCCGAGCTTGTCGCCTATCTGCGCACCGGGATCAGCCGCTATCACGGCGTCGCCGCCGGCCCCATGGCGCCGGTTGTCCACGATGGACTCGTCACGCTGCCCGACGCCGACATCCAGGCCCTGGCGGCCTATTTCGCCGACCGCGACGGCGCGGCGGGCCGAGCCTCGACCCTGGCGCCGGCCCTGCAACGCGCGGCCGTCGCCAACCGGCTCAACGTCGGGCCGCAGAACGATCCGTCGGCGCGGCTTTACACGGCGGCCTGCGCGTCCTGCCACTACAACGGCGCGGGCCAGCCCAATCCGCTGCGGCCGGACCTGGCCCTCAACAGCGCCGTCAATCTGGACGACCCGACCAACCTGATCCGGGTGGTGCTGTACGGGATCAGCGCGAAGGACGGAGCGCCAGGGGTCGTGATGCCCAGCTTCAACCGCTTCAGCGACGCCGACGTCGCCAAGCTGGCCGCCTATCTGCGCGCCACCCGCACGGACAAGCCCGCCTGGCCGAACCTCGAGAAGAAGGTCGCGGCGATCCGCGCGCAGGGAAAGTGAGCCCGTCATGACCCAGTTCACGATCAACGGCCGGGCCGTCTCCATCGACGCCGACGAGGATACCCCCCTGCTGTGGGTGATCCGCGACGACATCGGCCTGACCGGCACCAAGTTCGGCTGCGGCATCGGCATGTGCGGAGCCTGCACCGTCCACGTCGGCGGCCGGGCGACTCGCTCGTGCATCACCCCGATCAGCGCCGTCGACGGCGCCGAGGTCACCACCATCGAGGGTCTCGATCCGGACGGCCAGCACCCCGTGCAGCAGGCCTGGCTGGACCTGCAGACCCCGCAATGCGGCTACTGCCAGTCGGGCCAGATCATGCAGGCCGCCGCCATGCTGAAGGACTTCCCCGCGCCCACCGACCAGGACATCGACGCGACCATGAGCGGCAACCTCTGTCGCTGCATGACCTATGTCCGGATCCGCGCGGCCATCAAGCAGGCCGCCGCGGCGATGGGAGAGAAGTCGTGAGCCGCCTGCCGCCGAAAGGTGAGACCGGCGGCTTCCTGTCGCGCCGCAATTTCCTGATCGCCTCCACCGGCGCGGGCCTGGCCTTCGGCTTCTCGGCCCTGGTCGAGGCGGCGATGGATCCCGCCGTTCCGGGCGGTGTCCCCGTGAGCCCGACAGGACCCCGGTTCGAGCCGACCCTGTGGTTCGCCATCGACGGCGACGGCGTCGTCACGGTCAACATCATCCGCGCCGAGATGGGCCAGCACGTCGGCACCGCCCTGGCCCGCATCCTGGCCGACGAGCTGGACGTCGCCTGGGACAAGGTGCGCATCGTCCATGTCGACACCGATCCCAAGTGGGGCCTGATGGTCACCGGCGGCAGCTGGTCGGTGTGGCAGACCTTCCCGATCTTCAGCCAGGCCGGCGCGGCTGGCCGCATCGCCCTGGTCGAGGCCGGGGCCAAGCTGCTGAACGTCTCGCCGGCCGGCGGGACGGCGCGCGGCGGCGTGGTCCATGTCGGCGGCAAGTCGATCTCGTACGGCGACATCGTCAAGCGCGGCGGCGTCGCGCGGCAGTTCACGCCCGACGAACTGGCCAAGCTGCCGATCAAGCCGGCGGCCGAACGCAAGCTGATCGGCAAGCCGGGCAAGGCCCTGGACATCGCCGCCAAGATCAATGGCTCGGCGGTGTATGGCATCGACGCCAAGGTGCCGGGCATGGTGTTCGCGCGGCCCAAGCTGCCGCCGACCCGCCATGGGGCCAAGGTGCTGTCGGTCAACGACAGCGAAGCCAAGAAGATCAAGGGCTACCTGCGCTGCCTGACGATCGAGGATCCGTCCGACACCGTCCCCGGCTGGGTGCTGGTGATCGCCGAAAGCTATCCGGCCGCCCTGCGCGCGTCGGAACTGGTCAAGGTGAAATGGGCCGCCGGTCCGGGCGCGACCGTGTCGGAGAGGGATTTGCAGGATCACGCCGCAAGCCTGATCGCCAAGCCCGACGGCGGCGCGCTGCTGGACAACAAGACCGCCGACACCGCCCCGGCCTTCAAGGCCGCCAAGTCGGTTCTGGAGCAGACCTACACCGCCGCCACCGTCCTGCATTTCCAGCTCGAGCCGCTGAACGCCCTGGCCTTCGAGAAGGACGGGGTGATGGAGATCCACACCGGCAACCAGTGGCAGAGCCTGATCCTGCCGACCCTGGCCAAGGCGCTGGACCGTCCCGAGACCCGTATCGTCATGCGCACCTACATGCTGGGCGGCGGCTTCGGGCGGCGGCTGAACGGCGACTACGCGGTGCCGGCCGCCTTGGCGGCCAAGGCGCTGGGCAAGCCGGTGAAGCTGGTCCTGACCCGCGAGGACGACGTGCGCTTCGACTCGGTGCGCTCGCCCTCGGTCCAGACGGTGCGCATGGCCTTCGACGGGGCCGGAAACATCCTGGGCCAGGAGCATCACGCCGCCGCGGGCTGGCCGACCCTGGCCAACGCCCCGGCCCTGATGCCCAAGGGCAAGAACGGCGTGGCCTACGACCCCTTCGCCATTTCCGGCGCCGACCATTGGTACGAGGTCGGCGCGCACAAGGTGCGGGCCATCAACAATGACCTGGCCAACGAGACCTTCCGCCCCGGCTGGCTACGGTCGGTGGGGCCGGGCTGGACCAACTGGGCCGGCGAGAGCTTCATCGACGAGGCGGCCCATCACCTGAAGACCGATCCGGTGGCTCTGCGGCTGAAGCTGCTGACCGGCGCCGGCGCCAATGCGGGCAGCGACGCCAGCACCAAGGGCGGCGCCAAGCGTCAGGCCGAGGTGGTGCGGCGCGCGGCGGAAGCCGCCGGCTGGGGACAACCCCTGCCCAAGGACACCGGCCTGGGCCTGGCTGCCAGCTTTGGCCAGGAACGCGATATGCCCACCTGGGTCGCCTGCGTGGCCAAGGTCCATGTGAACCGCGCCAGCGGCGTGGTCACGGTCCAGAAGCTGACCTTGGTGACCGACGCGGGCACCATCGTCGATCCCGACGGGGCCCGCGCCCAGACGGAAGGCGCGGCGCTGTGGGGCCTAAGCATGGCCCTGCACGAGGGGACCGAGTTCGTGAACGGCCAGGTCAGGGACCTGAACCTCGACACCTACACGCCGCTTCGGATCTCCGACACGCCGGAGCTGGACATCCAGTTCGTCGACAGCGTCGAGGTCCCGGTCGGCCTGGGCGAGCCGGCGACGACGGTGGTCGCCCCGGCGATCGCCAACGCCATCTTCCGCGCGGTCGGCGCGCGCCTGCGGCATATCCCGATCACCTCGGCCGCCGTGCTGAAGGCGCTCGCGGAACAGACCTGATCGCCCCATCGACATGGCGCCGCGGTCCTGTCTCGGGAAGCGGCGCCGGTCGCTGGCTGCAACCTCCGCGCACCGCAAAGCGTCCACCCGGCGTCTCGCGATCCTTCGTCGACGGGATTGCTTTCTGATCGGATCTAGGTCACTTCGTTAAAAAGACTTTTAAACGAATACTGACTTTCCGGGAGGGGCTGGATGGACGTCTACATCTTTGACGCGGTGCGAACGCCGCGCGGCAAGGGGCGTCCGGACGGTTCGCTGGCCGGGGTGAAGCCGGCCGGGCTCGTCGCGCAACTCGTGCGGGCCCTGGAGGCCAGGAACGGTCGCGAGGCTGTCCACGCCGCCGGGCATTTCACCCTGGGCTGCGTCACCCAGTTCGGCGTTCAGGGCGGCCATCTGGCGCTGGCGTCGCGGATCCAGGCGGGCCTGCCCGACGCGATGTCGTGCCTGACGATCAACAACTTCTGCGTCTCGGGCCTGTCGGCGATCGCGGACGCCGCGCGGCGCATCGCCGCCGGCGAGGTCGATCTGGCCCTGGCGGGGGGCGCGGAGTCGATGTCACAGACGCCGTTCCTGGCCGACCAGGCCGACTTCTATGCCGACATGGCGCTGGCCAGGCGGATGGGCTGGGCGCCGGTCGGGCTGGCGGCGGATCTGCTGGCGACGCGCGAGGGCCTGACGCGGGCCGCGTTGGACGCCGCCGTCCTCAAGTCCCACCAGCGCGCCGCCGCCGCCTGGCGCGAGGGCCGCTATGCCGGCCGGGTCGTGCCGATCCTGAATGAGGACCAGACGGTGGCCCTGGATCGCGACGAGAACATCCGCGACTACGGCGACGGCAAGTCGCTGGAGCGCTTCGGGCCGGTGTTCGCGGCCACGGGCGCGGAAGGCTATGACGACATCCTGCTGGAGAGCTTCCCCGAGCTCGGCAAGGTCGAGCATCTGCATACCATAGCCCACTGCCCGCCGATCTCGGACGGCGCGGCGCTGGTGCTGCTGGGCTCAAAGGAGGCGGGGCGACGGCTGGGGCTGACGCCGGTCGCCCGGATCCGCGCCCTGGGCGAAGCGGCCGACCATCATGTCCTGCAATTGACGGCCGGTCCGGTGGCGATGGGCAAGGCGCTCGACCGGGCGGGCATGGCGCTCGGCGAGGTCGGGGTCGTCGAATATATGGAAGCCTTCGCCGCCGTGCCTGTGCTGTTCGAGCGAGGCTTCGGCTTCGATCCGGAGCGCCTCAACCCCAATGGCGGGCACCTGGCGATGGGCCATCCGATGGGGGCGACCGGGGCGATCCTGACCACGACCCTGCTGGACGACATGGCCCAGTTCGACGTCGAGACCGGCCTGGTCGTGGCGACGGGCGGCGTCGGGGTCGGCGCGGCTATGGTTCTTGAGCGGGCAGGGTAGGCGGGGCGCGAGGACAGCCCCCGCGCCGCCTCGCTTCAGGGCTCGCCCTTCAGCGCCTTTTCCAGGCTGGCGCGGTCGTAATATTCGCGCCACTCGACGATCTTGCCGTCCTTGATGTCCAGCACGCCGACCACCGGGACCGCGCCGGGATGGCCGTTGTAGACGAACCGGTCGACGCGCTCCATGAACACCAGATCATCGATGATCCCCATGTGGGCGATGTCCAGGGTGACGCCGTCGGGCGCGCCCTTGCCCAGGGCGGCGATGCGCTCGTAGATCGCCGTCCGGCCCTTGACCGGCGCGACCATCATCGACTTCAGCGTTCCGTCCTCGGCGAACAGGTCGGCGACCTTGCGCCAGTCGGCGTGCTTCCAGGCCGCGATCATGTCGCGCGCCACCGCCAGGCGGCTGGCGTCGGTGTCCTGCGCGAAGGCCGGCGAGGCGAGGGCCAGGGCGAGCGTCAGCGACGCGACCAGGCTTGCGATCTTCATGATTTCCTCCCGTGATTTTTTATGCGCCGGATGACGCTACGACATCACTTGCATAACAAGACCATGATGCTAGGGTCGTGACAAGAGGCGCGGTCACGTCGTCTCGAATCCGGGAGAGTCTCGATGAAGCTGGAGCGCCTGCCCCCCGTTCTGACGACGCTTGGGCAAAGCAATCACCCCTACATGTCCGGGCCGTGGACGCCACAGCACGAGGAGGTCAACGCCACCGACCTGACCGTGCTGGAGGGCGCGATCCCGACGGACATCGACGGCGTCTACATCCGCAACACCGAGAACCCGGTCCACCGTCCGCTAGGCCGCTATCACCCGTTCGACGGCGACGGCATGGTCCACATGATCAGCATCCGCGAGGGGCGCGCCGACTACCGCAACCGCTTCGTGCGCACGCGCGGCTTCCAGGCCGAGCAGGAAGCCGGCGGCTCACTGTGGGGCGGGCTCATGGATGGTCCGGGCGTCTCGACGCGGCCGGGCTTCGGCTGCCATGGCGGCATGAAGGACGCTTCGTCCACCGACGTCGTCGTGCACGGCGGCAAGATCGTCTCGACCTTCTACCAGTGCGGCGAGGCCTACTGGCTGGATCCGGAAACCCTGGAGCAGGGCGGGGTGGCCAGCTGGGGGCCGCTGGACGGCGTCTCGGCCCACCCGAAGATCGACGAGGCCACCGGCGAGCTATTGTTCTTCAACTATTCCAAGCACGCGCCGTACATGCACTACGGCGTCGTCGACCGGCACGGCAAGACGACGCACTACGTGCCGATCGACCTGCCCGGGCCGCGCCTGCCGCACGACATGGTCTTCACGACCAACTACTCGATCCTCAACGACCTGCCGGTGTTCTGGGACCAGGAACTGCTGAAGCGCAACATCCACGCCACGCGGTTCCATCGGGACCTGCCGTCGCGGTTCGGGATCATCCCGCGCTACGGACGCTCCGACGAGATCCGCTGGTTCGAGGCCGCGCCGACCTACATCCTCCACTTCCTCAACGCCTATGAGGACGGCGACGAGATCGTCATGGACGGCTACTTCCAGGAGGATCCGACCCCGCCGCCGCTGGCCGACGCGCCCGAGGGCATGGGCCACCTGATGGCCTTCCTGGACGAGCAGTCTTTCAAGCCCAAGCTGCACCGCTGGCGCTTCAACCTGAAGACCGGCGAGACGACCGAGATGCATCTGGACGAGCGGATCCTCGAATTCGGCATGTTCAACCAGCGTTATGCCGGCAAGCCCTACCGTTACGCCTATTCGACGGCCACGAAGCCCGGCTGGTTCCTGTTCACCGGCTTCGTCAAGCACGACCTGGAGACCGGCGAATCCTGGAGCGTGAACCTGCCGGAGGGGCGCTACGCCAGCGAGTCGCCGTTCGCACCCCGCATCGGAGCTATCGATGAGGACGACGGCTATCTCGTCAGCTTCATCATCGACGAGAACAGGCAGACCTCCGAATGCGTGCTGATTGACTGCAAGCGGTTCGAGGAGGGGCCGGTCGTCCGGATCGCCCTGCCGCACAAGCTGTCCAGCGGCACCCATAGCGTCTGGGCCGATCGGGCTTTCATCCGGGACGGTGTGGCCGCCGCTTGAGTTGGCCGAAATCCAGGAGTTTCAGATGGACATCAAGAACAGCGTCGCGCTGGTGACCGGCGGCAACCGGGGCATCGGCGAGGCCTTCGTGCGGGCCTTCGTCGCCGCGGGGGCGGCCAAGGTCTATGTCGGCGCGCGCGACGTCGCCAGCGCCCAGCATCTGGTCGACGAGGGGGGCGGCAAGGTCGTGGCGATCGCGCTGGACGTCACCAAGCCCGAGACGATCACGGCCGCCGCCGCCCAATGCCAGGACGTCACGATCCTGGTCAACAACGCCGGCCAGTTCGGCATGCGGACCCTGCTCAAGGCGCCCGACCTGGAGACCGCGCGCCTGGAGATGGAGGTCAACTATTTCGGCCCCCTGGGCATGAGCCGCGCCTTCGCGCCGATCCTGGCCAAGAGCCCGGAGAGCACGATTGTCAACGTGCTGTCGGCCGGCGGCCTCGTGGCCGTACCGGGCATGGGCGGCTACAGCCCGTCCAAGTTCGCGGCGCGGGCGATGAGCACCTGCCTGCGCGCCGAGCTGGCGCCGCAGAATACCAATGTCGTCGCCCTGATCGTCGGCTCGGTCGACACGCGCATGGCCAGCCACGTCGAGGGCTTCAAGGAGACGCCGGCGACCATCGCCGAGGCCGGCCTGAAGGCCATCAAGCGCAAGGCCGACGAGGTCGACACCGATTTCATGGCCATCGACGTGCGCGCCAACCTGGCGCGCGATCCGAAGGGTTTCGAACTTCAAATGCGGCGCTCCCTGGCGGGCGAGCGCGTCACCACTGGCCGCTGAGGAGCGTTCATGTCCAAGCCCGACACCCCAAAAATGGACTATGTGGATTTCGCCAAGCGCTTCGTGGCCGCCATCCAGGACGGGGACGGTGAAGCCGTCCGGGCCTTCTACGCGCCAGACGCCAAGCTGTGGCACAACACCGACAATATCGAGCAGACCGTCGACCAGAACCTCAAGGTGTTGGCCTGGTTCGTGAAGACCCTGCCTGACCGCAACTATCGCGTCCTGCGCGTCGAGGCGCTGCCCGACGGCTTCGTGCAGCAGCACGTGCTGGAGGCCACCCTGCCCAATGGCGAGCGCTGGGCCATGGACGCCTGCGTCGTCGTCAAGGTCGAGAACGGGGTGATCACGCGGCTGGACGAGTATCTGGACTCGGCCAAGTCGGCGGCCCTACGTCCGTTCGGCCGCTGACGACAGATCCGCGGCCTTTCCTACCGCCGCGAGACTGGGGCGGGTCCTTCGGGGGACCCGCCCTTCTTGTTCGCTCGCTAGTGACGGCCGGCCTGGTCGAAGTCCTGGACCAGGCCCATGGCCTTCAGCAGGTGGGCGCGGTCGTAGTACTCGCGCCACGTCTTGATCAGGTCGCCGTCGAATTCGAGAATCCCGACGACTGGGGCCGAGCCGAACTTGCCCCGGATCGTGAACTCGTCGCTGCGCTCCATGAACAGCAGGCCATCCACCACCCCGATGTGATGAATCTTCAGCTCGATCGCCTCGAGCCCGTCGCCCAGCGCCGAGACGCGGGCGTAGATCGCTTCGCGCCCGACGATGGGTTCGACCATCATCGAGTGCAGTACGCCGTCGGGCGTGAACATGTCGGCGATCGCGCGCCAGTCCATGCGCTTCCAGGCGTCGGCCATCTCCAGGCCGCGCGCGATCTTCTGTTCATGGGTCAGCATGGTTCTCTCCCTGAAATCGGCTCCAAGCTTGACCAGAGCCGACGTTGTTCTTTTAGCTTTTATAACCGTACTTAATGCCAGGCTCGCGCCTCTGTCGACCCGCGGATACGGGCGAGCGGGGCGGTTTGCGCGCCTAAAATAGACACTTGCGTTACGAGACTAAAAGGACAATTCTCGCGTCATGGGCCGGTTAAGAGCCCTTAAATCAGAGGGGGAGCGCTTCATAGGGGCTTTCATGGGTGTCGCCGCGCTGGCCGCCGCGATCCCGTGATCCAGTAAATGCCTTTCTGTTATGCAAGCGATTTGCCAGCGGGCCTCGGCCGTCGCGAGCACGACACCGCCCTATCAGCGCGCCACCCCCTCGAGCCGCAACCACCCGGGCTTGCCCGGTCATCAACACAAGGGACTCCAAGACCGATTGATCGGCGCAGGTCCCCGGGGAGGAATGACATGCATCTCAAGAGATCCGCTTCCATCATCGCGCTGATCGCGGGCGTCGGACTGGGCGCGCCCGCGCTCGCGGCTTCGGCCGACCAGACCGCGCCGCAGAACACCCTCGAGGAACTGATCGTCACCGCGCAAAAGCGCGAAGTGAACCTGCAGCAGGCGCCGCTTTCGATCTCGGCCGTCGGCGGCGAGACCCTGGCGCGCGACAAGATCATGAACTCCGAGGACCTGGGCCACGCCACGGTCGGTCTGTCCTTCACCCAGAACTCGCCCCAGGCGCTGGAACTGAACATCCGCGGCGTCGTCAACACCCGCCTGTCGGCCCCGACCGCCGACCAGTCGGTCTCGACCTTCGTCGACGACGTCTATGTCAGCCGCTCGGGCAACCTGAACACGTCTTTCTACGACATCGACCGGGTCGAGCTGATCCGAGGACCGCAGGGCGTGGTGCTGGGCAAGAACGTCGCCGGCGGCGCCATCAGCGTCATCTCGGCCGCGCCACAGTTTGACTATAGCGGTCAGGTGGCCGTGACCTTCGGCAACTACAACCTGCAACAGACCGCCGGCCACGTGACCGGTCCGATCACCAGCAACCTGGCGGGCCGCCTGTCGTTCCAGACGATCAACCACTCCGGCTACGCCAAGGACATCCTGCACGACGTCGATCTGGAGGACCTGGACTCCAAGCAGATCCGCGGCCAGCTGCTCTACAGGCCCGAAGGCAGCGACCTGCGCGTCCGTTTCATCGCCGACTACAACTGGGACACCAGCAACGGTCCCAACCGCGTGGGCATGGGCGAGACGACCTGCACCACGCCGACCCAGTGCTTCGCGCCCTGGTACAAGGCCCGCCTGGCCATCGCCGCCCTGCGCGGTGGTCTCTCCATCCGCGAGAGCCTGCCGATGTGGCCGCAGTTCAAGGGCGACGCCGCCCCGACCCGTCAGCGCGTGCAGCACGAGTCGGCCAGCTTCATCCTGAAGATCGACAAGGACATCTTCCCGGATGTCGGCTTCACCTCGGTGACCGGCTATCGCGGCGGCCAGGCGTTCACGCTGTACGATCAGTCGGGCGTCGGTCCGACCAACGGCTATGGCGTCGTCACCCCGCTGCTGTTCGCCGAGCCGGTGAACTTCGTCGAGGACATCGCCCAGTTCACCCAGGAAGTGCGCCTGACCTCGCACTATGACAACAGCCGGTTCGACTGGATCGTCGGCGGCTTCTATCTGCACAACAAGGTGCGCCAGACCAACCGCTTCTGGGGCGAGAGCACGGTCCTGCCTTCGCTGTCGGGCGAAAGCTACTGGGATGACCACGGCCTGAACCGCGACATCGCCGTCTTCGCCCAGCTCGGCTACAAGTTCACGGACACGGTGAAGCTGGAAGCCGGCGTCCGCTATACGCGCGACAAGAAGAGCGGCGCCCAGGAGGGCAGGGCGATCGCCCTGGGCGACAAGCTGAACCCCAACGACAAGGTCCCGCTGACCCCGCTGACCGACGCGAACGGCTTCCTCACGCCCTATGCCGAGAAGTGGTCGAAGGTCACCCCGCAGGCCACCCTGACCTGGACGCCGAACGGGGACTTCATGGCCTATGCCACGGTCTCGGTGGGCTTCAAGGGCGGCGGCTTCCAGAACGACGCGCCCAACGCCTTCGCCGCGCAACAACCCTATCGGCCGGAGTCGGTCACCAACTACGAAGCCGGCTACAAGTGGGAGTTCATGGACCGCCGCGCGCGGTGGAACACCTCGGTGTTCTTCATGGACTACACCGACCTGCAGGTGCAGCGCACCGACGGCACCTGCCTGTGCAACGTGATTTCCAACGCCGGCGCCGCCGAGATCAAGGGCGTGGAGTCGGAGTTCCAGATCGCGCCCATGCGGGGCCTGCGCGTGTCCTTGGGCGGCTCGATCCTCGACGCCAAGTACACCGACTTCGTCGATCCGGTGACCAAGATCTCGTACAACGACAACTTCATGCAGCGGACGCCGAAGTACCAGCTGTCGGCCAGCGCCGAATATACGACCGCGGCCTTCGGGCTCGAGGACGCGCTGCACTTCAAGCTGGCCTACAAGAAGCAGGGCAAGATGTTCTGGGCGCCCGACACGGTCCAGTACGAGAAGCCCTACGGCCTGCTGGACGGTCGCATCAGCCTGTCGCCGGCGGACAAGCCGTGGGCGGTCTCGGTCTGGGGGCGCAACCTGACCGACAAGGTCTACCGCACCAACATCATCGACATCCTCGGCGATGCGGTGTCGTCGTTCGGCGCGCCGCGCACCTTCGGCGTCGAGCTCTCCACCAAGTTCTAACTCCCTATCCTGGCGCCGGCGGCCCTGGGGCTGTCCGGCGCCCTGCTTTTCGAGGGGCCGATGGGCGCGTTGTACTCCCGTTTGACCGAAGTCATCTCCGCCTGGCAGGCCAAGGATGTCGACAAGGTGCTGAGCTACATGTCCGAGGACATCGTCTGGCACTACGCCGCGCCGGCCTTGCCGCCGATCAGGGGCAAGGCGGCGGCGCGCAAGCTGCTGGTCAAGTTCCAGAGCGACATGCACGACATCCAGTGGCGGATCTTCAACCACGCCGAGACGGCCGACCGCCTGTTCCTGGAGGGCGTCGACGACTACCGCACGACCGACGGCAAGCGCATGGCCGTACCCTATGCCGGCGTTCTCGATTTCCGCGACGGCCTGATCACCGGCTGGCGCGACTATGTCGATCTGGCCGTCATCGCCCAGCAGAAGGCCGGCGAGCCGTTCACCGCCCAAGTGGATGCTCTGATCGGTCGGGAGGCCGTCGGATGAGCGGCCTGGCGCGACGCGATCTCGTGGGCCTGGGCGCGGCCCTTACCCTTCTTCCCATCACTTCAGCGGAGGGCGCTGGCATGGCCCGTCTCTATCCGGTCCTAGACGCCATCATCGCCGCCTGGCGCCGTCAGGACGTCGAGGGCGTGCTCGTCCACGTCACCGACGACATTATCTGGCGCAACTCGGGCGGCTTCGCCCCGGCGATCCGCGGCAAGGCGGCCATGCGCGAGGTGCTGGTGGCCATGGCGGCCAAGATCAAGACCAACCACTGGCGGATCTTCGACCACGCCGAGAACGACCATCGCCTGTTCATGGAAGGCGTCGACGAGTTCTGGTTCCACACCGGCGAGCACATCGCCATCCCCTATGCCGGCAGCCTGGAGTTCCGGGGCGACAAGGTCTGCGAGTGGCGCGAATATTTCGACGGCCGTCTCAGCCTGGCGATGAAGAACGGCGAGCCGCTCTCGGCCGAGGTCAAGGAAATGATCGGTCGCCCGGTCGCGGGCTAGGCGGGCGGCAGGACGGTCGTCAGGTCGGCCGGTCCCCCGCACTGATCGCAGATCATGCGCGGCTCGAGCACGGCGCCGCAGGTCCGGTGGCGCATGATCGTCGGCGGTCCGGCCTCGGTCGCCAGCCAGCGGTCGCCCCATCGGTTCAGCTCGATGATCAGCGGGTGCAGATCCTTGCCCTCGTCGGTCAGGCGATATTCCCAGCGCTCGGGCCGGGTCTGATAGAGCACGCGTTGCAGGATGCCCAGCTCGACCAGCCGTCCCAGGCGGTCGGTCAGGATGTTAGGCGCGATGGCCAGGGCTTCCTGGAAGTCCCCGAACCGCCGCCGGCCGGCGAAGGCCGAGGCGATCACATGGCTGGTCCAGCGGTCGCCCAGCACCTGGAAGGCGCGGTCCAGCATCGGATTGCCCTTGTTCAGCCCCTCCGACGGGACGATCGACCGACGCTGCGCGCGCGGCGGGGCCGAGGGTTCGTAGCCGGCGCCGGGACCAGGCTCGACAATGACATTGCGGACCGTCAGAGCCTCGCCGCAATGGCCGCAGGCCAGCACCGGCGTGAACTCCGCCCCACAGCTGTGGCGCAGGCGGTGGCCCGGATTGGTCGGATCGTAGAACCAGCGCTTCTCCCAGCCGATGATCGCCAGGGCGACGCTATAGAGGTCGCGGCCCATCTCGGTCAGCCGGTACTCGAACCAGTTGGGGCGTTCGGCATAGGGCGTGCGGACCATGACGCCGGCCGCCTGAAGGCGCTTGAGGCGGTCGGTCAGCAGGCTGCGGGCCAGACCGATGCGCGCCTGGAAGTCGTCGAACCGCCGGACCCGCTGGAAGGCCAGATAGAGGATCATCAGCGTCCAGCGATCCCCCACCACGTTCAGGGCCCGCGTGGCCGAATTGGCCTGCACCAACTGGTTCAGCGGGCGCGGGGAGATGGTTTCCGGCGGACTGTCTTCGGCCATGAGGTCCCGTATCTGGCGAGGGCGGCGGAAGGTCGATAGCCATCGCGCCGCCCTCTCTATCAAGCTCGCCGGCCGGCGCCCACTGTCGCGCGGGCGCGTTCATAGTCGGCGGCCAGGGACTCGACGATCGCGGCCAGTGGCTCGATCGCCTTGACCTCGCCGACGCCATGGCCGGCGGCCCAGACGTCGCGCCAGCGCTTGGCCGAGTCCTCGGGGCGACCCAGCTGGATCTCGGCGCGGCCCGTCAGGGAGGCCGGATCGTAGCCGGCCGCCAGCAGGCTCTGGCGCAGCCAGTTGGCCGGGATGCCGGTCAGGGCCGCGGAGGTGACGATGTCCTCGGCCCGCGAGTCGATCAGCATCTGCTTGTATTCCGGTTGGGCCATGCTCTCGGCGCAGGCGATCAGGCGGGTGCCCAGATAGGCCAGGTCCGCGCCCAGCGCCTGGGCCGCCAGGATCGCGCGGCCGCTGCCGATTCCGCCGCCCAGGACGATGGTTCCGTCGAACATCTCGCGCACCGCCGGCGCGAAGGCGAAGCCGGAGATCGGACCGGTGTGCCCGCCCGCGCCCGAGGCCACCAGGATCAGGCCGTCGACGCCCGCCGCCGCCGCCTTCTCCGCATGGGTCAGCGAGTTGACGTCCGCGAAGACCAGGCCGCCATAGCCATGGATCGCGTCGACCACGCCGGTGGGCGCGCCCAGGGCGGTGATCACAATCGGCGGTCTGTGCTTGAGCACCAGCTCCAGCTCCTCGTCCTTCCGGGCGTAGGAGCGGTGGACCATGATGTTGATCGCCCAGGGCGGCGCGTCGGCTGGCAGTTCGCGGCCGATCAGGCTCATCCAGGCGTCGAGGTCGTCCAGGGTCCGGGCGTTGTTGGCGGGGAAGGAGCCGATGATCCCGGCCCGGCAGGCGGCCAGCACCATGTCGGTTCCCGAGACCAGGAACATCGGCGCGGCGATCGCGGGGACCTTCAGGCGGTCGAGGATGTTGGCGGGAAGCACCATGCTCAGTCCGCCTTCGCCGGCTTGGGCGGCCACGGGAAGAAGCCCGAGGTGCGGCGCATATAGTCCTCGTAGTCGGGCTTGCGGCGGCGCATGCGGCCTTCGACGGTCGGCGCGCCGCTCCAGCGGGTCAGGGTGAAGACCAGCCAGATCGGGCCGATGATCGAGACCAGGCCTAGCTGCGTCTCGGCCGCGATCAGGAACAGGCCCCACCAGACACAGGCGTCGCCGAAGTAGTTGGGGTGGCGGGTGTAGCGCCACAGACCCTTGTCCATCACCTTGCCCGCGTTGCCGGGGGTCTTCTTGAAGCGCACCAACTGCCAGTCGGCCAGGCTCTCGAATAGCAGGCCGAACACCGCCAGGCCCGCGCCGACAAGGCCCAGAACACCCAGTTGCGTCGGCGTGTCGGCGATCTGACCCAGCTGGACGGGCAGGCAGACCATCCACAGCAGCGGCATCTGCAGCATGAACACCATGCGGAAGGCGGCGTGGGCGAAGCCCCAGCCGCGTTCCTCCTTGGCCTTGGCTAGCATCCGAACATAGCGGCCGTCGGGGCCGTGGTCGCGCCAACGCCACAGCATGTAGCCGCCCAGCCGCAGGGCCCAGGCGACGCAGAGGCCGGTCATGACCATCCGCCGCTGCGTGCCGCCGCCGGTCTGAAGGTAGGTGGCGATCGCCACCACCCCCATGCCCAGGCCCCAAAGGCTGTCGACGGGCGTGACGTCGCGCATCGCCACGCAGATGGCCCAGGCGGCCACGAACACGGCCAGGATGACCCCGGCGTTCACCAGCGGAATGAGAATATAGTCAGGCATCGCCTTCCCCCGTTCGGCGCGCCGCGGCGCGCGTCTTGATCTTTTTATGAAAGTGATTGGCGGCGCGAGGTCTGATCCGCGCGTCGCCCTTGCGTCAGGAAACGACCATCACCTCGGCGTCGGGATCGTCCGCGAACAGGCGCTCGACCTCGGCGGCCCGGCGGTCGATGACCGCCCGGCGGTTGATGGTGCCCTTGTCGGAGATCTCGTGGGCGTTGGGGCTGGGCGGCTCGCGCAGCACCAGGGCCCGACGCACGCGGGCCGCGCCGCCGGACTGGCTGCGGTTGAAGACCGCCAGGCCTTCCTCGAGAAGCGCGCGCGGCGCGTCGGGCTTGGCCCACAGCATCACGCCCAGATAGGGCCGGCCGTCGTCGCAGAGGACCAGATCGGTGACATGCGGCGACAGCGCCTTGAGCAGGCCGTCGCGCAGGGCGCCGCCATAGACCCAGGTCCCGCTCGACAGCTTGAACTCCTCGGCCGCGCGGCCGGCGAAGACCAGGCCCTGGGCGGGATCGCTGGGATCGTGGAACAGGGCGAGATCCCCGGTGCGGTAGAAGCCCTCCTCGTCGAAGGCCGCCGCCGTCTTTTCCGGCTCGTCGAGATAGCCGGCCGTGACCTGCGGACCCCTGACCCGGACCTCGTAGCGGTCGCCAACGGGCTGCAGCTTCACCAGCGCGCCCGGCGCGGGCAGGCCCAGGCCGACCTTGTCGGTCTCGAAGTGGATGACCATGAAGGCCGAGACGGTCTCGGTCATGCCGTAGCCGCTGGTCATCATGATCCGATGGCCGGTCTCGCGCACGGCCATGGCCTGGATGCGGTCATAGACCGTCTGGGACAGGCCGGCGCCGCCGTAGAGCATCAGGCGCATGTCCTTGAAGAAGGTCTTCCGCAGCACCGGATCCTGCTCCAGGGCGTCGGCCAGCATGGCGTAGCCCAGGGGCACGTTGTTGAAGTAGCGGACCGAGACGTCGCGCAGGTTCCGCACCGAGGCGTCGAACAGACCCGGCACGGGCTTGCCCTCGTCGACATGCAGCGTCCCGCCCTCCAGCAGGGTCGCGCGCAGGACGAAGGCCCCGGCGGCGTGATGCCAGGGCAGCCAGTCCAGCATGACATTGTCCCAGCCGGCCGCCTTGCCGATGGTCTGCATGCACTGGATGCTGTTGGCGGCCAGGTTCCGGAAGGTGATCGGCACCACCTTGGGCAGGCCGGTCGAGCCGGAGGTCAGCATCAGGGCGGCGCGGTCGTCGGGCTTCAGCGCCGCGATGCTGGCCGCCACCGTCGGCGTCGGCGTCGTGGCCAGGAGGTCGGCATAGGCGATCGAGGGCTTGGAGAGGTCGGCCGGGTTGGTGGTGACGATCACCGCCTCGCCCAGGTCCAGGTGTTCCAGCGCCGCCGCGCAGGCGCGGGTGTCCTCGGCGAAGATCACGGCCGGGCGGACCTTGGCGATGACGTGGGCCAGTCGGCCGAAGTCCCCGCCCAGCGCGGCGTAGGTGACGCTGACCGGGCAGACCGCTCGGCCCGAGGCCTGGGCCGCGAAGGTCATCACCGCGAAGGCGGCGCTGTTCGGGGCCAGCATCAGCACCGGCCCGGCGGGCGCGCCCAGCAGCCACTGCGTCGCCGCGTCCATGTCGCGCTTGAGGTCGGCATAGGAGACGTAGCGCCAGGCCTCGCCCTCGCGGAAGGCCAGGGCGGCCTTGTCGCCGCTCGTCGCCGCGCGCTCGGCGAAGGCGTCGGGCAGGTTGGCGTTGTAGGCCGCCAGCGGGATGCGCGAGGCGATCAGGATCGCCCCGTCGTCGCGGTGCGTCACGTCCAGGTCGATCGGCATCAGCTCGGCGGGGCGGAACGGCGCCAGCGTCTTGTCGAGCACGGCTTGGTCCATGGTCAGACTCCGACGACCAGGCTGACGGTCGTGGTCGTCGAGCCGCCGATATTGAGCGTCTGGCAGGTCTTGGCGCCCTCGACCTGGTAGTCGCCGGCGCGGCCCGTCACCTGCTTGAAGGCGTCGAGCGCCATGCGCACGCCGGTGGCGCCGACGGGGTGGCCCAGGCCGATCAGGCCGCCCGAGGGGTTGATTGGCAGGCGGCCGCCGATCTCGATGTCGCCGGCCTCGATCGCCTTCCAGGCCTCGCCCGGCGCGGTCAGGCCCAGGTGGTCGATGGCCATGTATTCGGTGGTGGTGAAGCAGTCGTGGGTCTCGACCACGTCGATCTGGCCAAGGTCCGTTACGCCGGCGCGGCGGCGGGCGTCCTCGATGGCGCGGCGCACCTGCGGGAACACATACGGCTGGTCGGCGCTGGCCCGCACCTTGGCCGAATAGGAGATCGGCGCCGAGCGGTGACCCCAGCCCTTGATCCGGGGCAGGCTCTCCAGCGGGACGCCCCGCTTGGCCGCGTACTCGGCGGCGCGCTTCTCCGAGGCCAGGAAGATCACGGCCGAGCCGTCGGTCACCTGGCCGCAGTCCTGCTTGCGCGTGCGGCCCTCGACCACCGGATTGGCCTCGTCGTCGGCGGTGAAGCTCTTGGCGTTGAAGGCCCACTGGCGGGTCTGGGCGTTGGGATTGCGCTTGGCGTTGGCGAAGTTGATCTCCGCGATCCGCATCAGGTGCTCGTACTTCAGGCCGTAGCGACGCTCATATTCCTCGGCCAGATCCGAGAAGGCCCGGGGCCAGACATAGGTTGCGTCGGCGAACTCGTGGCCGGTCCAGGCCGCAGCTCCGAGATACTCCGCCGCCGTCTGGCCGCTGACATTGCGCATCTGCTCCAGCCCGACCACGCAGGCCAGGTCGTAGCGGCCCGCCTCGATCTCGGCGCTGGCCGCCAGGATGGCGACGCTGCCCGAGGCGCAGGCGGCCTCGTGGCGCGCGGTCGGCAGGCCGTCGAAGTCGGGATGCACCAGGCCGAAGAAGCCGCCCAGCAGGCCCTGTCGGGCGAACAGCTCGCTGACGAAGTTACCGACGTGGCCGACCTCGATGTCCTTGGGATCCAGCCCGACGCTGTCGAGGCCCTGACCCACGACCTCGCTGAAGGCGTCCGCCAGGTCCATGTCCCGCCGGGCCCAGTTGCTGGCGAAATCGGTCTGCCAGCCGCCAAGTATGTAGACCATTGTCGTCTCCTCGCCGGGGCGGCTCGCCGGCCGCCGATTGTGATGGGTTCAGGCCGTCGGCCGCTCGTCCATGAAGGCGGCGAACGCCGCGTGGGCGTCGCCATAGGTTTCTCGCGGCTCGGCCGTGAGGGCGCGCGTCACCGCCGCGCCGATGTCGTCGTCGAGGGCCACGGGCGGGCCCTCCACCGCATAGGCCGCGCGCAGGCGTCCGCCGCCGGAGACCAGGGTCTGGCCCGAGACGTCGCACGCTTCGCTGACCAGCCAGGAGACCAGCGGCGCCACGTCGGCGGGATCCATGCGCCGCGCCAGGGCGCTGCTCAGGTGCGGCGTGGTCATGGCGGTGGCCGCGTAGGGGGCGATGGCGTTGATCAACAGGCCGCGCGGACGGCCCTCGACCGCCAGGCCCCGGACCAGTCCGATCAGCGCCGCTTTCGACGAGGCGTAGGCCGCCATGCCGTCGCCGCCATAGAGCCCCGCCGACGAGGCGCTGAGCACGATGCGGCCCGAGCCGGTCTCCGACAGCACCGGCCACGCGGCTTGAACCAGGCTCAGCGCCCCCTGGAAATTGATGTCGAAGATCGACTGGAAGGCCTCGGGGCTCTGGCGGTGCAGCCGGCAGGTCTGGGGCACGCCGGCGTTCGAGACGACGGCGTCGAGGCGACCGAAGGCGTCCAGCGCCTTGTCGACCAGGGCTCGCCCGGTCTCGGGGTTCTCGGCCTCGCCAAAGTCGGCGACGGCGCGGCCGCCGAGCGCCTGGATCTCCTTGACCACCTGCTGGGCGCTGGAAGGCTCGCTACGCACGGCCCAGCGGTTGTTGACCACGACCGCCGCGCCCTGGCGCGCCAGATCCAACGCGTAGGCGCGCCCGAGACCCTTGCCGGCCCCGGTGACGATGACGACGCGACCGGCGTGCGGACCGTCCTGATGGCTCATCCTTTCCTCCTTCGTTTGTCGTCGATCATTCCGCCGACGTGTATCTCGTTCAGTTTCAGGCCCTTCGCGCCGAGGCTCCGTCGAACGGGGTGGCCAGGGGGCGGGTCATGACGCCCGGCGGGGCCGCCACGACATGGGGGATGGCGTTGATCACGCTGCCGGCGACGGCCCACTGCTCGGCCGAGGTCGGGGTCTGGTCGCCGGGGCGCTTGTCCAGGTCGAGGGTGATGCGCACGCTGGGCTGGCCGGTCAGGCGCACGCTCCACAGGGAAGGGGCCTCGGTCTCCAGCTGCGCCGTCTCCATGAACCAGTGGATCGAGATGATCAGGTCGCGCCCGCCTTCAGCGCGGCCGATCCAGCGCCAGTTGACGTGGCCGATCGTTCCTTGCGCAATCGTACCCGCCGCGATGATGAGGTCCCGCGAGGCGCCGAACACGCGGTGGTCGGTGTCGATGCGCTCCAGCGTCAGGTTCAGCCGCTTGGCCAGGGCCGACAGGGCCTCGGCGTACATGCCGTTCAGCGACGAGGCAGGGCCCCAGTCGGGGTTGTTGGGATCGATCGACGCCGGATCGAGGCCAAAGCCCAGCACGCCGAAGACGTAGTCGGGACTGCGCACCGCGCGGCAGTCGACGCTCTCGATCACCTCGATCGCGTCCAGTTCAGAGCAGACGCCGCTGGCGACCGCCGCCAGCTGCTCGGCCGCGAAGCCCGGGTTCAGCCCCGCGCCCATCAGGGTCGAGCCGCCCTTGGCGCAAGCCGCTTCCAGGGCCGCGAGGCGTGCGCCGCCCCAGTGGCTGGGATCGCTGTAGCCGTTGATGCTGATGACGTTCTTGCCGCTGGCCAGCAGGGCCAGGATCTCGGCGTCGTGCGAGCCGTAGGGCGGGGCCAGGCGGGCGGCGTGGATCACCACGTCGGCGTCCAGCGCCAGGATCTCATCGATGTCGCGGGTGGCCAGCACGCCCGTCGCGCCGCGCCGGGCGATGTCGCCGGCGTCCCGGCCCGCCTTGGCCTCGCCATAGACATAGAGGCCCACGAGATCCGTCGACGGGTGGTCGATCACCGTCCGCAGGCAGCTCTTGCCTATGGCGCCCGTCGCCCATTGGATGACGCGATACGTCATGTCTCCTCCCTATTGAGGAGACCCTAACCCGGTAAGTCTCGTTATGAAAGTATGAAATCCACGACGGCTGCGCCTTTAGTGCGCGATTTCTGGCGCCCGCTGTTCGGCCTCGATGATCTCGAACGACACGTCGTGCGGCTCGACCGGCTGACCACAGCACGAGCAGGTCACGGCCGGCTCCAGCAGATGTCCGCCGACCTTGTGGCGCAGGATCAGCGGCGGCCCCTCGGGCGAGACGTAGTACTTGTCGCCCCACTGCAGCAGCATCAGCAGGACGGGGTAGTAGTCGAGGCCCTTGTCGGTCAGGCGGTATTCGAAGCGTTTGCCGGCCCGCTCGTGGGCGCGGATCACGCCCTGGGCGGTCAGCCAGGCCAGGCGCTCGGACAGGATGTTGGTCGCCATGGCGGTGTCGCGATGAATCTCGTCGAAGCGCCGCAGCCCCGTGAAGATCGAGCGCAGCACCAGGCTGGCCCAGCGGTCGCCGGTGATCTGGGCGACGTCGACCATCAGGCTGGACGACTCCTCGGCCGCGCCGCGCTGCTGGCGACGACGGCTGTAGAGCGGGACCATCCAGCCCACGCCGGGACCCTCGGCCCAGTCGACCTCGCGCGGATTGATCTCGTCGCCGCACTTCAGGCAGGTCGGGACCGGCTCGAACAGGTGGCCGCACGTCCGGTGGCGCAGGTTAAGCCGCAGCTTGGCGGGGTTGGTCGACCAGCGCCGCTCCCAGCGCAGCATCATCAGCGCCGGCCAGTAGAGGTCCAGGCCCTTGCGGGTCATCCGGTATTCGTAGCGCGGCGGATGGGTCGAATAGGCGCTCTTCTCCAGCACTTCGGCGGCCACCAGCTTCTTGAGGCGGTCGCTGAGCTTGGATTGCAGCAGGCCGGTGCGGTCGCGCAGGTCGTCGAAGCGTCGCGCGCCGATCCAGTTAGCCTCGAGGATCAGCAGCACCGCCGTGTCCCCGACGACCTCCAACGCGCGCCAGATCGAGCAAGTCCTGATGAATTTCGGCGCGCCCATTACTCCGCGTCCTGACCGTGACTAATCGCTGATCAGCGTCGCGGAACAGGTGCGGTTATGCAAGTCTCCAATGGGCTTAAGTAGCCGCCACGCCCGCGAGATCGCGCCGCACCACCTTGCCCAAGGCGTTGCGGGGCAGGGCGTCGACGATGCGCAGCTTCTCCGGCAGCTTGAAGGTGGCCAGCTCGCGCGACTTCAGGTGCGCGGTGAGGTCCTCCAGCGTCAGCGCCTTGTCCGGCCGCAGGGCGACGACCGCGCAGACGCGTTCGCCCAGGCGCTCGTCGGGATAGGCCGCGCAGCAGGCCTCACGGACGGCGGGGTGGCTCTCGATCAGCCCGTCCAGTTCGGCCGGCGAGATATTCAGCCCGCCGCGGATGATGATCTCCTTGCTGCGTCCGACGAAGCGATAGAAGCGATCGTCCGTGTCCGGTGCGATCTCGAACAGGTCGCCCGTGCGGAAGAAGCCCTGGTCGTCGAAGGCGGCCTTGGTCACCTCCGGCGCGTTCCAATAGCCGTCGAAGGTCATGGCCCCAGAGATTCGCAGTTCGCCCTCGCGGCCGGGGGCGACGATGTCCTCGCCGGTGGCCAGGTCGACCAGGCGGGTGCGAATCTTGCCCGGGAAGGTGGCCGGCCAGTCCACGCCCGGCGCGCCGAAGCGGGGGAAGTACATGGCCCGCTGCTCGGGATCGGGAATGGCGGCCGCCGTCGAGAACAGGGACGCGCCCTCGTTCGAGCCGAAGACGTTCATGATCGTCACGCCGTACTGTTCCTGCCAGCGGCGCACCATCCATGGCGGCAGGGGCGCGGAGCCCGAGCCCATGCAGCGCAGGTTGGAGAGGTCCAGGTTCGCGAGCAGCGCCTCGTTCTGCAGCAGCATGGTCAGCACCGCCGGCGGCGCGACGGTGTAGGCGATCTTCTCGTCCTGCATCTGTCGCAGGAACAGCGGCAGGTCGAAGGGATGGTGCTGGACCAGGCGGCCCCGACACAGCAGCCAGGTCATCACCATGCCGCCGATCGCGGCGATGTTGATCAGCGGGAAGGGGTTGAGGATGGCGTCGCCCGTCCGCAGTCCGGCGGCCTCGACCAGCGCCTCGCCATTCACCACCCAGTGGTCGTGGTGGCGCGGCACGCCCTTGGGCATGGCCTCGGTGCCAGAGGTCCAGCAGATGGTCAGGGCCTCGGCCGCATCGAGGTCGTCAGGCGAAGCGAAGGGCTCTGGGGGCGCCTTGGCGGCGAGGTGCGTCAGGCTAAGCGCGCCCTGGGTCGCGCTCTTCGACAGGGTGACGAGCTGGGCCGAGGTCGCGCCCTCGGCCCGCAAGCCGGCGATCATCGCCCCGTGGTCGAAGCCGTGGAAGCGGTCGAGCGTGATCACGACCTTGGGATCGATGCTGGGCAGGATCTGGCGCAGCTCGTGGGCGCGATAGGTCATGGCCAGCGGGCTGAGGATCGCGCCGATCCGCGCGCAGGCCAGGAAGCAGAGCACGCCCTCGACGATGTTGGGCAACTGGGTGGAGACGACGTCGCCACGCCCCACGCCCAGGTCGGCCAGCACATGGCACAGCGTGTCGACGCGGGCGTTGGCTTCCCGGAAGGTCAGGCTCTGCGGCGCCGAGTCCGTGAGCGCCATCCGGTTGGGGGCGTCGACCAGCGCGACCGCGTCGGGGCGGGCGTGGACGGCTTCGGCGAACAGCTGGTCGATGGTGCGTCCGCTCCACCAGCCCAGGCGGCGATATTCCGCGACACGCTCGGGGGGGCTTGGACGCACGGCTTCCTCCTGACGCGACGGGTCTTTCAGCCCTGGAGCCGTCGCCGCCTCTCAGGTCGCGTTCGTATTGTTATGCAAGTAACTTGCCTCGAGCTGACGACGTACGCAAGGCCCTCGCGGTGCGACGCGGGCCTTTTGATCCGAAGGGGCGGAGAGCGTGGCCGTCGTGGAAGCGACCGGATCGGCCGAACTTTCAAACGGCGCGGACAGGCGCGGTCGATCGTCGAACGATCAGGCTCAGACCCACGGACTTGGGCGGCATGGTCGCTCTACGCTCATTGATCATCATCAGGAGGTGCTCGGTCGCGGTCTTGGCCATGTCACGCAGCGGACGGCGGATCGTCGTCAGGCTGGGCGAGATCATCGAGGCCAGGTCCGCGTCGTCGAAGCCGGCGACCGACAGCTGGTAGGGCATCGAAACGCCCGCCTCGCGCGCCGTCTTGACGACCGCCGCGGCCATGGTGTCGTTGCAGGCGAAGATCGCGGTGGGCGGGCGCTCCAGCGCGAGCAGCGACTCGGCGGCGGCCAGGCCGCTCTCGAAGCCGTAGTCGCCCGGACGCAGCTCCACCTCCAGCGGCAGGCCCGAGGCGGTCAGGGCCGCGAGGAAGCCGGCCTTGCGCTCTTGCGCCGAGCGGAAGTGCGGCGGGCCTTCGATCATGGCGATACGTCGGTGGCCCAGGTCAAGAAGGTGGCGGGCCATTTCGCCGGTGGCCGCGCGCTCCTGGCTGATCAGCATGCTGGGGTAGCGCGGCGTCTCGAGCGAGGCGATGCCGACCGCCGGCACGCCGAGGGCTGACAGCCGTTCGGGAATGGCCGCGATCTCGGACGTGGGCGGCAGGACGATCAGGCCGTCGACGCGAGAGCGATGGACGAACCGCTCGATGTCCAGGGCCACGTTCGGGTCGCCGAAGCGCACCGGGTGGACGACCAGCTCATAGCCGTGCTGCGAGCAGACCTCGACGATGCCGCGCTGCAGGACGCCGATCACGTGGGCGTTGGGATCGTCCTGCACCACGGCGATCAGGTACGAGCGGCCCGAGGCCAGGGCGCGGGCCCGTGAGCTGGGGCTGTAGCCGAGATCCTTGATGATCGCCTGGACGGCCAGGCGGGTCTCGTCGCCGACCTTGGGCGAGTCGTTGAGCACCCGCGATACCGTCCGGATCGAGACGCCCGCCGCCCTGGCGACGTCGTCGATGGTCACCGCCATGCTCGCGGCCGGATCGATCCTCATCAGTTTCCCCCACGGCCCTTCGGCGCCGCGATTATGGATCGCGAACTGCCATGGCCAGCGCTGGCACGATAAGGCGCCAACGCTGGCATTGTCGATGCTACCGGTAACAAAATGTCGTTGACACCATCGCGATCGGCTTGCTTGTCTCCCGCCAGACCCGACGAACGGGCAGTGGGAGGGCGTGATGACGATGGATCGACGAGGGCTGATGCTGGGGGCCATGCTCGGCGGCGCCGCACTGGTTCCACCCCATGCCGCCCGCGCCGCGACGCCGGCTGGCCCCGCGCGAGGGCCCGCGCCGCATCTGTTCAGCGTCCGCGACTTCGGCGCCGTCGGCGACGGGGCGACGATCGATTCGCCGGCCATCAACAAGGCCATCGACCACGTGGCGTCGCTGGGTGGCGGCGTGGTGCATTTCCCGCCCGGGACCTACGCCTGCTACACCCTGCGCCTGAAGAGCAACATCACCCTGCACCTGGGCGAGGGCGCCGTGATCCTGGCCGCCGCGCCCAATGGCGTCGCGCCGAACGGCTATGACGATCCTGGTCCTGGGGCGGGCAACGCCTTCCAAGACTACGGTCACAGCCACTGGAACAACAGTCTGATCTTCGGCGAGGGCCTGCACGACGTGTCCATCGTCGGGACGGGCCTGATCTGGGGCAAGGGCCTGACTCGCGGCCACCGTTTCCCCGACGATCCGCCGGACATCTCCGGCCCCGGCGTCGGCGACAAGGCCATCGCCCTGAAGAACTGCCGCAATGTGCTGCTGCGCGACTTCAAGATCCTGCAGGGCGGGTGGTTCGCGCTGCTGGCCACCGGCGTCGACAATATGACGATCGACAATCTGATCGTCGACACCAACCGCGACGGCCTGGACATCGACTGCTGCCGCAATGTCCGCGTCACCAACTGCACGATCAACTCGCCGTGGGACGACGGCATCTGCCCCAAGAGCTCGTTCGCCCTGGGCTATGCCCGTCCCACCGAGAACCTGACGATCTCCGACTGCCTCCTGACCGGCAATTACGAGATGGGCTCGGTGATCGACGGGACCTGGAAGAAGATGCCGCCGGGCTTCCACGGCTATGGCCGCATCAAGCTGGGCACGGAGTCGAACGGCGGCTTCAAGAACGTCACCATCACCAATTGCGTGTTCGACCACTGCTACGGCATCGCGCTGGAGACGATGGACGGGGCGCTGACCGAAGACATCGCCATCAGCAACATCACCATGCGCGGCCTGGGCTTCCCGCCGCTGTTCCTGCGCCTGGGCAGCCGGATGCGCGGCCCGGCCGGCGTTCCGGTCGGCAAGCTGCGGCGGATCACCATCCAGAACATCGTCAGCCATGGCGCGACGCCGCAGCCGTCGATCATCGCCGGCGTGGCCGGTCACCCGGTCGAGGACGTCAAGATCAGCGATGTCTACTTCCACTCGCAAGGCGGCGGTTCGGCAGAGCTGGCCAAGCGGCGTCCGCCCGAGGCCGACAAGGCCTATCCCGACCCGGACATGTTCGGCGACCTGCCGGCCAGCGGCTTCTTCATCCGCCACGCCCGCAATATCGAGATGAGCAATGTCGAGATCGTCACCGAGGCGGCGGACGCGCGTCCGGCCTTCTGGCTGAACGATGTCGAGGACATCGACCTCTTCCGGCTGCGCCTGCCCAAGGGGCCAAGCTTCCTGCTCGACCAGGTGACCGGCTTCCGGTCGTTCGGCAGTCGCTGGCTGCCCGATCGCCGGATCGACGAGACCACCACCCAATCGTTCTAGCGGGATGCCTGTGATGCGTGTGAAACGGCTGGGACTACTCGCCGCGACGGCTCTGGTCCTGGCCGGGCCGGCGCTCGCGGCGCCGAAGCCGCAGGGGGCTGCCGTCTATCGCAACCCGATCCTGCCGGCCGACTATTCGGACCCCGACGTTATCCGGGTGGGCGACACCTACTACCTGGTGGCGTCCAGCTTTCACTTCTCGCCGGGCGTGCCGATCCTGACCTCCAAGGACCTGGTCCACTGGACGATCGCCGGCCACGTCCTGCCCAAGCTGCCGTTCGCGCCGGAATACGACCTGCCGGGACCCGTCCCGACCAACGACGCCGGCGCGCGGATGCCGCGCGACCTGCGCACCTCTGGCCAGCGCTATGCCGGCGGGGTCTGGGCGCCGTCGATCCGGCATCACGACGGCAAGTTCTACGTCTATTTCGCCACCCCCTATGAGGGGATCTTCATGTCGACCGCGACCAAGGTCGACGGACCGTGGACCGCTCCCGTGGCGGTGGTGGCTGGGCCGGGCCTTGAGGATCCGTGCCCCTTCTGGGACGACGACGGTCAGGCCTATCTCGCCCACGGCAAGGTCGGCGCGGGGCCGCTGGTGCTGCATCGCATGGCCCCGGACGGCCAGTCGGTGCTCGACGAGGGCAAGGTCATCGTCGAGGACGCCAAGGCCCTGCCGGTGCTGGAGGGGCCAAAGCTCTACAAGCGCAATGGCTGGTACTACATCTTCGCGCCGATCGGCGGGGTCGATACCGGGCCGCAGGCGGCGATGCGGTCCAGGTCCATCTGGGGGCCGTACGAGCACCGCGAAGTGCTGGCCCCGGGCAAGAGCGACCTGAAGGGACCGCACCAGGGCGGCTGGGTAGAGACCCCCTCCGGCCAGGGCTGGTTCATCCACTTCAACAGCGCCGGCGCCTATGGCCGCATCGTCCACCTGCAGCCGCTGGTCTGGAAGGACGATTGGCCGTTCATCGGCGAGCCCATTCCCGGCGCGGGGCCGGACGCGCACGGCGGCCAGCCGGTCGCCCAGCACGCCATGCCCGATGTCGGCGGACGCTTCCCGGCCGTCTCGCCCCAGACCTCCGACGGCTTCTCGACCGCCAGGCTGGGACCGCAGTGGGAGTGGAACCACAATCCCGACGACCAACGCTGGAGCCTGACGGCGCGGCCCGGCTTCCTGCGCCTGACGGGCGGGCCGGCGGTCAATCTGGTCAGCGCCCGCAACACCCTGACCCAGTCACTGCAGAGCCGTTCGGCGATCATCACCGCGCGCCTCGACGCCAAGGGGCTGGTCGAGGGACAGCGGGCGGGCCTGGCCATGTTCGGCGCGGGGATCGGCGCCATCGGCGTGATCCACAAGGACGGCCAGAACCGCGTCGTCTTCTCGCTGCGGGGCGTCGACACCCTGGGTCCGGCGCTGCCGGCCGGCGTGGTCGACCTGCGGGTGGCCGTGGCGGACCAGGCCGCGAACTACAGCTATAGCCGCGACGGCGGCCGCACCTTCGTCAACATGGGCGGCGGGATCCTGCCGCGCTTCAGCTGGTGGAAGGGCGCGCGGCCGGCGCTGTTCAGCTATGGCGATCCGGCCCAGGTAGAGCCGGGCGTGGCCGACTTCGACTGGGTCGACGTCAGGTCGGTTGCGCGCTGAGCAGGGCGGGGGAGGGGACGCGCCGGCCATTGACCGTGACGCGTTCTAGTCTCAGCCCGTGGGTGTGCGTCACCACGCTGGCCTTGGTCACTCCGTCGAAGCGGCAGTCGCTGAGCACGATGTCGCCCAGCGGCGCGCCGGGCAGGCCTTGTAGATCGAGCACCTGGGCGGCGGCGCTGGCCCGCATCCGCTCGATCCGGACCTTGCGCAGCACCGGCGTGAAGCCACCGCGCGCGCCTTCTTCGTAGTTGAAATCGCAGATGATCGCCGCCCGGGCCACGCGGCCGACGGTGATGTCGCGGGCGTAGATGTCCTGGATGACCCCGCCGCGCATGGCGTTGTTCTTGAAGCGCAGGGCGTACCACAGGCCCTCGCTGTCCATGTGGCAGCGCTGGATGAAGACGTTCTCGACCCCGCCGGACACCTCGCTGCCGATCACCACCCCGCCGTGACCATCCTTCATCACGCAGTCCTGGATCAGGATGTTTCGGGTCGGCTTGGCCAGGCGACGGCCGTCGGCATTGCGGCCCGACTTGATGGCGATGCAGTCGTCGCCGCAGTCGAAGGTGCTGCGCTCGATCACCATGCCGTCGACGGACTCCGGGTCGCAGCCGTCGGTGTTGGGGCCGTGGCCGATCACCGTGACGTCGCGGACGGTCACGTTGCGGCAAAGCACCGGATGTAGCGTCCAGCACGGCGCATCGCGCAGGGTCACGCCCTCGACCAGGACGTTCGCGCAGTTCTGGAACTGCACCATCATCGGCCGCAGGTACGAGCCCTCGCCGAAGACGCGCTCGGCCACCGGCACGCCGCGCTCGGCCATGTCGAAGAGGGCTTCGCGGGCCTTGCGCTGGTTGGGCATGCCTGCGCGCCAGCCGAACTGCGGGCCGCTGCTCCACGACCACCAGGCCGGCCCCTGGCCGTCCAGCACGCCGCGCCCGGTGATCGCCACGTCGTGCTCGCCGTCGGCGAAGACCAGCGGCGAATAGTTCATCAGCTCTACCCCCTCCCAGCGCGTGGCGACGATCGGATAGCGGGCTGGGTCGGTGCTGAAGACCAGGGTCGCGCCCTTGGCGAGATGCAGCTCGACGCGGCTGCGCAGGCGGACGGCGCCGGTCGGCCAGCGCCCCGCCGGCACGAGCACGCGTCCGCCGCCGGCCGCCGCACAGGCCGCGATGGCCTTGGCGATCGCCGTGCTGGTCGCCTCGACATCGTCCTCGATCGCGCCGGCCGCCACGATGTTCCTGACTCGCGAGGGGAATACCGGTAAGTGGACGGATCGCTGGATGGCGCGGGCCTTGGACCAGTCGTCGGCCGCCTCGGCGAGGCCGGGCGCGGCCAGGGCCGCCATCAGCACAGCGCGTCGGGATAGATCCAGAACCGTCAAAACCGCCTCCTAAGCCACCATGCGGACGCTTCAGCGCCTCGCCGCCTCGACTATCGCAGTCGTATCATTTTGTGGACAGCTATTGCACATATCGGAATTCCGCTTTAAGCGTCTTCGAAACGGCCGCAGATGATAGCGGTACCTTCGGGAGGGGACGATGAGCGCCAACCACAAACAACGTCTATTCATGGGCTGCGAAACCGCGCTGGCGCTGGCCGCCGCCCTTTTTGTGCCAGCGCTGGCAATCGCGCAGACTCAGGCGCCGGCTCCGGCCGAAGACCAGACCGTCACCGAAGTGGTCGTCACGGGCTCTCGCCTGTCGGCGCGCGGGTTCAAGGCCCCGACCCCGGTCACGGTGATCGGCTCCGAGGAGATCGGCCTGTCGGGCACGCAGAACGTCGAGACGCTGCTGAACGACACGCCCCAGTTCCTGGGCTCGCAGAACAATGGCCCGACGGCCAACACCGTGCCGGGCGGCACGGCGACGCTGAACCTTCGCGGTTTCGGCGCGCAGCGGAACCTGGTGCTGGTCAACGGCCGCCGTTTCACGATCACCGGGCCTGACCAGACCACCGACATCAACACGATCCCGGCCGCGCTGATCAAGCGCGTCGAGACGGTCACCGGCGGCTCCTCGGCCGTCTACGGTTCGGACGCCATCACCGGCGTCGTCAACTTCATCATGAAGGACGACTTCCAGGGCGTGGAGCTGACCGCCGAGGCCCGCCAGGACACCCACACCAAGACCAAGACCTACACGGCCGATCTGACCTTCGGCACGAACTTCGCCGACGATCGCGGCAATGTCGTCGTGGCGCTGAACTACCTGGATCGTGGGGGCTACTCGCGCGAAGACCGCGGCGGCTGGGCCATGCCCACCATGGCCGACGGCTGCGTCACCGCCGCCAGCTACAGCGACACGCGGCCGGGAACGCCCATGGCCGTTCCGTCCGGTCAGACCTGTCTGACGGCTGGCGGGCGTCCGGGCCTGATCTTCGGCGGCAGCGGCACCATTCCGAATGGTCGCTTCGTCACGGTCGGCTCGCCTTCGAGCTCTTCGCTGACCGCCGCCCTGGCGGCCGCTGGCTTGAGCGGCTTGGGTTCGCGGGGCTTCACCTTCGACAACGCCGGCAAGGTGGCCCGACCGGCGACCACGCCGGGCGATGACTACGATCTGGCCCCGGCCAACTACATCGTCATCCCGCAGCGTCGCTGGCTGGCCAACATGTCCGGCCACTATGAGTTCAACGCGCACGTGACCGGCTACGCCGAGGCCAACTACAGCAACAACCGCGTCTCGATGCAGTTGGCGCCCAGCGGCTTCGGCGGCAATTTCCTGCTGAACGTCAACAATCCCTATCTGACGCCGCAGCTTCAGGATGTTCTGCGTCAGCTCGACCAGCTTGAAGTCGGCACGGTTCGGGCGACCAACGGCACGTCGTCCCTGACCACGACGGCGGGCGATGGCCTGGCGATCCTGAACATCAACCGGCGCGTCCCGGAGATCGGCAATCGCACCAATACCTCCGACCGCTCGGCCTTCCGGTCGGCGATCGGCCTGCGCGGCGACCTCGGCAGCGTCTCCGACAGCTATCTGAGAAACCTGAAGTACGACGCCTACTACACCTACACGCGCACCACCGACACCAGCACCTCCGGCGGGGCCATCTCGCTGAGCAAGGTCCAGGCTGGCCTGCTGTCGGTCAACGGCGCCGCGCCGCTGCTCAACATCTTCGGCGCCAACCTGTCGCCGCAGGGCATTAGCTCGATCGCGGTGGCGTCGACCAACTACACCGAATCCTCGCAGCAGGTCCTGGCCGCCAGCCTGGCCGGCGAGCTGTTCGACACCTGGGCCGGTCCGATCGACTTCAGCACCGGCGCCGAATACCGCAAGGCCTCGGCGCGGTTCGTGCCCGACAGCTTCCTGGCCTCCGGCGACGTCTCCGGCTTCAACGCCGCGCAGCCGACCCAAGGCTCGGAGTCGGTGAAGGAAGTCTATGGCGAAGTCCGCGTGCCGCTGCTGAAGGATTCGCCGCTGGGCGAACGCGCCAGCGTCAACGGCGCCTTCCGCTATTCCGACTACGACCTGGCCGGCGTCGGCGGCGTCTGGACCTATTCGGTGGGCGGCGAGTACGCGCCGATCTCCGACGTCACCCTCCGCGGCCAGTTCCAGCACGCCATCCGCGCGCCGAACGTGGGCGAGCTGTTCGGCGGCAACACCACCAGCGGCCCCTCGGCGGTCGACCCCTGCTCGAGCCGTCAGCCGACGGCCCAGCAGACCGCCGCGGTGCGCGCCATCTGCGTCGCCACCGGCGTGCCGGCCGCCTCGGTCTTCAGCCTGGCGGTGCAGCCCAACACCTTCATCAGCCAGGTCTCGGGCGGCAATCCCAATGTCGGTCCTGAAAAGTCGGACACCACGACCTTCGGCGTGGTGCTGCAGCCGCGCTTCCTGTCCGGCCTGATGCTCAGCATCGACTACTTCAAGATCAACCTGGACGGCGCCATCGCGCCCCTGGGCGGCGGCATCGCGAACACGCTGAGCCTTTGCTACAACACCATCCAGGACGCCAGCAGCGCGTTCTGCAAGGCGATCACCCGCGATCCCCTGACCGGCCAGATCGCCGCGCCGGGCTATGTCACCACCACCAACGGCAACACCGGCGGGCTGAAGACCTCGGGCGTCGACATCAACGCCAACTACCGCTTCAACCTGGCCTGGGGCCCGTTCGGCGACAGCCGGTTCGATATCGGCACGAACCTGACCTACACCGACGAGTTCACCGCCACGCCCGTCCAGGCGCTGCCGGCGACCAAGAACTACTGCGTCGGTTCGTTCGGCCCGACCTGCGGCCAGCCGATCCCGCGCTGGAAGGGCGCTTCGCGCATCAGCTGGCGTTCGGGCCCGGCGACGCTCAGCCTGCGCCATCGCTATATCGGCGAGGTGACGGTCGACACCTACCTGCTGCCCAAGCGCCTCGGCGCGGCGTTCCCGGACAAGGCGACGCTGACCACCCCGGTGATCAAGGCGCAGAGCTACTTCGACCTGACCGGCGCCTATGACGTGACCAAGGACCTCTCGGTGACCGCGGGCGTCCGCAACCTGTTCGACAAGAACCCGCCGATCGTCGGCTCGTCGGCCCCCTCCAACAACACGTTCTCGGCGACCTATGACGTCGAGGGCCGGGTGGTCTACGCCAGCGTGACCGCGCGGTTCTAGTCGGACTTAAGGCTTGGCGGCGGGTCCTTACCCCTGTCGCCAAGCTCGAACTGCCTCCCCCTAGCGGCCGGCGCGAGAGAGCGCCGGCCGTTTTTTTGTGTCCGAGCGGGGCGTCAGGTCTCGGCCAGCGCCCGCTGGAAGCGCCGCGCCAGCTCCGGGCCGTCGGCGTCCAGGCAGACCTGGCGGCTCGGGCCTCGCTCGGACCAGACCGTCTGGCCCCGGCGTTCGCCGTCCAGGATCACCGAGACCGGCGCCGAACGGACGTTGAACAGTTCAGGGGCGGTCAGGCGGACCAGGGCCGCGACGTCGTGCAGCACGCAGCCGTCCAGGCCTTCGTGGCGGGCGTAGGCAGCCGCGTAGCCTCGCGTGAGGTCGTGGACGAAGCGGCCCGTCTCGGTGGTCTTGGCCATATCCCGGGCGGCGGCGTCGGTCAGCACGCAGGGCAGGGTCGCATCCAGCGGAACCAGGGTGACGGGCCACGGCGCGGCCAGCACCTCGGCGGCGGCCTCCGGGTCGTTGTGGATGTTGGCCTCGGCGAACGGGGTGACGTTGCCCCGCGCGAAGGAGCCGCCCATGATCACGACTTCGGCGACCAGGCCGGCGATGTCGGGCGCGGCGCGCAAGGCCTGGGCCAGGTTGGTCAGCGGGCCGATGGCGACGATCGTCACCAGGCCGGGATGGGCGCGGACGAGGTCGACGATCTTCTGATGCGCCGCGCCAGGATCGGCTGGCGGCGGGACGGGGCCGGACAGGTCGATGTCGCCCAGGCCGTTCTCGCCGTGGACATGGATGGGAGAGGGGCCGCGAGGCCGGTTCAAGGGCTTTGCCGCGCCCTTGTGGACGGGCGCGTCAAGGCCCAGGCGCTGGCGCAGCCACAAGGCGTTGCGGGTCGTGGTCTCGATATCCGCGTTGCCAAACACGGTGGTGATCGCCAGCAAGCGCAGGTCCGGGCAAGCGCGTAGATAGAGCAGGGCCAGGGCGTCATCGACCCCTGGATCGGTGTCGAGGATCACCAGCCTCGGCGCGGTGGTCATCCGTAGACCGCGCGGCAGACGGCCTCGCATTTGGACAGATCGAAGGCTCCGTCGGTGCGCACGCCGGACTCCATGTCGATCCAGTAGAGGGAGCCCTCGGGCGCGGCGATGCGA
Source organism: Caulobacter sp. GW822-FHT07D08 (assembly GCF_058798735.1). Classification (NCBI taxonomy): domain Bacteria; kingdom Pseudomonadati; phylum Pseudomonadota; class Alphaproteobacteria; order Caulobacterales; family Caulobacteraceae; genus Caulobacter; species Caulobacter sp. GW822-FHT07D08. The sequence goes on from NZ_JBXAKU010000001.1 coordinate 376,079, forward strand.
GCCAGGATCTCGGTCACGGTGTCGGGACCTATGCCGCCGGAATAGCCGCAGAACGGCCCCTCGGCCGGCGGCGGGGCGGGCCAACGGTCGGGCCGCGCGCCCGTGCCGAACGAGACGTCGTACAGCCAGTCGACGCCGGTCTGGTTCAGCGGGAAGGCGGCCGAGCATTGCAGCACCGTCCGCACGCCCAGGCGGCGGCCATAGTCGCGGGCGGCGGCGACCTGGGCCGGGGTGCTGCCCTTGAAGCTGTGATTCACCTGTACGCGCTGGACGCCGGCAGAGGGCGGGGGCGCGCTCAACGGATTCGCCACGATGGCCTTGGCCGCCTCGCCACAGACATGGGCCGCCCAGCGCAGGTCGAGCGCGGCCAGCAGGGCGTCGCGGATCGCGGCGGGCGGAAAGAGGGCGGTGTCCTCCTGGGCCGGATCGACCAGCACGCCCCATTCGATCGGATAGCGGGCCGACAGCGCCTTGAGGCCGGGCAGCAACTCGAGGCGGTCTACGCCGGTGAACGCGATGAAACTGGGCGGCTGCATGGGGGAATCCGAGGGTCAGAATGTCCTTGCAAACTATCTAGTGAAACGTTTCAGTCAAGCCGCTGAAACGAAGGGGACGAGATGGTGCGGGTGGCGGTCGCGGGGTTCGCGACGATCGACTACGTGGTCCGGGTCGAGGGCGACTTCACCGGCCGGGGCACGCGGCTGATGCGCGAGGCGGCCTGGCCGCGCGCGGGCGGGGCGGCGCTGTACGCCAGCGCGGCGCTGAACAAGGCCGCCGTGACGGCCGCGCCCCTGACCTGGATCGGCGACGACGCCGACGGCGACGCCTATCGCGCGGCCTGCGGGGCGCCGGACGGTGTCGCGGTCATGCCGGGCGCGCCATCGACGCGGTGCCTGCTGATCTACAACGCCGATGGAAGCTATGGCTGCCTGCTGCGGCCGGGACCCGCCGCGCTCACCGAGGGCCAGCTGCGCCTGGCCGCCCAGGCCGAATGGCTGGTGGTCGCCGCCGCGCCGCCGGCGATCACCGCGCGTCTGCTCGAGATCGAAGGCCCGCGCCTGGCCTGGATCGCCAAGGACGACCCGGCCTGTTTCCCGCCAGACCTTGCGGCGCGGCTGACGGCGCGGGCCGAGGTGGTGTTCTGCAACGCCGGCGAACGCGCCTGGCTGGAGGCTGGCCGAACCGGTCCCGCGCCGGCCGACCAGATCCTGTTCGAGACACGCGGGGCGGACGGCGTCCGCGTCGAGGCGGGCCAAGTCTTCGACCTGCCCGTTTCGCCGTTGGCCGTCGACGACGCCACGGGAGCCGGCGACACCTTCGCCGGCGCGGCGCTGGCGGCGCTGATCACCGGAGGCTCGCCGCGCGCGGCGGCGCGGGCGGGGATCGCGGCGGCGGGCGTCCTATTGGCCGGCAGGGCGACCGTCGGCGCCGGCTAGCTCGTCCAGGTTGGCGATCAGGCGGGTGAGCAGGGCGACCAACTGCTGGGTTTCCTCATTGGTGAAGCCGTTGAGCGCCTCCTGATTGCCGCGCAACAGGGTGTCGACGGCGTCTGGCATCCGGGCCCGCGCCGACTCGGTCAGGGCGATATGGCTGCTACGGCGATCGGTCGGATCGGTGGTACGGCTGATTAGGCCGTCCCGCTCCATACGCGCCAGCATCTGGGCCATCGGCGGCTGCTCGGTCTTGGCGAAGCGGGCAAGGTCGCGCTGGGTGTCGGCCTCGCCGTCGCGCAGCGCCACCAGAACCGGGAGCTGGCCGACGCCGAGCCCCAGCGGCTTCAGGCGCGCCTCGCTCAGTCGGGTGAAGCCACGCGCCGCGAGGCTGATCAGGTGCCCCGGCGTTGACAGCACATCCAGCTTCATCATCGCGCGCCCTTGCGTCCGGCCGTGTTCAAATACATATGTGCATATGTAACTTGTTCGAGCCCAAGCGGGAAGGTGTCCGATGGATAACGATGTTGAGATGCTCAAGCGCCTCTATGAGCGCTTCAATGCGCGGGACATCGACGGTGTGCTGGTCGAGCTGACCGACGACGTGGCCTGGGCCAACGGCATGGACGGCGGATACGAGCAGGGGCGCGAGGCGGTGCGTGCATACTGGACGCGCCAGTGGGCCATGGTCAGTCCGCACGTCGAGCCGGTGGCCTTCGTCCGCCGCGCGGACGGCACGGTCGTCGCCGAGGTCTTGCAGATCGTCCATGACCTGGAGGGCAAGCCCCTGACCGGTCAGACGCACGGGCTGAAGGACAAGACCATCCGCCACGTCTTCCACCTGCGCGATGGCCAGGTGGTCCGCTTCGACCTCGAGGACCTCTAGCCGCCGATCAGTCCCATGATCGTCGCCGTCAGGCAGGTGGTCAGGAACGCCGCCGCCAGGGCCTTGAAGCCCAGCTCGACGACCTCGCCGACCTTCTCGGGAGCCATGGAGGACAGGCTGCCGATCAGGATCGCCACGCTGCCGACATTGCCGAAGCTGCCCAGGGCGTAGGTCAGGATCAGCAGGCTCTTGTCGCTCAGCGCGCCGGGCGGTAGGGCCATCATGTCGCTATAGGCCACTACCTCGTTGGCGGCGACCTTGGTGCCGAGGATCGACCCGACGGCTTGCAGGTCGGGCAGCGGCGCGCCGGTCAGCCAGACGATCGGGGTCAGCAGCCAGCCCAGGATCCCGCCCAGCGTCAGGGGGGCTCCGGCGTGGGGGCCAAAAAGCGGAGAAAGCGCCGCGAGGCCCATGTTGATCAGGGCGATCAGGCCGACGAAGACGATCAGCAGGCCGGCGATGTTCAGCACCATCTTCACCGCGTCCAGCGTACCGAAGGTCAGGGCTTCGAGGCTGCTGCGATAGGGGCTGGAGAGCACGATCGGCTCATGCGCCTCGCCAATCTTGCCCAAAGGGGGCGCTTCGCCTGGAATGATCAATCTGGCCATACCAATGGCCATAGGGGTGCTGATCAGCGAGGCGATCAAGAGGTGGCTGAAGGCGTTGGGCACCTTGGCCGCGATCAGCGAACCCAGCACGATCATCATCGAGCCGCCGATCACCGACAGGCCGTCGACCATGATGATGAAGATCTCGGCGCGGGTCAGGCGCGGCAAGAACGGCTTCACCAGCAGCGGCGCCTCGACCATGCCGAGAAAGACGCAGGCCGAGGTCGAGACCCCGACCGGGCCGCTGACCCCGAACAGCTTGCCGAACGCCCAGGCCGCCGCGCGGACGATGACGATCAGCACCTTCCAGTGCCACAGCAGCGCCGACAGCGCCCCGACCAGCAGGATGGCCGGCAGGGCCTGGAAGGCGAAGATGAAGGCGGCGCTAGGGTCGGCCACGCTGAACGGCGCGCGGCCGCCGCCCAGATAGCCGAACATGAAGCTGGATCCCGCCCGTGAGGCCGCCTGCAGGGCGTCGACCGCGTGGGTGGCGGCGGCGAAGCCGGCGGTGATAGCCGGGACCTTGGTCAGCAACAGGGCGAGGGAGATCTGGCAGGCCAGGCCCACCAGCACCGGCCGCCAGGGCAGGGCGCGCTTGTTCTCTGACAGCAGCCAGCCGAGCCCCAGGAACGCCACGACGCCCAGCAGCGCCCGCGCGGTTTCGTTGTCCGGCATGTCCCCTCCGACGGCGATAAGGTGACTCTATAGAGTGAAACGTTTCAAGGAAATAGCGTCGGATCGACACTATCCGCGACTGAGCGGTTTCGGCGCGTTATCCTCCCGAGTCTGCAACTATGCCCGGAAATTCTCAGCAATTGCAAAGTGAGTGATCAAATTGGGCATGCGTCGAATGCCCGGCCCCTGTGATGAAATTGTCATTGAACTTGGATATGAAACGTTTCACTAAATCGTATCGACGCCGCCGAGGGCGGGTCGCCTGAAGGGGCTTTGAACATGAAGACGTCCATCTGGCTGGCTTCGAGCGCGCTGTGCCTGGTCATGGCCGCGCCCGCCATGGCTCAGCAGACCGCTCCGGCGCCTGAGACCGTCGACGAGGTGGTGGTCACCGCCGAGCGCTTCGGCTCGGGCCTGGCCCGCGCCACGTTCACTATCGGCGCCGAGGATATCCAGGAGCGTCCGCTGGGCGCGGAGATCACCCAGGCCCTGGTCAAGGTTCCGGGCGTGCAGGTCTCGACCGGCGACAGCCGCGGCGGCAGCTTCTCGTTCGAGATCTATATGCGCGGCCTGTCCGACGAGCAGGTCGGCCTGACGCTGGACGGCATCCCCACGGGCGACAGCCGGTTCAATGGCGGCTCGCCGCCGCAGCGCTTCATCGAGAGCAGCAACATCGGCCGGATCACCGTCTCGCAGAGCGCTGGCGACATCGGCGCGCCGTCGCGTTTCGCCCTGGGCGGCTTCATCGACTTCGTCACCGACGCCCCGCGCAAGGACTTCGGCGGCACGATCGAGGCTGGCCTTGGCTCGTTCGACTTCCGCCGCATCTATGGCCGCATCGATAGCGGCGAGGTCGCGCCGGGTCTGTCGGGCTACTTCACCTACTCCCACCAGGAGAACGACGTCTGGGCCGGCCGCAACAGTCGCGGCAGCGAGCGCGACCACTACGAGCTGAAGGTCGTGAAGGACTTCGACAACGGCTCGTTCCTGAAGGCTCGCGTCTCGTACAACGACCAGACCGACAACGACTTCAACATCGTCACCAAGGGCGAGTTCGAGGCCGCGCCGCGCAGCGACCGCGCGCTGGACGCCATCACCGGCATACCGGCCAAGGACATTGACTTCGGCGGCGCCCTGGGCGGCTGGCGCAAGGACTGGCTGGCCTATGCCAACAGCCATTTCGTGCTCAGCGACGCGATCAGCCTGGACGTCAATCCTTACTACCAGAACCTCAAGGGCGAATCCTTCCGCTACCAGGACCGCCAGCGCGTTCTGACCGGCGGCGATCCGCGCGCGGTGACCGGCTACAACGCCAATGGCGGGGCGGTGCGTCCGACCCTGACCACGATCCGCAACAGCAATGTCGTCGGCGGTCCGGCCGACATGCGGGTGACGCCCCGCGACCGCGATCGCTACGGCGTGACCGGCGAGCTGAAGGCCAGGTTCGGCGCCCACGCCCTGCGCTTCGGCGGCTGGTGGGAAGGCGGCGACTCCACGGAGAAGCGCAACTTCTATCCGATCATCAACTCGGCCCAGAGCATCGCCTACGATCGCGGCAAGCTGAACTATGTCGAGTACGAGCGCAGCGCCTCGGTCGAGACCACCATGCTCTACGCCCAGGACGAGTTTCGGGCGTTCGACGACAAGCTGAAGGTCGATCTGGGCGTCACCTGGTACAACGTCAAGTACGACGCCAAGTCGCCGCTGGAGTACAAGGCCAACGTCAAGTTCTCGCAGCACTCGGACCTCAATCCGAAGCTCGGCGCCACGTACAAACTGGCCGACGCCTGGGAGCTGTTCGGCGGCTACGCCAAGAACTTCGCCGGCATCCCGGAAGACGCCTTCCTGGGCTCCACGGCGGTGATTAATCCCAAGGACCTGACCCCGGTCTCGACCGAGAACGTCGACCTGGGCCTGCGCTATGTGAAGCCGAACATGGCCTTCTCGATCCAGGCCTACGATGTCGATCTGAAGAACAATGTCGGCATCGTGCCGCGCGACCCGACCGCTACCCTGGATCCGCAGGAAGTGGTGCGCGGCAATGTCGCGACCAAGGCGGTCAACATCGCCGGGATCAGGACCAAGGGCGTCGAGCTGACCGGCTACTACGACTTCGGCGTCGTCGACCTCTATGGCTCGTACTCGCACCAGGACGCCAAGCACGACAACCCGGCCGTCGGCAGCGCCGCGCGCGCCGCCCTGGCCGCCGTCGCGGTGATCGGCGGGGCCGGGGTGCGCGACATTCCCAAGGACAGCGTCTACGGCCAGGTCGGCTGGAAGCCGCTGGCCGGGCTGAAGTTCGACGCCAATGTCCGCTATGTCGGCAAGCGGGTCGGCGGCCACATCGTCGCCCCGACCACCTTCCAGGAACTGGGCGTCGAGATGCTGGACGCCTACACTCTGGTCGGGCTGACGGCGACCTATGACCTGAAGCGTCAAGGCGTTCCGGACCTGCGCTTCCAGTTCAACGTCGATAACCTGTTCGACGAGGAATATATCGGTGCGGTCAGCGGTTCGACGGCCACCCAGCCGGAGTTCGGCTACAGCGCCGCGAACCCGAACGGCCGCACCTTGGACCGCTACTTCGTCGGCGCGCCGCGCACCTACACCGTCTCGGTGAAGGCGCGGTTCTAGGGTCAGGTTCGGGAGCGTCTTCTCCCCTTGTTAGGCGCTTCCGGAAGGGGCGGGTCGTCAGATCCGCCCCGATCCTTGACGCTGACCATGAAAGGTTTCACGTCCTGGCTATCTCCCGACGGAATCCCCGAATGGCCAAGAGCGAAGACCTACCGCGCCGCGCCACCTTGAAAGAGGTCGCCAAGGCCGCCGGCGTGTCGCTGGCCAGCGCTTCCTACGCGATCAACGGCGCGGGCTCGGTGGGCGAGGCCACGCGCGAGCACATCCTGAAAGTGGCCGCCGAGCTGGGCTATCGCCCCAACCAGAGCGCCAAGGCCATGAAGACCGGCAAGACCGGCGCGATCGGCCTGATCCTGCCCGACCTGACCAACCCGTTCTTCCCCAGCCTGGCCCAGGTGGTGATCCAGGCCGCGCGCGCCCACGGCTACAGCGTCTTCCTGACCGACACCGAGGGCTCGGCCGAGGCCGAGGAGCGGGCCGTGAACCTGATGATCGACCACGGGGTCGACGGGGTGATCTGGTTCCCGATCGCCGACGATGGCCCGGTCGGCAAGCTGATCGAAGGCGTGCCCACCGTGGTGCTCGACCGCAACCTGCAGGGCTATGACGTCATCCAGGCCGACTACGCCGACGGCGGGCGTCTCGCGGCCGAACACCTGCTGGCGGCGGGCCATGTGAACATCGGGGTGATCTCCGGTCCCCACGCCGCCTCCAGCGCCCGGCAGCGGGCCGAGGCGGCGATCAGCACGGTGCGCGAGCGGGGCAATCTGGTCTGGCACGTCCACAACGCCTATTCGCTGGACCTGGAGCCCGAGGTGACGAAGGCGCTGGAGAGCCGCACGGCCACGGCGGTGATCACCGGGGCCGACCTGATCGCCATCGGGGCCATGCGCCACATCCGGAGCATGGGCCTGGTCGTGCCGGACGACGTCTCGGTGGTCGGCTTCGACGACATCCCCTGGGCTCAGTTGCACACGCCGGCCCTGACCACGATCGACATGCCCGTCGAGGACATGGCCGCCGCCGCCGTCGAGGCCCTGATCCGCCGGATGAGCGCCCGGGGCGAGCCGCGCCGGCGGGTGGTGTTCAATGTCGAGTTGATCTCGCGCGACAGCGTGCGCGTCCTGACGTGAGCGCGCTGCTCGGCCTCGCCCTGGCGCTGAAGCTGCTGGCGAGCTTCGAAGTCCCTCAGGGCCTGGCCGTCGACGGCGCGCCGTTCGGCGGAATCTCCGGGGTCGACTATGACCGGCGCACCGGCGAGTGGCTGATGATCTCCGACGATCGCTCGGACAAGGCGCCGGCGAGGGTCTTCGTCGGACGGCTGGACGCCAGGGGGCTGACCGTCACGCGCCAGGTTCCGCTGCGCCGCGAGGACGGCTCGACCTTCCCATCGACCGCCAGCCCGACCGGCGAACGCGTCGACGCCGAGGCGCTGCGGATCGATCCGCTGAGCGGCGACCTGCTGTGGACCACCGAGGGCGACGCCGCCCGCGGCTTCGATCCCGCGGTGCGCCGGATGGATCGGGATGGGGCGGCCAAGGGGATGGTCCCGGCGCCGTTCCGCTTCAGCCAGGGCGCGCGGCCGAATCTGACTTTCGAGGGGCTGAGCTTTTCGCCCGATGGTCGTTGGCTGTGGCTCTCGATGGAAGCGCCCCTCGTCCAGGATGGCCCGGTCAGCAGCGTCGCGGCGGGCGGGCTGACGCGAATCACTCGCCTGGATCGCCAGGGCAAGGTCACCGCCCAGTACGCCTACCGCCTCGACCCGATCCAGGCCGCCCCCGCCCGGCGCGGCGACAACGGGATCAGCGAGATCCTGGCGCTGGACGATCACCGCTTGCTGGTGCTGGAGCGTTCCGGCGTCGAGGACGGGGCCGGGCGCTTCGCTTACCACTGCCGGCTCTATGTCGTGGACATACGCGGGGCGCGGGACGTGGCTGGCCGCGAGGTCCTGGATGATACGATCCGTCCACTGACAAAGCATCTGCTGGTCAACTTCGACCGCCTGGCCGGCGTGCCGGCCAGCAACCTCGAGGCCATGGGCTGGGGGCCATCGCGGAATGGGCGGCGGACCCTCGTGCTGATGTCCGACGACAATTTCGACCCCGCCGCGCCGACCCAGGCCGTGATGTTCAGCGTGGGCGTCACGCCCTGACCTGATTAGCAATCATTCGTCTTGGCAATATTGCAAGTCACTCGCATTTGCGTCATAGCCGCGTCACTTCGACGGGGATGACCATGCGACTTCACCTTTCGCGCGCCGGCCTGCGTGGCGCGCTGCTTTCCACGCTCAGCCTGCTGGCCATGACGGCGGCTCACGCCCAGGACAGGGCGCGCGACACCGACGTGGATCAGGTGGTGATCACCGCCGCCCGCACCATCCTGCCAGCCAGCGCCCTGCCGCTGACCGTCGAGGTGATCGACCAGGCGACGCTGAGCCAGCAGGTCGCGATCAGCGGCTCGATCGTCGACGCCGTATCGACCCTGTCGCCGTCGTTCTCGCCGACTCGCCAGAAGCTTTCGGGGGCGGGGGAGACCTTGCGCGGCCGCTCGCCGCTGTACGCCATCAACGGCATCCCGCAGTCGACGCCGATCCGCGACGGCTCGCGCGACGGCTACACCATCGACCCGTTTTTCATCGACCGTGTCGAGCTGATCTACGGCTCCAACGCCCTGCAAGGCATCGGCGCCACGGGCGGCGTCGTGAACCAGGTCACCGTCGGTCCGCCCAAGCAGGATGGCGTCTCGGGCCGGGCTCTGGTCCAAGCCTCGGCCGGCCATGACCTGGGTGACACGCTGGGCGGCAAGGTCGCCGGCCTGGTCGGCTGGCGCGGAGGGGCGTTCGACGCCACCGCCGGCGTCGCCTACGAGACCCGCGGCGCCTTCTACGACGCCAACGGTCGCCGTATCGGCATGGACAACACGCAAGGCGACGTCCAGGCCTCCAAGACCCTGTCGCTGTTCGGCCGCCTGGGCTGGCGGATCTCGCCCAGCACGCGCCTGGACATCGTCGGCAACCGCTTCGAGCTGAAGGGGGACGGCGACTACGTGACGGTCACCGGCGCGGCGGTGGCGCCGACCGATGGCAATCGTCTCACTCGCCTGCCGACCACGGCCTACCGCGGCGCACAAGCGGGCAAGCCGGCGGCCAACCGCGTCGAGACCCTCTCGGCCGCGCTGGTCAATGACGACCTCTACGGTGGCGTGCTGAACGCCCAGCTGTTCTTCAACCGCTCGCGCGACACCTTCGGCGGCGACAAGAACGCCACGTTCCAGGACGTCAGCATCGCCCCGAACAACACCCTGTTCGACCAGTCGTCGAACCGCTCGCGCAAGCTGGGCGCGCGGATCAGCTACGAGCGCGCCGTGCCGGGAATCGAGGGCCTGACCGCCACCGCCGGCCTCGACGCCCTGACCGACCGCACCGAGCAACTGCTGATCGCCACCGGCCGCGCCTGGGTGCCGCCGACCAAATTCCAGAGCCTGGCGCCGTTCATTCAGGGCAACTACGCGCTGCTCGACGGCAAGCTGCGCCTGGCCGGCGGGGTGCGCTTCGAGAACGTCAAGCTGAAGGTCGATGACTTCACCACCCTGGCCTTCTACGGTTCGCGCAAGGTCGGCGGCGGCGATCCGGACTTCAGCGCCACCCTGCTGAACGGCGGCGCGGTGTTCGAACCCGTGAAAGGCGTGCGCCTCTATGGCAGCTATGCCGAGGGCTACACCGTGCCGGACGTCGGCCGCATCCTGCGCGGCATCAATGTCGCCAATGTCGACGTCGACACCTACCTGTCGATCGAGCCGATCGTGTCCAACAACCGCGAGGTCGGGGCCGAGCTGAAGCGCGGGCCTTTCGACGCCAGCGTCGCCTATTTCTGGTCCAGGTCGAAGCTGGGCCAACTGCTGGTCAAGAACGCCGGCGGCGTCTTCGACGTCCAGCGCCAGGGCGTGGCCATCGAGGGACTGGAGGTCAATGTGAAGGCCCGCACCCCGATCGAGGGCCTCGATCTCTCGACCGGCTATGCCCGCCTGCGCGGCGAGACCGACACCAATGCCGACGGCAAGGTCGACACCGACCTGGATGGCGCCAACATCTCGCCCGATCGCCTGAATGTCGCGGCTGACTATCAGACGGGCGACTGGGCCCTGCGCCTGCAGGTCCAGAAGTACATCAAGCGCGATATGCAGAGCTCCCTGGTGAAGGACGACTTCGACGGCTACACGGTCGCCGACGCCTTCGTGCGCTACCGGCTGCCGGTGGGGGCCGTGTCGCTGGGCGTCCAGAACCTCTTCAACAAGCAGTACATCTCGTACAATTCGGACACGACCTTGCCGGCCAAGGACAAGTTCTACGCCGGCCGTGGCCGCACCGCGACGCTGGGCTGGGAAACGCGCTTCTGATGAAGACCCTGCGCCTGCTGCACCGCTGGACGGGCGGGCTGATCGGCCTCCTGCTGGCGCTTCTGGGCTTCACCGGGGCGTTGCTGGTGCACGAGGACGCCTTCCTGCGCGCCACCACGCCCCACGCCGCCGACGCCCAGCGGCAGGACGCGGCGACCCTGGCGGCGATGACGACCAAGGTCTTCGCCGCCGAGGACCGCCCACGCTCGATCGTGCTGGCGACCCAGCGGATGGGCCTGCACAAGCTGGCCTACAAGACCGAGGAGAAGGCCGCCTACGCCGACCAGGACGGCGACATCGTCCAGGCCTGGACCTCCAACTGGGCCCGACCGGAGGTGTGGATCTTCGACTTTCACCACCACCTGTTCAACGGCGACACGGGCGAGATCGTGGGTGGGATCGCCGGGCTGGCGGGTCTGGGCTTCGTGGTCACCGGCCTGATTCTGTGGTGGCCGACACGGCGGATGTTCCATGTCCGCCCGTGGCCGCGGATGATGAAGCGGGCGGCGATCGTCCATCATCACCGCGACCTTGGAGCCCTGATCGCTCCGCTTCTGATCCTGTCGCTGACGACGGGCGCGGCGATGAACCTGAAGTGGTTCTCCAACGCCCTGCGCGCGCCGTTCACGCCGCCGGCGGTGATGGAGAAGGCCTCGGCCGCGCCTAAGATCAAGGGCGGCGAGCTGGCCAAGGACCTCGACTGGGCCAAGGTCATCGGCGCCGCCCAGGCCCGCTTCCCCGGCGCGGAGGTGCGGACCATCGCCTTGCCCCAGAAGAAGGGCGGGCTGATCGCCATCCGCCTGCGCCAGCAGGCCGAGTGGCTGCCGAACGGCCGCTCTATGGCCTGGTTCGATCCGGCCAACGGCGCGATGGTCGCCAGCCGCGACGCCCAGGCTCTGCCGTTCGGCTCGCGCATCGCCAACGCCGACTTCCCGCTGCACGCGGCCAAGGTGGGTGGACTGGCCTATCGCCTGGTGATGACCGTCTCGGGCCTGACCCTGGCGCTGCTGGGGTCGCTGGCGGTGGTGACCTTCTGGGGCAACCCGGCCGGCGCCCCCAAACGCCGGCGCCCGAAGAAACTCGCGTCGCGGGCCGAAGCCAAGGTGGCGTGACCAAATTCAGCTGGCCTGGCCGAGACGTCTCGACGACGCCAGCCTAGGCGCGGACCCATCCCCAGCTCGTCCGCGAACGCGGCCGCGGATTACCGCTTCCTCCAAACGGCTAGGGCGCGGAGCCTGGCCAGAAACTCGGTCAGCCACTTGCGCTCGCCATAGGCCTGTCGCGACGGGACGGTGAGTTCGATCCGCGCGCCACCGTCGTTCTCGACCTTCAGCACGCCGCCCAGGCGTTGGGCGCGCTCGCGCATGCCGACGACGCCGTAGTGGCCGGCCTGCTCGGCGCGGGCCAGCCGGCCGGCCGGGATGCCGACGCCGTCGTCCCGCACCACCAGACGGAAGGCGGAGGGCTCGAAGGCGAGCTCGACGGTGACCAGGCCGCCGCCGGAGTGGCGCATCGCGTTGCGGATGGCCTCGGAGCCGATCTGGGTGATCTCGTCCAGCACGGAGGGCGTCAACTGGCGGGTCTCGCCCAGCGTGGTCACACGCAGCTCGGGCTTGGCCATCGCGCCAGTGAAGTCGGCGGCGACGCTGAGGCGTTGGGCCAGGTCCTCGCTGGAGCGTGCGGTGCGCAGATCCATGATCCGCTCGCGGCTCTCGACCACCACCTGCTCGGCGCGGTCGATGGCTTCGGCGACCTGGCCGCGCGAGGCGTCGTCGGGCAGGGTGTTGGTCAGGTTATGGAACTTTAGGACCAGGGCCTGGACGTTCTGCAGCAGGGTGTCGTGCAGCTCGCGGGCGATGCGCTCGCGTTCGGCCATCCGGTCCTCGTACTGTTGGGTGATGCGGCGGGCGGTCAGGCGGTGGCGCAGGTAGAAGGCCCCGCCGCCCGACAGGGCCAGACCCAGGATCAGCAGGGCCAGGAAGGTCCGGGACTGGACGAAGGTCGGCGGAATGACGAACGCCAGCGTCGCGCCATTGCGGTTCCAGACCCCGTCGTTATTGGCCGCGATGACCGAGAACCGATACTGGCCGGGTGGCAGGCGCGTGTAGAAGGCCTGATGTCGCGCGCCCGGATCGACCCAGTCGCCGTCGACGCCCCACAGGCGATAGCGCACCCGCACCCGGTCGGGCGCCACCAGGCTGGGGGCGGCGAAGTCGATGCGCAGGTCGCGGATGTCGCTCATCAGCCGCATGTTCTGCCGGGCCGGCAGCGGCATGGTGTTGGCCGTGACGCCGGTGATGGTCACCGTCGGCGGCACGGGGTTGTGCGACAGGTCGGCCGGATCCAGCCAGGCCACCGCGCGGTTGGTCAGCAGCCAGACGCGGTGGGCGCCGTCCGCCGCCACCGTGCGGTGACAGCAGTGTTGCTGCGGCGCGCCGGGCAGACCGTCGCGATAGTCGAAGCGCTTCAGCTCCACCGGCGCGGCGGGGTCGGCGAAGGCCTTCTCGAGCGACTTGGCGGAGATCCGGGAGACGCCGCGGATTGTTCCCAGCCAGACACCGCCCAGGCCGTCCGGCGCCAGACCCGAGACAAGGCTGAGCGCCGGGTGGCGGTCGACGGTCAGGGACTGGAAGCGACCGCCCGTCAGCCGCGCGATCCCGCGCTCGCCGCCGGCCAGGACGATGCCCTGGCGGTCGATGGTGAGCGTCTTCAGTTCACCGATCGCCAGGCCGTCCACCTCCGTGAACCGTCGCACGCCGCCGCCGATCGCATAGAGGTCGAAGCCGGGATCGGCCGCCCAGATCGTTCCATCGGGGCTGGCCTGCAGGATCCGCGGATGGAAGCCCTTGGGCAGGTGGGCGGTGACGGGCCGCCAGTCCTGGCCATCCTGGCGGAAGAGGCCCGCGCCGCTGATCGAGACCCAGAGGCCGCCCAGAGCGTCCTGCGCACAGGCCAGGACGACGCGATGCTGGGCCGCGGCGGGCAAGGGGACCGGGACGAGGCGCGGGCCGTCGACCCGCGAGAAACCCTTGTCGGCGGCCATCCAGACCCTGCCGCCCTTGCCCGCGCAGAGCTCGTTGGGATGACCAAGGCCGCGATGCAGCGCCTGGGCCCGGCCGGCGTCGTCGACCCGGTACAGCGTGTCCGCGTCGGTCAGGTAGAGCCGGCCGCGCGGCGTCACCACGGCGCGGTAGCCCTCTCGCGTGCTGGAAGGGATCGAGCGCTCGGCGACGATGTCGGCGGCGCTGAAACGGTCCAGGCCCAGCAGGCTCCCGACCCAGACGTTGCGCTCGCGGTCCTGGAACAGGGCGGCGGCCAGGTCGGCGGTCAGGCCCTGGGCGGCGCCGTAGGTCTGATCGACATCGGCCTTCGAGAGAATGCGCCCGGTCGGAACGCGTCCCGGATGGAGGATACGATAAATGCCCTTGCCGTCCTCGAACGCGCCCCACAGCGCGCCCGTGCTGTCGAACATCACTCGTCGGGAGATCAGCAGGTCCGGTTTGGCGTGGGGCGTTCGCGTCGGCGCGACCGGATCGAACAGGCGCGCAGGATCCAGCGCCCGCAGTCCCAGGGCCTGGTCGGCGAACCACAGACGGCCGTCGGGCGCCTCGGCCAGGGCCCAGGATCCCTCGACCGGCTCGTGGGTCTTGCGGACCGCCAGCGAGACGGGATCGATGCGCAGCAGGGCGTATTGCGTCGCGACCCAGACGCCGCCGTCGCGGGCGACCAGCATGTTGAAGGCGCGCCCATAGGCCCGGGCCCAGGGGATCGGCGTCCAGCGGCCCTCGCGGAACACGGTCACGCCGCCGAACGTGGCGATCCAGATCGCGCCATCGCGGCCTTCGACGAACTGTTTCACCGTCCCGGCCGGCGGACCCTTGGCGTAGTTGGTGATCCTGCCGTTGCGGATGACCGAGACGCCGCCGGCGTGGTAGCCGACCCAGACCTCGCCCGCGCGGGTGACCAGCATCGCCATGACGATCTCGCTGGGCAGGGTGCGGAGGCCGTCCGACCGGAACTGGCTGAAACGCACGCCGTCGAAGCGGTAGAGGCCCGCGCCGGTCCCCAGCCACAGGTCGCCCTGCGGCGCCTGGCCGATCACCCAGATGTTCGGCGGCGCGCCGGTCTCCTGTCGCCAGGCCGTGTGCAGAAGCCGCGGGAGCTGCTGTTGGGGCTCGTCGGCCCAGGCTGGGAGGGCGGGGGCCAAGGATCCGAAAATCAAGGCGAGGGCCAGGGGCAGAGCGCGCAAGAAAACCCGTCCCCAGGGCATCGCCGATCGCTTTCAGTCCAGAACGTGAGCCCTCGCCGGGCATGGCGCGCGGCGCATTGTTAGCGCCGTCGCCAAAGAGCGTCGAGCGCGGACGCCACCAGCTACCCTTGCCTGGAAGCGCGGTCAGCCCCGAGGTCAGACTGACCGTGGCGTCCGAAAACACCGCCCAACCCATTCCGGTCAAGGCCATGTTCCGCTTAGAGTGTCTGACCTGTTCGCGTACTGCTCAGGCCGAATCCCGCGCCTGTTGGATCCGATGAACGCCATGACGCCCGAGGGCCGGAAGACACGCGTGCTCGTCGTCGATGACCATCCCCTGATGCGGGAGGGAATCGCCAACGCGCTGCTGGCCGAATCCGACTTCGAGCCGGTCGGCGAGGCGTCGGACGGCGCCGAGGCTATCGAGATGTCGCGGACCCTCCGGCCCGACGTCATCCTGATCGACCTGCAGATGCCGCGCCTGGGCGGTCTGGACGCCATCCCGTTGATCCTGAAGGAAGCGCCCGACTCCCGGATAGCGGTGCTGACCACCTATGGCGGCGACGCCTATGCCGAGCGCGCCCTGCGCCTGGGGGCCCTGGGCTTTTTGCTGAAGAGCTCGCTGCACCGTGAACTGGTCGACGCGATCCGCACGGTCGGCGCGGGTCGCCGCTACGTCTCGCCGACGGTCGCCGAGCAGATCCTGTCGCACATGAACGACGACAGGCTCAGCGACCGCGAACTGGCGGTGCTGCGCCTGATCTCACGCGGCGAGCCGAACAAGGGTGTGGCCCGGCGGCTGTCGATTTCGGATCAGACGGTGAAGGTCCATGTGAAGAGCATCTTCGGCAAGCTGGGCGTCAGCGACCGCACCCACGCCGTCACCGTCGCGGTGCGGCGCGGGCTGATCGACATCTAAGCAACCCTGGGCGTCCAGGCGTCGCAGCGAGCGGCCCGGCGCCAGGCGTTGGGCGGTGAGCCGACCGCGCGCTTGAACAGGCGCGTCAGGTGTGACTGGTCGGCCAGGCCGCAATCCAGGGCGATCTCGGCGATCGAGGCGTCCGAGGTCAGCAGCATCTGCTTGGCCAGGGTGATGCGCTGCTGGATCACGTAGTGCGAGAAGGTCACGCCGAACGTCGCCTTGAAAGCCCGCGAGAAGTAGTTCGGGCTCAGCGACACCAGGGCCGCGACCGCGTCGATGCGGATCGGGCGCGACAGGTTCTGCTCGACGAAGCTCTCGATGCGCCGGGCCTGCCAGGCGGCCAGGGCGCCTTGGGCCAGCGGGGCGGGGCGGGTCGAACGGTCGGCCAGGGTGAAGGCCTGCTCCACCAGCCGGCGCGACGCGATGCGGTCGCCCTCGAACAGGCGCAGGGCCTTGTCCAGAAGTTCGGAGATCATGCCCGTGTCGCCGACGGCGAACGGTTCTGTCTCGATGGTTCCGACCGCGTTGAGCATCGCGTCCCCCAGGGTTCGGCCGCGACGCGCGCCTGCGTCTCGTCCGTAAGAGACCATGGTCGATGACCGCGTTTCGCGTCAGCCGCCAACGGGTGACATTTCACTACCCCAAATGGGGTATCGGCCCGTCGCGCGCCTGTCTTGGAAATGGGTCTCGGAAATAGGTCTCAGAAGCGGAACTGGACGATGGCCATGCCGAAGTCGACGTCGTGTCCGCCGGCGGCCTTCACCGCCGCGCCGGCCTCGGCGTGGACGGCCTCCAGCGAGACCTTGACGTTGCGGCTGACCTGCCAGCCGAGATCGGCCTGCCAGTCCTCGCTGACCGCCTTGGCGGTGGAAGCGCCGCCCCCCGCCAGCACCGCGAACGGCTGAAGGTAGAGGGCGTCGCGGCCGGCCTGGCGACGGCGATCCGTATGGCTGATCTCGGCCGTGACGGTCTTGGTCGGCGCGACGCCCAGGGCGATCCGCCAGGCCGAGAGGTTGCTCCAGCTGACCAGACCCGCCTCGCTGAAATAAGCCCCCTTGGGGAACAGCGGGTTGAAGGTCTTCAGCTGGCCGTCGGCGGGATCGTCGTCGCCCGAACCGATGTCGCGACGTGCCGACAGGCGCGGCTTCCACGGCGCGGCGAAGGTGTAGCCCGCCCCGGCCGAGCCGCCCCAGGCGCGGATATCCTGGCCCGCGAAGCGGCCGCGCTGGACCATGCCCTCGACCTCGTAGTCGATCGCCCCAGCCTTGCCGGCCAGACGCGCGCCGACGCCGCGGCGACGCTCGTCGCCGGTGACCGCGCCGAAGCGGACCCGATCGCGGTCTAGGTTCAGGCTGTAGACGTCCAGGCTGACGCCCTTGCCGACGGGCGCGGTGGCGTAGACGCCCCAGAAGGCTTGGCCGGAGTTGTGGCTGTCGTTGAACCCGCCGGGTTCGAGCGCGATCGGGTGGGTGTAGAAGGCGTCGACCTTCAGGCGCTTGCCGGTATAGGTCAGCCGCGCGCCGTCGAAGCTCTGGCGGATGTTGGGCCCCTCGCGCACCGAGACGAAGCGCTGGGTCGGGTTGAAGCTCAGCTCCTGGCGGCCCAGGCGCAGACGCCAGTGTTCGGCGGGCGCGACGTCGACGAACAGCACCTGGGCGTCCAGGCCGTCGCGGTCGGTGATCGCCGGCGCCTCGCCCTTGCCGAGGTCGCGATGCAGGCCAAGCTCGCCATACACCCGAACGGCGGAGTTCAGGTGCAGGTCGGCGCTGACCAGGCCCCGGAAGAGCGCGAAGGTGTCGGCCTGGGCGCCGCCGACCCCGAAGCGCGGGGCGTCGATCGCGTCGAGCCGGACGCGCGCCTCGCCGCCGAGCGAGAGATAGGCGTCCTGGCCCAGCGGGATGTAGCGCAGCGCGTCGAGACTGGTCAGGTTCGGCGCGGACTTCAGGTAGCCGTAGTCCTCGTCGGACCGGACCAGCTTGAACGCCGGCGGCTCGGCGGCTTGGGCGGCGCCGGCCGTGAGCAGGGCCGCCGCGAGAACCGCCGCCCTCATGCTTCCACCGGGCGTGGAGCGCGAGCGTAGAAGCCGCCGAGGATCGCGACCACGACGGCGGCCGGCAGCAGGCTCCAGGGACCCGCCACGACTACGCCGAGCGCCCCGCCGATCGCACCGACCGCGAACGCCATGACCGGCGGCCAGGTCTTGACGATCCGCGCCCGCAAGGCCTCGTCCAGGCCGGTCTTCGAGGTCAGAAGGTCGACCAGGTCGATGGCGATCTGGGTGATGTTGCCGGTCATGATCGTGGTCGGGGCCAGGTGACTGAACACCACCCGGGCGCCGACGTTCTGGACGGCCATGGCGCAGACGCCCACGAGGCCGGCCAGCATCACCGCCGGCTGGTCGGCGTTGTCGGCCGGCAGGGCCGCGACGGTCAGCAGCATGAAGACCAGCAGCATCGCCGCCTGCAGCAGCAGCACCGCCGCCTCGTTGGCCTGGCCGAGCGCCCGGCGCCGACAGATCATCACATAGGTCGCGGCCGCCGCGGCGATGAACACCGGCAGGGACAGCAACTTGGTGGCGATGCCCTGGCCGCCTCCGGCCAGGGAGACGCCCAGCATGACGAGGTTGCCGGTGGCGTGGTTCACGAACAGGCCGAACAGCAGGACGAAGCCGACCACGTCGACATAGCCGCCGACCAGGGCCATGCCGACGCCGGTAGCCGCGGCCAGGCGGGGGGATGGCGCGCTCATGCCCACTTCTCCCGTTCGACCAGGATCGCCGCCAGCATGAAGCCGCCGATCAGGCCGATGTGCTCCAGGAAGGTGTTCAGCGCGTGGAAGCGCTCCACCGGGTCGGCGACCGTCCAATAGGGATGGGCGATCAGGGTGGCGAAGGCGGTGAAGACGCCCAGGGCGCCGGCCGCCAGCCAGCCCGCGCGGCCCAGGATCAGGGCGATTGATCCGCCCAGCTGGACGAGCACCGTGGCGGCCACGACCAGCCACGCCGGCTTGAGGCCGAAGTGGGCGGCCTCGGCCAGGGCCCCGTGCAGGTCGGTCAGCTTGGCGATCCCGCTCCACCAGTAGGGCAGGGTCAGCACCGCGCGGGCCAGGGTTCCGAACGCCGTCGAGCGCAGGAGCGCGGAGATGGGAGCGGGCGTGTCCATGATCACACCGCCCAGCAGCCGCAGCCCATGGCGCCCCAGAAGGAGCGCGCATCGCTGGTCGGCGCCTCGCGGGTATAGGCCGAAGCGTGGTCGTGGCCGTGGACGTTGCAGCCGCTGGCGCAGCCGCAGGCGCTGGCCAGGGCGCGGGCGTGGCCGCGCGAGCGCTCCTGATAGCCGCCAAAGGTCCGCACCGGCGACCAGTCCGGCATCGGCGGCGGCAGCACTGGCGCTAGCTTGGTGAAGTCACCTTCGCCATGGACGACCTTGCCGCCCAGCAGGGTCAGCACCGAGGACAGGTGCGGGATCTCATCTTCCGGGACCGTCATGTAGTCGTCGGCCAGCACGGCCAGGTCCGCCAGTTGACCGACGGCGATCTGGCCCTTCTTGCCTTCCTCGTTCGAGAACCAGGTGTTGGCGGTGGTCCACAGGCGCAGGGCCTCCTCGCGGTCGACGCGGTTGGCCGGCGGGTAGAGCCGCGTGCCGCCCACCGTCTTGCCGGTCACCAGCCAGTTCAGCGAGACCCAGGGATTGTAGCTGGCGACGCGAGTGGCGTCGGTGCCGGCCCCGACCGGGATGCCGGCCTTCAGCATCTTGCCGATCGGCGGGGTCGCCTCGGCGGCCTTGGCCCCGTAGCGCTCCATGAAGTACTCGCCCTGGAACGCCATGCGATGCTGCACGGCGATGCCGCCGCCCAGGGCCGCGATGCGGTCGATGTTGCGATCGCTGATCGTCTCGGCGTGGTCGAAGAACCAGTGCAGGCCGCCAAAAGGCATATCCCGATTGACCTTCTCGTAGACGTCCAGCGCCCGCGTGATGGTCTCGTCATAGGTGGCGTGCAGGCGCCAGGGCCAGCGGTTCGCGACCAGGTGGCGGATCACCGGCTCCAGGTCGGTTTCCATGCTTGGTGGCATTTCCGGCCGCTCGACGCGGAAGTCCTCGAAGTCGGCGGCGCTGTAGACCAGCATCTCGCCCGCGCCGTTGTGACGGTACTTGTCGTCGCCCTGGCCCGGCTTGACCTGCTTGGACCACGACTGGAAGTCCGACAGCTCGGCCTTCGGCTTCTGGGTGAACAGGTTGTAGCTGATACGCAGCGTCAGCTGGTCGTCGGCGTGCAGCTTCTCGACGATCTCGTAGTCGTCCGGATAGTTCTGGAAGCCACCGCCGGCGTCGATCACGCCGGTCACGCCCAGACGATTCATCTCGCGCATGAAGTGGCGGGTCGAGTTCAGCTGATACTCGGGCGGCAGCTTCGGGCCTTTCGCCAGGGTGGCGTAGAGGATCGTGGCGTTGGGCTGGGCCAGCAGCAGGCCGGTCGGCTCGCCCGAGGCGTCGCGCTGGATCTCACCGCCGGGCGGATTGGGCGTGTCCTTGGTGTAGCCGACGGCGCGCAGGGCGGCGCGGTTCAGCAGGGCGCGGTCGTAGAGGTGCAGGATGAACACCGGCGTCTCGGGCGCGGCGGCGTTGATCTCGTCCAGGGTCGGCAGGCGCTTCTCGACGAACTGATGCTCGGTGAAGCCGCCGACCACCCGCACCCATTGCGGCGGCGGGGTGTTGGCGGCCTGCTTCTTCAGCATGGCCATGGCGTCGGCCAGGGTCGGCACGCCGTCCCAGCGCAGCTCCATGTTGTAGTTCAGCCCGCCGCGGATGATGTGCATGTGGCTGTCGATCAGGCCCGGGATCACCCGACGGCCTTTCAAGTCGATGATCGTCGGGTTCGGACCGGCGACGGCGCGGACCTCGCCCTCCTCGCCGACGCCGGCGAACTTGCCGTCGCGGACCAGGGCGGCGTCGGCGCGCGGATTGCTCCGATCCAGGGTCGTGAACTTGCCGTTGATGAGCAGCAGATCGGTCATGGGGCCGGGCCTCCGAGGCTGGGCGAAAGCGGAACTGGACAGGAAGGACGCCGCGCCCAGGGCGACGGCTTGACGACGATCGAGGGGGCGGGAGGCGAGGGTCATGCCTGATCCTTTCGCGGATCGGGGCCATCACTGGCGATGGCCTGAGGACCCAGCACCTGGCCGGCGCATTCGGGGGTCTTCAGGTAGGCCACGACGGGGACCTTGGTCATCAGGCGTTTGGCGATCGGGACCGCCTGTTCGCCCAGCAGCATGCCCATCAGGCCCAGCAGGGCGATGGCCGGCGGGGCCGGCGAGCGCACCCCGAGCAGCGAATAGATCACGCCGACGAGCAAGCCGGCGCCGAGGGACAGCAGGTAGGGCTTCATCGCCGACGCTCCGTGAACTGAAGTGGGGCGGGACCTTGGGATCCCGCCCCGAGGAGAGGCGTCAGGCGGCGGTGGCGTGGCCTTCCGACGCGCCGAACATGGTCCTGGCGTAGATGATGCCCAGGCCATACGCGCCGCCGTAGGTGCGCGCGATGCCGGTGGTCAGGTCGTAGGTTTCCGAGCGGGCCCAGTCGCGTTGCAGCTCCAGCAGGTATTGCAGCGAGGTCATCGGGCGGGCGCCGGCCTGGACCATGCGGTCCATCGCGCGGTCGTGAGCCTCGGCCGAGACGTCGCCGCAGGCGTCGGCGATGACATAGACCTCGAAGCCCTGGGCGATGGCCGACAGAGCCGGGCCGACGATGCAGACGCTGGTCCACAGGCCGGCCAGCACGATGCGCGGCTTGCCGATCTCATTGACCTTGGCGATGACATTGGCGTCTTCCCAGGTGTTCATCGACGTGCGGTCGAGGGCGGCGACGCCCGGGAAGGCGTCCTTGATCTCGTCGAACATCGGACCCGAGAAGCTCTTCTCGGCCACCGTGGTCAGGATGGTCGAGGCGCCGAAGCCGGCGGCGGCGCGGGCGACCAGGGCGGCGTTGGTGCGCAGCTCGGTGGCCGAGATCGAGTGGGTCGCGAACGCCATCTGCGACTGGTAGTCGATCATGATCAGGGTGTGGTCGGTCGGGGTCAGCAGTTGCGGGCCGGCGGTGGGCGTGGCGACGAGGGTCATGGGATGTCCTTTTGCGTTGGGTGGAGGACCGTTCCCGGCCGCCCCGTTGTTCTGACAAGCTCACTCTGGCCGCGACGCATCGCCGCATAAATGGAAATGGTGGAAAGTCACTGTTTCCAAAAACGCTATCGTCCGCCGCGACGAATTAGGCGTGCTCAGGCTACGGAGCGACGCGTTCGACGGCTCGGCGGGTCGTGTCGCCTTTTGAACGAACCCGCCTGAAACTCGGCGACTGAAGATCGGGCCTGGACCTGGACGCTCGCGCACGACTGTCACAAAACCGCATTACGGCTCCGCTTCGACCTGTACCGGGAGATGACGATGCTGAGCCTGCTGCTGGCCCTGATGGCCGCCGAACCCAGCGCCCAGGCGGCGCGGATGAACGACATCCTCGCCGTCGGCACGCACAATTCCTACAAGGCCGCGATTCCGGCCGACGAGATGACGGCCATGCTGGCGGCGGCCGGGCAGGGGGCTCTGGGCCTGGACTACAGCCATCGTCCGCTGGCGGAGGAGCTGGACGCCGGCGCCCGGCAGCTGGAGCTGGACGTGGCGCGCGATCCCGACGGCGGTCGCTTCGCCAAGCCGGCCACCGCCTTCGGCAAGGGCGTCGTCCCGGCTCCGGCCTGGGCGGCGGCCATGGCCAAGCCGGGCTACAAGGTCCTGCACATGCAGGACGTCGATTTCCGCACGACCTGTCCGACCTTCGTCGTGTGCCTGACGGAGGTCCGCGCCTGGTCGAAGGCCCACCCGGACCACGCGCCGATCCTGATCCTGCTGAACGCCAAGGACGGCCCGTCCAGCTTCCCCGGCGGCGTCGCGGCCCTGCCGTTCGACGAAAAGGCCTTCGACGCCCTCGACGCCGAGATCAGGTCGGTGTTCACCGACGCCGAGCTGATCACCCCAGACCAGGTCCAGGGCAAGCGCGCCACCCTGCGCGAGGCGGTGCTGGCCGACGGCTGGCCGGCGCTGAGCGCGGCGCGCGGCAAGGTGTTCTTCGCCCTCGACGAGGGCCCGGAGAAGGTCGCGGCCTATCGCGGAGCCCGCAAGTCGCTGGAAGGCCGGGCGATGTTCGTCAACACCGACGAAGCCTCGCCGGCCGCCGCCTACCTGACCCTCAACGATCCGGTCGGCGACCGGGCCCGCATCGCCGCCGCCGTGAAGGCCGGCTTCATCGTCCGCACCCGCGCCGACGCCGACACCGTCCAGGCCCGCAAGAACGACGTCGCGATGCGCAGCGCCGCGTTCTCCAGCGGCGCGCAATATGTCTCGACCGACTACCTGTGGGCCGATCCGCGCTTCGCCGGCGGCTACACCGTGCGCCTGACCGGCGGCGAGGTGGCGACCTGCAACCCCGTTCGCATGGCCAAGGGCTGCGCCGCGCCGTTCGAGAGCGTGGCCGGCGCGCCGGTCCAGGGCTATCTGGACCCCGCCCAGCGCCCGGACCTGACCAAGATCCTGGCCGCCCCGCCGGCCGCCGGCTCGCCCCGCGCCATCGCCGACGCGGCGATCTTCGACCAGAGCCGAAGCCTGAAGGGCTCCGCGCGCTGGAAGCGGGCCACCGACGATGTCGACGGCACGACCTGGAAGCACTTCTCCGAGGCTTTGGGCGTCACGATCGACCCGACCCAGGCCCCGATCCTCGCCGCTCTGCTGGAACGCGCCGGCGAAGACCGCTCGGTGGTCGGCGTCGCCAAGACCCACTGGGGGACCAAGCGTCCCTACATCGGCAAGACCGACGCCCCGATCTGCGAGGCCAAGAGCGCCCACCTGGCCGGCAATCCGGACTATCCGTCGGGTCACTCCGCGTTCGGCATGCACGTGGCGATGATCCTGGCCGAGCTGGCCCCCAGCCGGGCCGACGCGCTGTACGCCCGGGGCCGCGACTACGCCGAAAGCCGCTGGATCTGTGGCTCGCACAGCGTCAGCGCCGCCGAGGCCGGCATGCAGTCGGGGGCGACGATCTACGGCGCGGAACACGTCTCGCCGTACTTCCGCCGCGACATGGAAGCGGCCCGCGCCGAGCTGGACGCGATCCTCTCCCAAGGCGGGGCGAAGAGCGCCTCACCCGCCCGGCCGTGAAGTTTTGATGAAATCAACATCTCGCCGCTGAGGGGGCGTCCGGGGCCGTCGTTGAAGCCGTCGGGGGCGTGGGCCGAACCAGTGTGTTCGGTCCTGCCGCCGTCGCAACAACACCTCGGGGATTGAGCGGATGATCGGACTGAACACGAACGGCGGCCGTGCGCGCCACCTGGCCTGGCTGATGACCAGCTGCGCCGCCATCGGCCTGTTCTCGGCGACGGGCGCCCAAGCCCAGGCCGTGGCCGCCGCGACCGCCGAGAACGCACAGGTCGAAGAGATCGTCGTCACCGGCAGCTATCGCCGCAGCCTCGAGAAGGCCGTGGACATGAAGCGCGAGACGATCGGCTTCTCGGACTCGATCGTGGCCACCGATGTCGCCAACTTCCCCGAGCAGAACCTGGCCGAGGCGCTGCAGCGCATGCCCGGCGTGACCATCGAGCGCAACAAGGGCCTCGGCGGCCGGGTCAGCGTCCGCGGTCTGCCCAGCGAGTTCACCTTCGTCACCATCAACAACCTGGCCACGGCCTCGGGCAGCGGCGGCCGTGACGTCGAGTTCGACATCTTCGCCTCGGAAGTCATCCAGCAGGTGACCGTGCAGAAGTCGCCGCGCGCCTCGGACGAGGAAGGCGGCATCGCCGGTTCGATCTACATCTCGACGGCCCGCCCGTTCGACTACAGCGGCCGCAAGCTGATCGCCTCGACCGAAGGCGCCTACAACTCGATCTCCAAGAAGACCGACCCGAAGGTCGCCTTCCTGGCGAGCGATACGTGGGGGAACTGGGGCGGCCTGGTGTCGTTCTCGGCCGCGCGTCGCTCGAACCGCACCGACTCCAACTCGGGCATCAACTTCCGCCCGATGTTCCGCTTCCTGGAAGCCGGCGGCACGCGCGCCTCGCAGGCCGCCGCCGTCCTGGCCCGCGACGCCGGCGTCGTCGTCAAGAGCAACACCAATCGCGACGAGACCGGCCGCATCATCTTCCAGGACAAGGTCGGCGACCGCGCCTACCTGAACACCCAGGACCAGTGGGGCGGCACCGCTTCGCTGCAGTACAAGCCCTCGGCCAAT
This sequence comes from Caulobacter sp. GW822-FHT07D08, assembly GCF_058798735.1. NCBI lineage: Bacteria > Pseudomonadati > Pseudomonadota > Alphaproteobacteria > Caulobacterales > Caulobacteraceae > Caulobacter > Caulobacter sp. GW822-FHT07D08. Next base: position 401,141 of record NZ_JBXAKU010000001.1, read on the forward strand.
TTCGACATCGCCTTCGACCTGATGCTGGGCGGCTACGACGCGACCGAGGACCAGTACGACGCGGCCGCCTATTCGGCCTCGAGCAAGAGCACGCTGGAGACCATCCACAGCTACGACAAGACCACCCTGGCCGACTACAACATGGTCGTGCTGCGCGACGTCTCCTACACCGCGACCCAGCACGAGATGCTCAGCAAGGAGCAGATCAACAAGACCGACTACGCCCAGTTCGGCACGGACCTGAACTGGCGCGGCGAGACCTGGAAGCTGCACGCCCTGGCCGGCTATTCGGGCGCCAAGAAGACGCTCGACTATTCGAACCTGAAGCACGTGGCCTACGCCCCGTCGCGCACCCGCTGGACGGCCACCGGCGGCGAGACGGTCAAGAGCGCCAACCCGGCCTCGATCGACATGTACAACGCGCCGTCCAAGTACCTGTTCGAGGCCTATGAGACGAGCCTCGAGAAGATCACCGACGACAAGTACGCGGCCCAGGCGGACTATACGAAAGAGTTCGCCCTCGGCTTCTTCCCGGCGCTGAAGACCATCCAGATCGGCGCCCGCTACACCGACAAGTCGAAGGAACGCCGCTACGGTTCGCTGAACATCCAGGGTCCGGGTCCGGGCAGCAGCGCCTACCTCAACACCCGCACCATGGCCGACAGCACGCTGACCCCGATCGGCGATCTGGTGCCGGGCGGCGACTACACGGTCCGCGACATCACCTGGAGCCAGATCTCCAACGACTACGCGCGCAAGACCTTCCGCTACGCCGGCTTCACCACGCCGTTCACGCCGGGCGACTATTACAAGGTCGATGAGAAGGTCACGAGCGTCTACGCCATGGCCGACCTGGGCTTCGACGTCGGCCCCGTGCCGGTGGCGGTGAACGGCGGCGTTCGCTACGTCGACACCTCGATCACCTCGTCGGGCTACCATCAGATCCAGACCTCGACCGGCGGCACGACCTATACCCCCGCGCCCGTGTCCAGCGACGGCAGCTACAACAAGCTGCTGCCCAGCGTGAACTTCACCGCCGACATCACCGACAGCATCGTGCTGCGCGGCGCGGCGTCGAAGACCCTGATGCGTCCGGCCCTGACCGACCTGGCCTACAAGCGCACCGCCAGCTTCAACTCGTTCCGTTTCACCGACGGCAACCCGGGCCTGAAGCCAACCTTCGCCGAACAGTATGAAGTCGGCGTCGAGAAGTACCTGCCGGAAGGCGGCCTGCTGGCCGTCTCGTACTTCAAGAAGAAGATCGAGGGCGTCGTCCGCCAGGCCCTGACGGGCACGGTCAAGGGCGTCACCAAGTACAACGCCAACGGCACGGTCGACGGCGTCTACGACTTCGACGTCTACCAGCCGATCAACGCCGCGGGTTCGTACAATGTCGACGGCGTCGAACTGGTGGCCATCGTGCCGTTCGGCCTGCTGTGGGAGCCGGCCAAGGGCTTCGGGATCAACGCCAACTACACGATCCTGGACAGCTCGCTGAGCGGCCAGTCGCTGATCGGCGTTCCGACCCCGCCGGTGGGCCTGGCCGACAAGGCCTACAACCTCACGCTCTACTACGAGAACGACAAGTTCCAGGCCCGCGTCTCGTATAACTACAAGGGCAAGTACGTCGAAGGCATCGGCTACGAGATGTATCCGATCTGGCGCTCGGGCTACGGCCAGACCGACATCTCGGTCAGCTACAACGTCAACGAGCGCATCCAGCTGAGCCTGGAGGGGATCAACGTCACCGACGAGGTCACCAAGGGCTACACGATGGATCCGTCGTTCCCGACCATGTACGAGAAGTCGGGACGGCGCTTCTCGCTCGGCCTGCGGATGAACTTCTGAGCCCGCTGGACGCCATCACCGGGCGCGCTCCCCCCTTCGCCGGGGGGAGCGCTTCGGCGCGTCCGCCCAAGGGGCGTGATTGGGGAAGCGGCATGACGGGGCTGCGCGCCGAACTGGTGCTGTTTCTCCAGCGGCGCGGCCAGTCGCTGGAAGACGCCGAGGATATCGTCCAGGAGACCTTCGCCCGCTTTCATCGCGCCGGCCACGCGATCGGCCAGGCCGACAGCCGGCCGCTGCTGTTCGCCATCGCCAAGAACCTTCTGAAGGACCACTGGAAGCAGGCCGGCCGCGAGCGGGCCCGCACCTTGTGGCTCGATACCGACGACACGACCGCGGCCTGGGAGAACGCCCCCAGCGAGGATCCGGCCGCCGACCGCCGCTCGATCGCCCGCCAGGATCTGGCCGGCGTCGCCGCCGCCATCCGCGAACTGCCGCCGCGCTGCCGCGACGCCTTCCTGCTGCATCGCTTCGAGGATCTCAGCTATCGCCAGATCGCCGATCGCCTGGGCGTGTCGGTCAGCATGGTGGAAAAGCACCTGGCCGAGGCGCTACGTCGGCTGAAAGCCGCGCGGGGGACCTGAGGTGTCGCGCTTGTGGATCGTTGTGAAGATGCGCCCCGGGCAGGACCGGGCCACGCTGCTCATTGGGAAGGCCTAACCGCCAAGATGCTCGATCGTTTCGCCAGCCTGTTCGAAGCCAAGCCGCGCACCGCGGAGGACTGGGTCGTGCGCCTGGGCCGTCCCGACGCGCCGCGTTCGACCCTGGCGGCCTTCGAGCGCTGGCTGGCGGCCGACCCTAGGAATCTCGCCGACTACCAGGACGCCAAGGGAATGCTGCGCGACACGCGCGACCTGCGCGCCGAACTCGTCGGCGAGCTGAACCTGATCCCACCCGCGCCGGTGGCGGCGCGTCGCCCGAAAAAAGCCGGCTGGACGCCCGTCGCCCTGGCTGGCGGTCTCGTCGCCACCGTGCTGGCCGTGGCGATCGCGCCGACGCTGGTCACGCGCCCGCGGGATCCGCTGGCCGGCGCCGCGACCTACACGACCGCCGTCGGCGAGATCCGCGACGTGACCCTGGCCGACGGCTCGGTCGTCACGCTGGACACCGCCACCACCCTGCGCGCCAGGGTCGACGGCAAGGTGCGCCGCCTCGCCCTCGACAGGGGCGGCGCCTATTTCGCGGTCGCCCACGACAAGGTCCACCCGTTCCAGGTGGCCCTGGCCGACCGGCAAGTCATCGTCACCGGCACCCACTTCGCCACGAGCCTCCGCGACGGCCGTGCCCGGGTGGAACTGCTGGAGGGCTCGGTCGAGGTTTCGCAGCCCCGGACCCCGACCGAGCCCGTCCATCTCGTTCCCGGCGACCAGGTGACCTATCAGGTTGGCGGCGCGGTGCGGCGCGAGGCCCGGATCGATCCGGCCACGGCCGTCGCCTGGCGCCAGCGCCGGCTGGTGTTCCAGGACGCGGCGCTGTCCGAAGTCCTGGCCGAACTGGGACGCTACACCGACGCCAGGATCCGCCTGGCCGACCCGACCCTGGGTCGCCAGCGTGTCACCGCCATGCTGTCGCTGGACGGCCGCGGAACGGTGATCGATCGCGCCGCCAAGGTGCTGCCGGTGGTGCTGAAGCGCACCGGTCCGGGCGAGGTCGTCGCCACCGCGCGCTGAGGCCCGCTGACGCGACGGCCGCCCAGGTCAGGGCCTTTCGCGAGTCTGTCACGAAGCAGCGTTACCAGACCCTGGGCGCCCAGCAGCGCCGGGGTTTTCACCAGTCGCCGCATGTCCTTCCGTCGCGTGTCCGCCCTGACGATCGCGGCGCTGGCCGCGGCCGCGCCGGCGTTCGCGCAAGTCCCGGCTCCGCGCTTCGACATCCCCGCCCAGGACGCCCGCGCCGCCCTGATGGCCCTATGCCTGAAGGCCGGCTGCGCCTTCGCCCTGTCGACCGAGCCGGGACGCGCGTACCGTGCCAACGCCGTCTCCGGGACCATGTCGTGGCGCGAGGCGCTGAAACGCCTGCTGGCGGGCACGGGCCTGCGCTATGAGATCGCCGACCACGCCTCGGTGCGGGTCTGGGCCGAGGCGACGCCCGCGCCGCCTCGCGTCGCGCCGGCTCCCGAAGCGCCGGTGGACCTGGACGCGGTCACGATCAACGCCGCCTTCGTGGCTGGCATTGAGGACTCTCTGCTCCAGAAGCGCCGCGCCGACGCCATCGTCGACGCCGTCTCGGCCGGTCGGATCGGCGAGCTGCCGGCCGCCAATCTCGCCGAGGCGCTGCAACGCGTGCCGGGCGTGGCCATCGAGCGCGAGGTGGGAGAGGGCCAGTTCGTCAGCGTCCGAGGTCTGGGGCCGCTGTTCCAGTCGGTGACCCTGAACGGCGCGCCCGTGGCGTTCAACGAGAACATCCGCAACTCCACCCAGAGCGGCCGGCAGTTCCGGTTCCGCGCCCTCTCGGCCGACCTGCTGGCGGGAGCGGTGGTGGCCAAGTCGCCGACGGCGGATCTGGTGGACGGGGGCATCGGCTCGAACATCGATATCCGCACGGTGCGCGGGCTGGAGGGGGCGTCGTACCTGTCGATCCGCGCCGACGCCCACGCCGAGCTTCGTTCGGACGCCGTGTCGCCGGACGTCGCCATCTCCGGCCGCTGGCGGCGGGCCGACGGTCGGCTGGGCGTGGTCGCTGGCGTCTCCACCGAGCGGCGCGAGGTCCAGTACGACCGCTTTCAGATCTCGCGCTATCGCGACCTTGTAATCAACGGCGCGTCGTTGACTGTTCCCGAGGATATCCGAACCACGATCGAGCAGGAGCAGCGCGCGCGGACCACGGCCTTCGCCGGGGCCGAGTGGCGGGTCGCGCCGAGCGTCACGCTCTATCTCGACACCCTGGCCTCGCGTTTCGACAACAGCATCCGCGAGGACCGCATCGTCTATGGGATCGGCGACTACGCGGCCCAGGCCCTGGCGGCGGGCGACGCGCGGATCGAGGGCCGCACCCTGCTCGGTGGCCGCATCGCCGCCGGCGAGATCGGCAACAACCTGGAAGTCTCCGACCAGGTTCACGAGAACGTCTCCCTGAGCCTAGCCATGAAGGCCGACGCCGGCGGGTGGACCCTGGAGCCACGCCTCAGCCTGTCCAGCGCCCGTTCCAACCTCGACACGCCGCTGCAGAGGATCGGCGCGGTCAGCCCGTTGGGCGTCTCCTACCGCTTCGACCTGGGGCCCGACCTGATCGCGCGCCGCGAGACGCCGCTGTTGTCGACGTCGTTCGACCTGACCGATCCCGCCCAGCTGACCTTCTCGCGCTACGGCGTCCGCGCCACCCACGTGGAGGACCACGACGTCACCGGACTGGTGGCCGCCGAGCGGCCGGTCGACTGGACGCTGGGACCCCTGCGGTTCGAGCGCCTGCGCCTGGGCGGGCAAGTCACCGATCGGGGGCGCGACTTCCAGCGCCGCGACCGCGAGGCCGCGCCACGGGCCGGGACGGTCGTCGACGCCGGCTTCTTCGATATTGGCACGCCCGGCGAGGCTTTCGACCGGCTGATCGCCGCGCGACCGCCGGCCTGGACGTCGGCCGACTTCACCGCCTTCCGCGCCGGCTTCGTGCTGCCGGGCGAGGCCGACCGGGTGATCGTCGACGCCGAGGACCTGGTCCCGACCGGCGCGGATCTGCAGGGCTCCTACAAGGTTGGCGAGCGAATCCTGGCCGCCTACGGTCGCCTGGACTTCGCCACGAGCGTCCTGGGCCTGCCGGCCACGGGCAATGTCGGCTTGCGGACCGCCCGGACCCGGACGGACGTGACTGGCACGCTGCTGGGCGTCTCCACGACGGGCTCCATGGACGTCAAGCCGGTCCGCTATACGGGCGCCCATGCCGTGGCCCTGCCCAGCGCCAACCTCGCCATCGCGCTTGATGAGCACTGGCGGCTGCGTCTGGCGGCCTCGCGCAGCATCACCCGGCCGTCCCTGGCGGACCTGCGCTCGGCCACGGTCCCGGCCAGCAGCCTCGTCTCGATCCTCTACCAGCGCGGCCAGGCGGAGATCGACCACCCTTCGCCGGGGACCCTGTTCTCCGGCATCGGCGGCAATCCGGAGCTGAAGCCGTACCTGGCCACCAATTACGACCTCTCGCTGGAGCGTGAGTTCGAGGACTTCGGCGGCGTCAGCCTGGCGCTGTTCCACAAGACCATCGACGACTTCATCGTCGTCTCGGCCCGGCCCGAGCGCCTGACCTTCGCCACCCGCGCGGGGCCGCCGGTCGTGGCCACGGTGACAATGTCCAGGCCGCGCAACGCGGGCGAGGCCAAGGTGACCGGCCTCGAGGCGGCCTTCAGCCGGCGCTTCGCCCACGGGATCGGGGTCTGGACCAGCGCCACCTGGGTCGACGCCGCCAGCCGCGACGACCAGGGGCGGCGCGGCCGGCTGAACGGCGTCTCGCGCCTGTCCTGGTCGATCAGCCCCTTCGTCGAGCGCGGCCCCTTGCACGCCCACCTCTCCTGGACCTGGCGCTCGCCGTTCGGCTCCGAGGCCGACATGCAGGGGGGAGGGGTCTCCAGCTTCGTGGTCGCCAGCGCCGGCTATCTCGACGCGGCCGGTTCCTACGACCTCAGCCCCCGCGTCTCGCTGTACGTCGAGGCCAGCAACCTGACCGACACGGTCGAGGCCGCCTACGAGGGCCAGCGTGACCGCCCGCTGCAGATCGGCCGCTCGGGGCGCTCGTTCGGTTTCGGAATCCGCATGCGGCTGTAGAGCCTGTCCGTCTCTGGTGGACCATCGGAAACGGATAAATCGGCTCTACCTCAAACATTTAGAGCGTGGCGGGCGCCGAAACCGCTCACGCTTTCGGCCGCCACGCTCCAGCCGCCCATTTGTCCGCGGGACACCGGTTACCGTCCTGAAATAGTGAGCAACCAGGGCGCGAAGGCCAGGATCCGTCGTGTCGCCAGCCTTCCGAAACGGCCCGAATTGTCCAATTCAGTGGTCCTAAAAATCGGCTCAAATGGGCTTGAAAAAATCCTGCCAGCGCTGTCATTTTGTCGTTGCAGCCGTCAGCGACCGATGTTACCGCTAACTAGTACCTCGTGCGTTGGTTGTTTCTCCAAGGCTCGCGGGACGGGAAGAGCAGTCGGAAATGCTTCCGGCGCGTAACAAAAACAGCGCCCCACAGGGGCTAATTAGGGGGAACGGCCTATGAAGCGGCTTCGTCGCTTGCACGCGTCTGCCTCTTGCGTCGCCATCACGGCGGCCATGTTCGCCAGCTCAGCGCTGGCTCAGCAGACCCAGGACAACACCGCCGTCGATGAAATCGTCATCACCGGCATCCGCGCTTCTCTCGAACGGTCGATCGCGATCAAGCGCAACAACAGCGGCGTCGTCGACGCCATCTCCGCCGAGGACATCGGCAAGTTCCCGGACACCAACCTCGCCGAATCCCTGCAGCGGATCACCGGCGTGTCCATCGACCGCACCAACGGCGAAGGCTCCCAGGTCACGGTCCGCGGCTTCGGCGGCGGCTTCAACCTGGTGACCCTGAACGGCCGCACCATGCCGACGGCCAACGTCGCCACGGTCGGTGGCGACCAGTCGACGGACTTCGCCGCGGGCACCAGCCGCTCGTTCGATTTCTCGAACCTCGCCTCGGAAGGCGTGACCACGCTGGAGGTCTACAAGACCGGCCGCGCGGCGATTCCTTCGGGCGGCATCGGCGCGACGATCAACGTCAAGACTCGCCATCCTCTGGACTCCCGCGAGCACGGCCTGTCGGGCAGCATCGGGGTCAAGGGCGTCTACGACCAGAGCGTGTCCGAAAAGCTTGAGGACACGTCCAAGTACACGCCCGAAGTGTCCGGCCTGCTGAACTACCTCGATGAAAGCGAGAAGTTCGGCGTCGCCCTGTTCGGCAGCTACCAGAAGCGCAACTTCACCAGCCGCTCGGTCACGTCGAACGACTGGAACATCCGCACCTTCGCCCAGTTCAACGATCCGGCGAACGGCTTCGTGCGCAACGGCGGCGCGACCCAGATCACCAACGCGCCCTCGAACCCGAACACCCTGGTCGCGATCCCCAACGACAGCCGCTACCACTTCTCGCAAGGCCAGCGCGAGCGGGTCAACGGCCAGTTGACCGCGCAATTCCGCCCGACCGAAAACCTCAAGATCACGGCCGACGCCCTGTACGCCGAGAACAAGTCGTACGAGCGCCGTAACGACAGCACGAACTGGTTCAACCGCCCGTTCGACAAGGTGACCTTCGACAACAACCCGGTCGTGGCCACCGCGGTCCTGCTGTCCGAAACGCTCAGCGGCACCAAGGACATGGGCTTCGAGCAGCAGTATCGGGCCAACACGGACTCCCTGAAGTCCTACGGCCTGAACGCCGCCTGGGACCTGTCGGACCGCTTCCGCGTCAATATCGACGGCCACATCTCGAAGTCGGACTCCAAGCCGGGCGCGCCTAACGGCTCCAGCTCGACCATGGTCTCCATCGGCGCGCCGATCATCTCGTCGCACTCGGTCGACTACAGCGGCAAGGTCCCAGTCCAGTCGTTCACGATCAACGACGCCGCCCCGCGCGGCAACGCCAATGGTCAACTGGACGTCGGCGACCTGGGCAGCCAGGTGGGCCGCACCTCGTCCCAGCGCCAGCAACACGAGATCAAGGAAGCCCGGGTCGACTTCACCTGGGACCTGGACGACAACGGCAGCCGCATCGACTTTGGGGCCGACTACCGGACCTCGAAGATGACCCAGTCGACGATCAACACGGAGCAGGAGCTGGGCTCGTGGGGTATCTCGAACCCGCGTGACGTACAGCAGTACGCCGGCAGCCTGGTGAAGGCCTTCTGCATGGCCTGCCGTTTCAGCGAGTTGGATCTGAAGCAGACCGGCCCCGGCCTGGTGTCGTTCCGCGCCGACGCGGTCGATCTGCTGAACGCTCTGTCGCCGGCCTATACGGCTCGGGGCAACCCCGTGCGGGTCACCGGCCAGAACAACAACCGCGTCGACGAAGACATCGCCGCCGCCTACGGCCAGTTGACCTGGAAGTCCGAGCTGGCCGGCCTTCCGGCCACCCTGGTCACGGGCGTTCGCTACGAGCAGACCAAGGTCACGTCGATCTCGGCGGTTCGCACGCCCACCGCCATCGTCTGGACGTCGGACAACGATTTCCGGATCGACACGGCGTCGACCTATTCGCCGCTGTCGGGCAAGGGCAAGTACAACAACCTGCTGCCCTCGCTGGACTTCCAGGTCGACCTTCGGGACGACGTGGTCGGTCGCTTCTCGTTCAGCCGCACCATCGCGCGGCCGGACTACGGCAACCTGTTCGCCGCCCAGACGGCGAATGCGCCGGGCCGCCCGGTCGCCAACGGGGCTACCCCGCTCGGCAGCAGCGGCAATCCGGACCTGGAGCCGCTGATCTCGGACAACTTCGACGTCTCGCTGGAGTGGTACTACAAGCCCAGCAGCTTCATCACGGCCGGCTTCTTCGAGAAGCGGGTGAACAACTTCGTCGGCACCGGCACGGTGATGCAGAACCTGTTCGGTCTGCGTGACCCCACCTCGGGCCAGGCTGGGACGCGTTCCGGCACGGCCAGAGATCTGCTGAACGCCATCGGCGCCGGACCGACCGACGTGAACCTGTTCACGATGACGGCCCTGCTGCAGCAGAACGGCGGTTCGGCGGCGGCGGCGTCGGCGCAGTTCCAGGCCAATCGCGGCCCGAGCGGCGACATCAACCAGGCCTTCGCGGACGCCATCCTGGCGGCGGTGGACATTACCGCCAACAGCGCCGACCCGTTATTCAACTTCCAGGTCTCCAAGCCGATCAACAACCGGACCGGCAAGATCCACGGCTTCGAAATCGCGGCGCAGCACTTCTTCGGCGACACCGGCTTCGGTGTGTCGGGGGCCTATACGATGGTGCGTGGCGACGTCGAGTTCGACAACGGCGCCAGCCCCGGCCAGGACCAGTTCGCTCTGCTGGGTCTGTCGGACACGGCCAACGCCACCCTGATCTACGACAAGCACGGGATCTCGGCGCGGATCGCCTACAACTGGCGTGACAAGTTCCTGCAGGCCACCAATCGCGGCAACGACCGTAACCCGGTCTATGTCGCTCCGTTCGGCCAGTTGGACTTCAGCGTCAGCTACGACGTCACGCCGAAGCTGGCGGTCTCCCTGGAAGGCATCAACCTGACCAAGGAAAACCTGCGCACCTACGGTCGCGATCCGAACCAGCTGTGGTTCGCTCAGGAACTGGATCGCCGCTTCCTGCTCGGCGCTCGCTACCGCTTCTAGACCGGAAGTCCTGGAAGTGGATGAGGGGGTCGCCGCTTGCGGCGGCCCCTTTCTTCCTTTGAAGTAGCCATCCGCGAGCATGAGTTGGCCGACATGAACCGAGTGCTTCTCAACAACGTCGATCACGCCGAGCTGCGGGTGATCGCCGAGCACGGCGTCGCGTACGGCGACGGCCTGAACCAGACGCTGCTCCTGCCCACCGAATTCGAGGCGGCGCAGCGCGAATATCCGATCCTGATCCGCAAGGACGCCACTGGCGCCTATCAAGCCGTGGCGCTGCTGGGTCTGGACCGCGACGAGAACCTGTTCCTCGACGAGACCGGCTGGAACGCCCGCTACATCCCCGCCGTCCAGCGGCGCGGTCCGTTCTCGATCGCCCTGCAGCACGATGCGCGAGGCGACGAGCCTCGCGCGATGATCCATGTCGACCTCGACCATCCGCGGGTCAGCCGTGACGCGGGCGAGCGCCTGTTCCTGCCAGCCGGCGGCGCCGCGCCCTATCTGCAGAGCGTCAACCGCACGCTGAGCCTCATCCACGAAGGCCTGGAAGTGGCCGGCCCGATGTTCGCGGCCTTCGACGAACTGGGCCTGATCGAGCCGATCGACATCGAGATCAAGCTGGACGACCAGACCAGCTACGACGTGCCGGACGTCTTCACCCTGGCGCCCGATCGCCTGGCGGCCGTCGCCGGGACGGACCTGGAACGGCTGCACCAGTCGGGCCTGCTGCGCGCGGCCTGGGCCCTGATCGCCTCGATGGGCAATATCGAGGACCTGATCGCCCGCAAGACCCTTAAGCGCGTCTCTTCCGCGGGATTGGCCTGACGTGACCGCCCTGACGGCCCGCCGGACGCTGGAGACCACGGTCGCGACGCCGGCCCAGATCCCGTTCGACGCCGTGCTGGCCGGCCAGACGCCGATGGTCTTCAAGGGCCTAGCGCGGGATTGGCCGTTAGTGCGGGCAGGCCTCGAATCCAGCCAAGCGGCGCGCGACTACATCCGGGCTCACGACCAGGGCGGCCGGGTGGTCGGCTATAGCGGCGATCCGTCGATCAGGGGCCGGTTCTTCTACGATCCGACCCTCACGGCCATGAACTTCAAGGCCGAGCGCGCGCCGCTGGAGACCTTTCTGCGCCGCCTCGAAGAGGTCGAGGGCCGAAACGACGCCCCGTCGGTCTATGTCGGCTCGACCGATCTCGACGCCTATTTCCCAAGCCTGAAGGCCGCCAACGACCTGGGCCTGGGGCCCGAGGTGTTCGGCCCGCAGCCGCCGATGGCCGGGATCTGGATCGGCAACCGCACGACGGCCGCCGCCCACTACGACATGTCCAACAATATCGCCGTCTGCGCCGTGGGCCGGCGGCGCTTCACCCTGTTCCCGCCAGACCAGGTCGCCAACCTGTATCCCGGACCCTTGGAGCCGACGCCCGGCGGCCAGGTGGTCAGCCTGGTCGATTTCGAGACGCCCGACTTCGAGCGGCATCCGCTTTTCCGCGAAGCGATCGCCAGCGCCCAGGTGGCCGAGCTCGAGCCCGGCGATGTCCTGGTCTATCCGGCCCTGTGGTGGCACCAGGTCGAGGCGCTGGAGCCGTTCAACGTGCTGGTGAACTACTGGTGGAACGCCTCGCCGGGCTTCGTCGACACGCCGATGACCACCCTGCTGCACGGCCTGCTGAGCCTGCGCGACCGGCCCGACTTCGAGAAGCAGGGCTGGAAGGCCCTGTTCGACTACTATCTGTTCGGCCCCGCCGATCGCGCCGGGGCGCATTTGCCCGAGGCCGCGCGCGGACCGCTGGGTCCGATGGACGAGATCAAGGCCAGGCGGCTGCGAGCATACCTGCTCGACCGCCTGAACCGATAACAAGAACGAGGGGAGGGGCGTCATGACCCAGCAGTCGATCCGTAAGGTGGTGATCGCGGGCGGCGGCACCGCCGGCTGGATGGCCGCCGCGGCCCTGGCCAAGCAGCTAGGCCCGCTGCTCGACATCACCCTGGTCGAGTCCGAGGACATCGGCACGGTCGGGGTGGGGGAATCGACGATCCCCACGGCCCGCACCTTCAACGCGCTGCTCGGCATCGACGAGGCCGAGTTCATGCGCGCCACACAGGCGACCTTCAAACTGGGCATCTCGTTCGAGAATTGGGGCGAGGTCGGTGATCGTTACATCCACTCGTTCGGCCAGGTCGGCAAATCCACCTGGATGGGCGGCTTTCATCACTTCTGGATGCAGGCCCGCGAGCAGGGATTCGGCGGCGATCTCGGCGACTATTGCCTTGAGCTGAAGGCGGCCGAGCAGAACAGGTTCTATACCGGCGACGAGAGTCCGCTGAACTACGCCTACCACCTGGACGCCGGTCTCTACGGCCGTTTCTTGCGCGGCATGGCCGAGGCCGATGGCGTGCGCCGGGTCGAGGGCAAGATCGCCAGCGTCCGCCAGCGCGGGGAGGACGGCTTCGTCGAGGCCCTGGTCATGCAGAGCGGCGAGGTGGTCGAGGGCGACCTGTTCGTCGACTGCACCGGCTTCCGCGGCCTGCTGATTGAACAGACCCTGAAGGCCGGCTTCGAGGACTGGGACCATTGGCTGCCGACCAACAGCGCTCTGGCGGTCCAGACCCGTTCGACCGAGCCCGCCGTCCCCTATACCCGCGCGATCGCCCACGAGGCGGGCTGGCGATGGAAGATCCCGCTCCAACACCGGGTCGGCAATGGCCTCGTCTACTGCAGCGACTTCATGTCCGATGACGATGCGCGCGCGAAGTTGATGGGCGAGATCGAGGGCGAGACCCTGATCGAGCCGCGACTGATCCGCTATCGCACGGGCCGTCGCCGCAAGACCTGGGACAAGAACGTCGTGGCCCTGGGCCTGGCGAGCGGCTTCGTCGAGCCGCTGGAATCGACCTCGATCCACCTGATCATGATCGGCGTGACGCGGCTGATGCAACTGTTCCCCTTCGCCGGGATCAGCCAGGCGGCGGTCGATCGCTACAACCGCCAGGCCAACGACGAGCTGGAGAAGATCCGCGATTTCATCATCCTGCACTACAAGGCGACCGAGCGGACCGACAGTCCGTTCTGGGATCGCGTGCGCGAGATGGAGATCCCCGACAGCCTGTCCCAGCGCATCGAGCTCTTCCGCCAAAGCGCTCAGGTCTACCAGGCACCGGGAGAGCTGTTCCAGGTCGACTCCTGGCTACAGGTTCTGCTGGGCCAGCGGATCCAGCCTCAGACCTATCACCACATGGGTCGGTTGATGCCGGCTCATCAGTTGAAGGGCGCGCTGGAGGACCTCAAGCGCAACATCGACGGCATGGTCGCCCGACTGCCGCAGCACCAGGCCTTCCTAGACCGCTACTGCGCGCCCCCGGTGAGCAAGAGCGCCTAGGCCTCAATCGGCGCGAACAGCTTCTGTAGCGTCGCCCCGATCCGCGCGGCGGCTGGGTCGGTGTCGGTCAGGCCCATGGCGGTCAGCTCGCCGCCGATGCGGCGGCCGACGGCCAGCAGAGGGCGGCTGGTGACCTGGGCCTGGGCCAGACCCTCGATGGCCCCTGCGTAGCGGGCGGCGTTGAGGTTGGCCAGCGCCCAGGCGCGGGCGGCCTTGCCGGTCTCGCGGCGCAGGGCCTCATCGGCGACCAGACGCTCGAGCACGTCGCGCAACTCCTCGACCACGATCTCGCCGTCGATCTTGAAGACCAGGTCGTCGGGCAGCTCGCCGTAGAAGCCGGCGCGGGCGACCACGGTCGGGCGGCCGCTGAGCATGCCCTCGCAGGCCGAGCCCGAGGCGCCTTCCAGCACCGGCTTGCGCAGGGCGACCATGATGTCGGCCTCGTCGAGGCGGCGGTCCAGGGTGTCGTCGTCGACCGCGCCGTCGATGACCAAATTGTCGAACCCGACCTCGGCGGCGGCGGCCTCCAGCTTGGCGCGTTCCGCGTCAGAGATCGGTCCCACCAGGCGATAGACGCACGCCTTCAAGGCGTCGGAGCCCCCGATGGCGCGGATCACATCGTCGACGCGCTTGTTGGGGTTCATCACGCCGACCGTGGTGATCGTCAGCTGGCTCTTGGCCTTCGGCGGCCCCGGCGGGGTGGCGCGATCGGGGCAGCACAGCGGCGTCACGGCGACCGGGCCTTGGACGACGGCCTCCAGCTTGGGGGCATAGAACTGGGCGTGAGCCAGGGCGGCCTCGCAGCGGCCGGCCAGCCATTCGGTCATCGGCAGATGCCGGGCGATCTCGCCCATGTCCAGCATCTGGCCCGAGCGGACGGCCACGGCGTGCGGCAGGGCCGCCTCGCCATAGGTCGCGACGATCTCGGCGTCGTGCCGGCGATAGTCCAGGCCGTTGTAGTGCAGCCAGCCCGAGAACAGGTTGTAGATGTAGAAGTCGTGGAAGATCCCCAGGCACGGCGCGGAGTCCAGGATCGCGAACACGCCGGCGTGGAAGGGATAGTTGTCGCCGATATTGACCACCACCACGTCGAACTCTGTCCACAGGCGCGAGAGGTCGTAGGACCGCCAGTGATGCACGCGCAGGGCGGTCGGGTGCAGCGGCTCGGCCGGGTCGTCCTTGTCCTCGCAGCGCAGGATTTCGACCTGGTGGCCTCGCAGGGCCAGGGCCTTGGACACCTCGGCGCTGACCCGGCCGATCGACGAACGCAGGACGAAGGGCGTCACCCAGCAGATCTTCATGGGCGAGGTCCTTAGCGCCGCAGCAGACGCTTCTCGGCGTCGCCGCCGGCGCGCACGAAGGCGATGTTGGCCGAGACCACCTTGGCGGCGGCCTTGGTGTTGGTCGGCTCGGCCGCGCCGGTCGTCTCGTCGATGATGTAGGCCTTGAAGCCGGCGTCGGCGAAGGCCTTGAACCATTGGGCCGGGGTCTGGCCGACGCGCTTGAGGTGCTCGGGACCGAACTCGGCGACGATGGCCAGGTCCTTGTTCTTGGCGATCAGGCCCGACATGCCGGCCAGCACGTCCAGCTCGGCGCCCTCGACGTCGATCTTGACCACGTCCATGCGCTGGCTCGGCGCCACCGCGTCCAGGCGCACGACATCGACCTGGATCTCGCGCGAGCCCTCGGTCTCGGGCAAGGCGTAGAGCGAGCTGTGGCCGATGATGTCGCTGACGTGGAAGGTCAGCTGGCCCGCCTGCGCGCCCACGGCCTGGTCGCGGACGTCGACCCAGGACAGGCCATTGAGGTGGCGCATCTTTTCGAGGTTCGCGCGCGGGATCGCTTCCGGCTCGAAGGCGATGACCTTGCCGGTTGGGCCCGCGGCCCACGCCATGATCAGAGTAAGCAGGCCGATATTGGCGCCGACATCGGCGACGACCATGCCCGGCTGGACCAGGCGACGCAGGACGTCGCCGGTGCCGGGCTCCAGGCCACGGCTGGTGGCGTTGGCCAGCATCGTCACGAAGGTGGGCAGGGCGGTGGGGGCCAGGATGTAGCCATCGCGCATGCGGATGGCGGTCGACTCGGCGTCGTAGTGGATCAGCGGTCGGGCCTTGATCTCCAGCTCGTCGAAGCGCGGGCCGAACAGGCCGGGCAGACGGGCCAGCTCCGACCCGAACTGGTCGCCGCGCATTTCCAGGCGCGCCAGCGGCGGCTCCAGCCGTGAAAGATGGGCCGACAGCGCCCGGGTGGCCTCGTCGCTCTGCTTGAGCGCCATGTGCAACAGGGCGTGCGTCTGGTCCAGTCGCAGGTTGACCGCCCGCAAATCGGCCGACAGCGTGTCGAGGTGGCCGCGCGTCGCGTCCAGATCGGCCGACAGCGCGTTCAGGTGGCCGCGCGCCTCGCGCAGCTCATGCTCGACGCTGGCCTGAAGATAGCGACGCGCATAGTTGGCGACAGGCGACAGCACCGGCCCCAGCAGCCGCCGGGCGAAGCCGAAGCGGCGGCGCGGCGGCGGGCCCACGGGTGGGGACGGCGAAGTCTCCGGCGTTTCCATTGCGGGAGCGCGCATGGCGGAACTAATCGCCAGGTCCAGGCGTGCGGGCCTCAAGGCAGTCCTTCCCGAACGCGACCCGCGAAAGGCCGTCGTTCCTCTGATCTCGCGACATCCGGAGCGGACGCTCCAGGCGTTTCGTCTAGACCAGAATCCCGCCGTGCAGGAAGGACGAATGATCGCCCACGAGGCTGATCGAGCTGCCATCGTCGAAGTGGAAGGTCATGCTGTCCAGGTGGACGACCGAACCGACGTCGTGCAGCACCCGCGCGTCGAACATGACAATATCCGCGCCCTTCACCATCACCTCGACATTGCTCGTGTGCGCGATGAAGTAGTCGATGAACTCCTTCACCAGGCTGGGCGTGGCGTAGGTGGGCGCGGGCGGCGTCGGATTGCCGGGCGTCAGAGGGGCCTCGGGCTGGCTTGAGTCCGGCGTCGACGTCGACACGTCGCCGACCGGCGGCGAATCCGGATCGTCGATCGGGGGCGGCTGCGGCGTGGGCTGCGGCGTGGGCGGCGGCGAGACGATGTGATGATCGCCCTTGGCGACGAGATCGGCCAGGATGCCGGGCAGCTTGCTGACCTCGACGACCGAAATCTTCTGCCCGCCGGTGTCGCCGATGATGCCGCGGACCAGCTGAACCGCCTCGACGGAAGGCAGGCCGTTCAGGCCCAGGCCCAGACGTACGTCCAGGGCCCAGTTGCCGTCATCGTTCGACGGCAGCGGCGCGGCCAGAACCAGGTCGCGATGAACCGCGTCGGTGGTCACGGTCAGCAGGGCGTTGGCCGCGGCCGAGCCTTCCGCGAGTTGGGGCAGGGTCGAGAGCAGCGCCACCAGCGACAGCACCGAGGACACGGTCTGGGCCGGCGTGTTGTCGACCATCATGGTGGCGTGGCTGGCCGCCGTGGGGGTGAAGCCGCCTTCTACGCCGTGGGACGGAGTCGGGACGGGCCCGAAGTCCAGCGCCGCGGCGGCCGCCGAGATCGCGCCGCGCGCGGCCGGGTCCAGGCTGGTCGTGTCGAGGCCATAGTCCGAAGCCAGCAGCGCGGCCGCCAGGATCAGCACGGCCTGATTGGCCGGCAGTTGGGCCGTGTCGTAGGTCGGCGTCGACGTCGACATGGGCGCGACGCCGCTGGTGAGGCCAGCGTTCGAACTGGACGACAGCAGGGCGGGGCGGCTGTGATTGGGCTGGGCGTTGCCGGATCCTGCCTCGGCCGCGCGGGCCTCGCCCGTCTTGAAGAAGGCGGTGCCGACCACGGCCACCAGCAGGGCGGCGGGGTGGACCGAGATGTTGCTGCCGCTGTCCGCGCGCCGGATCAGCGGGTGGCGCGCCACCATGTTGCGCACCAGGCTCGAGAAGTCGAAGCCGCGGGCGATCTCTTCATAGGCGGGGCCGGCGATGATGTACTCGCCATCGATGCGCGCGAAGTGGATCACCACCTCGCCGTCGTCAGAGCGATAGAAGCAGAACCACGGCTCGTTCTCGTCGCTCATGCCGCGATCGGTGCCGACGCGGATGCCGGCGCGGATCAGGGCGCTCTCGACGCGGTAGAACTCGGCCAACTCCTGCTGGCTCCAGTCAGCCGGTCTCGGCGCGTGACGCGGCGAGCGCTGGAAGAACGAAAGGACCTGTGCGGCCATGCGGTGGACGTTTCCCCACGCCTAAGGCGAGCGCCGGCTCCCATGCCGACGGCCTACATTAATCGAACTAGGCTTCGCTGAACAGGATTTCGTAGGTGATCGGATCGTAGAAGCGGAGCAGCTCTCGAACGAAAGTCTTCTCCGGAACCCCCAGAGCCATCGCCCAGTCCCTGTAGCGGTCCGGCGGAATCCGTCCGCGACCTGTCTCCAGCTGGGAGATGAAAGTATAGTAGTCGGCGCCCACCTTGGCGGCGAGCTGACGCTGCGAGAGGCCAGCGGTCTCGCGCTGCTCCTTCAGCCAGCGACCGCCTTCGCGGCGAAGGTCCTGGACCTCCGTGGCGCTGCGTCGTTGCGGATTGCCATACATTATAACGCCTCACGGGTCGTTCGGGGCAGTCCGCGCGAGTGCGCGCTCGCCTCCCCGACGAATAAATCACGCTCCCATATACCGCGTTCGGGCGGGGGGTACAAGGAACGCTATATAGGAATTCGCTGTACCGGTTAGGAAAATGCTGTACGGCCGAATTTCGGCTATTGTCGACGTATGACGTTTGCTCTATAGCCTTCGCTGCTCTCATGCGCGCCAATCGGTCGCAGGGGGTGTGGGATCTTTTTGGGAGACTATCCTCATGGCCTATACGACGGCCCAACTGGTCACGGCGTACACCAACGCCAACCTCGGCAAGGCGCCTGACGCCGCCACCACGCTGACGCTCGACGCGTACGCGACTCAAACGCAGACCGGGGGTGTCTCTGACGCCGCCGCCCTGGCCAACACCCTGAAGCTGGTCAACAGCACGACGGCCGTCGCCGTCGAGACCTACCAGTTCTTCACCGGCCACGCCCCGTCGGCTGCCGGCCTGGCCTACCTGGTCAACTCGACCACCAACGCCAACGACCTGAACGACGCCTACTTCTCGAAGTTCGCTCAGGAAAACCGCTTCATCAACTTCTCGATCAACCTGGCCACCGGCGCCGGTGAAGGCGCCGCCGCCTTCAACACCGCTTACGGGTCGGTGTCGTTCGCCCAGACGGTTGCTTCGGCCTATGACAAGATCATTGGCAACGCGGTCGCCGCCGCCGCTGGCGTCGACGTCGCCGGCGCGGTGGCTTTCCTGAGCCGTCAAGCCAACATCGACTACCTGACCGCTTTCGTGAAGGCCAACACTGGCTACACCAGCGACGCCGACGTTAGCCTGGCCGTCAAGGCCGCGCTGATCGGTGAAATTCTGAACGTCGCCACGGTCTCGGGTCTGGGGGGCTATGCCACCGCGACGGCCGCTCTGATCAGCGACCTGTCGGACGGCACGCTGTCGACCGACAACGCCGCCGGCGTCAACCTGTTCACGGCCTATCCGTCGTCTGGCGTCGGGGGGTCCACGATCACTCTGACCACCGGCACCGATACGCCGGCCGCCACCGCCAACAACGACACGATCGTCGCGGGTGAAGTGGGCGGCGTTGCGACCCTGACGGTTGGTGACACCATCAACGGTGGCGCTGGCGCGGACGTCATGAACTGGGTGCAAACCGCCGCGATCAACGGTCTGCCGACCGGCGTGACGATCTCGAACGTCGAAACGATTAACGTGACGTCGGGTGGCGCGATCACCCTGAGCACCGCCACGGGCGTGACGGGTTTGACGGCCCTGAACACCAACACCAGCAACGCGGCTCAAACCATCACGGTCGGCGCGGGCCAAAACCTGAAGGCCACGGCCGCGCTGCAAGCCGCGAACAACACGGTTTACGACGGCGGCGCCGACGTCACTGTCGTCTCGACGGGCGTCACCACCGGTTCGACCACGGTCGGCGGCACCACGGCGCCCACGGGCGCCGTGTCGGTCAGCGTCACGAACTCGACCGCCGCCACCACCACGGGTAACATCGCCGTCACCGGCGGTACGACCGTGTCTGTGACCCAAGCCGCTGGCAACGCCGTGAACACCACGGTGACCCAAGCCGCTGTGACCGTGACCGGCGGCGCCAGCACCACCGCCGTCACCGTCAACCAAGACAAGGCCGCCACGGCCGGCGCCACAGTTGTCGGTAAGGTCAACGGCAACGTGACGATCAACGACGTCAACGCCGCTTCGGCCACGGCCGCCGGCAAGATCGCCACGGTCTCGCTGAGCAGCTTCGCCGCCGCCACGATCGACTCGAGCGCTCTGACGACCGTCAACCTGTCGGGCACGGGCACCTCGCTCGGCATCGGCCGCGGTGCCCTGACCGCCACGCCGACCGCCAACACCCTGACCCTGAACGTGAACGGTCTGACGACGACCGGCGCGATCACCGACGCCGAAGCCGCTGCTGACGATGGTTTCACCACCATCAACATCGCCGGCACGACCGCTGCTTCGACGATCGCCAGCCTGGTGGCCGCCGACGCGACGGCCCTGAACGTCTCGGGCGACGCCAAGGTCACGGTCACGGCTCACACCGCCGCTGCTCTGACCGCCATCACCGTGACCAACACGGCTGGTGCGACGTTCGGCGCCGAGCTGGCTACCGGCCTGCTCTTCACGGGCGGCGCTGGCGCTGACTCGATCGGCCTGGGCGCCACGACCAAGGCGATCACCATGGGCGCCGGCAACGACGTCGTCACCCTGAGCTCGGCGACCCTGGGCGCTGGTGGTTCGGTGAACGGCGGCGACGGCACCGACACCCTGGTGGCCAACACCAACGGTTCGTCGTTCAGCGCCGATCCGGCCTTTGGCGGCTTCGAAACTCTCCGCGTCGCTGGCGCGGCGGCTCAAGGCTCGCACAACGCCAACGGCTTCACGGCCCTGGAACTGGGCGCGACGGCCGGCGCCACGACCTTCACCAACGTTGCGGTGAACGTCGGCCTGACCGTCCTGGCCGATCCGACCGGCGGCACGACCGTGACCCTGGCCAACGCCACGGGCACCACGGACGTGTTCAACCTGACCCTGTCGTCTGCGGCCGCCCTGACCGCTGGCTCGGTCACGCTGGCTGGCGTCGAGACGGTGAACATCAACGCCACCGACACCAACACGACCGCTCACGTCGACACCCTGACCCTGGTCGCCACCTCGGCCAAGTCGATCGTCGTGACGGGCAACGCCGGTCTGAACCTGACCAACACCGGTAACGCTGCTGTCACCAACTTCGACGCCAGCGCCGTTACCGGCGCGGACTCGAACGTCACCTACGTGTCGGTCAACACCACCGTGGGCGAGCTGGTCTCGATCAAGGGCGGCGCTGGCGCTGACTCGCTGACCGGTACGGCCAGCGCCAACGACACCATCATCGGTGGCGCTGGCAACGATACGCTGGTCTACACCGGCGGTTCGGACACCTTCACCGGTGGTACGGGCGCGGATATCTTCGATATCAACAACGTCGGCACTTCGACCGCCTTCGTGACGATCACCGACGCTGCTGTCGGCGACAAGATCGACCTGGTCGGTATCTCGACCGGCACGATCGCTGACGCCGCCCTCGGCGCCAAGGTCACCCTGGGTGGCGGTGCTACCCTGGCTCAGTACCTGGACGCGGCTGCCGCTGGCGACGGTAGCACGAACGCCCTGGTGAAGTGGTTCCAGTTCGGCACCGACACCTATGTCGTGGTCGACAACGCGGCTGGCGCTACCTTCACCAGCGGCACGGACTCGGTGATCAAGCTGACCGGCCTGGTCACGCTGACCACCTCGGCCACGGCCACCGAAGTGCTGACGCTCGCCTAAGCGAACGTCTGATCCGCGCCTAGGCGAGGATCGCTTGACTAATGGACCCCGCCTTCCGAGAGGGAGGCGGGGTTTTTCTTTTAAGAGAGGTGGGGTCTTTTTTTGAGGGACGCGCTGGGAGCGCCCGTCGGCCTTGCCTAGATCCAAGGCCATGACTTAGCGGGATCAACTGCGCTAACTTTCCGCCACAATTTCGTGGTCGAGACGCGACCTAAGTTGTTACTGTATACGGCCCGCCTTATGGCGCGGCGTGTCGAAGGCTCGAAATGATTTTCACCCGCACCCGCACCGGCGCCAAGCCGACCGTTCTTGACCAGGCCGTATTGGTCGCGAAGCCGGCTGTGATCACCGCCATGGTCTTCAGCTTCTTCATCAATATTCTGGCGCTGGTCAGCCCGCTCTACATGCTGCAGGTCTATGATCGCGTGCTGTCCAGCCGCAACGTCGCCACCCTGGTGGTCCTGACGCTGATCTGCATCTTCCTGTTCATCGTCTATGGCCTGCTGGAGGCCCTGCGCACCCAGGTGCTGGTGCGGGGCGGCCTGAAGTTCGACGGCGTGGCCCGCGATCCGATCTTCCGCTCGGTGCTGGACTCGACGTTGACCCGCCGCGGCGGCGGCGGCCAGGCGTTCCGCGACATGGACCAGGTGCGGGAGTTCATGACCGGCGGGCTGATCGCGTTCTGCGACGCGCCGTGGACGCCGGTGTTCATCATCGTGTCCTGGATGCTCCATCCGTTCTTCGGCATCCTGGCGATCGTCAGCTGCATCATCATCTTCGGCCTGGCCGTGATGAACGACAACGCCACCAAGAATCCCGTGCAGATGGCCACCATGGCCTCGATCGCCGCCCAGAACGACGCGGGCTCGACGCTTCGCAACGCCGAGGTCATGAAGGCCATGGGCATGTGGGGCGGCCTTCAGGCGCGCTGGCGCGTGCGCCGCGACGAACAAGTGGCCTGGCAGGCCGCCGCCAGCGACGCCGGCGGCGCGGTGATGTCGGGCATCAAGGTGTTCCGCCAGGTGGTCCAGACCTTGATCCTGGGCGGCGGCGCCTATCTGGCCATCCAGGGCAAGATCTCGGCCGGCTCGATGATCGCGGGTTCGATCCTGGTCGGTCGCGCCCTGGCCCCGATCGAAGGCGCGGTGGGTCAGTGGAAGGGTCTGCTGGGCGCTCGCAGTTCGTGGGATCGGCTGCAGACCATGCTGCGCGACGAGAAGATCGCCGAAGACCACATGTCGCTGCCCGAGCCGCGCGGCGTGCTCTCGGCCGAAGCCGCTTCGATCGTGCCGCCCGGCGCGCAACAGCCGACCATGCGCCAGGCCAGCTTCCGCGTCGACGCGGGGACGGCGGTCGCGCTTGTCGGTCCCAGCGCGGCCGGCAAGTCGTCGCTGCTGCGGGGCATCGTCGGCGTCTGGCCGTGCGCGGCCGGCGTCATCCGTCTGGATGGCTACGACATCAAGCAGTGGGACCCGGAGAAGTTAGGGCGGCACATCGGTTATCTGCCGCAGGACATCGAACTGTTCTCCGGAACCGTGGCCCAGAATATCGCCCGCTTCACCGAGTACGAATCTCAAGAGGTGATCGACGCCGCGATGCTCGCCGGCGTCCACGAGATGATCCAGACTCTGCCTATGGGCTACGACACGCCGATTGGCGAAGGCGGAACCTCGCTTTCGGGGGGGCAACGCCAGCGTCTCGCCATGGCCCGCGCCGTCTTCCGCATGCCGGCCTTGCTCGTGCTCGACGAACCGAACGCAAGCCTGGACCAGGCAGGCGAGATCGCGCTCATGCAGGCCATGAACGCTCTGAAGGCGGCCAAGCGCACGGTGATCTTCGCCACTCACAAGGTGAACCTGCTGGGCCAGGCCGACTACATCATGGTTATCAACCAGGGTGTCATCGCCGACTTCGGCGAACGTGACGTCATGCTGGCCAAGCTGACCGGCGCCGCGCCGTCGAGCCCGCCGCCGGCCCCAACGCTGACGCCGGTCCGCGCCAACTAATCCGTCCGCACGTATCCTTATCCAGAGGCCGCCGCCCGGCGCGCCCATCAGGCTGAAAACAGAATGAAGCCCCCCAAGATCCAGCGTCCGACGGACAACTACAAGGGCGTGGCCCGCATCGGCTACGCCATCATCGCCTTCACCTTCGTCGGCCTGCTGGGCTGGGCGGCGCTCGCGCCGCTGGACAGCGCCGTGATCGCCAATGGCGTGATCTCCGCCGAGGGCAACCGCAAGACCATCCAGCACCTGGAAGGCGGCATGCTCCGCAAGATCCTCGTGCGCGAGGGCGAGAAGGTGAAGGCCGGTCAGGTCCTGTTCGAACTCGACCCGACCCAGGCCAACGCCGCCGCGGGCATCACCAAGAACCAGTTCGTGGCCCTGAAGGCCATGGAGGCCCGCCTGCTGGCCGAACGCGATCAGCGTCCGTCGATCAGTTTCCCGGCCGACCTGCTCAGCCAGCGCGCCGATCCGATGGTCGCCCGCGCCATAGCCGACGAACAGGCCCAGTTCATCGAGCGCCGTCAGACGATCTCGGGTCAGGTCGACCTGATGAACGCCCAGCGCGACCAGTACCAGAGCGAGATCGACGGCATCGATCGCCAGACCCAAGGCCTGAAAGATCAACTGGGCTTCATCAAGGATGAGCTGGGCGACCTGCGCAAGATCTATGACAAGGGTCTGGTGCCGCGGCCGCGCCTCTTGGCGCTTGAGCGTGAGGAAGCCTCGCTGTCGGGGTCGATCGGTCGCTTGACCGCCGACCGCTCCAAGGCCGTACAGGGCGCGGGCGAGACCCAGCTGAAGATCCGCCAGATCAAGCAGCAGTTCTACCAGGAGGTGAGCCAGAGCATCAGCGAAACGCGCGTGAAGCTGGCGGAAGTGACAGAACGCGAAGTCGTGGCTTCGGACGCCCAGCGCCGGATCACCGTCGTCTCGCCCGTAAACGGCACCGCTCAGAATCTGCGCTTCTTCACCGAAGGCGCCGTGGTCCGTCCCGCCGAGCCGTTGGTCGATATCGCGCCCGACGACGAGGCCTTCGTGATCCAGGCGCACTTCGCGCCGACCGACGTCGATAATGTCCACGCGGGCATGGTCACCGAGGTGCGCCTGCCGGCGTTCCACTCGCGCGAGATTCCGATCCTGAACGGCAAGATCGAGTCGATCTCCAGCGACCGGCTCTCCGATCCGGAAGGCAAGACGGTCTATTTCCTCGGGATCGTGCGCGTCGACGTCAAGCAACTGCCGCCGAAGTTCCGCAACAGGGTGACCGCCGGCATGCCGGCCCAGGTGGTGGTGCCGACGGGCGAGCGCACCGTGTTGCAGTACCTGTTCTCGCCGCTGCGCGACACCCTGCGCACCACCATGCGCGAGGAATAGAGGCGGGATTTCAACAGCCTGATTTCCCATGCTTTTTGGAAAGCGGCGTAAGGCCGCTTTCCAATCGCCTCCAATAGTGTAGTCAGACACCTTCATTCTTACTGGAGTCGATAGTGGCGAAGACGGCTTTGATCACCGGCGTGACCGGTCAGGACGGGGCGTATCTCGCCAAGCTTCTTCTGGAGAAGGGCTACACCGTTCACGGCATGCTGCGCCGCTCGGCCTCGGCCGACGTGATAGGCGACCGCCTGCGCTGGATCGGCGTCTATGATGACGTTCGCCTGGAACTGGGCGACCTGCTGGACGCCGGCGGCCTGTCGCGCCTGATGCGCCGCCTGCAGCCGGACGAGGTCTACAACCTGGCGGCCCAGAGCTTCGTCGGCGCCTCGTGGGACCAGCCGCATCTGACCGGTTCGGTCACCGGGCTGGGGACCACCAACATGCTGGAAGCCGTGCGGCTGGAATGCCCCCAGGCCCGCTTCTACCAGGCCTCGTCGTCGGAGATGTACGGCCTGGTGCAGCATCCGGTGCAGTCGGAGAAGACGCCGTTCTATCCGCGCTCGCCGTACGCCGTGGCCAAGATGTACGCCCACTGGATGACGGTGAACTATCGCGAGAGCTTCGGCCTGCACGCCTCGGCCGGAATTCTGTTCAATCACGAAAGCCCGCTGCGCGGCATCGAGTTCGTGACCCGCAAGGTCACCGACGCCGTGGCGGCCATCAAGCTGGGCCAGCAGAAGACCGTCGAGCTGGGCAACCTGGACGCCAAGCGCGACTGGGGCCACGCCCAGGACTATGTCGAGGCCATGTGGCTGATGCTGCAGCAGGAGACGCCGGACGACTATGTGGTCGCCACCGGCAAGACCTGGACCGTGCGCGAGATGTGCGAGGTGGCCTTCGCCGCCGCCGGTCTGAGCTATCAGGATCACGTCACCATCAATCCGAAGTTCCTGCGACCCGCCGAGGTCGAGCTGCTGCTGGGCGATCCGGCCAAGGCCAAGGAAAAGCTGGGCTGGGAGCCCAAGATCACCATGCAGGCGCTGATCGCCGAAATGGTCGAGGCCGACATCGCCCGTCGGTCCAGGAACTGATGAGCGCCGGCGTCGTCCTCATCGGCGGCGGCGGCCACGCCAAGGTGGTCATCGAGAGCCTGCGCGCCTCCGGCAAGACCGTGGCGGTGATCGTTGACGCCGATCCGACACCGCGCGAGGTGCTGGGCGTTCCGGTGGTCGGCGACGACCTCGCGCTGCCAGGCCTGAAGGCGCAGGGCTTTTCCGAGTTGTTCGTGGCGCTGGGCTCCAACCGCCTGCGCCAGAAGCTTGGCGTCAAAGCGCGTGAGCTCGGCTTCACCCTGGTCAACGCCATCCACCCCTCGGCCGTGATCTCCCCGTCGGCGCGGATCGGCGAGGGCGTGGCGGTGATGGCCGGCGTGGCGATCAACGCCGACAGCCGGGTGGACGACCTGGCCATCGTCAATACCGGCGCGATCGTCGATCACGACTGCCATCTGGGCGCGGCCTGCCACCTGGGGCCCGCCTCGGCCCTGGCCGGCGGCGTCACCATCGGCGAGCGGGCCTTCCTCGGCGTCGGCGCGCGGGTGATCCCGGGCGTGCGCATCGGCGCCGACACGATCCTGGGCGCCGGCGGCGTCGTGGTGCGTGACCTTCCGGACGCGGTCGTGGCGATCGGCGTGCCGGCCCAGATCAAAGGAGAGCGTTCTTGACCAGCCTGCCGCGGATTTCCGTCGCCGCCCCCAGCCTCGACGGCAACGAGCGCGACTACGTCATGGAGTGCATGGACTCGACGTGGATCTCGTCGGCCGGCCGCTTCATCACCGACTTCGAGAAGGCCTTCGCCGACTATTGCGGCGTCAAGCACGCGATCACCTGCAACAACGGCACGACGGCGCTGCACCTGGCCCTGGTGGCCATGGGCATCGGCCCGGGCGACGAGGTGATCATTCCCAGCCTGACCTACATCGCCTCCTGCAACGCCGTGACCTATTGCGGCGGCACGGTGGTGCTGGTCGACAACGACCCGCGCACCTTCAACGTCGATCCGGCCCTGATCGAGGCCAAGATCACGCCGCGCACCAAGGCGATCATGCCGGTCCACCTGTACGGCCAGGTAGCCGACATGGATCCGATCCTGGAGATCGCCCGCAAGCACAACCTGATGGTCATCGAGGACGCTGCCGAGGCGGTCGGCGCGACCTACAAAGGCAAGATGTCCGGCTCGCTGGGCGATTGCGCGACCTTCAGCTTCTTCGGCAACAAGATCATCACCACCGGCGAAGGCGGGATGATCACGACGAACGACGATGAGCTGGCCAAGACCATGCGCCTCTATCGCAGCCAGGGCGTGGATCCGAACCGTCGCTACTGGTTCCCCGTCGTTGGCTTCAACTACCGCATGACCAACATCCAGGCCGCGATCGGCCTGGCCCAGCTGGAGCGCGTCGAGCATCACCTGGCCGCCCGCGAGCGTGTCGTGGCCTGGTACGAGAAAAAGCTGGCCCGCCTGGGCAATCGGGTGATCAAGCCGCACGTCGCCGACACCGGCCGCCATGTGTTCTGGATGTACACCGTACGCCTGGGCGAGGGCCTCTCGACCTCGCGCGACCAGGTGATCAAGGATCTGGACGCCCTGGGCGTCGAGAGCCGGCCGGTGTTTCACCCGATGCACATCATGCCGCCGTATGCCCATCTCGCGACCGGCGACCTGACCCAGGCCGAGGCTTGCGGCGCCGACGGCCTGAACCTGCCGACCCACGCGGGCCTCTCCGAAGCGGATATCGACCGCGTCGTGGCCGCCCTGGATCAGGTGCTGGTCTAGGCCATGCGCATCGTCCTGCTGTCCTCGATCGTGCCGTTCATCAACGGCGGGGCGCGCTTCATCGTCGAATGGCTGGAGGAGAAGCTCCTCGAGGCCGGCCATGAGGTCGAGCGGTTCTATCTGCCGTTCGTCGATGATCCGAACGAGATCCTGCACCAGATCGCCGCCTGGCGGATGATGGACCTGACGCAATGGTGCGACCGGGTGATCTGCTTCCGGCCGCCCGCCTATGTGGTCGATCACCCCAACAAGGTGCTGTGGTTCATCCACCACATCCGCACCTTCTACGACCTGTGGGACACGCCTTATCGCGGCATGCCCGACGACGCTCATCACCGCGCCATCCGCGACAATCTGCGGGCGCTCGATACGCGGGCGATCTCGGAAGCGCGGGCGGTGTTCACCAACTCCCAGGTGGTGGCCGACCGCCTGAAGACGTTCAACGGCCTGGACGCCACGCCGCTGTATCCGCCGATCTACCAGCCCGAGCGCTTCACCCACACGGGCTATGGCGACGAGATCGTCGCCATCTCGCGCCTGGAGCCGCACAAGCGCCAGGCGTTGATGATCGAGGCCATGCAGCACGTGAAGACCGGCGTGAAGCTGCGCCTGGCCGGCACGGCCTCGAGCGCGGAATACGGCCGCCAGCTGGTCCAGCTGACCAGGGACCTCGGCGTCCAGGATCGCGTCATCCTCGAGGATCGCTGGATCAGCGAGGACGAGAAGGCGGAGATGCTGAAGGAAGCGCTGGCCATCGCCTACCTGCCCAAGGACGAGGACAGCTACGGCTACCCGTCGCTGGAAGGGGCCCACGCCCGCAAGCCGATCATCACGACGACCGATTCCGGCGGCGTGCTGGAACTGGTCGAGCACGGCCGCAACGGCCTGATCAGCGCGCCCGATCCCCGGGCCCTGGCCGAGCAGTTCGACCGCTTGCACGCGGATAAGCAGGGCGTCGCCAAGATGGGGACCGCTTCGCTGAACCGCCTGGCCGAGATGAAGATCGACTGGAGCACCGTCGTGGATCGGCTGACCGCATGAAGGTGCTCGCATGAAGGTCTTGGTCGTCAACAACGCCGCTCCCTTCCAGCGCGGGGGCGCAGAAGAGCTGGCCGACCATCTGGTTCGCCGCCTGAACGCCACGCCCGGCGTGCAGTCCGAGCTGGTGCGCGTGCCGTTCACCTGGGAACCCGCCGAACGCCTGATCGAGGAGATGCTGATCTCCAAGGGCATGCGGCTCTACAATGTCGACCGGGTGATCGGCCTGAAGTTTCCGGCCTATCTGATCCCGCACCAGGACAAGGTGCTGTGGCTGCTGCACCAGTTCCGCCAGGCCTATGACCTGTCCGAAGCCGGCCAGAGCCACCTCGACTTCGACGACACGGGCAGGGCGGTGAAGGCGGCGATCCGCCAGGCCGACAACACCTGTTTTGCTGAGTGCAAGAAGATCTACTGCAACTCGCCGGTCACCCAGAACCGCCTGATGAAGTTCAACGGCGTGTCCAGCGAGGTTCTGTACCCGCCGCTGAACGACGGTGAGCTGTTCACCGGCGGCGACTATGGCGACTACATCTTCGCCGGCGGCCGGGTGGCGGCGGGCAAGCGTCAGCACCTGCTGATCGAGGCCCTGGCGCTGCTGCCGAACGGTCCGCGCCTGGTCATCGCCGGTCCGCCGGAGAACCAGGCCTATGCCGACCGCCTGACCAAGCTGGTCGAGGACCTGGACCTGAAGGACCGCGTTGATCTGCGCTTCGGCTTCCATCCGCGCGCCGACATCGCCCGTTGGGCCAACGACGCCCTGGCCTGCGCCTACCTGCCCTTCGACGAGGACAGCGTCGGCTACGTCACGATGGAGGCCTTCGCTTCGGGCAAGGCCGTTCTGACCGTCACCGACTCCGGCGGCCTGCTGGAGATCGTCAGCGACGCCACCGGCGCGGTGGCCGAGCCTACGCCCCAGGCCTTGGCGCAGGCGCTTGATCGCATGACGTCGGACAAGGTTCGGGCTAAGTCACTGGGGAGCGCCGCGCGCGATCTCTGGCGCGATAAGAATGTCACATGGGAGGAGACGGTCCGCCGTCTTCTTGATTAAGCCACAAATTTTGGGTTGAAGGCCGGGTTACGGTGAGTTCCGCCCAAGTCTAGGAAACGCGAGTGCTGTCGAAAGTCCTGTCCGTTCGTTCGTCCGTCATTGCCCTGGCCATCGCCATGGCCGTGAGCGGTCGCGCCGAACTCGCCCACGCCGAGACCCTGGCCGACGCGATCACCGCCGCCTACCAGAGCAATCCGAACATCCAGGCTCAGCGCGCCGCCATGCGCGCCCTGGACGAGAACTACACCCAGGCGCGCGCGGCCTACGGCCTACAGGCCAGCGCCTCGTTCTCCGATACCTACAGCTGGGCCAAGAACGTCACGCGAGACAGCGGCTTCCAGGCCACTACCCCGTCCAGCCAGCTGACCCTAAGTCAGGCGCTGTACACCAACGGCCGCTACGCCGCCCGCCTGGCGGGGGTCGAGGCTCAGATCCGGGCGGCTCGCGAGAACCTGCGCCGCATCGAGATGGATCTGCTGGTCCGGGTGACCAACGCCTACGTCTCCGTCCGTCGCGACCGCGAGGTGCTGCGCATCGCCCAGGGCGGTGAAGCCTGGCTGCGCAAGCAGCTGCAGGACACCGAGGACAAGTACAGCGTTCGCCAGGTCACCCTGACCGACGTCCAGCAGGCCAGGGCGCGCCTGGCCGGGGCCTCCACCCAGGTCGCCAATGCTCAGGCCCAGCTGAATGTCAGCGTGGCCTACTACGCCTCGCTGATCGGCCACATGCCCGAGACTCTCGAGCCCGAGCCGGACATCGACGGCCTGCCGGCCAGCCTAGACGAGGCGTTCAACCAGGCCGAACAGTCCAACCCGACCCTGCTGGCGGCCGCCTATACCGAGAAGGCCTCGCGCGAAGGCGTCGCCGAGGCCCGCGCCCAGCGCCTGTTTACGGTCAGCGCGCGAGCCGACTACCGCAACGCGGCGATCACGTCCTACAACGGCGCGTCGGCCAACCGTGAGGACACGCTCACCGCCGGCGTCACCATCAGCCAGCCGCTGTTCTCCGCCGGCCAGCTGAATTCCTCGGTCCGTCAGACGATCGAGGAAAACAACCGCGACAAGCTGCTGATCGACGACGCCCGCCGCAACGCGGTGTTCAGCGTCTCGCAGTACTGGGACAACCTAGTCGCCGCCCGCAAGGCGCTGGTCTCGCAAGAAGCGGAAATGAAGGCCGACACGATCGCCTTCTATGGCGTGCGTGAAGAAGAGCGGTTCGCCCTGCGCAGCACCATCGAGGTGCTGAACGCTCAGGCCGAACTCCAGAACGCCCAGATGAACTTCGTCCGCGGCCGGGCCAACGAATATGTCGGTCGCGTGCAGCTGCTGGCCCAGGTGGGCACGCTGGAGGTCGGCAACTTGGCGCCGGGCGTCCAGCCCTACGATCCCGAGCGGCACTTCAAGAAGGTCCGCTACAAGGGCATGCTGCCGACGGACCTGATCGTCCAGACCTTTGACCACATCGCCCTGCCGATGGAGTCGAAGAAGCCGAAGGCCGGCGACACCACGCCGATCCGGCCCCCGTCGTCGGATCTGCCGGCCGCTCCCGTATCCGCCGACAAGGTCGAGCCGCCGCAGTCGATCAACGACCTGCCCGCGCTGAGCGACGAGTCGCCGGTCAAGACCGCGCCGAAGAGCTAGGTCAGCGGTAGCAGCCCGCGCGTCATCGCCAGCCAAGCGTCGCGATCGAACGAGACGTGAGGGTTGCGCGCCGTGGCCGTCGCGAGTTCGGCGCGCCAGGCGCCGTCCTTGATCATGCGCGCCAGCTTGGCGGCGGCGTCTTCGACATCCGCGTCCGCCCAGCGCCCCGCGCGGTAGATCGCGCCGTCGCCCTCGACCGGGATCAGGGTGTAGTCGACGAGCTGGCTCGAGGCCGGGTCCATGAACTCGACATTCGACGACCAGCCGGTCGCCAGGGTAGGCTTGCCCAGCCAGATGGCTTCGGCCAGCAACAGGCCGTAGCCCTCCGATCGATGCAGCGACAGCACGATGTCGCTGCTGGCGGTCAGGCGCGCCATGTCCACCGCCGACAGGTTCTCGGTCATCAGCCGGATCGCCGGATCGGCGGCGACATCGTCCCGCAAGGCCTGGAAGGTCTCCGGATAAAGGTCCGCGCCCACGACCTTGCAAACGAGCAGAGCCTTTCCGGCCTTCGCCTTCTGGAACGCCCGCAACGCGGCGTAGGGGTTCTTGCGCTGGGCCGTCGAGCGCAGGTCGAAGGCCATCAGGACCACGACCTTGTCGTCCGGAAGGTCGAAGCGGGCGCGGTCGGGCGTCGGGCGCGGGTTCAGATAGAGTGGGTAGGGGGCCGGCGAGACCTTCACCCGCGCGGGGGCGATCTTGCGGATGGCGTCGGCGGCGAAGGCCGAGGGCGTCCAGACCTCGTCCACCAGATCGAAGGCCGGCGCCCAATCGGCGGGAACATCTTCCAACTCCCAGGCCCAGTAGCCGACGTGGCGGCGACCCTCGAGCGGGCGGCCGCCGGTGTCACGGGCCCAGCGCAGCAGTTCCGGCGGGTTGATGTGCGAGATCACCACCCCGCGCTCCTCGGCCGTCGGCGCGGGGAACGCCACGGGCAGATCGATCGGGAAGCCGACCTCGGCCGACAGATCGATGGCGCGGACTGGCATGCCCGCATCGGCGAAGCCGCGCGCCAGCATTCGGGCGCCCTCGCCAAGACCGTGCACGGCGCCGTGGAAGCCGACGATGGTCACAGGCGGGCTGGCGGACAGGTTTCGTCGTCGGGCCCGTCGCCGCGCTCGCGCCTGCGCGCTGTGCTCGACCCAGGCTTCGGTGGCGTCGCCGATGGCTTTGCTCGCCGATAGATACAGCGCCCGTGGCGCTCCGGCCGTCAGGTGCGCCGCACGACGCACAGGCGCGGGCAGGCGTCGCCAGGCAGAAAGGAGATCGGATTTCATCGACAAGGGTGCTGCAACGTCCGGTGCGAATGGGAACCTATAGCGAGCTCCGGCGTTCGTCGACCATGGGGAAAGGCTGCGCCGAGCGGCCAGGGCGTCAAAAGCAGCATTTAATCAAACCATCCAGCAGCGCGGGGGACTTGTGTCGACTGAGTGGAATGCCGGCTACGTCACGGACGTGAACTACACATTCGGCTATTACGGCGAACTGAACCCGCTGCGTTGCCGTCTTCCGCTGCTGATGATCGGTCGTCACGCGCCGAAGATCGAAAACGCCTGCGAGCTGGGTTTCGGCCAAGGACTTTCGGTGTCGATCCATGCGGCCGCCCAGCCGAACGTCAACTGGTATGGCACGGACTTCAACCCGTCCCAGGCCGCCTTCGCGTCGGAAATGGTCCGCCTCTCGGGCGCCGAGGCCAAGCTTTACGATGAGGCCTTCTCCGAGTTCTGCGGTCGCCAGGACCTGCCGGATTTCGACTTCATCGGCCTCCACGGCATCTGGACCTGGATCTCGGACAGCAATCGCGGCGTGCTGGTCGATTTCATCCGCCGCAAGCTGCGTCCGGGCGGCGTGCTCTATATCTCGTACAATACGCTTCCGGGCTGGTCGGCCTCCGCGCCGCTGCGCCACCTGATGAAGCGCCATGCCGACGTCATGGGCTCGCCAGGGCAGGGGATCATCGCCCAGACCGACGCGGCCCTCGGCTTCATCGACCAGTTCCTGGCGCTGGAGCCTGGCTACGCCAAGGCCAATCCCGGCGCTGTCGAGCGGCTTAAGCAGATCAAGGGGCAGGACAGGAAGTATCTGGCGCACGAGTACATGAACCGGGACTGGAACCCGATGTACTTCGCCGATATCGAGAACTGGCTCACCGAGGCGAAGGTCGGTTTCGCCAGCTCCGCCCACACGCTGGACAATCTCTACGAACTGAACATGACGCCCGCGCAGACGGAGTTCATGCGCGGCGTTCCGGACGTCTCGCTGCGCGAGACGGTGCGCGACTACTGTGTGAACCAGCAGTTCCGCCGCGACTATTGGATCCGCGGGGTGCGCGCGCTGGTCGGTCACGAGCAGATAGCGGCGCTGCGCGAGGAGCGGGTTGTTCTGACGACCGGCAAGGCCGATCTGCCCACCAAGGTGCGCGGCGTCCTCGGCGAGGCCGGATTGCTCGATAACATCTACCAACCGATTTATGAGCTGCTACTGGACCACAAGCCGCACACGGTTCTCGAGCTGGAGACCCATCTCGCCGCCAAGGCCGTTCCGTTCGCTCAGCTGAGTTCGGCCCTGAACATCCTGTTCGGCCTGGGTGTCGTGCAGCCTGCGGCCCCGGCCCAGGACTACAGCAAGGCCAAGACCCGCTGCCTGGCGTTGAACAAGGCCATCGCCCGTCGCTCGCTGTCGGTGGGCGACATCGTCTATTTCGCTTCGCCCGTCACGGGGGGCGGAATCCAGGCGCAGCGCTTCAGCCAGCTCTTCTGGCTCAACAAGCAGAGCGGCGGCAGGACCGCGGCGGATTGGGCCAATTTCGCCTGGTCGGTGCTCAAGGGTCAGAACCAGAACATCATCAAGGACGGCGTGACCCTTCAGGGCGACGACAACCTGACGGAGCTGACATCCCAGGCGCAGGCGTGGGGTGAAAGGACCCTGCCGATCTGGTCGGCGCTGGGGATCTGAGTCGAACACTTTTGACGATAGCTGGCGTGGATGGGGTCGACTTCCTGTCCAGAGATCGCGTCGCGCTTCGCCTCTCTGGAGAATGATCGCCAAATCCACAGGTCAATTTGGGCGTAATGAGGCGTTCTGGAAATGTAGTTTGCTTGCCCGATGAAGTGACTTCGAAAGGACAATGTCCTAGGGCTCACTTCTGGACTAGAGCGGGCATGAACAATCCTTCTTTGGAGAACTCTGTGAATTGAAGATCGGTCGACGCCTTCAGCTTTTGGCTGGGCTTTGCGTCCGATATTTGCGCTGTGTCGCGGGAATCTGAGGGAAGCTCTGCAATAGCGGAAGTTGCAACCCGAAATCACGACGAAATGTCGGATTCCCGGAGCAGGCCGGTTGCGAAGCGCGGCCGGTTAAGGTATGTAATAGGGGTCTACCCACAAGACTTCCCATTAGCCCCGCCGGAGACTTAGTCACCGGCGGGGCTTATTGCGTTCTGGACTGGTTCTTGGGCCTCGGGGGCGGGAGGAGAACGCTTTGGCGGACCGCGTGTTCCTCTGGTCAAGCTTCTAGATTCGGTCTTCTGGCGGCGCGTCGTCGAGATGGGCCAGATGCGGGCCGTGGACGACCGGCTGGCGCTCCAGAATCTGGCGAACCTTGTGCACGGCGATCGAGGCGCGGCTGCGGCGTTGGCGCCAGAGCAGCAGGCTCATGGCTCCGACGGTGGCGACCAGGAAGGGCGCGGGCCCCAGCA
Organism: Caulobacter sp. GW822-FHT07D08; assembly: GCF_058798735.1. Lineage (NCBI taxonomy): Bacteria > Pseudomonadati > Pseudomonadota > Alphaproteobacteria > Caulobacterales > Caulobacteraceae > Caulobacter > Caulobacter sp. GW822-FHT07D08. Next base: position 436,216 of record NZ_JBXAKU010000001.1, read on the forward strand.
GCCACACGGCCGCCGCCAGGGCGAAGTAGTAGGCGCGAACGCCAGCGTTGAAGGCCGACAGGGCGGGGTTGAGGATGCCGCCGGCGGCTTCGGCGTATTCGGCCAGCACGGCGGCCGGCGCCCACATCGGCGCGGCGCCGATGGCGGCCAGGCAGTAGTTCATCTGCCGGATCGCCCAGATGAAGTCGAGCAGGCCACGCGCCAGGGCCACCAGCACCAGGCCCAGCTTGATCTGAAACATCATCGGCGAGGTCTTGGCCAGCACGGCCAGGCCCTCGACGCTCTTCCAGGCGCTGTCGCCGCCGAACAGCACCCCGGCGGCGGCGGCGATCAGGATAAGGTTCGACGAGGCGAAGAAGCTGGCCGAATTAATCGCGTGGCCCAACAGCTGTCCGTCCAGCAGGGCCACCTCGCGCACCGCCATCTCCTGCATCCACCGGCGGCGGATGACGGTCATGTCGGTGTTGAGCACGCCGCCGCCTTCGCCCAACCGCTTGAGCAGAGGCTCGTACAGCAGCCAGCAGGCGGCGAAGACGGTCAGGACGAGGATGTCGAGCAACGGCATGACGCCAACCTAACTGGACGCGGAGAGTCGGAAAACGCCGATCAATCCTCGTGGATCAGACTATGGCGCATCGTGTCCTTGAGGAGGAGCGAGCAGACCAGGCCGACCGTCATCACCGCCGCGACATAGAGATAGAAGGTGCTCTCCATCTTCTCGTGCTTGAAGGCCAGGGCGACCATCTCGGCCGTGCCGCCGAACAGGACGTTGGCCAGGGCGTAGGGCAGGGCCACGCCCAGGGCGCGGATCTCGGCCGGGAACATCTCGGCCTTCACCACGGCGCTGATCGAGGTGTAGCAGGACTGGAAGGCCATGCCGGCCAGGATCAGAATCAGGGCGCTCGACACCGAGGTCGCGTGGCTGATGCCGGTCATGATCGGCCAGATGGTCAGGGCGCCGCCGCCGAAGGCCAGGATCAACATCGGCTTGCGGCCCAAACGGTCCGACAGCCAGCCGGCCAGGGGCTGGGCCAGCATGAAGCCGATCATGCTGAGCGCGCTGATCTCCGAGGCCTGCCCCTTGCTGAAGCCGGCCGTGTTGACCAGGAACTTCTGCATGTAGGTGGTGTAGACATAGAAGGTCAGCGAACCGCCCGCCGTCAGGCCCATGATCAGCAGGCTCTCGCGCGGATGGCGACGCACGAGCGGTACGATCAGCGACACGAAGAACAGCACCAGGAACAGCGCGCCCAGATACTGGCCGGGCTTGGCCAAGGGGCCCGTGGTGACGCCCAACACGCCGGCGATCACCGTCAGCACCAGGAAGACCGCGGCGCTGGCTGCCTGGCCGCGCGAAAGGGCCTCGCGCTGGGCGGGGCGCTTGAAGGCGATGCTCTCCTCCAGGCCTCGACGGATCCAGAACACCACCACGGCCAGGATCGCGCCGATGATGAACGGGATGCGCCAGCCCCAGGCCTTCAGCTCGGCCTCGCCCAGGGTCCGTTGCAGCACGATCAGCACGCCCAGCGCGATAAGCTGCCCGGCGATCAGGGTCACGTAGTGGAAGCTGGACCAGAAACCGCGGCGGGTCTTGCCGGCCATCTCGCTCATATAGGTGGCGCTGGCGCCATACTCGCCGCCGACCGACAGGCCCTGTAGCACGCGCGCGAACAGAAGGATGGCCGGGGCCCACAGGCCGATGGTCCCGAAGTCGGGGGTGACGGCGATGATCAGCGCCCCGCCGCACATCAGGGCCACGGACGCCGACAGCGCGGCGCGACGGCCAGAATGGTCGGCGTACATCCCCATCAGCCAGGCGCCGATGGGCCGGGCCACGAAACCCAGGAAGAAGACCGCCGCCGCCTGCAGCAGCTGCACGGTCTGGTCGCCCTTGGGAAAGAAGGCGGGCGCGAAATAGAGGGTGAAGGCGGCGTAGGCGAACCAGTCGTACCATTCGACCAGATTGCCGGCCGAGCCGCCCAGGATGGCCTTGGCGCGGGCCACGGGCGACAGGCGCGCTCCGGATGTCGCGTCGGCGGTCGCCGTCATGTGAACTCCCCTCCCATTTGGGAGGGGAGCTTAGGCGAACGACGTTCCGGAGCAACCACCGGGTCATCAGAATGGATGACCCGGCTCTCCGAAAGAGGCGCTAGATGCGGCCGAGCAGAACCAGGATGATGAGAATGATCAGGATCAGGCCCAGACCGCCCGAGGGGAAATAGCCCCACGAACGACTGTGCCCCCAGGTCGGCAGCGCGCCGATCAGAGCCAGGATCAGGATGATGATGAGGATCGTGCCGAGCATGGTCCGAAAGTCCTTGAAGCCTGCGTCCGCCACCACGGCGACGCTAGGGTCTTGCTTTCGGGAATTCGCGGCGGCGCTTGTCGGTTCCGCGCCGTTTGGTTCCGCCTAGGCTGGGGTGTCCTCGGCCTTGCGCAGGCGGATGGCCCACAGCGCCCCGATCACCGCGCCCTTGACGCGCGGCAGCAGCAGCAGGGTCAGGGTGGCCAGCGTCGTCAGGCAGACGGGCACGACGATCAGCGGCGGCCCCTCCCAGATCACCGGAAACAACAGCAGTGGGGCCACGACAAGATGGCCGACCAGCAGGATGGTGAAATAGGCCGGGCCGTCGTCGGCGGGATAGCTGCCCAGTTCGTGGCCGCAGGCCTCGCACACCGGCTCGACCTTCAGGTAGCCACGATACAGACGGCCCTCGCCGCAGTTGGGGCAGCGATGCCGCACGCCGCGCGTAAGGCCGACGAGCATGGGCGGTGCGGAGGACTGGAACTCTGACATGCCGCTCATATGCGCTTTCGGATCCGGCGGGAAAAGGGCGACCAGCCGTCGCACGGCGACGTTATGTCCAAACTTGCTGTAAGATCTTGTAGATTTTTGCCGCCGGTAGAACGTGGCGCCCCGTGAAATCTGTCTCGATCAAACGATGCAAACGATATCCGGACGGCTCGTACACTGGTTCTGGTCAACGCCCGTTATTTCAGAAGCTGCGTTCCGAGACCGTGAGTCCTTGATCGGACGTCTCTGGAACAGTTGTCGGGAGGCGGCGTTAATCGTCTGGATTGCAGACGAGACGCGCCATGACGCCAGAACGCCCAACCGAAACCGATCCCGGCCCGGAAACGCCGCCACGCGAAGGCGTTGGCGCTTCCAAGGCCGAACACGCCGTCCGTCACGCGCCGGACAGCGCCGTCGCGCCGCATGAGAAGCAGGCGATCGGCGCGGAGACCTCGCGCGAGGAAGACGCTTAGCGGCTAGTGCTTGGCGTCGCGAGCGGCGCCGGCGACGGCCTTGCCGGCCGACGAGACGTCGCGACCGGCGCCTTCGATGGTGTTGCAGGCCGAAACCAGAAGGGCGGCCGCGGCGGCGGCGAGGACGACGAACTTACGCATAGATCAGAGCTCCGGCTTGGAAGGCGGCGGACCTTAACCGTGGGCCGCGCCGAGCTTCAAGAGCCCAACGCGGCTTAAGGATCAGCGCACCCGGCGGACCGAGCTGTAACGGTCGTTCTGCTTCCTGGGCAGGCTGGCCATATCGTAGTCGTATCGCCAGCACTTGCCCTGATAGTAGGCGTGCTCGCAGAACTCCCACGGTCCGCGCCGGATGCGCATGGACGAGACGCGGTCGTTGAAACCGAGGCGCGACAGGTCCGGCACGTCGCCGCGCAGCGGGCGGGCCTCGCCGCGGAAGCCGTCGTGCTCGAACAGCACCACCTCGCCGCCAGGACCCCAGCGGCCGTCACGGCGATCGTCCCAACGGTCATGGCGACGGTCGTCCCGGTGATCATAGCGCTCGTCGCGGCCTTGGTAGCGATCTTGCGCCACGGCGACCGTGGTGGTGGCCAGTGCGACCGCGCCGCAGACGATCAGGAAAGCGATCTTGCGCATGACGGTGACCTCCTAGCGGACGCGACGGATCGAGCTGATCGCGTCGTTCCATTCGCGGGGCAGGATGGCCTGGTCGGCGTCCAGGCGGCTGCAGCGGCCCTGATAATTGGCGTGTTCGCAGATCTCCCAGCGACCGCCGGCGCGGCCGATCTGGATCGACGAGGCCTTGTCGTTGAACTTGACGGCGCCGAGGTCGGGCATGTCGCCGTTTACCTCGAAGGCGCGCCCCTGGTAGTTCGGGTCCTCGAACAGCACGACGCCGTCGCGCGAGCCGCCGGGGCGACCGCCACCGCCGTTGTTCCAGCCTCCGCCATTGTTGCCGCCGTTATTCCAGCCGCCGCCGCCATTATTGCCGCCGCCGTTATTCCAACCGCCGCCGCCGTTCCAGCCGCCATTGTTCCAGCCGCCGTTGTTCGAGCCGACAAGGCTCTGGCAGATCAGCTTGCCGTCGCCATTGGCCATGCCCTGGCTGTTGCAGTCGCGCAGATAGGCGCTGACCCAGGCCCAGCCGCCGCGGCTGGTCTTGCAGCGCGCGTGGACCTCGCCGTTGAAGGTCGTGATCTCGCGGCACGATTGCAGGTACGAGCCGCGCGGCGGCTCCTGGTAGGCGCCGTTCCAGTTCGGCGCCTGGGCCGAAGCGGCCGTGGCCATGGCGACAACGGAGAAGGCCATCAGGCCAAGGGTCTTTCGCATTTGGTTTCCCCACCAAGGAAGGCTTCGTCGTGTGAAGCCCAGCTAACCGTTTCCCAACTGAACGGCGCCTGAACGGTCTAGCTCTGAAAGTTAACGGTCGATCGGGCGATAGTCGACCTTAACGTGTCCTTTCAGCTGCTCCTCGGTGAACCAGACCGGCTTGGTCTTCATGGCCACGAACAGCGGCGTCTGGTCGGCATAGTGCGGCGAGGCGGCGTCGAGAGTGGCCGAGCCGAACTGGTGGATGCTCTCCGAGCGCAGCATCCCGGCTTTGTCCCAGGTGACGAACATGATGAAGGTGTCGCCGCCGTCGGCCGTGGTCGTGCCGTCCGTCTCCGGCTTGCCCCAGACCGAGCGATAGGTGTCGGCCGCCCCGTCGATCGGCAGGTCCACGCTTCCGCGCCGGATACGATTGACCTGGCCCCATTCGGGATCGAGGCGGCCGAAGTGGGTCTTCAGCTGCTTGATCGCCGCCCGCAGGCTGGCCAGCGGCGTCGGGGCCGGGTCGCCGTTCGAGCGGGCGAACAGGATCGGCTGGGTCATCAGCGCCGCCAGGGCCGCGCCGCGATCATGGACGTCGGCCTTCTTGTCCCAGGCGCGCAGGATGGCCTGGGCCTTGGCGAGATCGGCGTCGCCCTTGGGGTCGATCGCGGTGACCTCGCGGACCATCTCCATCACCGACGAGCGGTCGCTGAAGGTCACGTCGAACTTGTGGGCGCGGAAGCTGGCGTCGGTGATCGCATGGTCGGTCCCGAAGGTCTCCAGCGCCCGCCAGGCGCGGTTGGTCATGTTGGTCTGCAGGCCCATCGACGCCGGGAAGGCCTCGGGCTTGAGATTGTCGGCCGCCTCGCTGGCCTGGAACGGGCTGTTGTTGGAGTTGAACACCAGGCCCGACTTCGGATTCCACAGCTGTGGGATCTGCTCAGGCGGACGGTAGCCCCGCCAGATCAGGTCCGAGCGGTCGCCGGGAAGGATCCCCTTCCAGTCGGCGTCGACGGTGCGGTTGGGGTATTGGCCGTTGTGGACGAAGCCGATGTTCCCGGCCTTGTCGGCATAGACGTAGTTCAGGCTGGGGATGGCGTGGGTGGCGATGGCCGCGCGCCATTCCTCGACGGTGCGGGCGCGGTTCAGCCGCCAGTACTGCAACGGCTGGCGCCACTCGCCCATGCCGGCGTAGCGGATGGCGAAGACGCCGTGATCCGTCTCCAGCACCGGTCCGTGCGCCGAGCGCAGGACGGCCTTCCTCACCGGCAGCACGATGGGGCCCAGCAGCTTCACGCGCAGGGTGACGTAGCGCTTGTCGAAGTCCTTCCACTGGCCGTCCAGTCTGTACTGGTTCTTGTTCGCTGGGTTGAGGGTCAGGCGGTAGATATCCACGAGATCGGGCTTAGAGACGGTATTGGCCCAGCCCAGATTGGCGTTGTGGCCGTGCAGCATGAACGGCGCGCCGGGGAAGAAACCGCCGGCCACGTGCCAGCCTTCGCCGCTCTCGACCACGGCCTCGTACCAGGCGACCGGGCCGGTATAGGGCTGGTGCGAATTGACTAGCAGCCGCGTGGCCCCATCGGCGCTGCGCGAAGGCGCGGTCGCCAGGCCGTTCGATCCCTTGGCCGGCGGCGGCGGGGCGTCCGGCGCCGTGAGGCGCTTCAGCTCGCCGTCCAGGCCGTAGAAGAACGGCTGCTTGAAGACGAAGCCGGCTTCGATGTCGTGGCCGGTCAGAGGCAGCAGGCCCGCCTTGACCTTCTCCGGGTGCTTGGCGGCATAGACGCTGACCCCGTCGGCATAGGCCTCCATGATCTTGCGCAGCTCGGCCGGCAGCTCGCCATAGTGAGCGTTGGTGGTCGGCCAGACGTCGAGCAGGGCGGTGACATAGTCGGTCGGCGCGGCGGCCTTGCCCTTGTCGCGGGCCAGTACGCCTCGGGTGGCCAGCACCACGTCCTGCAGGGTGGCGAAGTCGTCCTCGCTCTGGGCGTAGCCGAGACCGAAGGCGGCGTCGGCGTCGGTCTTGCCCAGCACGTGCGGCACGCCCCAATCGTCGCGACGGATGCGGACGTCGTAGGCCTTGGCCTTGTCGAGCAGGGCCTGGCGGGCAGGGGCCTTGGGCAGGCTGGCCTGGTCGATGACGATCAAGCCCGCCGCCGCCAGCACCACGAGCGCCAGCAAGGCGCCGATCCCGCGCAGGATCCACTTCATCCGAGCCTCCCCAGCCCATTATTTGTTACCGACGATCATGCGGGGCGCGCTTGGTCGTGCCTAGAGCCGCTTTCGACGAAAGCTGTCTGAAACGTCGCGAGAACGTCGTTCGCCATCCCTGACTGGGCTGCTAGGTTCGATTTAAGCAAAGAGGGAGGCGGCCCATGGCTCGCAAGCACTTGGTTTCGGCACTCGCCGGCGTTCTGGCTTTCGGGGCGTTCAGCGCCGGCGGCGGCGGCGCTTTGGCCCAGGTCCCCGCCAATGTCGAGAAGGCCCTGGCCGACCCGTCGCGCCCGGCCGCCGACACCGCCCGCGACGCCGCCCGCCATCCGGGCGAGGTGCTGGCCCTGGCCGAGGTCAAGCCGGGCGACACGGTCATCGACTACATCATGGGCGGCGGCTATTTCACCCGCATTCTGTCGGCCGCCGTCGGCCCCAAGGGCGGTGTCTATGCCTACCAGCCCGCCGAGTTCATCAAGTTCAAGGCTCAGTACGGCGAAGACCAGAAGACGGTCGCGGCGGCCCTCTCGAACGTCAAGCCGCTGAACGGTCCGATGACCGCGCTGGACCTGCCGGACGGCGCCGACGTGGCGATCACGGTCCAGAACTATCACGACCAGCACCTGAAACCGTTCCCGGTCGACACCGCGGCCAAGGCCAATGCCGAGATCTTCAAGTCGCTGAAGCCGGGCGGCGTCTTCCTGGTCATCGACCACGCCGCCCTGTCTGGCGCGACCGCGGCGCCGGACGCCCTGCACCGCATCGACATCGCCCAGGTGAAGAGCGAGGTCGAGGCCGCCGGGTTCAAGCTGGAGGCCGAGAGCCCGCTGCTGGCGAGCAAGGACGACCCGCATACGGCGAGCGTGTTCGACCCGAGCATTCGCGGGAAGACGGATCAGTTCATCCTGAAGTTCCGCAAGCCGAAATAAAGCTAACCACTGGGGAGCCGTCCTCGCCCTTCGACGGGCTCAGGGTGAGGACTACTCTGTCGCCGCGTGTCAGTAGAAACCTCACCCTGAGCTTGTCGAAGGGCGGGGTTTCGGGTCCTAGCTCGCCCTCGCCTCCGCGCCCATGAACACCACCTTGGCGCCCTTGTTCACGGCCGAGCCCAGCTCGGCCGCGTCCCAGTTGGTCAGGCGCACGCAGCCGTGCGAGGCGCGCTTGTTGACCAGCTTGGGATCGGGCGTGCCGTGGATGCCGTAGGTGTCCTTGGTCAGGTCGATCCAGGTCGAGCCGACAGGGTTGTTCGGCCCCGCCTTGATGGTCAGCTTGCCCTTGGGCTTGCCGAACGTCAGGCGCGACGGGTCGTAGGTGTAGGTCGGCCTGGGCGCCAGGGTGCGCACGGCCCATTCGCCGGTCGGCGCGGGACGCTCGGTGCTGCCGACCGTCGCCGGATAGGTCGCCAGCAGGGCGCCGTCCTTGTCGAAGGCGCGGACCTGGCCCAGGGCCTTGTCGATCTCGATGCGGTCGACCTTGCGATCCAGAGTATCGGCGCCAGCCGCCGTCACCACGATCGTCGTCCCCGCGACGCCGAAGTCGACGCCGGGATTCAGCGCCTGCAGCAGCGCCTCGTCCATGTGGAAGCGTTCGGCCAGCATTTCGAGCGGGGTCATGTAGTCGAGGGCCGGCAGCTTGGCCATCGCCTCGTAGTCGTCCTTGGGGATCGGCGGCGAGAACGGGCCGGCCTCGTCCTGGGCGGTGATGGTGTAGTCGACCAGCACCGGCCCGGCGTCTCCGGCGGTCAGGGTGTCGATCAGTCGTTGCGTGATCTGACCGTCGGCCGTCTGGCTGCGCGAGGTCTGGAAGGCCTTGATCGCCAGGGTCAGGTTCGTACCATCGCGGCCGTCGATGACGCCCGGCGAGAAGTGGGCGCGGTCCAGCAGGGTCTGGACGCGGACCAGCAGATTGCGGCGCGCCTCGGGATCGGTGGTGGCGGGATCGAAGGTCGCGGCGTTGATCGTCTGGGCCAGCGGCGAGCTGGCCGCGACAGCCGCCGGCGCGGCGACGACCGGTGGCTGAGGGGGCGCGGACTTCTGGACCGTCTTGGCCGGCGCGGGCTTGGCCGGTGGCTTGTCGTCGCAGGCCGACAGGGCCAGCACGGCGATCAGGGCGAAACGGGAAACCAGGACGGTCATAAGAACTCCAGACGGAACGACTGCCCCGTCTCAAGGCTTGAGCCATGGCGAAGTTCCGTGGGATCGCGAGGCCAAATGCGGGGATCGACTTGAGGGCGCTGCGACGATGGCTTTGGGGCCTTGGCCTTCTGTTGCTGGCGGGCGGCGGGTTCTGGCTATGGGTGACGTGGCCCAGCGGCGGAGCCCCTTCAAGACCCGCTCAGCCGCGCGACGAGACCGCCTACGCGACGCCGGCGGAGCAGCACTTCACCTCCATCGACCCGCCGTCGGCCCCAACGCCGCTGGCTGGCGCGGCGGAGACCTGCGATGGGACCGACGCCCCCGACACCGCCGCCGCCGTCAACGCCGCCTCGCTGTCGACCCTGGCCTGGTCCCCGTTCGGCAAGCCAGAGACCGGATGGGAGATCTACGCCCCACGGATCGCCGCCGAGATCGGCACGACCTGTGGCCCAGGCTCGAACGGCTTCGCCTCGGCCCTGGCGCGCTGGCAGGGCGCGCATGGCCTGCGGCAGACCGGTGTCGTCGACCCCGCGGTGTTCGGCGTCATGCTGGTCCGCTGGCATCTGGCGCGACCGTTCGTGCGCGTGAACCGCGAGGGCATGTGCCCCGGCGCGCCGCCCGAGGCCAGTCTCGCCCAGGCCGGTCCCAAGGAGAGCTATGGCGGCAAGGCCATCCGCCTGACGCCCGGCGCGTTGGAGGCCTATCGGAGGATGGTCGCCGAGGCGCGGTCGGCGGGCGTCTTGCCTCGGCCGGAGTCGCTGACGATCTTCTCGGGCTTCCGCGCCCCGGACGCCGACGCCCAGCGGTGCGCGCGAGACAACAACTGCCAGGGCTTGAGGCGCACCATCTGCTCGGCCCACCGCACCGGCCTGGCCGTGGACCTGGTCATCGACGCCGCGCCGGGCTCGAGACCCGACAGCTCAGCCGACGCCAACCGGCTCGTCATGGCGCGCTCGTCGGTCTATCGCTGGATGGTCGTGAACGCGCCGCGGTTCGGCTTCGTCAACTACGCCTACGAGCCCTGGCACTGGGAGTGGACGGGCGAGCCGCTGCTGCCGGGCGTGCCGATCTCGAGCCTGCCCCAGGAAGGCTCCGAGCCGATCACGGAACCCGCGGATCAGCCCACGTCCGGAACGCCGGCCTCTGGCTCAGCCGCTCGTAGTAGGCGGTGAGCGTCGGCCAGTTCTCGCGCTCGATCGGGCTGAACAGCCAGCGGTGGACCGAGAGGCCCAGCACGATATCGGCCAGGGTGAACGTGTCGCCAGCGACATAGGCCCCAGTGTCCACCAGCCGCGCGCTGAGCAGGCCCATGGCCGTGTTCCACGCCGCGACGCTGGTCGCGATCAGTTTGGGATCGTCGAAGCCGGGCGTCTTGCGGACCAGGCCGGCGAAGGCGTAGCGCCAGGCGGTGTTCAGCTCGGTGCACTGCCAGTCCATCCACTGGTCGACCAGCGCGCGTTGGCGGCGGTCGGCCGGAAACAGCGGCGTGTCGGCCGCCATGTAGCGGCAGATCGCGTTGCTCTCCCAGACCGGGCCGTGCTCATCGATCAGAACCGGCACCAGGGCGTTGGGGTTCAGCGCGACGAACTTCGGGTCGCTGGTGGGCGCGAAGCCCTGGCCCCAGTCCTCGCGCTCATAGGCCACGCCCAGCTCGTCCAGGGTCCAGAGGACCTTGCGGACGTTGATGGACGAGACGCGGCCGAGGACCTTGGGGATCGTCACCGGGTCATCCAGGGTCTGGACTTGCCGGTCGGGGCCGCGACGCTGGAGCGTTCGATCTTGCCGGTCGAGGCCTTGGCTCCGTGGCCGTGTTTGCCCTGGGCGGCCTTCTTCAGGCGCAGGGCGCGCTGCATCGGCGTTTCATCGGCCGGGACTTCGGGTTTGTCGGTCATGAAGGCGATGTAGGCCTGTAAAGACGCCTTGAGAAGGCCGCGCTTGAGGGTCACTTTGGAAAGATGTCGCGCCGCCGTTCGGTTCCCGTCCTGATCGCTTTCGCCGTGCTGGCCGCCGCGGGCGCGCACGCCCAGACGAAGCCGGCTCCGGAAGGCCCCAACACCGTCTCGCCCGTCCTGATTCTGCCGCCGACCCTGCCGCCGAACCTGGTCTCGACCTATCCGGCCCAGGACCAGACCGTGCCGCCGGGGGTGCTGATCCTCAAGGCCGCCTTCGACCAGCAGATGTCGCCGAGCGCCTGGAACTACGCCGCCGCGCCGGGCGCCGAGCCGATGGACTGCGTGAAGACGCCCCGGCTGCTGGGCGACCAGAAGACCTTCGTCCTGCTGTGCCGGGTGCTGGCCAACCGCACCTACGGCGTGACCTTCAACGCCGAGCGGACCGGCGGCTTCGCCAATCTCGGCGAGAACCCGGCCCATACCGCGGTGCTGACCTTCAAGGTCGACGCCGACGCGCCGGTGACCACCGTGCGCCGCGCCATGGAGGCCGCCAAGCTGCAGGCCGACCAGATGCCGGTGCAGGACGCGCCCATGGCCGTGGCGGGCGCGATGAAACAGCCAAGTTTACCCTAGCTTGTGGCGTAACACTCCGTCGTGACGCATCATCGTCCGATGACGGGGGAATCGGGGCGCGAGTGGACGGGGGCTGATCTGGCCGTGGTGGTGGGCGACTATGTCGCCCAGCTGGAGAAGACGCTCGCCGGCAAGCCCGTCGATCGTAGCGCCCACGACCGCACCGTCCGCTTCGTCACCGGCAAGTCCGACATGCCGATCACCTGGAAACAGGGCGAAATCTCGGCGGTGCTGTCGCTGATCGGCCTGCCGATCCTGCGCGACCAGCCGCCGCGCTGGTCGTACGACACCGCGTTGCTGGAAGCGGTCGAGGAGCAGCTGGCCGCCAAGCCGGCCCTGCTCAGCGCCGCGGTGCGCCCGGCTTCGCTGTTCACCGCCCCGCCGGCCGTGCCCCTGATCGAGGCCGCGCCGCCCCGGCCGATGCCGATGGACGAGCGCCTGATCCGGGTGATCCAGCGCTTCGACATGGGCGGGCGCGAGGCCGACGATCGCTTCCTCAAGGGCCTGGGCGTCTCCAGCATCATCGCCTTCGAGGCCCGCCGCCTGTCCGATCGCGGTCGCCCCGACCTGGCGGCGAAGATCCGTCCCTCCCGCGACGGCGACCCGGACGGCTGCGACGTGATCGGCTTCGGCCTGGACGAGACCCCGCGCCTGATCGTGGTCAAGACCACCCTCTCGGGCGAGGTCTCCCCGTTCGGCCTCAGCCAGGCCGAGTTCGACCTCGCCGAGGCCCGCCCCGAGGCCTTCCGCATCCGCCGCGTCTACGACCTGCTGGGCGAGGCGCGGTTCTACAGGATGAAGCCGCCGTTCGGGTGAGGCCTTCCGGACTCCGGAACGGCTAGGACGCGGCCAGGCGCCGCCGGCTCGGATAGGGCGGACGGGACGGCGGCCAGGTGCGCGCCGGGACCTTGCGCGCCGGACGCGGCTCGGGCCCGTTGAAGTCCATGATCGTGACGTCCAGCTCCTTCAAGGCGTAGGCGGTCGTGCGTTCGGCCGCCTCCAGGGCGTCGGCGTCGTCCTCGCCCAGATAGTCGCGGCGAAAGCGCATCACCCGCCGCTTGAACAGCGCCGGCACGCTTTCGGGCTTCAGCAGCATGGCCAGGGCCAGCAGGTAGATGCTGCGGAACATCAGGTCGGTCTCGTGCTCGACCGCCGCCTTGGTCGGCCGCCAGTCGACGAAGCCCGTCATCAGCAGCTTGGCGCGCTCGCCGTCGAAGCCGTCGGCCGTCGCTCCGGCCAGGGCGGCCTCCGAAGGCGGCTGCGGCGCGGTCAGCCGCGCCAGCCGATCGGCCAGGGTGGTCAGCCGCAGCGCCTCGTGGTCGCGCCCGTCCTGGATCGCCGCCGCCAGCCGGGCCATCGCGGCGTTGCGCAGGGCGGACGGGTCGGTCGACAGCGGCGCGGCGTTGAAAGCCTCCACCGCGTCGTCATCCGTCAGCCAGACCTCGCCGGGCAGGGGAGCGGACCGCCGGAGGCGCGCGGCCGTCTCCGCCTCGGTCTGGGCGTCGGCGTGGGCGCGCGCGACGGCGTCGCTGTTGGCCTTCTTGGTCCAGCCCTTGGCGCCGGCGCGATTATAGATGCTGCGCGTCGAGACTTTCCATTTGGCGGACAGCTCGGCGGCGGTCGCGCCGTTCTTGTACTCCGCGGCGATCTTGGCCCAGGAGTCCTCCGAAAGGCGGAACCAGGTCGGGCGGGCGTCGGGATGTGTCTTTGTCATGCCCGCCAGTCTGCGGCCGCGCGAGACGGCGGGGACAGAACGGCGTCGAAAATCGACAAGGCGTTGAAAAGGCGAGGGTCAGAGACGCAAACGCCGAGCGTTCAGGCGGGCGGATGGGCTCGTCTCCCACATTCGGAGCGTGGCCGGCGCCCAAGCCGCTCACCCTTTCGGCCGCCCCGCTCTACCGCCCCGCCGCCGCCCGTTCCTGGTTCAGGGCGAACAGGCGCTCCAGAACCTCGTCGTCCGACAGGTCGCCTGGCCAGCCATAGGCGGCGGCCACGGCGGCGTCCAAGCGCTTGTGGGCCATGTCCAGCCAGGGCGGGCGCTGGTTGTAGAGGTTGGTCAGGGTGCGCTTTTTCAGCTCGACCGCCGCCTCGGGGCTGACCGGCAGGACGCGGTCGGGATAGCCGGGGACGACCTCGGGCTCGATCCGCACCAGATCAGCCGGATTGAGCCAGGCCTCGCGCTTGGCGTTCAGGTCGGCCGCCGCCTCGCCGATGGCGATGGCGCGCGGGTCGGCGGCATAGTCGGCGGCCGGGATATTGGGCGTCAGGCCTTCCGGGAAGGGGAAGGTCTCGAAGGTGGTGGACGGGGTGTAGACTGGGTCGTTGCCGACGCCATGGCGTTGGCAAAAGCGTAAAGTCCACAACTCGTGAAACCTGCTAGAGAGAATCCCAAAGGATACATCATCCTCACGCCCAATGATCACTAAGCGCGTATCGGGACTGCACAGCGAATCCAGCCAACGAAATTGGCGGTGCTTAGAGACGAGAACCGTTGCTAGGACACGCGGCGAACTCGCTAGAAGTTCCCGAACATCTGATCCCGACCTTCTAAACCTCCACCACCGGCTCCTTCCTCCATTATCTGCGACCTTAGAGAGGTGAGCAAATGGTGCCTCAAACATCGAAGCATCGGCTTTAGATTTCTCATCAAAGTCGATGAGCCACAAATCGCGAAACCGACCGCTAAGGTCCTTCCCAGACCAAAGGGGCTTTAATACCTCACTGTTCTTTAGGCCATTTGGATTGGTCGGCGCCTTAAGCATCGCCCTCGCTATCTCGCCCGAGATATCGAAGGGGCCGCCAACTTCGAAGCCTCTAGCTGTTCGGCCTAAGTTTTCGGCCAGTCGCGTAACATCCGTTCCCGAGTAAGTGGAGGCCTTAAGGTCGGGCTGAATCGCATCTACAGCACTACCGTCCAACCGGACTTCGCTAGCTGGGTGTGCTCCAAAGGCGAACATGGAGACGCGAACATCCGCCCCATCTAATGCCCAGGCTTCGTCTGACCAGGCTTCAAATATCTCGGCCTTTCCTAAAAGCTTCTCCATAACCGGGCGATTGGCAGTGCCCCGCACCATATTAGTTGTAACAAATCCCGCCGCAGAAACTTGTCCTGTTGTAATTTTCTGACGAGCTTTTTCTATCCAATACATAACGAAGTCAGCCTTGGGGGGGACGCGGCCCTCAAACACACTCCTGAGAATGGGCGCCTTTTCGGGGAGATGACCCAGGATTTTCTTCCCACCCAGGAACGGCGGGTTGCCCACGATCACATCCACCGTCGGCCACACCGCCTCGGTCCCATCGGCGTTCAGCAGCGCGTCCCGGCGCTCGATCTGGTCCAGCGACGACAGGATCGGCTCGGCCAGGCCGGTATAGTTGTTCTTGGCGTTCCATTGCAGGTCGCCGATCCACAGGGTCACGCGGGCCAGTTCGGCCGCGTAGTCCTCGATCTCGATGCCGCGCACGCACGCCAGGCCGACGCGCGGGGCCGGAACCTCGATGCCCAGGCGGGCGGCGTCGACCAGGGCGCGGCGCTCGATGTCCTTCAGGGCGTGCAGGGCCACATACAGGAAGTTGCCGCTGCCGCAGGCCGGGTCCAGCACGCGATAGGCGGCCAGCCGGGTCAGGAACGCCTCCAGCCGGTCCTTGGCCTGGCCCAGGGCGGCGTCGGCCCGCTTGGCGATGGCGGTCAGGGCCTTGCGACGCGCGGCCTCGCCGGCCTTGGCCTTGTCGGGGTCCTGCCGCATGGCCTCGGCGGCGGCTTCCAGCACCGCCTTGCGCTCGTCCTCGGTGGCGGCGCGGGCCTCCATGGCGGCGCGGATCTCAGCCAGGGCCGCTTCCCACTCGGCCATCAGCGGCCAGGTGATCACCGGGTCGATGATCTTCAGAATCTTGGCGCGGTCGGTGTAGTGGGCGCCCAGGGCCGCCCGCTCGCGCGTGGCCTTCAGCGCCTCCTCGAACATGTTGCCGAACACCGACGGGTCCAGCTCGGACCAGTCGTGCTCGCCGGCGGTGTCGCAGATCAGCTTGATGTCCGCCCGCTCCAGCGGCAGGGCCGGCTTGTCGTCGAACAGGCCGCCATTGAACCAGCGGATCACGTCGGCGCCGAACAGACCGCCGGTGCGCATCATCGAAAACAGGGCGTCGAACTGCGCCGCCGCCTCGGTGGGCGGGCGCATCTGCATCGACCGCGTCATGCGGGTGAACAGGCCCTCGGGCAGCAGCTTGGCGTCCTCGGCGAACATGCAGAAGACGACGCGGTTGAGGAAGTGGGCCACCTCGCGCGGGTCATGGCCGCGCTCCTGCAGACGCCGACCCAGATCGCCAAACCGCTGGGCGACCTTGGCGGTCAGTTCCTGCGGGCTGATCTTCGGCTTGAGGCTTTCGGAGCCCTCGAACACCAGCCGCAGCACAGCCAGCTTTTCAGGTTCGTGCAGGTCGTCGAGCGTGAACTCGATCTTGCGGCTGATGGTGTTCGTCCAGTTGGTGTGGACGATGATCCGCTCCATGTCGGAGACGATCAGATAGGGCGGATTTTCCAGGTCCAGCGCATAGGCCTGGAGCTGGCGCAGGGCGGCGTCGAGGTTCTTGTGCTTGCCCTTGTACTCCCAGCCAAAGCAGTGCCTGCGCCAGACATCGGCCCAGCCGTCGCCGCCGCCGGTCTTGGCCGCGCCGCGCTCGAAGCAATAGTGGTCGCCGTGAGGGTCCGCCTCGGCGGGGGTCGGCTCGCCCAGCATCCGGCACAGGTCGATGAAATGTTCCTGCGACCCCTGCCGTTCACGCAGGTGGCTGTCGCTCCATTTCTTGATGAACTGCGCGGGGGTCATGGGGGCTCCGACTCAACCAGCCGACCATAGCCGGACGCGCGGCGACGGGGGTAGGGCGATCGGTCGGCCCGACCTTTTCCTCGACGCACGCCATTCCGGCCCTTCTCCCGCCAGGGGAGAAGGAAGCCCGATCAATCCTCGTCCATCTTCAGCGCCGCGATGAACGCTTCCTGCGGGATCTCGACCTTGCCGAACTGGCGCATGCGCTTCTTGCCGGCCTTCTGCTTGTCCAGCAGCTTGCGCTTGCGCGAGGCGTCGCCGCCGTAGCACTTCGCCGTGACGTCCTTGCGCAAAGCTCTAACCGTTTCGCGGGCGATGATGCGGCCGCCGATCGCCGCCTGGATCGGGATGACGAACATGTGCTGCGGGATGAGTTCCTTCATCTTCTCGCACATGCCCCGGCCGCGGCTCTCGGCGCGGTCGCGGTGGACCAGCATGGAGAGGGCGTCGACGGGCTCGGCGTTGACCAGGATCGACATCTTCACCAGGTCGCCGACGCGGTAGTCCTCGACCTGATAGTCGAAGCTGGCATAGCCCTTCGAGATCGACTTCAGGCGGTCGTAGAAGTCGAAGACCACCTCGTTCAGCGGCAGGTCGTAGACGACCATGGCGCGGTTGCCGACATAGCTGAGCTCGCGCTGCATGCCGCGACGATCCTGGCACAGCTTGATCACGCCGCCGAGATATTCGTCGGGGGTGAAGATGGTGGCCTTGATCCAGGGCTCGCTGATGCTCTCGATCTGCATCACGTCGGGCAGATCGGCGGGGTTGTGGAGTTCCCGCTCCGTGCCATCGCGCATGTGGATCTTGTAGACGACCGAGGGCGCCGTCGCGATCAGGTCGAGGTCGAACTCGCGGGACAGGCGCTCCTGGATGATCTCCAGGTGGAGGAGGCCGAGGAAGCCGCAGCGGAAGCCGAAGCCCAGGGCGGCGCTGGATTCCATCTCGTAGGTGAAGCTGCCGTCGTTGAGGCGCAGCTTGCCGA
The DNA here is from genome assembly GCF_058798735.1 of Caulobacter sp. GW822-FHT07D08. Taxonomy (NCBI): domain Bacteria; kingdom Pseudomonadati; phylum Pseudomonadota; class Alphaproteobacteria; order Caulobacterales; family Caulobacteraceae; genus Caulobacter; species Caulobacter sp. GW822-FHT07D08. The sequence goes on from NZ_JBXAKU010000001.1 coordinate 453,476, forward strand.
CAGCGGCGCGCAGGTCCTCGAAGTCGGCGGCGTCGACCGGGAAGAGGCCGCAGAACACGACCGGCTGGACCTCCTTGAAGCCCGGCAGGGCCTGGGCGGTCTGCTTCTTCTCGTCGGTGATGGTGTCGCCGACGGCGGCGTCGGCCACTTCCTTGATCGAGGCGGTGAAGAAGCCGACCTCGCCTGGGCCCAGTTCCTGCACGTCGGTGGCCTTGGGCGTGAACACCCCGACCTTGTCGATGCGGTGGGTGGCGCCGGTCTGCATCATGCGGACCTGCTGGCCGGCCTTCAGCGTGCCGTCGAAGATGCGCACCAGCACGACCACGCCGAGATAGGCGTCGTACCAGGCGTCGACCAGCAGGGCCTTCAGCGGGGCGTCGCGCTCGCCCTTGGGAGGCGGCAGGCGCTTGACGATGGCTTCCAGCACGTCGTGGATGCCCAGGCCCGACTTGGCGCTGGCCAGCACGGCGTCGCTGGCGTCCAGGCCGATCAGGTCCTCGATCTGGGCGCGCACGCGCTCGGGCTCGGCGGCCGGCAGGTCGATCTTGTTGAGGACCGGGACGATCTCGTGATTGTTGTCGATGGCCGAATAGACGTTGGCCAGGGTCTGGGCTTCCACGCCCTGCGAGGCGTCGACGACCAGGATCGAGCCTTCGCAGGCGGCCAGGCTGCGGCTGACTTCATAGGCGAAGTCGACGTGGCCGGGGGTGTCCATCAGGTTGAGGATGTAGTCCTCGCCGTCGTCGGCGTGGTACTTCAGGCGCACGGTCTGCGCCTTGATGGTGATGCCGCGCTCCTTCTCGATGTCCATGTTGTCGAGAACCTGGGCGCTCATCTCGCGCGCGGTCAGGCCCCCGGTCTCCTGGATCAGACGGTCGGAGAGGGTGCTCTTCCCATGGTCGATGTGGGCGACGATTGAAAAGTTGCGGATCTTGTCGAGAGGCGTCGAAGTCATGGCCGTGCGCATATCACATTTGGCCCGCTTCGCGAGGGCCTGAACATGTCCCGTCCGCGGCGACGCTTTGGGCATGCTTAACCGCTCGTTAAGTTTGGAGCCGCAAACCGGTCTCAATGGCTTGCAACAGTGTTGCAATGAAACTGATCCAGAGGGCCTGACATGGACCGTCGCAAGCTGATCCTCTCGGGCGCCGCCGTCGGTCTGAGCACCGTGGCGACCGAGGCCCTGGCCCGCCAAAGCCGCTACAGCGAACAACTGCCGCCGCCGCAGCCGATCGGTCCGGCGAGCCCCGCTCCAGCCGACCCGTACGCGTCCTCGTCGTCGCGGCCCGTCGCGGGGGACGCCTATGCCTCCCCGCCGCCGTCTCCGGCGCCGGCCTCGAACGGCAATACGCCGGCCTACGACACCGGCCGCGCCCAGACCTATTCTGCCGACGAGATGATCCGCGCCACGTCCGACTTCCTCGGCGTGACGGCCGAGAGCGCCGGCGCGGCGATCGAGAAGGTCTTCAAGGAAAAGGGCCAGCCCACTGCCTATATCGCCGGCGAGGAGGGTTCGGGCGCCTTCGTGGCCGGTCTGCGCTACGGCCGCGGCCTGCTCTACATGAAGGGGCGTCCGACCCTTGAGACCTTCTGGCAGGGGCCGACGATCGGCTGGGACTGGGGCGGCAACGCCAGCCGGGTCTTCACCCTCTGCTATAATCTGCAGTACCCCGACGCCATCTTCCGCCGTTTCCCTGGCGTGGAGGGCAGCGCCTATCTGATCGGCGGCCTGGGCGTGAACTACCAGAAGGCCGACGACATCACCCTGGCCCCGATCCGCGCCGGCGTCGGCCTGCGCCTGGGGGCCAATGTCGGCTACCTCGGCTACAGCCGCAAACGCCGCTGGATGCCGCTCTAGGCGTCGTACTCGATCGCATAGCGGAAGCCGCGGGACTGGTTGGGGGCCAGCGTCACGCGCCAGGCGACCATGCCCTGGCGGATGTCGTGCTTCTGCGGCTCGGCGACGACCCTGAAGCTGGTCAGGTTCGGGTTCTGCCGCACCTCGATGGTCACCGGGATGGTCTTGGCGTTCGAGAGATCGACCTCGTAGGTCCGGCGCAGGCGACCCTTCCTCAGCGTCTCTTCGGCGACCAGGCGCGGGCGGGCCAGGATATCGACGGCTTGGCCGATGACCAGATCCAGCGGCTCGCCGACGGCGACGTCGCGCACGGCCTGCTCGCCGGCGAAGGTCGGGCGGCCATCAATCGTCTCCATGGCCGAGAGCGCGCCGGAGGGCAGGGGCTTGCCCAGGCCGCTTCGCACCGTGTTGTCCAGGCGCAGGGTCACGGCCGGCGCGCGGAAGCCTTCATCCTCACGACCGCTGTCCCACGGATTGATCGTCACGACATAGAGCCGCTGGAAGGCGACGTCCTTCTGGTCGAGGAAGGCCACCTGCTTGGTCTGGCGTGGGTTCAGGGTGACCGGCGCGGGCAGGGTATAGAGCTTGTAGTCGCCCAGGTTCGACTGCTCGGCCAGCTTGGCGCGCGCGCCGGTGACGGTCGGAACCGGCGGCGCGGCGGAGATGACCGGCGGAATGGGCAGGGGCGGCGGCCCAAAGTCCGCGCGCGCCTGGACCTGGGCGCCCGCGTCACTCTCGATCCGGTGCGTGGTGTCCATCGGCCAGCAGTTGCGGCTGATCGGCAGGGGCCGGCCCCTGTCGACGCGCACATACTGCCGCGACAACCGCCCGGCCACGGCCTGCGTTCTGGCGTTGGCGAACTGGCTGCCGCCGCTGTTGACCAGGGTCAGCCAGCCGGTCAGGTCCAGCCGCTTGCCGTCCGGATGGATGCGCGCGACGTAGTCGGCCTGCCAGTTCACCCCCAGCGCCAGGTAGGACAGCGTCAGCTTCGCGCGGGTCGGCGAGGGGACGTCGACGATGGTCGACAGGCTGGGCTTGTCGGTCAGGCCGTCGGGAACCGCCGACAGCACCAGGCGCTCGGGCCCGCCGGAGCAGCCCAGGGCCTCGACGCCTTCGGCTGTCTGGACCAGCAGGCCGTTGGGGCCCTGCAGCAGCGTGGCGTCGACCGTCCGTTGGCGGCCGGTCTTGCGGTTGGTGCGGACCACCTGGATCGGCTGGCCCAGTGACCGTTCGACCAGGGTTCCGGGGCTGAGCAGGGCGTAGTCGTAGTTGCGCTCGACAGCCTTGCCCGGCAGCCCCTCGACCGCCGCGCTCTGCGGAATCAGGCCCTCGGCCACGCCGTCGAAGCGGATCGTGTGACGGCCGGCGGGCAGGTCGACCGTGCGCGTCTCGGTGACCAGGATCAGGCCCTTTTCAGCGGCCTGGGCGCGCTGCCAGGCGTTCAGCGCCTGGAACGGTCCGTCGCCGTCGCGATAGAGCGTGACGGCCACCGTCTCGGGCGCGCGGGAGTCGATGGTGTCTGCATGGGCTGGGAGCGCGGCGGCGAAAGCGAGCGCGCCCGCCAGGGCGCGCATCCTCACCACCCCGTCTCCACCGTGAAGGTCAGGACCGTCTCTCCATTGGCCGGCACAGGGACGCTCCAGCCCAGGGTGCGGGCGTCGATGACGCGGCTCTTCAGGCTCTCGGCCTTGACCTCGCCGTCGCGCCACAGCCCCCCCTGGCGCAGCTCGACCACGACCGGCTGGTCCTTGGCGTTGCGCAGCAGGTATTTCATCTCGTAGCGGGTGCGGGTCTTGGAGACGCGCGTTTCGGCGACGAGGGTCTGCTGGCTGGAGACGTCGAACGCCTCGCCGGTCTTGATCGAAAGCTCCGAGCCGGCCGGCGTGTGGCCGATGGCGTTCTCGCCGACGAACTTCGGGTCACCGGCCGCGTCGCGCACGTAGACCCGCATGACCCCGGCCGGCAGCTGGCTGCCCAGGCCGCCCAGCCTGCCGTTGCTGAACTGGATGGCGACCACGGCCTTGACCGGCTCGGCCTGGGTGGAGAACCAGCCTTCGCGCACCTCGTAGACCTTCTTGGCCGCGACGCCCTGGGCCGACAGGAAGCCGACCTGCTTGTTCTGGTTGGAGGCGATCGTGGTGCGCTCGGGCAGGGGGTAGACATAGTAGTCCGCGATCCGCGCGCCGGTCCCGCTCTCCGCGCCAGCGCGCACCACGCCGGGAACGCCGCCGGGGGTGACTCGTCGGGGCTGGCGATAGGTGTTGGTCGAGGTCAGCTGGCTGACGTCGCCGGCGACCAACTGGGTCTTGGCGTTCTCGAACGGCGTGCCGGAGGTGTTGGACAGGGTGATCCAGCCTTGCAGGTCCAGCGCGCTCTTGGCCTCGTCGAACAGGGCGACATAGTCGGCCTTCCACGACAGGCCCGAGGTCAGGTAGCTCAGCTTGGCCTGGCGCGGGCCGGCGTTGGCGGCCTCGATGCTGACCGACAGGGTCGGGCGGGCGCGCAAGGTCTCGGGCACCTTGTCGAAGATCACCCGCGTGGGGACGCCGTCGTCACGCAGCACCTCGATGCGGTCGCCGATCTTCAGCACCACGCCCTGGTTGGCGGCCAGCACGGTGGCGACCTCGGTGGTCTCCTTGCCATCGCCCGGATTGGTGCGGACGATCTTCACCTGCTGGCCGACCGCCTTCTCCATCAGCTTGTCGGGGGTCAGCAGGTCGTAGTCGAAGTTCTGCTCCAGGATGCTGACGCCCGGGGCCGAAAGGCTGACGGTCTCGGGACGGATCTGGGCCGAGACGTCCTTGAACTCCAGCTTCTGGCGGCCGGCCTTCAGGTCCAGCGGGCGAGCGTCCTCGACCAGCGCCAGGTCGGAGTTGTAGATGGTGATCGAGACTTCTCGCGCCTGAGCGCGGGCCGCGTCGAGAGGAACCAGCAGCAGGCCAGCCGAAGCAAGCAGAGCGCGACGATGCATCGACGTCTTCCCGTGTGTTTACAAAAGTAAAACAACACGGGATTGCGGCGGAGTCTAGGCCAGGTTGAGCTTAAACCTAACCGCCCCACACCTGCTTTAGGCGCGCATCCCGCCCGCAGCCCGTGCGGTAGAGGTTGTAGTCCAGCGCGTGCCGCTTGGCGTAGTCGCGGTGATATTCCTCGGCGGGATAGAAGACCTGCAGCGGCAGGATCTGCGCCTTCATCGTGCCCGACTTCAGGCGCTTGGCGGCCTCGGCCTGCGACTTCTCGGCGATAGGACGCTGGGCGGGGGTGACGAAGACGGCGGGGCGGTAGGACGGGCCGCGATCGCAGAACTGGCCGCCGTCGTCGGTCGGGTCGACCAGCTTCCAGTAGCGATACAGCAGGAAGCCGTAGTCCAGCTTGGCCGGGTCATAGGTGACGCGCACCGACTCGTAGTGGCCGCTGCGTTCGCTGGTGACATCGCGATAGGTCGGGTTCTTGACGTGGCCGCCGGTATAGCCGCTCTCGACCTTCAAGACGCCGGGGATGCCGCCCATGTCGTGCTCCATGCACCAGAAGCAGCCGCCGGCGAACACGGCGGTCTCGGTCTTAAGCGTCGCGGCGGCGGACGCGCTGACGCCGGTGAGGGCGAAGAGGGTGGCGAGGAGGGTGAGGAGGCGGCGCATCGAAGTCTCTCCAGAAGCGGACTTGATCCTAGATACGCAGGGAAACGCCGAAAGGTTACGCCCGCCAGCCGAAACCGACGCCGCGCACGCTGGGACAGGCCGCCAGGCGCGAGGCCAGCACCTCGGCCCGGGCGTCGCCCTGGTCGTCGATCTCGAGGCGAATGGCCATGTGCTGACCTTCGGGAGCGGCGGACAGGGCGCGCAGACGGGTCTGCTGCACCGAGGCCACGCCCAGCACCCGCATCAGGGCGTCGGGCGTGTCGTCGGTGGTGACGAGGAAGAGGCGGCGTTTCTCTTCGTCCGGTTTGGGAGGGTCTACGAGGTCGCTCACGGTCGGAACCACTGGTGCTCTACCGAGGCCGAGTTGACGCCGGGCCAGGCGGCCAGGTCGCGGGCCAGCAGGCGGGCGGCCTGGTCGCCCAGATGGCGGACGCGCAGGCTGGCTTCGACGATCTGGCCAACCGGCTTCATCGTCAGGCCGCACAGCTCGGCGCCGCTGTCGCTCAGGCCCTGGCGCACGGCCTCGAGGGCGCTGGGCGCGTCCTGGGCGGCCAGCAGCAGTTGGTGGACGGTGACGCCTTCCTGGTCGCTATGGAAGGATGGTGGGGAGGGCAGGTAGCTCATTGGAGTTGGTCCTGTGCATGAGAGACTTGGAGGACCGAGGAACCGCGCAACAAAAAACCCCGCTCGTGGGAGCGGGGCTTTTGGAGATCTTGCGATCCTTCGGCTGTGTGGAGGGTAGGTTTCCTACCGCCTGCGCCGATTTTGCCCCGTTCGAATTCGCACGGTTTTAATCTGGTTGTTAATCATGCTCCACATCGCCACGCACGACATCGCACCCACGGCGGCGAGGCCGGTGGTCACGAAGGCGGCGAAGGCGAAGGTCGATTGCATGTGGAAGCTATGAGTCCAGTTAGCGCTTGTTACAGGTAGCGTGACGTTGGCCATCGCGCAAGGTCTTGCCTGTGAGATGGGCGATCGGTCGCGGGAGAGGCGCGTTTTGCCCTGATCGAGGCGACGTGCCCGGAAACTCAGCACAGGCCCCCACCTGACCTGCTGGCGCAGGTCTGTCCGCCCCCAAGCGGGGCGGAGAAGGGCAGGGCGCATCTCCTCCCCCCATTGGGGAGGGGGACCGCCGAACGGCGGTGGAGGGGGCCAGCGCCGAGCCGGCCCCCAAAGCACTACGACCGCAGCTTGCCGCCGGCCTTCTCGGCCGCCGTCACGATCTTGGCCGACAGGGCCTCGATCTCGACTTCGGTCAGGGTCGCTTCACGCGGTTGCACGACGACCTCGATCGCGATCGACTTGAAGCCCTCCGGTACGCCGGGGCCTTCATAGACGTCGAACACGCGCGCGGCGGTGATCAGCGCCTTGTCGGCGCCGGCCGCGGCCTTGACCAGATCGCCCGCCGCCTTGGTCTTCTCGACCAGGAAGGCGAAGTCGCGGGTCAGCGGCATCAGGGCCGAGGGCGAGAAGGCCGGGCGGGACTTGATCGACTTCTTCTTCGGTTCGGGGATCGCCTCCAGGGTGATCTCGAAGCCATAGACCGGGCCGGCGACGTCCAGGGCCTTCAGCACCGCCGGGTGGATCTCGCCGAACTCGGCCATCACCGCCTTGGGGCCCAGCTGCAGGCGCGCCGAGCGGCCCGGGTGCCACCAGGACGAGGCCGAGCCCTGCGCAGTCTGCAGCGAGGCCACCGGTGCGCCCAGCTCTTCCAGCAGGGCCAGCAGGTCGGCCTTCACCGTGAACACGCCGCCTTGCGCCGCCTTGTCCCAGCCGCGCGGAGCCTTGGGGACCAGGATGGCCGAGATCACGGTGCGCTGGTCGCTGGGACGCTCGCCGTGGAAGGTCGGGCCGATCTCGAACAGGGCCGCGTCGGGGAAGCCCTGGCGCGCGTTGCGGCCGGCCGCGTCGATCAGGTTGGGCAGCAGCGACGGACGCATGCAGTCCAGTTCCGAGGCGATCGGATTGGCCAGCAGCATCTCCGGCTGGCCGCCGCCGAACAGCCGCGCGGTCTCGTGACTGGTGAAGCTGAAGGTCACGGCTTCCGAATAGCCGGCCGCCGCCAGGGCGCGACGGGCGGTGCGGGCGCGGGCCTGCTTGGCGGTCAGGATGCCGCCGACGGCGCGCGGAACTTCCGGCAGCGGCGTCGAGGGCAGGGCGCCGTAGCCGGCGATGCGGGCGACCTCTTCCACCAGATCGGCCTTGCCTTCCACGTCGCGGCGGAAGGTCGGCGGGGTCACGCAGACCACGCTCTCGGCGTGCATCGCGAACTCGGTCGTCGAGACGTCCTTGGGCGCTTCGATCTTGAAACCGAGGTCGGCCAGGATCTTCAGGCTACGCTCGGGCTCGATCTCAAGGCCCGACAGCTGGCCGACATAGGCCGGGTCGAACAGGACGGGCTTGGGCGCGGCCGGGGCCTCGCCGACCAGCAGCACTTCCGACGGCTCGCCGCCGCACAGCTCCAGGATCAGCTTGGTGGCCAGCTCGACGCCGGGGACCAGCGAGCCGGTGTCTACGGTGCGAGCGAAGCGGTACTGGGCGTCGCTGGCGATGCCGGTGGCGCGGCCTGTCTGGGCCGTGCGGATCGGGTCGAACCAGGCGCTCTCGACGAAGACGTCCGTGGTCTCTTCCGAGCAGCCGGTGCTCTCGCCGCCCATCACGCCGCCCAGGCCGATCGGGCGCTCGCCGGACGCATCGGCGATCACCGCCATCTCGGGCGTCAGCTCGTAGGTCTTGCCGTCCAGGGCGATCAGATGCTCGTCGCCATGGACGCCGTGGCGGCCCAGGCGCGTCGAGATCTCGGTCCCCGACAGCTTGTGCGCGTCATAGACGTGCAGCGGGCGGGCGCGGTCGTAGGTGATCAGGTTGGTGACGTCCACGAGGGCGTTGATCGGGCGCAGGCCGATGGCGGTCAGGCGGTCGGCCAGCCACTTGGGCGAGGGGCCGTTCTTGACGCCGCGGATGTAGCGGCCGGCGAAGACCGGGCAGGCCTCGCCATCGACCTTGACGGTGATCGGCGAGGGATAGGTCCCGGCGATCGGCGCGATCGACACGTCCTTCAGCTTGCCCACGCCGGCGGCGGCCAGGTCGCGGGCGATGCCCACGACGCCCAGCCAGTCGGGCCGGTTGGGGGTCACTTCGAAGTCGATGACGGCTTCCAGGCCCAGGGCGTCGACGGCCGGCGTGCCGACCGGCAAGGCGTCGGGCAGCTCCATGATGCCGGCGCTCTCGGTGGCGTATTCCAGCTCGGCGGCCGAGCAGAGCATGCCGTTGGAGACGACCCCACGCACCGGCTTCTCGACCAGGGTCACGTCCAGGCCAGGCACATAGGCGCCGATCGGAGCGTAGATCGTGGTCAGACCCGCGCGGGCGTTCGGCGCGCCGCAGACGATCTCCTTGCGGCCGTCGACGGTGTCGACCTGGCAGACCTGCAGGCGGTCGGCGTTCGGGTGGCGGGCGGCCTCGACGATCTTGCAGACCGTGAAGGGCTTAAGCTTGGTCGCCGGATCAATGACGTGCTCGACCTCGAGCCCGGCCATGGTCATGGCCGCGACGATCTCGGGGACGGTGGCGGTGGTCTCAAGGTGATCCTTGAGCCAGGAGAGGGTGAATTTCATTTTCGGTCTCCAAGCCCCTCCCCCTTGCGGGGAGGGGTTGGGGTGGGGGTGCGTGCTCGGAGATGGCGGTGTTTCACCCCCACCCCCGGCCCCTCCCCGCAAGGGGGAGGGGAGGGTTCAGGTCTAGCTCAATCCCGACGCCGGGTTCGGCGCGGCGAACGCGCTAAAGCCGTAGTGCGACAGCCAGCGGACGTCCGACGACCACATGTCGCGCAGGTCCGGCATGCCGTACTTCAGCATCCCAAGACGGTCGACGCCCATGCCGAAGGCGAAGCCCTGGTACTCGTCCGGATCGATGCCGCAGGCGCGCAGCACGTTCGGGTGAACCATGCCGCAGCCCAGGATCTCGAGCCACGACGTGCCCTGGCCGATCTTGATCTCGCCGCCCGAGCGGTCGCACTGCACGTCCATCTCGGCCGACGGCTCGGTGAACGGGAAGTGGTGCGGCCGGAACTGGGTGGTGACCGCGTCGGTCTCGAAGAACCGGGCCAGGAAGGTCTCCAGGGTCCATTTCAGGTGGCCCATGTGGATGCCCTTGTCGATCACCAGGCCCTCGACCTGGTGGAACACCGGGGTGTGGGTGGCGTCGTTGTCCACGCGATAGGTGCGGCCCGGCGCGATGATGCGGATCGGAGGTTTCTGCGACACCATGGTCCGCACCTGCACCGGGCTGGTGTGGGTGCGCAGCAGCATGCGTTCGCCGTTCTCCTTCGTGTTGAAGAAGAAGGTGTCGTGCATCTCGCGGGCCGGGTGCTTCGGCGGGAAGTTCAGGGCCGTGAAGTTGTGGAAGTCGTCCTCGATGTCCGGACCTTCGGCCACCGCGAAGCCCATCTCGGCGAAGATGGCGATCATCTCGTCCATGGTCTGCATGGTCGGGTGGACGCTGCCCTTGCGGCGATAGGGGGCCGGCAGGGTGAGGTCCAGGGTCTCGCTGGCCAGGCGCGCGTCGAGTTCGGCGGCCTCGAGGGCGGCCTTCTTCTCGGCGATGGCGGCGGCGACGGCGTCGCGCAGGGCGTTGATCGCGGCGCCTTGCGTCTTGCGCTCCTCGGGGCTCATCGCCCCCAGGGTTTTCAGCAGGCCGGAGATCGAGCCGGTCTTGCCGAGGGCGGCGACGCGCACCGCATCGAGGGCGGCGAGGTCCGTCGCGCCGGCCACCTGGGCCAGGACGTCGGATTTGAGGGTGTTGAGATCGGTCATGACGGGCATCCGTCTAGGCGGTTAAACTTCTATTGTCATCCCGGACGGCCTGAAAGGCAGATCCGGGACCGCAGGAAACGCCGAGCCTTTGGCGGTCCCGGCTCTGCGCGCTTCGCGCTTGGCCGGGATGACAGCTTTCAAGGCAGCAAAAAGCCCTCCGGTTCGCACCGGAGGGCTTTTCTAGATCGCAATCGGGACGGACCCGAGAAAGACCTTAGGCGGCCAGGGCGGTGCGGACCTTGTCAGCAATGGCCTTGAACGCAGCCGGGTCGTTGCCCGCGATGTCGGCGAGGACCTTACGGTCGATCACCACCCCCGCCACGTCCAGGCCGTGGATAAATTGCGAGTAGGTGAAGCCCTCGATGCGAGCGCCGGCGTTGATGCGTTGGATCCACAGCGAGCGGAAGGCGCGCTTGCGCACCTTGCGGTCGCGGTACGCGTATTGACCGGCCTTATCGACGGCGGCCTTGGCGGTGCGGATGGTGTTCTTGCGGCGGCCGTAGAAGCCCTTCGCCTGTTCAAGAACCTTCTTGTGCTTGGCGTGGGCGGTGACGCCACGTTTGACGCGAGCCATGTGTCAGCGCTCCTCTTAAAGGCCGTAGGGCAGGTACGAACGGATGGTCTTGGCGTCAGCCTCGCTCATCACCTTCGTTCCGCGGTTTTGGCGGATGTACTTGCCGTTGTGGCCGATCAGACGGTGGCGCTTGCCGGCGACGCCGGCTTTCAGCTTACCCGTGGCCGTGATCTTGAAGCGCTTTTTGGCGCCCGACTTGGTCTTCAACTTAGGCATTTCGCGTCGGAGCTTTCGCCCCGTCCTCTGGGATAGCAAGACGAACCGCCATGGCATGCCAATTGGCCAGGCGGTTCCGGAAAGGGGGCGTTACTAAGGGAAAGACTCGCCGAAGGCAAGCACTTAGGCCTCAGGCCGCCGCTTTCGTGCGGTGGACGATCGTCACGGCGAAGAAGATGGCTGGAACCATCAGGGCCGCGCCGAACCAGTAGGGGCCGCCGATGGCGAGGCCAAACAGCGGACCGGCCAGCAGCGGACCGCCGATGCGGGCCAGCGAGCCGGCGGCCATGTTCAGACCCAGCATCTGGCCCTGGCGGTCCGCCGGGCTGGCGCGGGAGATCAGGGCCGCCACGCAGGGGAAGACCAGCGACTGGCCAAAAGCGGTGCAGCCGACGGCGACGATGGCCAGGACGGGATGGGTCACGAACGGCGAGACGAACAGGCTGGCGCAGATGATGACGAGGCCCACGGTCAGCACGCGGCCTTCGCCAAAGCGACGGGCCAGGCGTCCGGTCAGCAGGCCCTGGCCCAGCGAGGCGATGACGCCGATGACCGCGAAACACAGGCCGACCTCGCGCGGGCCCCAGTCGAAGCGGGCGTTGGCCCAGAGGCCAAAGATCGATTCCATGCCCGCGAAGGCGCCGGTCGAGACCAGGGTGACCAGCAGCACGCGCGACAGGATCGGGTGGGCCGAGGCCGCGCTCAAGGCCTCGCGCCGGCCGGGCTGCTTGACGCCCGGAGCGGAGGGCGCGCGGCTCTCGGCCACGAACAGCAGGACGCCGACCGTCGCCAGCGCCGCCATGCCGGCGGCCACGAACAGCGGGATCTGAAAGCCTAGCCTGCCGGCGCTGGGATGGGCCAGCAGGCCGCCCAGCGACGGGCCGATCACGAAGCCGGCCCCGAAGGCCGAGCCCAGCAGGCCCATGCGCCCGGCGCGCTTCTCGGGCGGCGTGACGTCGGCCATGTAGCCCTGGATGGTCGAGATGTTGCCGCTGCCAAAACCGCCGACCAGGCGGATGGCCATGGCGATCCAGATGTTCGGCGCGAAGGCCAGGGCCAGGTAGGCGATGGCGTTGGCGATGATGGTGACGATCAGCACCGGCCGCCGGCCGATGCGGTCGGACATCCGCCCCCAGAACGGCTCGCCGAAGAACTGGCCCAGGCTGTAGGCGGCGAACATGGTCGTCACCTGCCACGGGGCGGCGTGCATCGCCTTGGCGTAGAAGGGCAGCAGCGGAATGACCACGCCAAAGCCCACCAGGTTGATGAAGACAACCAGGAGCAGGACGGCCAGGGCGCGGGGACTGTTGGCGGGGTCGGACATCGGGACGCGCGGTTTACGCCTGAACCTCGGCCTTGTCAGTCGGGCGGGTTGTTCTTTTCGACGAAGGCGACGGCCTCGGTCAGCATCCTCAGGCGCGTGGCGCCGCGCGACAGCCAGTGGTCCTCGCCGTCCAGGGTGATGAAACTGACCGGCTTGCCGGCCTTCTTCAGGGCGGCGGCCATGGCCTGGCTCTGGTCGTAGCGCACCACGGTGTCGTCCTTGCCATGGATCAGCAGGACGGGGATGTCGACCTTGGCGGCCTGCTGGGCGGGAGAGATGGCGGCCAGGTCGGGATCCCTTATCCCGTCGGCCCCCATGAACCGTAGCCAGTAGCGCTGGGAGGGGCCGGTTTCACCGTTGTTGGCATCGCGAACGGACAGCAGCATCTTCCTCAGGTCCGACGGCCCGGCCACCGAGACAGCGCAGCGATAGACGCCGCGATCCAGCGTCGCCCCGGCCAGGGCCGCGTAGCCGCCGTAGCTGGCGCCGACGATGCAGACGCGTTTAGGATCCACGACGCCCTGTTTCGTCAGGTCGCGGACGCCATCGGACAGATCCGTCTGCATCTTCCTGCCCCACTCGCCGAAGCCCGCCTTGACGAAGTCCCAGCCAAAGCCTTCGGAGCCTCGGAAATTGGGCTGAAGCACGGCATAGCCACGCGAGGCCAAGGCCTGGCTCCACCAGTCGAAGCCGGGCGTGTCGCGGCCCTCCGGGCCGCCGTGCGGCAGCACGATCAGCGGCAGGTTCTTCGGATCGCGACCCTTGGGCAGGGTCAGATAGCCGGTAATCTCCAGGCCGTCGGCGGCCTTGTACTTGATCGCGCGGACCGGCGAGATCGCCGCGGGGGTAAGGCTCTCGTAGACGTCGCCCAGCCAGACGGCCCGCTTGGTGTTGAGATCGACCAGGGCATAAGCCTGCCCGGCCTCGGACGAGTCGACCAGCACCACCACGTGCTTGCGGTCCTTGGACCAGGAGGCGAGCGAGACGCGGTCGCCCTTGAAGGCCTTGATCACCGCGTTCCAAGCCTTCTGGCTGGTCTCGTCGAAGAAGGTGTAGGTCAGGTCATCGCCCTTGAGCGTGACGCCGCCCAGCAGGGCCAGGGTGGCTGGATCGTGGATCAGGCTGCTGAGGTCGAGGTCGTTGGGCAGGTCGACATGCTTGTCGCCGCCGTATTCGCGCAGGAAGTCCTTGTTCTTGTCGTCGGTCCGCCAGACCAGCACCGATTTGCCGTCGCGGCCGAAGCCGGCGATGCCGTACGAGCCCATCGGCGTGTCGGCCTCGTCGACCGTGCGCCAGGCGTTGTTCAGCTTCATGCGCAGCGACCAGTGGCCGCGCTTGCTGTCGTACAGGGTTTGGGCCACCGGCTCGCCCTGCGTGTCGACCAGCCAGCCGTCGGTGTCGATGCGCGCGCCTCGATCCAGCGCCCGTGTCACGTTTGTGCGCAGGTTGATGCGGTACAGCATGTCCACGCCCTGATTGTCGATGAACTGGATGCCCTCCAGGAAAACGAACGGCTCGTTGTCGATGATGCGCGGCATCGGCGGACCGATGATCACGTTCATGGCCGACGGCTGGCTGCGCAGCAGAGGTGTCTGCTTCTTGGTCTTCAGATTGAAGTCCGTGGCCATGTAGTACTCGCGCGCCGGACCCGAGAGACCCATCACGTCGGCGGTCTGGGAGGCCACCATCAGCAGATGGTCCTCACCGACCCAGGTGACCCCGCGCAACTTGGTGGGGCCGGCATTGATGCCGGCGAGGATACCGCCGCCGACCTGGCGGACGACCAGGGAGCGCTGCTCGCCATTGGTCAGGATAACCGCCAGCTTCGTACCGTCGGGCGAGATTTCGACCCCTTCGATGGTCGGTAGTTGGCCGTAGACAGCAAGACCGGGTTTGTCGGCGGCGCGCGCCGGACCCGACAGCAGAACGAAACAGGCCGCACCGGCGGCCAGGATGGACTTCAACACGCGACAACTCCCCCAACTGCGCCAAACTCTACCAGAGGGTGCGGGCGTGTCGAGGCGCGCGAAGAGCGACAAGCGCCCAAAACAAAACGCCCCGGCCGCAGGGGCCGGGGCGCTTCGATGTCTACCCGTGATCGGATCTTAGCGCGGGGCCAGGATCATGATCATCTGACGGCCTTCCATGCGCGGCTCGTACTCGACCTTGGCGACTTCGTCGAAGTCGGCCTTGACCTTGTGCAGCAGCTTCATGCCCAGCTCGGGGTGCGCCATTTCACGACCGCGGAAGCGCAGGGTGACCTTCACCTTGTCGCCTTCCTCGAAGAAGCGAGTCATGGCTTTCGCCTTCACCTCATAGTCGTGGATGTCGATGTTCGGCCGGAGCTTGATCTCCTTGAGCTCGACCACCTTCTGCCGCTTGCGCGCCTCGTTCTTCTTCTTCTGCTCCTGGAACTTGAACTTGCCGTAGTCCAGGATCTTGCAGACGGGCGGATTGGCGTTCGGAACGATTTCCACCAGGTCCAGGCCCGCTTCCTCGGCCGCTTCCATAGCGGACGCGGTCGGCATCTCGCCTTGCTTCTCGCCATTCTGGTCGATCAGCAGGACGCGGGGGACGCGGATGTCTTCGTTGATACGCGGTCCGTCTTTAACGGGCGGCGTTTGCATAGGACGGCGAATAGGGGCGGCTCCGGGACTGTTGATGTGAAGCGTGAGTAGTAAGGGTATAGCTGAACGCGCGCGCACCGCGCTGGGCGCGCCGCGAGAAAGTGATATATGACGCGCCGGCCGCGCTCTATCAAGCGAAGGCGGTCAAAGAGACGTCGGGCGGGTCCAGTTTTTTCTGATCCCAGCGTGCGCAGGGGTGGAAACGGCGAGACGGGGACGTGTTTTCCCTCTTCAAGACGCCCGCCCGAGCTCCATGAATCAGCATCGTCACACCGCCTTGGAGGACGTCCACGCCCTCCTGATCGGCTCCAGCTTCATCGCCGTGGGCCTGACCCTGCTCAAGGCCGCGGGCCTCGTGACGGGCGGCGTGGCCGGGGTGGCGCTGATCCTCTCGTACCTGGGCGGTTGGCCCGTGGGGACGGTGTTCTTCCTGCTGAACCTGCCGTTCTACGTCCTGGCTCAACGGACCATGGGCTGGGTCTTCACCTTCAAGACCTTGGCGACAAACCTGCTGCTGGCCGGCCTGGCTTTCGCCATGCCGCACTGGCTGAAGATCAGCCACGTCGATCCGATCTTCTCGGCCGTGTTCGGCGGCACGATCATCGGCATGGGCATCCTGGCCCTGGCCCGTCACCGCTCCAGCGTCGGCGGTGTGGGGGTGCTGGCGCTCTATCTGCACGAGCGCCGGGGCGTCAGCGCCGGCAAGGTCCAGATGGCCGCCGACTGCCTGGTCGTTCTGGCGGCCTTCTTCATCATTCCCTTCGACAAGCTGCTGTTGTCGATCGCCAGCGCCGTGGCGCTGAGCGCGGTGATCATCGCCAACCACAAGCCGGGCCGGTACGCGGGGTACTGACCCGCGAATCAGTGGGGCAGCAGCGCCATCGCCGCGCTGGCCACGGTGCTGACCGGCAGGGCCTTCAGGTCGGGCGAGCGGATCACCGCCACGTGGCCCCGCGGGCCGCACAGCTCGGGATCCGAGGCGTCGGAAAACAGGGCGATGGTCGGGGCGCCGGCCGCGGCCAGCAGGTGGGTCGGGCCCGTGTCGTTGCCGACGGCGAGGGCGGCCTTGGCTCCCAGCACGGCCAACTGAGCGAAGTCGGTGCGGCCGGTCAGATCGCGGGCCCCGCCGACGGCCTTCTGGATGTGGCGGGCCATGGCGCTTTCCTGCGGGCCACCGATGATGACGATGTCCAGGCCCCGCGCCTTCAGCAGCGAGCCCAGTTGGGCGTAGTTCTCGACCGGCCAGCGTTTCTCCGGCCGGTGGGCGGAGCCGCCCGGCACGAACAGGACGTAGGGGCGCGGCGCGGCGGCGCCGGCGACGGGGCGCGGCTCCTTTTGCTTGCGCAGGATCCACGACAGGTCCGGCGGCGGGGCGCTGCCCGGGGCGGTTGGGGCGTCGGGCCAGATGCCGGCGGCGCGAAGTTGGTCGGCCTGGCGCTCCAGGGTGTGCATGCGCAGCCGCGCCGCCCCCTTCTGCGGCAGCGACGCGCCGAAGGCGACGCCGTTCCATTGCGGCGGGAAGGGACGCAGCAGCTGGAAGTACCAGTTGGTGCGGCTGTTGGTCTGCAGGTCGTAGATCCGGTCGTAGCGCGCCTTGCGGATACGACCGATCATGGCCAGGGTCTCGCCCAGGTCGCTGGGCCGGCCATCGGTGTCGACGGTGTTGAAGTACGGGCTGAGCTTGGCCAGGGCTTCGTAAGGCGGCGTGGTCAGGAGCGTGATCTTGGCCTTGGGGTGGGCCTCGCGGATCTTCTTCATCGCCGCGAGCGACAGGACGAAGTCGCCCAGGGCTCCCAGCTTGATCACCAGAACCTTCTTGATCTCCTTGCTCAAGACGAACGCTCCGAACTCAATATGCGTGCATAGACCTTGAGGGTCGCTTCGCACATAGCGTCCACCGAATACAACCGCCGCGCACGAAGACGTGCGGCCTGGCCCAGGGTCTGTCGTCCGGCCGCGCCGATCTCGCAGGCTTCGAGCAGGGCGTCAGCCCAGGCCTCGGCGTCGCCGGGCGCGACGAGCCAGCCGGTCTCGCCGGGGATGATGGTCTCGCGCGTCGCTCCGTGGTCCGAGGCCATGGCCGGGCGGCCCATGACTTGCGGCTCGACCGCGGTGCGGCCGAAGGCCTCCGGCTCCAGCGACGGGGCGATGGCGATGTCGGCCAGCAGGTAGGCGGCCGGCATGTCGTCGCAGTGTCCGACCAGCTTGACCGCGGCCTGCAGTCCGGCGGCGGCGATGGCGGCCTCGAGCTCGGCGCGATAGCCCTTGCGGCCCTGGTCGTCGCCGGCCAGCAGCAGCAGCACCCGATCCTCGCCGCGCGCCTTCAGCAGGGTCATGGCCTCGATCATCAGGGCCTGGCCCTTCCAGCGGGTCAGGCGACCGGCCAGCAGCACCTTCAGCCGGCGCTCGCCATCGGCCAGGTCCCAGGCCTTGCGCAGGGCCGCGATGCGGTCAGCGCCGACCACGCCCGGCTCGAAGCGGGTGAGGTCGACGCCGCGCGGGATGGCCACGACCTTCTCGGGCGCGATGTTGTGTTCTCGAATGATGTGGTCGCGCGTGTACTCGGAATTGGCGATGACCAGGTCGCCCTTGGTCATGACCGCGTTGTACCAGCGTTTCAGATTGGACCTGGCGTTGTAGACGCCATGATAGGTGGCCACGAACGGGACCTTGGTCGCGTGGGCGGCCCATAGGGCGCTGAAGGCCGGAGCGCGCGAGCGGGCGTGGACCAGACTGACTTTCTCGCGCCGGATCAGGTCGATCAGCCGCGCGGCGTTGCCCAGCATGATCAGCGGGTTCTTCGACTGGGCGGGCATCTGGGCCAGACGGCCGCCATCGGCCTCCAGGCGTGAGGCCATGCGCCCGCCCTTCGTCGCGACCAAGGCCTTGCCGCCTTGCGCCACGACGGCGTGGGCGACATCAATCGTCGTCTGCTCGGCCCCGCCTGTTTCCAGCTCAGGCGTGACTTGCAGCAGGGTGAAGCCGGCGGGTAGGTCGGGCACGCGACTCTCGATGAAACGAACGCGTTTTAGTTAACGAAAGGATCAAGGCGACGCCATGACCGAATCCCCAGGCGCTGTGACGCGCGAAGACGGTTCGAAGATCGCTTTCCGCCGTATCGAGGGGGAAGGGCCCACGGTCGTCTGGCTGGGCGGCTTCCATAGTGACATGAGCGGGACCAAGGCCGAGGTCCTGGCCGAGCACGCCAAGGCGACGGGCGGGTCCTATATCCGCTTCGACTATTTCGGCCACGGCCAGTCCGACGGCGCGTTCAAGGACGGCACGATCAGCCGCTGGCGCGAGGACGCCCTGGCGGTGATCGACCAGCTGACCGACGGGCCGCTGGTGCTGGTCGGCTCGTCCATGGGCGGCTGGCTGTCGTGCCTGGCCGCCATCGCCCGGCCTGACCGGGTGAAGGCCATGGTGCTTATCGCGCCCGCGCCGGACTTCACCGAGAAGCTGATGGAGCCCGAGTTGTCGGCCGAGGCCAAGGCGGCCATCGCCCGCGACGGCTTCTGGATCCGGCCGTCGGAGTATGACGACGGCGGTTACGCCATCACCCGCGAACTTCTGGAAGATGGGGCGCGGTGGTCGATTCTGCCGGGACCGGTCCCGATCGACGTCCCGGTGCGGGTGCTGCAGGGCGGCGCCGACCCGGACGTGCCTTGGACCCACGCCCTGGAGCTGGCCAACGCCCTCAACAGCCAGGACGTCGTCTTCAGTCTGATCAAGGATGGCGATCACCGGCTCTCGCGTCCTCAGGATTTACAACGCCTCGTCGCCGCTGTCGCCGAAGCCAAGGGTTTGGCCGAACCGGAGGAGGGCGATCTCGTCTCTCGCCGCCTGGCGCGGGCCGCGCGGCTACGCAACGTGGCGGGTCTGGATGCGGTGGGGATCGCCCCGAGGCCGCCGGCTATCGACGACGAGTAGCTGGCATTTCTCCTCGGTCGGTGTATCTTGTTCGTGAATTGTTCTGGACTGAGCCAATGGCCAAGACCGCTTCTCTCAGCATAGAGCTCGACGGTGATTTGGATCGCCTGCTCTCTGAAGTCGCCGAAGTGATGGACCAACCCAAGGCGGCAGTGGTTGAGCAGGCGCTGCGAAATTTCCTCGAACTGCGCGATTGGCAGGACCGCGCCATCGATGAAGGTCTTCGAGCTGCCGAGGAGGGGCGTGTTTTCGAGCACGACGACGTCGCCAAGTGGGTGGAGTCGTGGGGGCAGCCGAACGAACTGCCCAGGCCCGGCCGCAATAGCCTGTGCGGGTTCGTTGGACCGATCCGGCGCTAGACGATCTTGAGTATGCTCAAGCGTGGATCGCGAATGATCGGCCGATGGCCGCGCTAGATCAGGTCAGTAAGATTCTACAGGCTTCGAAGGGGTTGCGGGACTTCCCCAATCTCGGTCGGCCGGGACGTCGCGGTGGAACTCGCGAGCTTGTCGTCCCTGGGGGGCCCTTCATCGTCGCTTACAAGGTGCGTGGAGAGGTGATCGAAATCCTTCGCGTGTTCCACGGCTCGCGGCGCTGGCCAGACAGCCTCTAACCGCCCGCTTTCAAAATCGCCGCGAGCCCCTCGCGGTAGGTCGGATAGGCCGGCCGCCAGCCCAGCTCCGCCTTGGCCAGCGCGTTCGAGACGCGCTTGTTCTCGGCGTAGAAGCGGCGGGTGGCGGGGGACATGCCCAGTGCGTTGAACGGCAGGTCCGGCGGGACCGGGACGCCCAACAGCTTGGCGGCGTGCTCCATGACGTCCTGCGGCGGGGCTGGCGCGTCGTCGACCAGGTTGTAGACGCCGCCCGCCCTAGGTCGGTCGAGCGAGGCCAGCAGGCCCGAGACGATGTCGTCGAGATGGATGCGGCTGAACACCTGGCCCGGCTTGACGATGCGACGGCCTTCGCCGGCGCGCAGGCGATCCAGGGCGCTTCTGCCCGGGCCATAGATGCCGGGCAGGCGGAAGGCGGTGACGGTCAGGCCCATGCCGCGTCCGACCTGGCGCCAGTCGCGTTCGGCCCCGACCCGGCGAGCGCCCTCGACCGACTGGGCCTTCAGCGGCGTGGTCTCGAACACCCAGCGGCCATCGTAGTCGCCATAGACGCCGGTCGTTGACAGATAGCCGATCCAGTCGGGGAAGGCCTGAGCCTGGGCGAGCGCGGGAACCAGCGATTCAAGGGCCGGACAGCCGTCGGGGCCGGGCGGGGCGGTGACGAGCACGGCGCTCACCCCCAGGAGCGCGGCGGCGATGGCCTCGCGGTCGTCCGGATGGACGGGCGTGATCGCCTGGGCGCGCAGCCTGTCGGCCTGGTCCGCGTCCCGCGCCGTGGCGGCGATCTCCCACCCTCGGGCTCGCAAGGCGCGCGAAAAGGCCGCGCCGACATAGCCCATACCGAACACAAACAGACGCAACGCCTAGAACTCCGCCCCTGGAAAAACCCAGCCTAAACCCGTCCGGATCAAGCCTCCGAAAAAAGGCTGTCGGCAACCCCTCAAAGGGCGCTTGCCAAGCGCGAAGGCCTCTGCCATAAGCCGCCTCCTCGTCGCGGGGCGCTCTTTTGAGCCTCGCCGATGCGGGCGTAGCTCAGTGGTAGAGCACAACCTTGCCAAGGTTGGGGTCGAGAGTTCGAATCTCTTCGCCCGCTCCATTCTTTCGGAACTACCGGGAGAATGGAGCGACTATATATCTCGCGAATGGGCGGGCGTAGCTCAGTGGTAGAGCACAACCTTGCCAAGGTTGGGGTCGAGAGTTCGAATCTCTTCGCCCGCTCCATTCTCGATCATCTTCTGAAAATTCAGACGCCTCTGATCAGTCCTCGCCAAGGGACTGCCGTGAGCGATTCGCGTGTCGCCGGGCGATCCGCGTTCGCCTAAGCTGCGCCTCATGACTCGCATCGCACCCTGGCGCGCCGCCCTGGCCGGCGTCTGTCTCGCCGCCCTGGTCGTTTCGGCCGTGTCAGCCGCGCCCTCCGACACCCTGACCAGTCTGGTCGCCCGTTACGAGGCGCTCGGCGCCGCCGACGAGGATCCCGATTCCGGCGGTTCGAATGAAAGCCGCTGGCGGCTGCCCGATGTCTCGCCGGCCGCGGACGCCGAGCGCTTGGCCAAGCTGAGCGCGATCTCGAGCGCCCTGTCGTCGATGGGCACCAAGGGTCTCTCCGACGAGGAGACGTTGACCCGCGACCTGCTGGCGTGGACCGTCAAGGATCGCATCGAGGCCGCCGGCTACGACGAGTCGCGGATGCCGTTCAGCAGCGATGGCGGCTTCGACGTCATGATGCTGTACCGCGCCAGCGGCATGAAGCTGAAGAGCGAGGCCGAGGCCAAGCGCTGGATCGGCCTGCTGAACAGCATGCCCGGTTGGTACGCGGCCAATATCGATAATGCCCGTCGCGGCGTGAAGACCGGCTTCGTCCAGGCCATTCCGACCGCCCAGGCGGTGCAAGAGCGCGCCCATCGCGCCGTCGCCACGCCGCTGGCCGACGATCCGCTGATGACGCCGCTGCGCGGCCTGCCGGCCACTATCCCGGAGGCGACGCGCGCTGCGCTGGTGGCCGAGGGCGAGAAGGCGATGACCGACAAGGTCGCCCCGGCCCGCGCCACCTTCCTCAAGTTCATGGACGACGAGTACGTCCCGCACGCGGCCAAGAGCCTGGCGGCCTCGGACCTGCCAGACGGCAAGCGCTACTACGCCTTCCTGGCCCGCCGGCACACCACCACCACCCTGACGCCGGACCAGATCCACGACATCGGCCAGTCCGAGGTGGCCCGCATCCGCGCCCGCATGCAGGAGACCATGAAGGCCGCCGGCTTCCAGGGCGACTTGCCGGCCTTCCTGGCCATGCTGCGCAAGGATCCGCGCTTCTACGCCACCAGCCGCCAGCAGTTGCTGGAGAAATCCAGCGAGATCGCCAAGCGCGCCGACGATCAGCTGCCAGCCCACTTCGGGATTCTGCCGCGCCTGACCTACGGCGTGCGGCCGGTGCCGGCCAGCATCGAGAAGGGCTACACCACCGGCCGCTATTTCGGCGGCGACGCCAAGGTCGGCCGCGCCGGCGGGCTGATGATCAACACCTCGGAGCTGGACCAGCGACCGCTGTACGAACTGCCGGCCCTGGTGCTGCATGAGGGCGCGCCCGGCCACCATATCCAGATCTCTCTGGCCGCCGAGCAGATCAATGTTCCGGAGTTCCGCCGCAACCTCTACTTCACCGCGTTCGGCGAGGGCTGGGGCCTCTATTCGGAATGGCTGGGCGAGGAGATGGGGATTTATCGCGACCCCTATGAGGTGTTCGGCCGCCTGTCCTACGAGATGTGGCGCGCCTGCCGCCTGGTGGCCGACACCGGCATGCACTGGAAGGGCTGGACCCTGGAACAGGCCCGCGCCTGCTTCACCGACAATACGGCCCTGTCGCCGACCAATATCGAGGTCGAACTCAAGCGCTATGTCTCCTGGCCCGGCCAGGCCCTGGCTTACAAGATCGGCGAGCTGAGGCTTCTGGACCTGCGCAAGCGGGCCGAGGCCAGGCTGGGCGACAGGTTCGACGAACGCGGCTTCCACGATGCGGTGCTGCTGCACGGCTCGCTGCCGCTGGCGGTGCTGGAGACCCGGGTCGACGCCTGGATCGACCAGCAATCCCAGGCCCAACCGGCCAAGAAGAAGGACTGAGCGTGGCCAGGATCACAGTGCTGGGCGAGTGCATGGTCGAGCTCTCGCCAGAATCTTCACCGGGGAATGGGAGCGCCGACAGCCTCTATCGGATGGGTTTCGCCGGCGACACCTTCAACACGGCCATCTACATGGCGCGGCTGGGCGACGAGGTCGCCTACTGCACGGCGCTCGGGCAGGGCGATCCGTTCAGCGAGGGCGTGCTGTCGGCCATGCGCCGCGAGGGGATCGATACGCGGCTGGTCCGCCAGGTCGAGAACCGTCTGCCGGGCCTCTACGCCATCGTTCTGGACGAGCACGGCGAGCGGAAGTTCCACTACTGGCGCGAGCGGGCCCCGATCCGCGACCTGTTCTCGGCCCACACCGCCGACCAGCTGATCGAGGCGGCCAAGGCCAGCGGCCTCGTCTACCTGTCGGGCGTGACCCTGGCGGTGGTCGGTGACATCGGCCGGGCGCGGCTGAAGGACATTCTCGCCTATGTCCACTCGTTGGGCGTCGCCGTGGCCCTGGACTTCAACTACCGCCCGGCCCTGTGGCCCAGCCCCGAGGCCGCGCGCGCCGCCTTGGACGGCGTCGTGCCGTCGTGCCGCTACATCTCGCTGAGCAGCGAGGACAGCCGTCCGCTGTACGGCCGCGAGGCCGAGGACCTGGCCGCCGAATGGGCCGCCGCCGGCGCCGAGGTGGTGGCCCGTGACGAGAGCCACGCCGTCAATGTCCACCAGCCGGAAGGCCGCACGGCCACGCCGCCGCCGGGCCGGGTGAAGGCCGTCGACACCACGGGCGCCGGCGACAGCTTCAACGCCGCCTACCTGTCGTCGCGGCTGGAGGGGCTACCCATTCCGGAAGCGGTGGGACGCGCGCACGCGCTGGCTGCGCTGGTGGTCTCGCACCGAGGTGCTATCCTGCCATATGGTGTCGCCCTCGAAGGCGTCTAGTTATCCAGAAGTCCCATGCGTGAGTTCGATCTCAACGCCGACCGCCTGCAGTCGGCGCTGACCAAGCGCTTCCTGATCCCGGCGCTTCCCGCCCTTGAGGCGACGTTCCTGGCCCTGCGCGGCGAGACCGACCAGGCCTTGGCGGTTGAAGCGTGCGGACGCTACGGCAAGCCCTACCCCTATGGGATGTGCCTGGAGATCACGATCGATGTCCTGTCGCGGCTGAACGCACGGCCCGCCAAGCCCCGATCGGCGGGTGAGCGGGCGCTGAAGGCGTTCTTCGACAACGGCGGCCAAGGGCGGATGGTCTGGGGCGCTCTGCGCGATCGGTATTTCCAGAACGCGATCCAGTTGGGCGCGCTGTATGTCGATGTGTCGAACGACACCGTCGACGTGCGGAAGGCCAAGGTCGAAATCCTGCCGATGAAGGAGTCGGGACTGGCCCTGGTGCGGGACGCCGCGCACTTCGTTCGGATCGCCAGCGGCTACTGGGATATGGCCTTCTACGCCAACACGGCCTTGCCGTCGCTGGCCCCGGCGTTTCCGATGATCGCGGTCGACCGGAAGGGCGGGATCCAGATCCAAGCCAAGACTAGCTACATGATGCGCCTGTTCGGCGCTGACGGCTTTCACCTGGCGGAACAGTGGTTGCGGGAGGGGCCGCCCGCGCCGTTCACGGTGACCCAGGCGGTGCGAGACGCTTGTTCGCCGGACCTTTTGGCCGCCAACCCCATAGTCGGGGCCGACGAGGCCATTCGCGCTTGCGAACGCCTGCGCCTTGCCGGGACGGTCGTGGACGACGCCTGGGTCGCGGGCATGCAGGCGCTGTTCGACCAGGCGCCCGCGACGCGAATCGCCCTTCCGACACCCGTCGCCGAACGGGGTGTGATCGCGGACGAACGACGTACGAATGCTCGCCCGATTGTGAGTGTAGAGTCTATTGCGGCGTAGGGAAATCAAAGCCTTAGGCACGTAAAGCTTGAGCGAAATAGGAATATCTTCCTCTCTCTGTGAAAATATACCTATAGTGGTCCTCGCCCGCCGCGCTCGCGGCAGGGAGGAGAGGACGCCATGTTGGTTGAAGCCCTTGAGGACATCTGGGCGATTACGCCCGATCCCCGCCGCGACCGCCTGACGGTCGGCTTTGTCACCCATCTCGTTTCCCTGGCCACCGGGGTGCCGGCGGTCGAGATCAGCGCCCCCCGGCGCGCCACCCACGCCGCCGTCCGCGCGCGGCAACTGGCCATCTACCTGACCCATATCACCTTCCACTGGTCGCTGGCGCGGGTGGCCTTCGCGTTCGGCCGCGACCGCACCACCTGCGGCCACGCCTGCCGCAAGATCGAGGACATGCGCGAGGACGTGACCTTCGATCGCCGGCTCTCGGACCTGGAAGCCTGCCTGCGGCAGGCGCCGGCCCATGCCGAGGAGATCCCGGCGTGAGCGCCGCCCCCGACGAGGTCTTCGATGCGGAGCTGGAAGCCCGTCGTCTGGCCGAACGCGCCATGCGGCTGTTGTCTCGTCCCGGCGCGGTGGTGGAGGCCCGGGCGCTCGGCTATGGCGTGCGCCTGGGCGCCAGCCGCCGGCGCTGCGTGATGCTGACCCTGGACGAGGCGGCGTTCCAGGCGTTGGCCCGCGAGGCCACGCTAAGGCCGCGCGCCCAGGGCGGCTGGACGATGGCGGCGCGGCCGGAGCCTGTCGCGTCGCCGCCACCCGGACGGCCGGGCGTGATCGAGGCGGAGGTCGCCGGCCCCGGCGGCCCGGTGCGGCGCAATCTCGGCGAGTCGCCGATCGCCTGGCTGGCGCGCCGTCGCGACGGAGATGGGCAGCCTTGGCTGACGCCGATCGAGGCCGCCGCCGGCGAGCGGCTGCGCGAGGAATTCGAAAGCCTGGGGACCCAGGGCCGGATGACCATGCGCTGGGACGCGACGCCTCGCGTCGACGGCGGCCGCCCCGGCCTGGCGCCGGCTGAACGCGACATCGCGACCCGCGAGCGGGTCGCCAAGGCGCTGGCGGCGGTGGGCCCGGGGCTGCGAGAAATCCTTGAGCGGGTCTGCTTGCTCGGCTCGGCGCTGGAGACGGCCGAGCGGTCGCTGAAGCTGCCGCGCCGGGCGGGCAAGACGGTCCTGAAACTCGCCCTGCAGCGCCTGGCGCGGCATTATCGGATGGCGTGAAAGCCGTTGGTCGTTAGCGGTTGCCGCCGGCGACGGCGATGATCTCACCGGTGATCCAGAAGCTTTCCGGCGAGGCCAGGAAGGTCGCCACCGGCGCGATGTCTGACGGCTGGCCCAGGCGGCCGAGCGGGGTCTGGGCGATCATCTGGGTCTCCAGATCGCTGCCGATGATGCCCACGGTGTGGGTGCCTTCGGTCTCGACCGCGCCGGGCGAGATGGCGTTGACGCGGATCTTGCGCGGGCCCAGCTCCTTGGCCAGCACGCGGGTGATGGAGTCCACCGAGGCCTTGGTGGCCGTGTAGACCGAGGCCGTCGGGATATCGACGGTGGTCGCCGCCGAGCTGATGTTGATCACGCTGCCGCCATCGGCGCCGAAGCGCTTGGCCGCCTCCTGGGTGGCCAGCAGCAGGCCCAGGACGTTGATGTTGAACTGGCGGTGGAAGTGTTCCTCGGTGACCTCTTCCAGGGCGGCGAATTCATAGACGCCGGCGTTGTTCACCAGGATGTCGACGCCGCCGAACGCCTTGTGGGTCTCGTCGAACAGCCGAGTGACATCGGCGCTCTTGGCGACGTCGCCGTGGACCGCGATGGCCTTGCCGCCCGCGGCAATGATCTCGGCCGCGACTTTGTCGGCGCCCTCGCGGCTGGAGGCGTAGTTGACGGCGACGGCCGCGCCTTCGGCGGCCAGGGCCTTGGCGATGGCCGCGCCGATGCCCTTCGAGGCGCCCGTGACGACGGCGGTCTTGCCAGCAAGCTTGCTCATGATCTCTCTCACTCTTCGGCGCCCTAACGGCGCATGCTTCGACATTTAGATAATCATCGAAGTGATTCAATGAGCGAGACCCGTGAAATTTCTCGAAGGCTGTCGGTACAGGCTAGAAGTGTCCCGGAGACACGTTAGGGCTGAGCGCTAACGGGGCGGGGATCGAACCCGGAAACGCCTGGCGACTTACGCCTAGCCCGTGCTTTTAGGGAGCCGCGGTCACCATCCACTACGGCGCTATCGAATAGAACGAACTGAAAGGACGACGACATGGCTTTGCTCGACGAACTCAAGGCTGACCAACTCGCGGCGCGCAAGCTGAACGACCGCCTGAAGGCTGACGTTCTCACCACCTTGATCGGCGAGGCGACACAGATCACGACCGAGGAATTCAAGCGCGGCTTGACGGAAGTCACGGATGAAAAGGTTGTCGCGACCGTCGCGAAGTTCTTGAAGAACACGAAGCTGACGCTGGAAAACCTCGCGACCGAACGCGCGCGTCTGATCGAAGCCGGTGGCGATGCGTCGAAGGTGGACGCGCGGACCAAGGCGGCTGAAACCGAACTGGCGATCCTATCCTCGTATGGCCCAAAGCAGATGACGGAATCAGAATTGCGCGAGGCGATCGACGACTTCCGGGCCAAGAACCCCGGCGCCAACGTCGGGATGATCATGGCCCACCTGAAGACCAGCTTCGGCGGTCAGTATGACGGCAAGGCGGCCAGCGCGTTGGCCAAGGCTTAAGCTGAGGGCAAGGGTTCAAGCCAAGGCAGGTGAGCGCAACTTGGGCCGCCTAGGTTCCGGAAGGCCTAGCCTGTCTCAGCTTTCGTATCGCGCCGTCTTCAGATCTCCGCCAGCTGGGCGAGGTAGGCGTTCAGGACGTCGCGCTGCAGGATCAGGAATGCAAACTTGCCCTGGCGGCAAATGCGGATCAGGCCGGCGGTCTCGAGCTCCTTCATGTGATGCGAGAAGGTGGCGGCGCTGACCGCCACGTGCTGGGCCAGCGCCCCGCAGGCCGTTGGTTCGCTGTTGGCGCCGACCTCCTTGAGAATCTGGCGGCGACGCGGCTCGGCCAGGGCCTTGGCGATCAGATTGACCTGGCGTTCATCGAGAACGGGGCGCGGCGCGTCTTCCATGACCTTCATATGCGATCGGTCGGGCGCGGAGGCAAATCCCCATGCGAAAGGGCGGGACCGTTCGATCCCGCCCTTTGCCGTCCAGGCGCTGAACCTAGTGCTTCAGCGACAGCTTGAGATCGCGCATCTGGTCGTGGCCGGACTTCACCGAGGTCCAGGCCTTTTCGATGACCGTGCGGGTCTGGGCGTCGACGTCGGTGTCCTGCAGGGCCTTTTCGTACTTGGCCTTGATGTGGTCCTCGCCGGCCTCGACTTCGTTGACCACGGCCTCGTCGCCCTTGGTGATCGAGTCCTTTAGGTTCAGGAAGACGCGGTGGGCGGCCGCCAGGATGGTGCCGTCGTCCTTGGCCTCGCCGCCCAGGCGGCGAACCTCGTCCTGCAGTTCCGAGGCGACAGAGCGGCGTTCCTGGGCGCGGCGCTCGAACAGATCCTTGTAGCGCGAGGCGTCGGCGTCCTTGGCGGCTTCGGCATAGCCGTCGGCGCTGTCGATGGTGGTTTCGACCAGGCCATTGACGAGTTTGATGTGGTCTTCGTTCGTATGCATGGGGGCGGCTCCTAGAGAAGGGGAGCCGGGTCAACGCGGGGCGACGGCGAAGCGTTCAGCTTGGCCTTGAAGGAAAAGTGGCGCCGACGTGATCGATGCCCAGGGCCTCGCAATGCCGGGCCTGGCGATGGCGCTCGGCGGCGCGGGCCTTCTGTTCCTCGCTGCGCTGGTCGTGGCAGGCCGGACAGGCGACGCCTTCGACATACAGCGGTGAGGTCTGGGCCTCGACGCTGACCGGCATCCGGCAACCGCGGCACAGGACGTGAGTGCCTTGCGACAGGCCGTGACCGACCGCGACCCGCTCGTCGAACACGAAGCATTCGCCGCGCCACAGGCTTTCGGGTTCGGGCACCTGCTCCAGATAGTCGAGAATGCCGCCCTTGAGGTGGAACACTTGCTCGACCCCCTCGGCCTTCAGGAAGGCGGTCGACTTCTCGCAGCGGATGCCGCCGGTGCAGTACATGGCCACCTTCAGCGGCGCGGCGTCCGGGCCGCGTTCGGCCTCAAGGCCCGCGCGATAGTCGCGGAACCAGGCGGGAAATTCCGAGAAGCTGGCCGTCTTGGGATCGACCGCGCGCGCGAACGACCCGACGGCGACCTCGTAGTCGTTGCGGGTGTCGATCACCACCACGTCGGGATCGGCGATCAGGGCGTTCCAGTCGGCGGGCTCGACATAGGTCCCGGCGTCGGTCGGATCCAGGTCCGGCTCGCCCAGGGTGACGATCTCTTTCTTGAGGCGGACCTTCATCCGGTAGAACGGCATGCGCTCGGCCCAGGCGGTCTTGGGCGTCAGATCGGCGCAGCCGGGCAGGGCGCGGATGTGCTCCAGCACCGCCTCGATGGCGGCGTCCTCGCCGGCGATCGTGCCGTTGAGACCCTCGCGGGCCAGCAGCAGGGTGCCCTTGACGCCGAGGCTACAGCACAAGGCCGCCAGGGGGCCCTGGATCGCCGCCGGATCCGCGAACCGCGTGAAGCGATAGAGCGCCGCGACGCGATACTCAGCCAAGGCGGGGCGTCCCAAGGGCTTCCTGGGCGTCGCGCCGGATGCGGGCGACCATCGACTTCAGGCCGTTCGAGCGTTGCGACGACAGGGCTTCGGACAGGCCCAGCTTGTCCATCGCGCCCTTGGCGTCGAAGGCGACGATATCGGCGGGCGTGCGGCCGGAATAGAGGCGCAGCATGATGGCGACCAAGCCGCTGACAATATGGGCGTCGCTGTCGCCCTTGAACGCCAGGGTCCCGTCGGCCTGGGGTAGGGTGACCAGCCACACCTGGCTGGCGCAGCCGCGCACCTTGTTGTCTTCCGAGCGCTCGGCGTCGGTCAGCGGCGCGAGTTCCTTGCCCAGCTCGATCACGTAACGATAGCGCTCTTCCCAGTCGCCCAGGAGCTCGAACTCGTCGGCGAGGTCGTTGAGGGCGGCGTCGATCGGACTGGTCATGGCGGCCAATTAGGGGGCGCGCCGGTTCAAGGCAAGCTCGCGCCTACGCGACGGGAAGGATGAGCCGCGCCAGGAACCCCGCGCCCAGGCTGGACGACAGCTTCAGTTGCCCGCCCATGGCTCGCGACAGAAGGTCGACGATCGGCAGGCCCAGGCCGACGCCTTCGTTGGAACGGGTCAGGGCCGAGCCGCCCTGTTCGAACGGTTGCAGCAGGCGCGGCAACTCGGCGCTCTCCACGCCGGGGCCCTGGTCGCGGATGGTGATCTCGATCTCGCCGCCGATCTTGCCGGCGGCGACATGCACGACTCCCCCGGCGGGCGAGTGCGTAACGGCGTTCTGCAAGAGGTTGGTGAGCATGGTCCGCAGGCCGCGACTATCGGCGATGACCGCCGGCAGGGCGCCTTGATTGACCACGTGGACGATGACGTCGCGGCGTCGGATCTCGGCCTTCAGGCCGTCGATAACGTCATCCAGCGCTTCGTCCAGAGGCTCGGGCGTCATCTCGATGTCGGTGACGTGACCCTCCAGGCGAGCGATCTCGACGATCTGGTTGACCAGCTTCAGGAGCTTCATGCCGCTTTCGTGCACGATACCCGCATATTCCTTGTACTGCGGGTTCCCGAGCGGTCCGTAGAGTTCGTGCGAGAGGATCTCGGAGAAACCGATCACGGCGTTGAGCGGGGTGCGCAGTTCGTGGCTGACCATGCGCAGGAACGACCGCTTGCGATCGTCGAGGGCCAGGCGGCGGCGCTCGTTCGCGGCCGCCCGGCGATCGGCCGAGTCGGGGTCCGCGAAGGTGCGGTCGGACAGCGTGTCCAGGGACACCGGTTCTGGCATGACGGACTCCCGGACCTTCTGTCCGTAGTGACTTCAGACCCGGAGGATGCCGGCTCGCGCTTACGATTCCGTTTCCGTCCACAGCGCTTCCACGAGGAAAGATCGCTTAACGATTGTGCGGCCTTGGAGGGAAGGGCTCCCTCGCGTTAAGGTTTGACGACGGCGCCTCCCCGCCGCGCTTGCAAGTCGACCGGCCCTTGGAATTCGAAACGCTTCCAGACCCGATCCGACGCCCCGCCCCCCAGGCGGGGTTGGACCCCGCGCATGCATGGCGTCTGGGCTGGCTGGCGGCCATCTGCCTGGCCGCGGCCGCGACGTTGTTCGCCAACAGCGCCGGCGGCTGGCCCGTCTGGGCGGCCCTGGGCGCCGGCGCGGTCCCGGCCCTTGTGGCCTTGGTCTTCTCGCGCGACGACGAGCGCACCCAGTCGGTGCTGCTGGTGTTGTGGGCCGTGGGCGGCTCACTGGCGGCGGTGCTGACGGGCGGAGTCTCCGGCGCCATGGCGGCCTGGTGCCTGGCGCCCGTCGCGGCGGCCTCGACCCTGGACCAGCCCAAGCGTCTGGCCGAGGGCGCGGCCCTGGCCCTGATCGGCGGCTGCGTCGCCGCCCTGACCCAGCTTTCGGGCCTGGCCCCGCCGGCCCCGACGGGCCCGGTGGCCTTCGTGCTGGGCTTTCTGGCCCTGGTCACCACCGGCCTCGGCCTTGCCGCGGGTCTCTTGATCGGCCGTCGCCGGCAGGGCGCGCGCGACGACCGCTATGCTTCCGAGATCATCGGGCTTGAGAGCCTGCTGGACGGCCTGCCGCAGCTGGCGATCGCGATCCGCGGGCAAGGCCAGGTGACCGCCGTGCGCGGCGCGCCGCCGCGCGGCGTCACGACTGTCGACCTCGTCAATCGCGGCCTGACAGGCGCGGCCGCCCCGGGTGATCGCCAGCGGCTGACCGCCGCCATCGCCGCCGCCCACCGCGAGGGCGTGGCCAGCCTGACCTTCAACCCGGCCCTGGGCGTCGAGCGCACTGTCGCCCTGGATCTGGCCCGCATCGCGCCCAACCAACTGGTGGGCTTGCTGCGCGACGTCACCGTCGAGCGAAACCGCGAGACCGCTCTGGATCAGGCCCGCGTCGACGCCGAGGCCCTGGCCGCCGGCCGCGCTCGCTTCCTGGCCAACATGTCCCACGAGCTGCGCACGCCGCTGAACGCCATCATGGGCTTCTCGGACATCATGCGCGCCAGGATGTTCGGCCCCCTGAGCGACCGCTACGCCGAATATGCCGAGTTGATCCACGAGAGCGGCGGACATCTGCTGGACCTGATCAACGACGTGCTGGACATGTCGAAGATCGAGGCCGAGCGCTTCGAGTTGCAGCGCGGCGTGTTCGACGCTCGCGAGGCGGTGCAGGCGGCTATGCGCCTTTTGCGCGTCCAGGCCGACGGCGCCGGCGTCCAGTTGCGCGGCGTGCTGCCGCCGGGCGAGCTGGAGGTCGACGCCGACCGCCGCGCCCTGAAGCAGATCGTGCTGAACCTCGTCTCCAACGCCCTGAAGTTCACCCCGCGCGGCGGCCAGGTGACGGTCACGGCCCACGGCTATGACGGCGTGCTGGAGATCATCGTCGCCGACACCGGCGTCGGCATCAGCCCCGAGGACCTGGAACGTCTGGGTCGTCCCTATGAGCAGGCCGGCGGCGTTGAACAGCGCGCCAAGGGCACGGGCCTGGGTCTGTCCCTGGTCCGCGCCTTCGCCAAGCTGCACGGCGGCGAGATGACGATCGAGAGCCGCCTGGGCGCGGGCACCAGCGTGGCGGTGCGCCTGCCGGTGCTGCTGGCGCCTCTGAAATCGGTGACGCTGGAAACCCTGACCGAGCCCGCGCCGCCGGCCGAAACCCCGATCGAGGGCGAGCCCAAGCCCGCGCCGACCGCCCTGGGCGACAACGTCATCGCCTTCGCGCCGCGCTGATCAGCGCAGGAACGCGCAGCCCGCCGCGAAATCGCCCACCTCGATATAGGCCTTGCGGGTGATCTCGTCGCCGCCGCGGCCCTGGAACACGAACTCCACCGTGACCGCCTCGCGCGGATCCAGCTTCAACATGGCGTCGATCGCCGCCGGCGGGAAACGGAAGGCCAGGCCGGTCTTGGCGCTGGTCGGCAGCAGGGTGAGGGGCGATTCCACGCGGGTCTGGGCGGCGAACACCAGGCTGGCGTTACGCGGCGCGACCCTGGCCGCCAGATTCCGGCCCGCGTTGGAGGCGATGTAGGGTCCCAGGGTCCGGCTCGTGTCCCGCATGATGATCCGCGCCGCATAGGGGCGTTGGCCGTTGTCGAAGGTCGCCACCGCCGTCAGCGCCAGGTTGCGGCCCACCAGGCCGAACATCAGACGGTCGCCGCCGAAGGTCGCTGGCTGCGACAGCCGCCAGACGGGGATGGTCGCCGACACCGAGCGCTCGGCCTTCCAGGACGCGACATCGCCCGGATAGGTCATGGCCAGCATCTGGGTATAGCCTTCGAAGGCCTTTTTCACCCGCGAGGCGGCCAGGATCAGGTCCTTGGAATCGCAGGCCGCGCCAGCGGCCTTGGCGCGGGCGCGCTGCTCCAGGGCGGTGACCTGCAGTTCGCTGGCGCCGGAGCGCAGGGTCGCACCGCGCGCCTGGGCGCGCGAGGCGTCGAGGGCGACCGAGACGGTAGGCGTGAACAGCCTGCAGCGACCGTCGGCCGCGGTCATCAGCGTGCGTTCGTAGAGCTGGTCGGCGGCGTTAGCGTACAGCGCTGTCGGAACGGCCACGACCGTCAAGCCGATCAACACCCCGATCCATCGCGCCCAGCGACCTTTCTGGGGCGTCCCGAAGCGCGATAGCCGAAAGTGGAAGCCGGTTTCGGCGGCCATCGCGCGTCAACTCCTGGAAATTCCGCTCGCTCATTTAAGGGAGCGGAGGGGCGAGGTTTTCTCGTATGCTTCGAGACTTAGAGGGCGACCTATGCGCCCCGTGGGGTTGCGGTTCGGTTAGCGATGCTTCTTTCGACGGATATCTGGGTCGGCGCGTTGATCCGCCGCGCCGAACTGGGCGGCGCCTTCGCCATGGTCGCCCGCAAGGGCGACGCGCGGGCCGGGGCGGTGCTGGTCAAGATCGTCGACCGCCGGGCCGGAACCGCGCGGCTCTACAGCGAAGCCACGCGCGGTGACGGCGAGCGCTTCTGGATGCAGCCGGTCCGTTCCGAGTTCGAGCCCGACCTCGACGCCTATGCGGAGCGCGCCGCCCGAATCGACCCGGACGTATGGGTGGTGGAGATCGAGGACCGTGACGGCCGTCACTTCCTGACCGAGCCGGTGGAGGCTTAGGCGCTTTCAATATCGGTGGAAGGATCGGGGAGAACTCGACTCTAGGGAGCCGTTAACCCTGCTCCTAAACCGGACCTAAAGCTCATTTTGGGCATGCTGCGCGAGCTTTCGAACCCCCTCCCCAGAGTTCAGCAGCCAGTATCCGCCATGCTTTTTCTCATGAACGACGTCATTCTAAGCTTTGACGCGGCCGATCTCGCGCCGCCGATGGCGCGCGACCGTTTCGCCGCGCTGTCGCTCAACTATGTCGGCGAACTGGGCAAGGAACTGTTCGCGGAAGAGCCGCTGCTGCATCACAAGGACCGTGAGCGAGCCGAGCGCCTGGCGGCGCTGATCGTGGCCAAGGCGCCGGACGTCAATGCCGCGTTGTTCATCGCGCCGGGCCGCGGCTGCCGCAAGGAAGACGTTCAGGTTCGCTATGCGCAGCTGAGCATCGAAATCATGGCCGCGCTGCTGCAGCGCCAGAATTCCGGCGCGCTCACCAACCTGGAAGCCGATCGTCAGGTCTGGCGGCGCCTGGCCGCCTAGGGCCTCAGAATCGAACCAGGGTCATCAACCAGCCAAGCGTAACGGCCAGGACGACCAGTCCGGCCAGGGTGACGCCGAAGCAGAGCGCGCTGTTGGCCGGATGCTGTCGGCCGGGCGCGCGGTGATGGTCAAGCAGGGCCATAGTTCGATTTCCTCCATTCGCCCGACGATCTGACGCCGCCGGTGCCGAATAAGGAAAGCATGACTCCAAACCCATTCTTCGAATAGGGGCATTTTGACCCATTTCCGGGCGAATTGCGGCTTTCAGAAGAACGCGGGTGTGCGAGGCTTCATCAAACCGACGTCTTACCGTCGCCGACTCGACAAGACCCGCCGCTACGCCGCGCTGAAACTCTCCAGTGCAGGTTGACGATGAAGCTTATGTCCACGGTCGCTTGGGGCGCGCTCGCCCTGGCCCTTTCCAGCCAAGCCCACGCCCAGCAGGCGGCTCAGCAGGCGACCGCCACCGAGGTCGACACCGTCGTCGTCACCGGCACCCGCCGCGTCGATCGCACGGCCTTCGAGTCGGTCGCCCCCGTGGACGTCGTCAGCCAGGAAGCGCTGAAGAACACCGTCTCTGACGAGATCATGGACAAGCTGGCGGCGACGACGCCGTCGTTCAACGTCCAGCGTCTGCCGGCCGCCGACGGCCAGGCCTTCGTGCGCCCGGCCACCCTGCGCGGCCTTTCGCCCGACCAGACCCTGGTGCTGGTCAATGGCAAGCGCCGCCACCGCTCGGCGGTGCTGGGCGGACGCGGCCAGCAGGGCGTCGACCTGGCGTCCCTCGGGACCAGCGGCATCGAGCGCATCGAGGTGCTGCGCGACGGCGCCTCGGCCCAGTACGGCTCTGACGCCATCGCCGGGGTGATCAATATCATCCTCAGCGACAAGACCGGCTTCGACGGCTATGGCCAGTTCGGTCGCTACTACGCCGGCGACGGCGACAAGACCGAGATCGGCGCGCGCTACGGCCTGGCGATCGGCAAGGGCGGCAGCCTGGTCGGCGCGATCGACTACACCAACGCCGAGGCCACCTCGCGCACTCGCCAGCGTCCAGACGCCATCGCCTTCCAGGCCGCCAATCCCAGCATCAAGGTGCCGAACCCCGTACAGCGCTGGGGCCAGCCGGACCGCGAGGTGTGGCGCGGCTCGCTGAACCTGGTCCTGCCGATCAGCGACGCGGTCGAGGCCTACGGCTTCGCCACCTACAGCGACCTGCACGGCGTCACCGACTTCAACTGGCGCAACCCGTCGACCGACACCTCGTACAGGACCAGCCCCGTTTTCCCCGGCTGGTCGCTGAGCCAGATCTATCCGGCCGGCTTCTCGCCGAAGTTCGGCCAGGACGAGACCAACGCCTCGGTCAATGGCGGCCTGCGCGGCGACGCCATGGGCTGGTCGTGGGATCTGTCGGCCGGCTGGGGCAAGGACAAGGTCGACTACTTCCTGAACAACAGCATCAACGCCTCGTTCGGTCCGCAGTCGCCGACCAGCTTCGACGCCGGTGCGCTGATCCAGGAAGAGAAGACGCTGAACTTCGACGCCTCGCGCCCCCTGGACTGGTCGGTCCTGGCCAAGCCGGCCAACCTGGCCCTGGGGTTGGAAGCCCGCAAGGAGACCTACAAGATCCAGGCGGGCGACCGCTATTCATGGGACGTCGGCCCTGGCGCGCCGGCCGGCCTGCCCAGCGGCTCGAACGGCTTCCCGGGCTACGCGCCCAGCCAGGCGGGAGCGTGGGACCAGACCAGCTACGCGGCCTATGTCGACCTTGACCTGCCGATCACCGACAAGCTCGACGCCGACATCGCCGTGCGCCACGAGGACTTCTCGGAGTTCGGCCAGACCACCGACGGCAAGATCGCCGCGCGCTATGAGTTCACGCCGAACTTCGCCCTTCGCGGCGCGGTCTCGACCGGCTTCCGCGCTCCGACGGCCGGTCAGATCAACAACACCCGCACCTCGCAGGGCCTGAACACCACGACCCTGCTGCTCTTCACCTCGGGCCGCCTGTCGCCGATCAACCCGATCTCCGTGGCCCTGGGCGGCAAGCCGCTGGAGCCCGAGGAATCGAAGAACCTGTCGTTCGGCGCGGTCTTCCGCCAGGGCGGCTTCACCGCCTCGGTCGACTACTACCGCATCGAGGTCGACAACCGCTTCGCCGTGTCGCCGAACTTCACCGTGACCCCGGCGCTGCGGGCCCAGTTGGTCGCGGCCGGCGTCCCGGGCGCCGACAGCCTGACGACGGTCAGCTACTTCACCAACTCGTTCGACACCCGCACCCAGGGCGTGGACGTCGTTGGCTCCTGGCGCGGCCAGGTCTGGGGCGGCCGCGCCGGCGTCACCGCCGCCTGGAACTGGAACGACACCAAGGTCACCCGCTCCAAGCTGACCGAGGTTTCGAACCTGGCCCGCGTCAACCTGGAAGACGGCCTGCCGCAGAACGCCGCCAACGTGTCGTTCGACTATGCGCGCGGCATCTTCAGCGGCATGGTCCGCGCTCGCTGGTCGGGCGAGTGGACCGACGCCCAGGCCAATGGTGCGACGGACCTGATCCAGAAGTTCGCGGGCAAGACCCTGGTGGACTTGTCGGTCAGCGCCCAGGTCACCGACGCGATCAAGCTGACGGTGGGCGCCGAGAACCTGTTCGACACCTATCCGGACGAGGCGACGTTCCAGGCCTCGCGCGGCCTGATCTATTCGCGCAACGCGCCTTACGACACCGACGGCGGCCTCTGGTACGCCCGCGTGTCGGCGAAGTTCTAATCTACGAGGCCAAGCGGCGAGGGAAGGTGACAAAAAGGGCTGATGGGGCTAGTCCCCGCGCATGAGCTCTTCCCCCGCCGCTGAAGCCGCCCGTCGGCGCACCTTCGCCATCATCAGCCACCCCGACGCCGGCAAGACGACCCTGACGGAAAACCTGCTGCTGGCCGGCGGGGCGATCCGAGCCGCGGGCGCCGTGCGGGCGCGCGGCCAGACCCGCCGCACCCAGTCGGACTGGATGAAGATCGAGCGCGAGCGCGGCATCTCGGTCTCGGCGTCGGTGATGACGTTCGACCACGACGGCCTGATGTTCAACCTGCTGGACACGCCTGGCCACGAAGACTTCTCGGAAGACACCTACCGCACCCTGACGGCCGCCGACGCGGCGATCATGGTGCTGGACGCGGCCAAGGGCATCGAGCCCCAGACCCTGAAGCTGTTCGAGGTCTGCCGCCTGCGCGACATCCCGATCATCACCTTCATCAACAAGATGGACCGTGAGGCGCAGGACCCGTTCGAGCTGCTGGACGAGGTCTCGTCCAAGCTGGCCCTGGACCCGGCGCCGCTCTACTGGCCGGCCGGCTCGGGGGGGCGCTTCAAGGGCATGATGGACCTGCGCGGCAAGAAGTTCGTGCCCTATGCCAAGAAGAGCTCGACCGACGAGGAGGGCCACCCCGACCCCGTCGCCTTCAACTCCAACGCGGTGGTCCAGTACCTGACGCCCGAGGAGCAGGCCGAGGTCGAGGAGGGCGCCATGCTGGTGTCCGAGGCCAGCAAGCCGTTCGACGTGCAGTCGTTCCTGGAAGGCCACATGACGCCGGTGTTCTTCGGCTCGGCCCTGCGCCACTTCGGCGTCTCGGAACTGCTGGCCGGCATCGGCGCCTATGCTCCCGCGCCCAAGCCCGCCGCCGCCACGCGCAACGGCGTGGAGACCCACGTCGCCCCGGGCGACAGCGAGGTGTCGGGCTTCGTGTTCAAGGTCCAGGCGAACATGGACCCCAACCACCGCGACCGGATCGCCTTCCTGCGCCTGACCAGCGGCCGCTTCACGCGCGGCATGAAGCTGAAGGCCCAGAACACCGGCAAGGCCATGAGCGTCAACGCGCCGATCATGTTCTTCGCGTCGGACCGTGAACTGGCCGAGGACGCCTTCGCCGGCGACGTGATCGGCATTCCCAACCACGGCGTCCTGCGGGTGGGCGACAGCCTGTCCGAGAGCGGGACCCTGCGCTTCGCCGGCCTGCCCAACTTCGCTCCGGAAATCCTGCGTCGCGTGCGGGTCAAGGATCCGCTGAAGGCCAAGCACCTGAAGAAGGCGCTGGAAGGTCTGGCCGAGGAGGGCGTCACCCAGCTGTTCCGTCCGATGATCGGCAGCGATTTCATCGTCGGCGCCGTGGGCCAGCTGCAGTTCGAGGTCATGGCCGACCGCCTGGCCAACGAATACCAGCTGGAGTGCATCTTCGAAGCCAGCCCCTATGCCGAGGCCCGCTGGCTGGGCGGCGACCGCGCCGACGTCGAGGACTTCGTCAGCAAGCACAAGTCGGCCATGGGCCAGGACATCGACGAGCAGCCGGTCTTCCTGGGCAAGTCGTCCTGGGAAATCGGCTACGTCGCCGAGCGCTATCCGAAGGTGCGCTTCGAGCGGACGAAGGAACGGGCGTAACCGCTACGCCGCCCTAAAGGGTGGCGTAGTAGTCCAGTTCCGCGAGCTGGGCGTGGTCGCCCAACGCCATCGGCTTGGCGTCCATGACCTCCTTGAAGGCCGCCTTGAACTCGGCCATCTCCTCGGGCGTGCCGACCGAGACGCGGACGGCGTTGGGCCAGATGGGCCAGGTGCGGCCGATCAGGACGTTCCTGGCCTTCATCGCCGCGAACACCGCCTTGCCGTTGCGGCCGGTGTCGATCATGAAGCAGTTGGTCTGCGGATCGCCGATGACCTTGTAGTTGTTGGCCTTTAGCCAGGCGATCGTGTCGCGGCGGGTGTCGCCAATGATCTTGCGGCGGGCCGGGACCAGGTCCGAGTCTTCCAGCGAGGCCCGCGCGGCCGCCGAGCCGGTGATCGGCATGGCGTTCTGGCCGAACGGGGTCAGCTTGGCCAGCAGGTCGGGCCGGGCGACGGCGAAGCCGCAGCGGATGCCCGCCATGCCGTAGATTTTCGAGAAGGTCCGCAGGACGATCAGATCCTTGCCGGCGGCCACCAGGTCCAGGGTGTCCTGGGCGTCGGTCAGGTGGATATAGGCCTCGTCGACCAGCAGGATCGAACCGGCCGGCTTGTTCTCCAGCGCCCAGACGATGTCCTGCTTGGTGGTCAGCGTGCCGGTCGGGTTGTTGGGATTGCAGATATAGATGACGCCGGCCTGGGCGTCGGCCTTGACCATGGCCTTGACGTCGTGGGCGCAGTCGGCGGTCAGGGGAACCTTCACCACCTTGGCCTGGCTGGTCTTGGCCGCGTACATGCCCGCCTCGTAAGACGGATCGGCGGTGACGAAGCTCCTCGTGGGCGAGGTGAAGGCCAGCACGCTGTAGTGCAGGGGCTCGGACGAGCCGGCATAGACGGCGACGTTCTCGAGCTTGAGGCCGTTCTGGGCGGCGAAGGTTCGCGCCAGCAGGTCGGTCTCGCCGTTCAGGTCGTAGCGCCCGCCCAAGGGGGCGACCCGGGCGATCGCGTCGCACGCCGCCTTGCTGGGACCCAGCGGGTTTTCGTTGGCGTTGATCAGCGTCATGCTCGGCGGCGGCGCATTGGGACTCTGGCCGTGCAGAGTCATGCCGGATGGCGGCGCGCTGGTCTGGGCGGCGGCCATGGCCAACTGAGCCTCGGTCAGGATTGGCGCCGCGGCCGCCAGGAAGGCCGCGCTCCGCAGAAAGGATCGGCGCCCCAGCGCCGGCTCGCCAGTCATCCGCTTGGTCATGATCGTTCTCCCCATCGCCCGACAGGCTCAGGACGAACCTCTCCGGCGGCGGGCGCAAGAGGCGGCCGGCGCAAAAGCGCGCCGTGCTCAAGCCGCGAGCACAGCGATGCTTGCCATCGGCGCCGGGGCGCGAAATGAGTGCGGCCCTAGCCGTTCCGGAATCGCGCCATGCCCGCTCCCTTCGCCATCGGTCTCGTGGCCCACGACGACAAGAAGGCCGCGCTGGTCGCGTGGGCCGGGGCGCACGAAGGCTACCTTAAGGACAAGGCGCTGTTCGCCACCGGCACGACCGGCGGCCGGATCCTGGAGGCGCTGCCGCATCTTGATCTGGTGCGGCTGAAGAGCGGTCCCTTGGGCGGCGACCAGCAGCTCGGGGCGATGATCGCCGAGGGGCGGCTGGACGTGCTGATCTTCTTCGTCGACCCGCTGTCGCCGCAACCGCACGACGTCGACGTCAAGGCGTTGATCCGCATGGCGACCCTGGCGAACATCCCGTTCGCCTGCAATCCGGCGACGGCGGACCTGATCGTGGGCGCCTAGCCTGGGAACTTGAGCAGGTTCGGTCTCGGGATCGCGGCCTTGAAGCTGCCGCGCGACTTGGCCGTGTCCAGCCCGAAATCGGCCCAGGCGTTCAGGAAGCCGTTCGCCGGGGCGGAGGACGGCGTGGGGACCAGTTCCAGAACGGGACGGCCCGCGAGCGCGGCGCGCGCGGCGGCCCAGGCTTCCGGCTCGGCCTTAGCGTAGGCCCCGTCGGACGCCACTAGTTCCGCGGCCAGATCAGGATCGGCGAAGCGCAGGATCACCGGCGTGTCCTTGGGCAGGTCCGAGAGGCAGTCCAGCGCCTCGGCAAGGGCCGTCAGGCTCATCTTCGCGGCGCTGGTGCGCCGCTCGCCGCCGGCCGCGCCCTTGATCGCCGCCGCGCCGGTCTCGCCGTCCAGCCGCCGCACATAGGACCAGCCGCCATAGCCCGGATCGGGACGGCAGAAGCTGGCGATCCACAGGGTGACGGCGGCCATGGGTGGGCTCCGGAAAAGGCGTTCCTGGCCTCGTTCTAGCCTGCTTCGCCACGAGAAGGGGAGGCTGTCCGTGAACGAAAGGTAAACCAAGGTTTAAATCTTATGGTTAACGTCATTTTCAGTTCAATGAACGAAGTTCTAATAGCGCGCGTCAATCCACGGCTCCGCTTGTATTCGGCAAAGCAAGAAGTGTGCCAATTCACTACATGATCAACCAAATTGGCTGAAATTTGAAACAAGGTGTAAAAATATGGAAAATATTTATGGTTAACGCGCTGTAAACACCTGTTAACCACTTGTTAAAGCCGCTGGCTCCGGTTTTGCTGATTGTGCGTTGAACCTCCGTCGGGCTGTCCCGACGTGGGACGATCCGTAGGCGGAGTGCGCAAGGCGATGTTCGAGTTCGGACGGGATCTAAAGCGGTTGTTTGGTGTGGACGCCGACTCCAAGGGAGCCTGGCGTGAAGGTTTGACCGGCGGGGACACCTCGCTGCTCGAACTGCTCGACCTGCGCCTGCTGAACAATGAGGCCCGCTCGGCCGACGTGGTCGCCGGCCGGATCGGCGCCAAGGATCGCGGCGCGCGTCTGCTGGAGGCCGCCGTCGTCTGGCGCGAGCTGGCCCGCCGAGGCGGCGACGCCGCCGCGCTGCGCAAGGGCGCGGCCCAGGCCGAGGCCGGCGTGAAGATCCTCGAGGCCGAGCGCCGCCACGACGCGCTGGCCGGCGCGCGCTGCGAGCAGGCCATTCTCGCCATTCTGGGCGCGGACCTGTTCGGCGACGAGGGCCTGATCGCCGCGGCGTCCGCCACCCTGGCCCGCACGCCGGTCAGCCAGCGCACGCCGCTTTGCAACGCCTTGGCCGCCGGCCTCGAAGGCCGAGCCGCCCTCTCCGAGAACAATGTCGACCGCGCCCTGGCCGCGGTGCAGGCCTATGAGGCGCCGCTGCGCGCTCTGGCGGCCGTCAAGCGGGTGAAGGGCGGTCCGGCCCGCCTGTTGCTGGCCGACCAGCGCGCCGCCCGTATCGAACTGATCCTGGCCTGCGCCGAGCGCCTGAAGGATCGCGCCCTGGCCGAACTGGCCGCGGTCGAAGCCAAGACGGCCGCCAGCGCGCTCGACTCCGACTTCGAACCCCTGGGCTGGGCCCGCCTGGAAGGCCTGCGTGGTCAGGCCCTGGTCCTGCTGGGCGAGCTGGACGGCGAGTTGACCCACATCACCAACGGCGTCGAGGCTCACTTCGCCGCCGTCGACGTGCTGGCGATCGAGCACAGCCCGATGGACTGGGCCCGCGCCGGCGCGTCGCTGGGCGCGGGACTGCAGGCCCTGGGTGAAGCCTCGACCAGCGAGCG
Organism: Caulobacter sp. GW822-FHT07D08; assembly: GCF_058798735.1. Classification (NCBI taxonomy): domain Bacteria; kingdom Pseudomonadati; phylum Pseudomonadota; class Alphaproteobacteria; order Caulobacterales; family Caulobacteraceae; genus Caulobacter; species Caulobacter sp. GW822-FHT07D08. The sequence continues at coordinate 495,898 of NZ_JBXAKU010000001.1, forward strand.
CGCCTTCGAGCAGGCCGTCTCGGCCTATGACCGCGCAACCCAGGTGCTGAAGGCCCAGCCGGCCCTGGCCCTGCGCGCCGTGGTCGCCAACAACCGCGCCCTGTGTCTCGCGCGTTGCGCCGAGCTGACCGCCGATCTCGCGGTGCTGGACGCCGCCGAGATGGCCTTCAAGGCCGAGCTGGCCGCCGCGCCCGGCGGTCGCGATCCGGCCAGCTGGGCCGTGGCCCAGATGAACCTGGCCCGCCTCTACGAGGCCCGGGTCGAGATCACCGGCCGCGACGATGGTCGCCTGGCGCGCGCCGGCGCGGCCCTGGCCAGCGCGTTCGACGTCTTTTCCGAGCTGGGTTTGCGCTCGCTCACGGACTTGGCGGCACAGGGCCTGCAACGCCTGAAGCAGGCTCAGGCCGCCTGATCCGAAACGGAACACTCCCAAAGCGGGAGAAGGGGCGGCGGAAGGCCGGCCAACAAAGATAAGTAAGGGATGAACTCGTGATCGCTTCGCTCGCTCTCGCCGCCGCCGTCGTCGCCACCCCGGCTCAAGCCAAGGCTCCGTCGGACCTGCTGACCCCCGTGTCCGAGCCGCGCGTCGCTGTCGCCCTGCTGAACTGCATGGTCAAGCAGGACGGTCGCCTGACCGCCTGCACCGTGCAGGAAGAGAGCCCGAACGACCTCGGCGTCGGCCAGGCCGCCCTGTCGATGATCTCACAGACCCAGGTCGACCTGCTGGGTCCGGACGGCAAGAGCCGCGCCGGCTCCTACATCCAGGTCCCGGTGCGGATTCGCATCCGCTAGGCGCGCAGGCGGGGCGTCCCGGCGCCTTCGTCCTTCATGACGCGGAATAGACGCGACAGCCTGCCCCGAGCCCGGTCAGATTAGGCCGTGGCTTGGAGGGCGGCGATGGCGGCGGTTGATGCGAACCCGGGAACGACGGTCCCGTCGATCAAAGCCAAGGCGCGGATCCAGGCGCTGGACCTGATCCGGGGCCTGGCCATTCTGGGCATCCTGGCGGTCAACGCCGACGGTTTCGCCGCGCCGATGCTGGCGTCGCTGAATCCGGCGACCTGGCCGTTCCCGCACGAGGGCTGGACGGCGATCGCGTTCTGGATCGTCCAGGCCTTCTTCCACGAGAAGTTCGTCACCCTGTTCTCGATGCTGTTTGGCGTCTCGCTGTTCCTGGTGGGCGGCGAGCTGTCGGACAGGACGCGCGGCAAGTTCCTGGCGCGGCGCCTGGTGGTGCTGCTGGTCCTGGGCATGATCCATGGCTTTGGCATCTGGTGGGGCGACATCCTCACGCTCTACGCCTCGGCCGGCGCGATCATGTTCTTTTGCCGCTCGCTGTCGGCGCGGACGCTGATGATCGTCGGCGTGCTGCTCTACGGCGTCATGACGCTGCAGCACCTGCCGCTAGGCGCCTTGCCGCTTGCGCCGCCCGAGGCGCGGGCCAGGGCCGAAGCCCAGCTGACGCCGCCCCCCGCCGCCATCGCCAAGCGCAAGGCGAGGGCCGAGGCTGATCTGGCCGAGGCCAAGGGCTCCTGGGCCGGCGCCTATCGCGTCAACACCAAGGAATACCAGCGGCTGCTGTCGGGCTATCCGCGCCTGCTGCCCTCGACCCTGGGCCTGATGATGATCGGCCTGTCGCTGTTCAAGTCCGGCTTCCTGGCCGGCCGGTCCAGCACGCGGCGCTATGGGGCGATCGCCGCTGTCGGCGCCGTTGGGCTGGCGATCGTGTCGTGGCTGGCCTGGCGCGGCGTCATGGTCGGCGCGCCGGTCCTGGGCGGGGAGGTTCTAGGCCGACTGCTGACGCCGTTCATCTCGCTGGCCTATGCCAGCGTGCTCATCCTGCTGCTGAAGGCCGGCGCGACGGCGGTGCTGTCGCCCCTGGCGGCGGCCGGGCGGATGGCCTTCACCAACTACCTGACCCAATCGCTGATCATGACCGGCATCTTCTACGGCGGTCGTGGCGCGCTGATGGGGCAGGTCGACCGGCCGGCGCTATGGGGCATCGTCCTGGCGATCTGGGCGCTGCAGCTGACCTGGTCGCCGCTGTGGCTCAAGCGGTTCGAAATGGGACCTTTCGAGTGGATCTGGCGCTGCCTGACCATGGGCCGCCTGCTGCCGATCCGGAAAAGCGCGGCGGGCGGGGCGACGGCCTGAGCGCCACGCCCGCGACCCACCGTCGCGCCCTGGGCTTCCTACCGCTCAGGCGATAACCCCTAACGCCCTGTTAACCATATTTCGCCCATCTTCGGGCCTCGAAACAACGCGGCCAGTACGGCCGATTCCCACGAGGCTTCGCATGACGGGCGCAGAGGTTCTTGATGTCGGCCGGGACGCGATCTGGCTGACGCTTCAGCTGTGCGCCCCGTGCCTGATCGTCGGCCTGGTGATCGGCGTCGCCATCGGCCTGTTCCAGGCCCTGACCCAGATCCAGGAACAGACCCTGGTCTACGCCCCCAAGATCGTCGCCATCTTCGTATCGCTGCTGATCTTCCTGCCGATGATGGGCGCGCTGATGAGCGGCTTCATGCGCCAGATCGCCGCCCGCATCGCCGGCATGTAGCGCAAGGGCAGGGGCCTTCAGGTGAACTCCTTCGCCACGGCGTTCCAGGTCTATGTCGCCGGCCTCGTCTTCGCGCGGGTCGGGGCCATGGTCATGACCATGCCGGGCATCGGCGAGCAGTCGGTGCCGCCGCGCGTTCGCCTGGCCTTCGCCCTCTTGATGGCCCTGCTGCTGGGGCCGCTGGTGCAGAACACCGCGCCGCCGATCCCGACCACCCTGGGCGGCCTGGTCGGCGGGGTGATCCACGAGATCCTGATCGGCCTGATGATCGGCTCGGTGCTGCGCCTGTTCATGAGCTCGCTGACCACGGCCGGTGAAATCATCTCGATGCAGACCACCCTGTCCTTCGCCCAGAGCGTGAACCCCTCGATGCAGGGCTCGAGCACGGCGGTGGCCACCTTCCTGTCGATGATGGGCCTGACCCTGGTGATGGCCACGGGCCTGCATCACCTGTTCATCGGCGCGATCGTCAAGTCGTACACGATCTTCCCGTTCACCCGCGCCGTACCGATCAACGACGCCGTCACCCTGGCGGTGCGGACGGTGGCGCAGTCGTTCTCGCTGGGCATCCAGCTGGCCGCGCCGGTGATCGTGTTCTCGCTGGTCTTCAACCTCGCCACGGGGCTGGTCGGCCGGGTCATGCCCGCCTTCCAGATCTTCTTCGTGACCTCGCCGCTCAGCGTGATCCTGGGCCTGTCCTTGCTGGCGCTGTCGCTGGGCGGCATCGCCATGGTCTGGACCGATCGCTACCGCGAACTCCTGGCCGTGTTCAACTAGGGGCGCGGCATGGCGGAAGATTCAGATCCCGAGTCGAAAACAGAAGAGCCGTCAGCCAAGAAGCTGTCGGACGCTCGGGCCAAGGGCGACGTCGTCAAGTCGGCGGACATCCCGCAGCTGGCCTCGCTGACCGGCGCGGTCTCGGTGATCCTGCTGGCCGGCGGCTGGTTGACGCGCGACCTGATGAGCGCGCTCTATCCGTTCATCGCCCACGCCGGCACGATCGAGATCTCCAGCGGCGGCGCCGTGCTGATCATGAAGCAGGCGGTGATGGCCGCCCTGCCGCCGCTGCTGCTGGTGATGATCGTCACCGCCACCCTGGGCGTGATCGCCAACGTTTCGCAGACCGGCTTCATGCTGACGCCGGACAAGCTGAAGCCCGATTTCAGCAAGCTGAACGTGCTGAAGGGTCTCACCCGCATCTTCGGCATGGACGGGCTGGTGCAGTTCGCCAAGTCGGTCCTGAAGATCGGCGTCACGGCCTTCATCGCCTGGATGGTGCTGAAGCCCAATGTCGGCGAGGTGCGCAACCTGGTCGGCATGGACGTGTCGCTGCTGATCCCCGAGGCGCTCAAGCTGTCCAAGAAGCTGCTGATCATGGTGATCATCTTCCTGGTCGCCACCGCCGCCTTCGACTACTTCTGGCAGCGGATCCGGTTCATGAACCGCATGCGCATGACCCTCCAGGAGGTCAAGGACGAGTACAAGCAGTCGGACGGCGACCCGCACATCAAGGGCAAGCGCCGCCAGATCCAGATGCAGCGCTCGCGCCAGCGGATGATGCAGGCCGTGCCCAAGGCGACCGTCGTCGTCATGAACCCCACCCACTATGCCGTCGCGCTGAAGTACGAGGCTGGCGAGACCCCCGCGCCGATGTGCGTGGCCAAGGGCGTCGACGAGCTGGCCTTAAAGATCCGCGCCCTGGCCGAGGAGCACGGCGTGCCGGTGCTGGAAGATCCGCCCCTGGCCCGCGCCCTCTACGCCAGCGTCGAGGTCGACCAGGAGATCCCCGTCGAGCACTTCGAGGCTGTCGCTAAGGTCATCAGCTTCATCATGAACGGAAAGAAGCCCCAATCGCGGCCCGAAGGGCGCGCCGGGCAGCGCGCGCGTCCTCTATAAGACTCAATTTCCGGAAAACTGACCTAGCTGTCGGGAAAGGCTATTCTTTTCCGATTACAGGTGAGTCGCGGCTTCGCCGTAACAAAGGTAACAATCCCGCCCATGGCCGATTTCCAGCTCCAGGACAAAGCTACGACCGGCGCGCCCCGCCGGCGCTTCGATCCGTGGCTGGCGGGCGCGGCGGTATTCTTCGTGGCCGCGGCGGCGTTCGCCGTGGCGCCGGCGCTGAAGGCCGGGCCGGTGACCCTGGCCGGCCTGCTGTTGCTGCTCGGCGTGGCTGGCGTGGCGATCCTGGGCCTTGTGGCCATCCGGGGCTCGGCGGTGACGGGCGCCGACGTCGACCAGGCCGAGGGCTTCATCGACGCCCTCAGCGAGCCGGCGGCCCTGGCCGCGCCGGACGGTCGTTTGCTGGCCGCCAACCTGTCCTGGCGCGAGGTGATGGGCGACCAGCGCCGCCTGCCCAAGGGCGTGGCCGGCTCCAGCCTGTTCGCCGCCCTGGTCCAGGCCCGCAAGGGCGAGATGGCGCAAGGCGTACTGCGGGCCAGTGGCGTCGACCATACGGCCAATGTCTCGCGCCTGGCGGGCGGTCGCCTGCTGATCCGTCTGACGCCGATCGTCGAGCTTGAACGCGTGGTCGAGACGCTGGCGGCCGCGCCGGTCGCCGAGCGCGTCGCCCCGCCGCCGACCACCCTGGACGCCTTCGCCGGCGCCTCGCCGTTCGGTGCGGCTCTGCTTGAGGGGCTGGACCCCTTCAAGTCGAGGGTGCTGGAGGTCAATCCGGCCCTGACGACCATGACCGGCGGCAAGGCCGGCATGGTGTTCGGAGACCTGATCGATCCGGCCTCGCGCGCCGAGGCCGAGACCCGCCTGAACGAGGGCAAGGCCGGCCCGTTCGAGGTGCGTCTGGCCCGCGATCAGACCCGCATCGCCCATCTCTATCTCTACCGCGCCGAGGGCCGTGTCGTGGCCTACATGATCGACGTGTCCGAGCAGAAGCAGATGGAGCTTCAGCTGGCCCAGTCGCAGAAGATGCAGGCCATCGGCCAGCTGGCCGGCGGCGTCGCCCACGACTTCAACAACCTGCTGACCGCCATCCAGCTGCGCCTGGACGAACTGCTGCACCGTCACCCAGTCGGCGACCCGTCGTACGAGGGCTTGAACGAAATCCGCCAGACGGGGGTGCGCGCCGCCGACCTGGTCCGCAAGCTGCTGGCCTTCTCGCGCAAGCAGACCGTCCAACGCGAAGTGCTGGACCTGGGCGAGCTGATCTCCGAGTTCGAGGTCCTGCTGCGCCGCCTGCTGCGCGAGGACGTCAAGCTGATCACCGACTACGGCCGCGACCTGCCCAAGGTGCGAGCCGACAAGAGCCAGCTCGAGACGGCGGTCATGAACCTGGCCGTCAACGCCCGCGACGCCGTTCGCGCGGCCAAGGGCGGCGGCATCGTGCGCATCCGCACGGCGCGCCTGACCCGCGACGAAGCCATCGGTCTGGGCTTCCCGGCCGCCGAGAGCGACGTCGCCTTCATCGAGGTGTCGGACGACGGTCCGGGTATCCCGCCCGACGTGATGGGCAAGATCTTCGACCCGTTCTTCACCACCAAGCCGGTGGGCGAGGGCACCGGCCTGGGCCTGGCCACGGTCTATGGCATCGTCAAGCAGAGCGATGGCTGGATCCACGTCCACAGCCGTCCGGGCGAGGGCGCGGCCTTCCGCATCTTCCTGCCCATCTACGACGCCCCGGCGGGGGCCGCCGCCGTCCAGGTCGCCGCCGAGCCGGTGAAGCCGCGCGCCGCCCGCGACCTGTCGGGCGCCGGCCGCATCCTGTTCGTCGAGGACGAGGACGCCGTCCGCAGCGTAGCCGCCCGCCTGCTGCGCGCGCGCGGCTACGAGGTGCTGGAGGCCGCCGACGGCGAGGAGGCCCTGCTGATCGCCGAGGAGCACGCTGGCACGATCGACCTGCTGATCTCCGACGTGATCATGCCCGGCATCGACGGCCCGACCCTGCTGAAGAAGGCCCGCGGCTATCTGGGCAATGCGCCGGTGATGTTCATCTCCGGCTATGCCGAGGCCGAGTTCAGCGATCTGCTGGAAGGCGAGACCGGCGTGACCTTCCTGCCCAAGCCGATCGACATCAAGACCCTGGCCGAGCGGGTCAAGCAGCAGCTGCAGGCCGCGTGAGGCTCCTCGGTCGCTCACCTATCGCGGAGCGACCGAGGCCTTGGCCGGCAGGAACTTGGAATTGCGCACCAGGGCCGCGCTGACCAGGGCGACCAGCAGGCCGACGGGGAAGATCTCGGCCATGGTCATAGGTATGCGGAATAGCGGGTTGGCGTAGCTCGCCTTCATCTGCTCCATCTGGGCGACGGCCTTCGCATAGTCCGCGCCGCTGATCCCGGCTGCCTTCTTTCGGGCCAGCATGCTGGCCGTGTACTCGTCCATGAAGCGGTAGTGGGTGATCGCCAGATAGACCTCCCAGACGGCGGCGTAGGCGATGGTCGCCACGACCGCGACGCCGAGGCCGATCAGGAAGGCCGGCCAGAACCTGATGACCCCGCCCAACGCCTTGTCGCGGTGCGACTTCACGGCCAGCAGGATCGCCGACAGGCCGATCAGCATGATCAGGTAACCTAGCCAGACGCTGCCGTGCGAATGGCCGCCGGGGTTGAAGACGATCGTCGCCAGGACCCCCAGCAGGATGATGACGCCCGAGATCAGGCCGTAGGTCAGGATGGTGCGTGTCATGGGATTCCTCCTCCGCGCCGCCCCTGCGACGCGTCCCGAAGCTGCCGTCGTCGCGCCCGCGACGGTATCGCCCGAAAGGGTGAGATCGACAGTTTCGCCCTACAGGGCGGCGGTCAAGCTAGGGGATCAGCGCCAGATCCCGGGCCTTGCCGATCGCCTGGGTGCGACGGCTGACCTCCAGCTTGGCGTAGAGGTTGGCGACGTGAGTCTTGACCGTGTTGGGCGAGAGGCCGAGGTCGCGGGCGATCTCCTTGTTGGAGCGACCGGCCGCCAGGCGCTCCAGCACCTTCATTTCCTGGCCGGTCAAGCCCAGGGCGGCGATGGCGGCGCCGTTACGCTGGAAGCTCTCGGGCCGCGCCCGCGCCGCCAGCTTCCAGCCGACCCAGACACCGCCGGCCGCGAAAGCCGCGCCGATCAGGCCGACATAGATTTGCCAGGAGAAGGCGCGGGCCACGAACCGGTACTCCAGCCACTGCAGCGCGAACGCGCCCAGCGCCAGGACCAGCGCCCACAGGAGGATCGTGCGGATCATCTCCCCCCGCATGATCCGGTTCAGCCTAGACGCGCCTTGGCCTCGGGCGGGGCGACCTGGTCGAACAGGATCTTCAGATGCTGGTCCTTGGCGTGGTCGTTGTGCAGCTCCCACGCCAGCGAGACCGGCAGGCGCAGGCGGCCGCCGTCGGGCAGACGGGCGATCAGCACGCGCCAGGAGAAGCCCTCGCCAGGATCGCCCAGTGGGTCCTGGAACTCGACCAGGGCTGGATCGCGCAGGCGGAAGCGCCGTTCGGGATGAGCCTCGAACCAGGCGCGGTCGGCCTCCGCGGTCGGATCCTTGATGACTTTGGCGGTGACTTTGCGAACCATGGACGCGTCCTAGCACCGGATGCGGAAACTTCCCAATGGGCGGTGGTCTCACGCGGAAGGGGAACCGGCCTTCGGAGAACGCGCTCCAGAAGGCCGGTCTGTCCTACGAACGCGACGCCGTCTTTCACGGCGCCGCCCGCAGTGTGTTCAGGCGAGCCCTGGCCTAGTGTCCCGATTCCGAAGTTCGCAAGCGTTCGTGGCAAGCTCCGACGAACTTCAAATCCAGCACACTAGAAGCCGAAGCGCGCCCCGATCCGCAGGCCGCCGCCCTGTCGACCGCCGCCGTAGTCGCCGCCGGCCTCCGCGAAGGTGATCATGCCGCCAGCGGACCGGTAGCTGACGCCGACGGTGACCTGGCCAAAGGTGCGGCCGCCGTCCTTCGACAGGTGCTCGCTCTCACCGCCGCTGACCAGGGTGAGGCCGTTCTTGACCGTGAAGTCGTGGACCACGAACGCCGCGCCATAGGTGGTCAGGGCGCCGCCCAGCAAGTCGTTCCGCGCCGCGCCGCGCAGGCCGGCCCTGGCGGTGAAGCCAGTGGCGTGATCGAAGTCCAGGCGCTGGCCCAGGGTCTCCATGTCGTCGAGGCGCGTGCTGACATAGTTGACGCCCAGCAGCGTCTCGTAGGCCAGATCGCCGTCGCCGAACCGATGGCCGGTCTCGACCTGGGCGCCGTAGGCGGTGCCGTCGAACTTGGCGTCGATGCCGTCGACATCGTTGCGCGCCTTGATCGACTGGCGGTCGGCCTTGGCCAGGGCGTTGAGGAAGAAGCCGCCCTGGGTCAGGGCGACATAGCCGCCGAAATTGACAACCCTAAGCTTGACCTCCTGGCCCGCGACGCCGCTGAACCGCATCTTCGCGTCGGCGTAGCCACCGGTCAGGCCCAAGGCGATGCGTCCGTCGTCCAGGCCGGCGTTGAGCAGGTCCAGACCCATCTGGCCGCCGTAGGTGGTCTGCTCGTAGTCGACGGCGACCTCGCGCTGGGCCGACGCGGCGACATCGTCATCGCGGTCCTGCCGTCCGCCATAGGTCTGCCCCCACAGGCCCGCGCCGTTGGCGGCGGAGCTGGCGTCGCGCAGGCTGGCCACATGCGCGCTCCAGGCGTCGGCCGACTGGCGCCAGACGGACCCGGCGCCCTCGGAGATCTTCAGCGCTTCATAGGTCCGCTGACCCGCCACGCCCTTCAGGCGGTAGGTGGCGGTCTTCGCGTCGAAGAGCAGGCCGTAGCGGATCAGGCCGATCTCGTAGTTCTCGATGCGGAAGGCGTCCGCCTTCGAGTCCGCGCCGGCCTGGATCAGGATGGGGCCCTTGTCGCCGGTGAGGACGGCGGTCTTCGCCGAAACGCCGCCCAGGAGAATCTGCGTGCTGCCGTTGGCGACATCGCCGACGACAAGCATGTCGGCGCCGTTCGGCCCGACATCGAGTCCCAGGCGCGCCTTGCCGGTGGCCCCGTTATAGTCGCCTGAAAGCGTCAGGACGTCGCCGACATGGCCGTTGCGCAGGTCGATCAGGCCCTGGTTCTTGAGGGCGTCGAGCGACAGCAGGGACACTTTCACGGGGGCCGTCGCGCCGGCGCCGACCGTGATGACGTCGTTGTTCACCAGCGTGTCGGAGCCGGCGAGGAAATCGACGTCCGCGGTAAGGTCGACGGGACCGTTGTTGGTGACCTCGTCGTCACCGTCCGTGAGCGGCTTGTCGCCGAAGATCGGGCTGGCCTTGGAAGGATCGTCGGCATGGGCGGCGACGGGCGACAGCAGCAGCATCGGGGCGAGGATGGCCGAGAGCGCGGTCGACGCGCGGAATCGGCCCGTGGCCGGCGTGAGCGCGCCAGCCCGGTGAGCAGAACTCAACACTTACTTGGACTCCGTAAGCGATCGCGCCCCCGCGACGCCGCGGAACCTATGGGGCGCGACGGCCCGGATCAAGCTGAAGTTTCGTAAAAACTGTACAAGCGTTACCGGCGCCGCTCCAGCACCACGATCGGCGAGCCCCTGAACGTCGTGTGGGTCTTCAGCGTGAAGCCGACCTTGGCGGCAAGGGCCAGGGAGGCGGCGTTTTCGGGGTCGATGATGCAAGGCACGACCGGCGGGGCAAGGGTCTCGTCGATCCAGGCCAGGCCCGCGCGGACCGCCTCCGCACCGAAGCCCTGACCGTGCGACCAGGCCGACAGCACCCAGCCCATCTCCGGCAGGCCGTACAGGCTGGGCTGGATATCGCGGCGCAGGTCGGCGAAGCCGACCTCGCCGACATAGCGGCCGGTCGAGGTCTCGCGCACCGCCCAGTAGCCGAAGCCCAGCACCTCCCACAGGCCCCGGGCCCGCATCAGCCGCGTCCAGGTCTCCTCGTCGGTGAACGGACGCGCGCCGACGTGGCGGACCACCACCGGATCGGCCCACATGTCGCGGCTGTCCTCGAAGTCGCTGAGTGTCGGGGGCGCCAGGGTCAGGCGGGCGGTGGTCAGGGTCGGTGCGGGCATCGCGGCTCTGAGTTTGCGTCGAACAATGAGCAAGCTACACCGGCGCGCAGAGTAGGGAAGACCATGACCACGCCGGAAGACGCCATCGCCGCCCGCCGCAAGCTGACCAACAAGCTGATCGCCGCCAAGGACGCCGCGCGCCTGCGGCCGTTCTTCGATCCGCGCGTCACCCTGATCGCGGGCGACGGCTCGCTGCTGCTGGGGGCCGAGGACGTGCTGGCCGCCTTCGCCAGCCAGTTCGCCGAGAAGGGCTTCGGGGCCTACGTCCGCACGACGGAAGAGATCAGCCTGAACGCCGAGGGGACCCGCGCCGCCGAGCGCGGTCGCTGGGTCGGCCAATGGAAGGACGCTCCCGAGCAGTCGGGGACCTACCTGGCCACCTGGAAGAAGGTCACCGGCCAGTGGGTGATCGAGAACGAACTGTTCGTGACGCTGGTGTGAGCTTGGTGATTGTAATCGCCCGCATGACGCGGAATTAATTTCGCCAAAGCCGGGCGGGGGCTTACGCCTTCGCCCTCAATTAGGGGCCCGGGGAGGAAAAGCCTTGCTCAACCGTCGTCAAATGATGTTCGCCACCGCAGCGGCCGGCTTCGCCGCCACCGGCGGCGCGCCGTCCATGGCCTTCGCGCGCGAAGGCGAGGTCGCCAAGCTTAACGCCCTGTTCGACGAGATCATGGCCAAGCAGCTGCGCCAGTCGCCCGAGACGGCGACCGGCCTGGGCCTGGACAGCGGTGACCTGGCCTGGACCAAGGGGCTGCTCAGCGACCGCTCGTTCGCCGCCATCAAGTCGGGCGCGGCCCAGACCTCCCAGCAACTGGCCGCCCTGCGCGGCATCGACCGCCGCGCTCTGAAGGGCATGGACGCCGCCAACTACGACACCGTCGAGTTCGTGCTGGCGGTGCAGGACGAGGGCAACAAGAAGTTCACCTACGGCGGCGGCGGTTCGGGCGCGCCCTACGTGCTCAGCCAACTGACCGGCAGCTACCAGCAGATGCCGGACTTCCTCGACACCCAGCACAGCATCGAGACCAAGGCCGACGCCGACGCCTATCTGTCGCGCATGGAGGGCTTCGCCCGCCTGATGGATCAGGAAAGCGCGATCGCGAAGCAGGACTTCGCCGACGGCGTGATCCCGCCGGACTTCATCATCGACAAGACCCTGGTCCAGATGAAGGCCTTCGCCGACACCCCGACGGCCGACGCGCCGCTGGTCAAGTCGATCGCGCGCCGGACGAAAGACAAGAAGATCGCGGGCGACTGGGCCGCCGAGGCCTCGCGGATCTACGAAGGCTCGGTCCTGCCGGCCCTGAAGCGTCAGATCGCCCTGCTGGAGAGCGTCCGTGGCAAGGCCACCCACGACGCCGGCGTGTGGCGCCTGAAGGACGGCGGCGACTACTACGCCGTGTCGCTGAAGAACTACACGACCTCGGACCTGAAGCCGGACGAGATCCACCAGCTGGGCCTGGACCTGGTGAAGTCGATCAACGTCGAGGCCGACAAGCTCTTCAAGAGCATCGGCATGACCAAGGGCACGGTCGGCGAGCGCCTGGCCAAGCTGGGCGAGGACATCTATCCGAACACCGACGCGGCCAAGGAACAGCTGATCAAGGACCTGAACGAAAAGGCCGCCTGGATCCAGAAGCAGCTGCCAGCCTATTTCGGCGCCCTGCCCAAGGCGCCGCTGGAGATCCGCCGCGTGCCCAAGGCCATCGAGGCCGGCGCGCCGGGCGGCTACTACAACTCGCCCTCGCTCGACGGCAAGCGTCCAGGCATCTACTGGATCAACCTGCGCGACACCAAGGAACAGGCCAAGTACACCCTGACCACCCTGACGGTGCACGAGGGCGTCCCGGGCCACCACCTGCAGCTGTCGATCTCGAACGAGGCCAAGGGCCTGCCCATGATCCGCAAGATCATCGGCTTCTCGGGCTACACCGAGGGCTGGGCGCTCTATTCCGAGCAGTTGGCCGTCGAGATGGGCATCTACAAAACCGATCCGCGCGGTCACATCGGCATGCTGCACGACGCCCTGTTCCGCGCCGTCCGCCTCGTGGTCGACACCGGCATGCACTACAAGAAGTGGAGCCGCGAGCAGGCCGTGAAGTACATGGCCGAGACCATGGGCGACGAGGAGAGCGGCGCGATCACCGAGATCGAACGCTACGTCGTGTGGCCGGGTCAGGCCTGCAGCTACATGATCGGCAAGATCGTCTGGCTGCGGGCCCGGGCCAAGGCCCAGAAGGCGCTCGGCAAGAAGTTCGACATCCGCGAGTTCCACGACGCGGGCCTGCTCTCGGGCATGACCCCGCTGACCACGCTGGAACGCGTGATCGACGACTACATCGTCAGCAAGGGCGGCAAGGCCTGAGCTAGCTGGAAATCTCCTCCCCCAGGCGGGGGAGGAGGGTTATGGTCTACCCCCAGCTCTCCGACGCTCCTGTCCGGCGGGCCACCGCGGCGACCGCGGGGGTGGGGCGCAAGGGCGGGCTCGGCTTGTCGGCTGGCTTGCCATAGAGCCAGCCCTGGGCGAAGTCGACGCCGGCCGCGCGGACGATATCGGCCACCTCCACCGTCTCGACCATCTCGGCCACGGTGCGGATCTTCAGATCCTGGCACAGCTCGACCAGACGACGCACCAGGGCGCCATCGCGCCCATTGTCGGCCAACTCGCGGACATAGCGGCCGTCGATCTTGACGATGTCGAGCGACAGCTGCTGCAGATAGGCGAACGACGACGAGCCCGCGCCGAAGTCGTCCAGGCAGACCATCGAGCCCAGGCTGCGCAGGCTTTGGATATGGCGGTTGGCGCGCGGCAGGTCGTCGATCGCGGCCGTCTCCGTGACCTCGAAGATCAGCCGGCCCTTGGCTTCGTCGTGCTTGGACAGCAGGCGGCCGACGTGGTCGACGAAGGTCTCGTTGACGATCGTTCGTCCCGAGACGTTCACCGCCAGCTTCAGCTTCCGGTCCTGGTCGTTGGACAGCTTCTTCACCGCCTGTTCGACGATGGCATGGTCCAGCTCCTCGATCAGGTCGAATTCCTCGGCCATGCGGATCAGGGCGAACGGGCTGCCGCCGTCCTCGAAGCGCACCAGCACCTCGTGATGGTGCGCCTGACCGGTCATCAGCGACACGACCGGCTGGTAGGCGAGGTTGAAGCGGCGCTGGCTGACAGCCACGCCCAGGGCGCCGGCGCGGGCCAGGGTGCGCTTCACGGACCGGTTCATCGCCTCCGACAGCGTCATCGGCGGCATGTCCTTCAGGCCCTCGCGCAGGAAGTCGTCGAGGGCGTAGCGAAGCGCGCGAAGCGCGCGGGCCGAGCTGCCGCCGGCCTCCAGCGGCACGATGTGGGCGCGGGCCTCGGCGCTGACCATGCGGGTCAGGCGCTTGATCATGTTGTCCGGACGGTCGTCGCGGGTGCGCAGCAGGGCGAAACGATCGGGCGACAGCTGGGTGGCGGCCGAACCGCCGTGTGACTCGGCGCGCACGGCGCTGGCCACGCGCATGTCGAGGGCGACCGCCTCACCGGGCGGCAGGCCGTCACGCATCGTCTCCAGGCCGGCGAACTCGACCATGGCCAGTTCCAGCTCCAGGCCGGTGACGCGGGCGGCCTCGAACAGACCCTTGGCGATGTCGTCGAACGACTCGCGGGGATGCAGCGTACCGGCCGTCAGCGGCGGACCGGCCGACTGGGCGGCGGTGACGGCCAGCGAGACCCGGCCGTCGTTCTCGGGCAGGGCGCGCAGGATCACGCGGACGTGGCGATTTCCGGGGCCACCGAGGCGCAGCACCACCGGACCACGGCGCACGCCGTCGTCGGCGCAGTTCAGCATGGCGTCCATCAACGGCTGGTCATCGGGGTGGAACAGGTGCGGCCACACCTTGCCGGTCAGCCCCGCCTCGCTTTGGCCCATGACCTTCTGCGCGGCGCCCAGCACCAGGCGCACGCGGCCGTTTTGCAGTTCGACGAGGAGATCGGCGCTGGCGAACGCCAGGCCCAGAAGGCGACGCGGATCGATAGACAAGTCGGTAGTCCCCCCAGAAAACCGGGCCCCCAAGAAGCGGCGAAGCTGGCATGACGGGACTTAAAGAGCCGTTTCGGGCCGGGACGGGCGACCTCATATCCGGTTATCGCTGGTGCGACATTATGACCTACGACAGAAACGGTCGTTTCTATGGAGGGGAACATCTTGCGAACGTGGAACAAAGGGCGTACGACTTGATCATGTTCCACAGGTCGTTGGGACGCGGCGCGGGAAGCGCCGATCGGGCGACCGGAATCATGGGATAGAGGGCGGACAACAATGGCTAGTCAGGCGGCTTTGAAACTCGTGGGCAAAGAAGAAGGCGACAAGCAACGCGCGCTAGAGGCGGCTCTCGCCCAGATCGACCGCGCGTTCGGCAAGGGCTCGGTGATGAAGCTGGGCGAAAAGGGCAAGGTCGAGATGGAGTCGGTGTCGACGGGCTCGCTGGGCCTCGACATCGCGCTTGGCATCGGCGGCCTGCCCAAGGGGCGGATCATCGAGATCTATGGCCCTGAAAGCTCGGGTAAGACGACCCTGGCCCTGCACGTGGTGGCCGAGGTCCAGAAGGCCGGCGGCACCGCCGCCTTCGTCGACGCCGAGCACGCCCTGGATCCGGGCTATGCGTTCAAGCTGGGCGTCAATCTGGACAATCTGCTGGTCTCGCAGCCTGACAACGGCGAACAGGCCCTGGAGATCACCGACACCCTGGTGCGTTCGGGCGCCGTAGACATCGTCGTGATCGACTCGGTCGCGGCCCTGACGCCGAAGGCTGAAATCGAAGGCGAGATGGGCGACAGCCTGCCGGGCCTGCAGGCCCGTCTGATGAGCCAGGCGCTGCGCAAGCTGACCGCCTCGATCAACAAGGCCAACACCATCGTCATCTTCATCAACCAGATCCGTCACAAGATCGGCGTGATGTACGGCAGCCCGGAAACGACCACGGGCGGCAACGCGCTGAAGTTCTACGCCTCGGTGCGCCTGGATATCCGCCGCACCGGATCGGTGAAGGTGCGTGACGAGATCATCGGCAACAACGTTCGTGTGAAGGTGGTCAAGAACAAGGTCGCCCCGCCGTTCCGCGAGGTCGAGTTCGACATCATGTACGGCGAGGGCATCTCCAAGCTGGGCGAAGTCATCGACCTGGGCGTCAAGGCCGGGATCATCGACAAGGCCGGCTCGTGGTTCTCGTACGGCAGCCAGCGCATCGGCCAGGGCCGCGACAATGTCCGCGAGTTCCTGAAGACCAATCCCGACGTCGCCGCCTCCATCGAGGCCGCGGTTCGCAAGTCGTCGCAGAAGATCGAGGAAGAGCTTCTGGTCGGCGGCCCGGAGGACGGCGAGGAGGAATAGTCTCCTCGCGAGGTTTCGCGGCCCTCGCCCGACCCCGGGCGTCCCCGCCTTCAACACGCCCGCGGCCGGACCGCCGCGAGGGCCGCGATCGCAGGCCGCCTGGACCCCATGCCAGGCGGCCTTTTTCGTTCGTCGGACGAGGATGCTCCCCCGCATCGCGGGGGAGCATCGGCGCGCCCAACCCGCCCTTTTCCGCTCCGTCCCGAGCCCCCATCTGCCGAGTCGGTTTCCCCTTCGCCAAAAACCGCGCTATGCAGCGCGCGACTCCCGGCCGCTCGCCGGACGCCCAGACTTGAGACGCTCATGCCCAGCCTGAACGAGATCCGCAGCACCTTCCTCGACTATTTCGGCAAGGCCGATCACGCCGTCGTTCCGTCGGCGCCGCTGGTGCCGCAGAACGATCCGACCCTGCTGTTCGTCAATGCCGGCATGGTGCCGTTCAAGAACGTGTTCACCGGCGCCGAGACCCCGGCCTATCCGCGCGCGGCCAGCTCGCAGAAGTGCGTCCGCGCCGGCGGCAAGCACAACGACCTGGACAATGTCGGCTATACCGCCCGCCACCACACCTTCTTCGAGATGCTGGGCAACTTCTCGTTCGGCGACTACTTCAAGGAACAGGCGATCCACCATGCCTGGACCCTGCTGACCCGCGAGTTCAAGCTGCCGAGGGAAAAGCTGCTGGTCACGGTCTACCACACCGACGACGAGGCGGCGGACCTGTGGAAGAAGATCGCCGGCCTGTCCGACGATCGCATCATCCGCATCCCGACCAGCGACAACTTCTGGTCGATGGGCGACACCGGCCCCTGCGGCCCGTGCTCGGAAATCTTCTTCGACCATGGCGAAGGCATCCCTGGCGGCCCTCCGGGCAGCCCCGATGAGGACGGCGATCGCTTCATCGAGATCTGGAACCTGGTGTTCATGCAGTTCGAGCAGTTGGCCGGCGGCGAGCGCGTCGCGCTGCCCAAGCCCTCGATCGACACCGGCATGGGTCTGGAGCGCGTCGCGGCCGTGCTGCAGGGCGTGCACAACAACTACGATGTCGACCTGTTCAAGGCCCTGATCGCCGCCAGCGTCGAACTGACCGGCGTCAAGGCCGAAGGCGCGGAAGCGCCTTCGCACCGGGTCATCGCCGACCACCTGCGCTCGTCCTCGTTCCTGCTGGCCGACGGCGTCACCCCGTCGAACGAAGGCCGTGGCTACGTCCTGCGCCGCATCATGCGTCGCGCCATGCGTCACGCCTATCTGCTGGGCGCGCAGGAGCCCCTGATGCACCGTCTGGCCCCCACCCTGGTGGCCGAGATGGGCCAGGCCTATCCGGAGCTGCGCCGCGCCGAGGCCTCGATCGTCGAGACCCTGCGCCAGGAGGAAGAGCGCTTCCGCGTCACCCTGGGTCGCGGCATGGGCCTGCTGGACGAGGCGACCGCCAACCTGACCGCCGGCGGCGTGCTGGACGGCGAGACCGCCTTCAAGCTCTATGACACCTACGGTTTCCCGCTGGACCTGACCCAGGACGCCGTGCGCGCCAAGGGCCTGACCGTCGACACCGACGCGTTCGACGCGGCGATGCAGAAGCAGCGCGACATGGCGCGCGCTAACTGGGCCGGCTCGGGCCAGCAGGCCGGCGCGGCCGCCTGGTTCGCGATCAAGGAAAAGGCCGGCGCCACGAACTTCGTCGGCTACGAGACCACCGAGACCACGGGCGTCGTGAAGGCGATCGTCGTCGATGGGGTCGAGGTCGAAAGCGCCACGGGCGGGGCGACCGTCGAGGTGCTGCTGGATCGCACCAGCTTCTACGCCGAGAGCGGCGGTCAGGCCGGCGACACCGGCGTACTGGAAGCCAACGGTCGCGAGAACCTCGTGATCGACACCCAGAAGCAGGCCGGTGAGCTCTATGTGCATCGCGTCGAACTGTCGGGCGATCTGAAGGTCGGCGACCAGGTCGTGGCCTCGGTTAACGCCGAGCGCCGCCACACCACCCGTTCCAACCACTCGGCCGCTCACCTGGTGCACGCCGCCCTGCACCATGTGCTGGGTCCGCACGTCGCCCAGAAAGGCCAGATGGTCGACGGCGAGCGCATGCGCTTCGACTTCAGCCACGGCGGCCCGCTGACGGCCGAGGAGCTCGACAAGATCGAGGCCGAGGTCAACGCGGTCATCCGCCAGAACGTCCCGGCCGAGACTAAGGAAATGGCCCCGCAGGAGGCCATCGAGGCCGGCGCCGTGGCCCTGTTCGGCGAAAAGTACGGCGACAGCGTCCGCGTGCTCACGCTCGGCAAGTCGCTGAGCGATGAGGCCAAGGCCTATTCGGTCGAGCTGTGCGGCGGCACCCACGTGGCCCGCACGGGCGATATCGCCCTGTTCAAGATCGTCTCGGAGCAGGGTGTCGCCGCCGGCGTGCGTCGCATCGAGGCCCTGACCGGCGAGGCGGCCCGCCGCTTCCTGCTGGACCAGGCGGGCGTGGCCAAGTCGCTGGCCGACCAGTTCAAGACTCCGGTGGCCGAGGTGACGCTGCGCGTCGACGCCCTGATCGCCGACCGCAAGCGTCTTGAGAAGGAACTGGCCGAAGCCAAGAAGCAGCTGGCCCTGGGCGGTGGCGGCGGCGCGGCGGCGGGTCCGGAAGACGTCAATGGCGTCGCTCTGATCGCCCGTGTCCTGGACGGCGTCGGCGGCAAGGAGCTGCGCGGCGTCGCCGAGGAGTTCAAGAAGCAGCTGACCTCGGGCGTCGTGGCCCTGGTTGGCACAAGCGACGGCAAGGCTGCGGTCACCGTGGCCGTGACCGCCGACCTGACGGCCAAGTTCAGCGCCGCCGACCTCGCCAAGGCCGCCGTGATCGCCATGGGCGGCCAGGGCGCGGGCGGCAAGGCCGACTTCGCCCAGGGCGGCGCGCCGGACGACAGCAAGGCCAGCGAAGGCCTTGCCGCCGTGAAGGCGATCCTGGCCGGCTGATCGGCCTGACAGTTCGAATGACGAAGGGGACGCTGTGAGGCGTCCCCTTTTTCATGCCCGAAGCTTGACGGCGCGCTCGCTTCCATGTTGATTTACGCCTGTAGTCTTCTGGGGCGACGAGATGCGTAACTGGATCGGACTGGCGCTCCTGATGGGGCTCACCGCCTGCGACCAGACCCAGTCCCCGTCGACCGCCATCCCGCCGCCGTCGTTCTGGCGCGTCGAGATCATCGAGGACTCCGGCGGCCAGGCCGGCGCGGTCGAGGTCTGCGCCAATCCGGAGATCTTCGCGGCCTTCTCCCGCGCCGAGCCCAGCATCGCCGGCCAACCGTGCCAGCCCTACGGCAAGCCCGCGACCGACACGCCGACCGACTATGCCGGACGCTGCGAGGCAAGCGGACAGCGCTATGGCCTCTACGTCTCGACCAAGGGCGACCGCGCCAGCGACTTCACCGTCCGCTTCGCCCTGCAGCCGCTTCAGGCCGACATCGGCACGGTCGTGCAGGCCCGCCGTTACCGCCGCCTCGGCGACTGCCCCGCCGGCTGGAAGGCCGGCGACCAAGCCAAGGTCGGCGGCGGGCCGGCCTCGAACCTGCTCGCCCCCAAGGGCCAGCCCACCCCTTGAGAAAGGCCGACACGCCCTAGCTGACGCGGGCTGTCAGCAGCAGCGCGACGATGGACAGGGTCACCGCCGAGGCGGCCGTGGTCAGGGCCACGATCCGCGCCGCGCCGCGTGGCCAGACGCCATAGGCGCGAGTCTGGATGAAGACGTTGACCGCCGTCGGCGCGGCCGCCAGCAGGGTCGCGCCGGCGCGGAAGAGGGGCGGGGCCGGGGTCAGGCCGACGGCCAGCCAGACCAGCAGCGGGAAGGCGGCCAGCTTGACGAGCGTGGCCAGGACCACCGGCGCGGTCGCTGGGGCGGCCTCGTCCTCCGCCTCGCTCAGGCCTAGGGCCGCGCCCAGCGCCACCAGGCCGACCGGACTGCCCGAGGCGGCGGCCATGCCGACAGCGCGGTCCAGCGGCTCGGGCAGGGCGATGTCCAGCAGGGCCAGGGCGACGCCGCCGAGGGCCGCGGCCACGACCGGATTGCGGAACGCCTGCGCGGTCGAGCGCCAGACCGACCGACCGGCCGCCCAGCCCAGCAGGCCCACCCCGGCGGTCGCCAGCACCGCGAAGTCGATGGCCACCACGCCCGCGGCCAGCCGCGCGGCTTCGGCCCCGAGGACCGCGGCGGTGACGGGCAGGGCCAGGAAGGCGCTGTTGCCGACGCCGGACGCCATGCCTGCCCCGGCGCGCTCGGCCCGGTTCCAGCCCAGCGTACGGCCCGCCGCCACGGTCGCGGCCATCAGCAGAAGGCCGATACAGGCATAGGCGACCAGGCCCAGGATCAGGTCATGGCTGGGCCGGCCCAGGCGCGACAGCGAGTGAATCAGCAGGGCGGGAAAGCCGACCCAGTAGACATAGGTCGACAGACCTTGGGTCATCCGTCCGTCCAGCAGGCGCAGCCGGGCGAGGGCCACGCCGGCGCCGACCAGCAGGAAGAAAGGCCAGACCCGGGCCAGAACGTCGAGGACGAGAGGCGTCACGAGAGGTGGATCAACCTTGGCGCTCGTCGCCGGGCAGGCGGATATGCACCAGCTTCCAGGTGAACAGCGCCCTGCGCTCGAAGGTGAAGATCGTGACCCTGCCGCTGCCGTCCGGTCGCTTGACCGCGATGCGCACGCGGTTGGGGTCCCAATAGGCGATGCCGGGATAGGGGCCCTTGATGGTGTCCTTGACCTGGTCGCCCAGCGAAGCATCGCGGGACATGGCGGGTGGGGCCTTGCCAGGGGCGTAGCCCCGGGTCAGGGCCGAGACGCCGGCCACGGTCAGGTAGCGGTCGACCTTGGGTTCGGGCGGGGCGAGCGGTTCGATGGCCTTCCTGAAGACGTTGAGCGGGTCGCGCCAGATCGACGGGGCTTCCGGCTGGGCGGCGGGGGCCTCGGCCACCAGCTGGCCGGTCAGGCTGCGGCGCACGGCGGGGAAGTCGACCAACTCGCCGATCGCCTGCACGTCCTCGTACTGGGCGGCGGCTTTCAGGGCGCGGAACGCGAACCATGGCGCGGTGGCGAAGGCGGCGGCGAAGACGAAGATCGCCAGCACGATCAGGTCCCAGATCCGCTTCTGCAGGGTCATGCCGCCTCCGAAAGGTTAACGCCGGATATCCCAGCTATCGCCGTTCCCCGCAAGACCGCTCGCGCGAGAGGCGCGAAGGGGGGGAGAGGGGGGCTGGCGAAGTGACCCGCGGAAACGAAAAACGCCCCGGAGGCGATCCTCCGGGGCGTTCTCGTTCAGGCCGGAGCCCGGAGTGCCTAGGCCATGGCCTTCTTCAGGTTCTCGTCGATCTTGTCGAGGAAGCCTTCGGTGGTCAGCCAGCCTTGCTTGTCGCCGACCAGCAGCGCCAGGTCCTTGGTCATGAAGCCGCTTTCGACCGTGTCGATGCAGACCTTTTCCAGGGTCAGGGCGAAATTGGCCAGGTCCTGGTTGTTGTCCAGCTTGGCGCGGTGGGCCAGGCCACGCGTCCAGGCGAAGATCGAGGCGATCGAGTTGGTCGAGGTGCTCTCGCCCTTCTGATGCTGGCGGTAGTGCCGGGTGACGGTGCCGTGTGCGGCTTCGGCTTCCACCGTCTTGCCGTCCGGCGTCATCAGCACCGAGGTCATCAGGCCCAGCGAGCCGAAGCCCTGGGCGACGATGTCCGACTGCACGTCGCCGTCGTAGTTCTTGCAGGCCCAGACGTAGCCGCCCGACCACTTCAGCGCCGAGGCGACCATGTCGTCGATCAGGCGGTGTTCGTAGTGGATGCCCTTGGCCTTGAAGGCCTCGGCGTATTCGGCGTCGAAGATCTCCTGGAAGATGTCCTTGAAGCGACCGTCATAGGCCTTGAGGATCGTGTTCTTCGTGGAGAGGTACACCGGATAGCCGCGGCCCAGGCCGTAGGCGAACGAGGCGTGGGCGAAGTCGCGGATCGAATCGTCCAGATTGTACATGCCCATGGCCACGCCGGCGCCGGGAGCCTTGTAGATCTCGTGCTCGATGACCGCGCCGTCCTCGCCGACGAATTTCATCGTCAGGGTGCCCTTGCCCGGGAACAGGAAGTCGGTGGCCTTGTACTGGTCGCCGAAGGCGTGGCGGCCGACGATGATCGGCTGGGTCCAGCCCGGCACCAGGCGCGGCACGTTCTGGCAGATGATCGGTTCGCGGAAGATCACGCCGCCCAGGATGTTGCGGATCGTGCCGTTCGGCGACTTCCACATCTTCTTCAGATTGAATTCCTTCACGCGGGCCTCGTCCGGCGTGATGGTGGCGCACTTGACGGCGACGCCATGCTTCTTGGTCGCGTTGGCCGCGTCGATCGTCACCTGGTCGTCGGTGGCGTCGCGGTTCTCGACCGACAGGTCGTAGTAGTCCAGCTCGAGGTCGAGATACGGGAAGATCAGCTTGTCCTTGATGAGCTTCCAGATGATGCGGGTCATTTCATCGCCGTCCATGTCGACGACGGGATTGGCGACTTTGATCTTGGCCATTGCGGGGATGTTCCTCTGGCGGTGGCGCGACTGTGGCGATCTGGCGCACAGGGCCAGGAAGCGGCGCGGTCCGGGAGGCTATAGACTGTTGCGTCGCGGGGGAAAAGCGGGTCGGTTGGACCTCGTGATCAAGTTCGGTTTTCCAGCGTAGGGTTTCGAGGGCGACGGCCCAGGGGCGCGGGCCAGGCCGTGTTTCTTGAAGCACGGCTCTTTCTTGAGGACGCGAGCCGGTCTGTCCCAGACGGGCTGGGGGAGCAATTTTGAATACGAGTTCCGGAGCGGTCACGAGCGTGACGACGCCGCTGGCGCGGCGGCTTCTGACCATGGTGGCGATCCTGTCGATCGCGGTGACGGGCGTCGCGACGGCGGCGGCCTTCGTCTTCGTGCGCAAGAGCGCGGCCGACACCCAGACGCGGCACCTGGCCGAATATGTCGGCGAGCGGGTCAAGACCGAGGACCGGCTGTTCTCCGACCTGGTCAAGGTCCACGACGCGGCGAGCGAGGCGCTGACGCGGCGTCTGAACATGGGCGACGATCCCGAGATCCTCGCCCAGTTCCAACGGCTGTTCCCGGAAAAGGGCGACGGCACCCGGCGCTCGGTCGACGGTCTGTTCGACGGGGCGCGGATCGGCAACCGCTACGTCTACGGCATCGGCGGCTACCTCCCCAATGCCGTAACGATGAGCCTGCCCGAGCGGCAGTTGTTCGTCGCGGCCACGGACGTGGTGGCCGCGACCGGCGAGGCCCAGATCCGCCACTACGACAACTTCTACTTCTTCACGCCCAAGACGCGGATGGTGATGTTCGGTCCGCACCGGCAGGACAAGCTGCTCTACTACCGACGCGACGCACCGCCGACCCTTTCGATCGCCAACGAGGAGATGACCCTCCTGACCCTGCCGGAGAACAATCCGGACCGGGTGATGAAGTGCACCAAGCTGCGGCGCCTGATCTCCGATCCCAGCGGCCGAGGGCTGAACGCGGCCTGCATGACGCCCTTCTACTACAAGGGCCAGTTCATGGGGGCGTTCGGCACCAGCCTGTCGCTGGACAGCTACCTGCTGCGCGCCGTGGCCGACGCTCTGCCGGGCGGGCGTAACCTGATCGTCGCCGACGATGGCGAACTGATCGGCGCCCAGGGATTGGCTCGAGACGGCGTGGTCGACGTTGGCCTGCTGCGCAAGTTCGAGGCCGACAACGACCTGAAGAACCTGGTGGACACGATCCGCGCCCAGAAGCGCGACGTGGGCGCCGTCCTCACACCAAGGGGCGACCGATTGGTGGCCTATGGCCGGCTCGTCGAGCCGGGCTGGTGGTTCCTGATGACCTTCCCGCCGGGCGACATCGTCCTGTCGTCGCTGAAGACCGCCTCCTGGGTGCTATTGTTCGGCTTCGTCGGCGTGGCCCTGCAGGTGTTGCTGCTCTACCGCCTGACCAATCAGATGGTGGCCGCGCCGCTGGAGGCCCTGGCCGAGGCCCAGCGACGGGGCGATCCGACCGCCGCCGAGCCGATCGAGGCCCGCACCGATGAGATCGGCTCATTGGCTAGAGCGCTCCGCAGCCAGCGGGAGCGCAACGAGGAGCTGCGCCGCTCACTGGAGGACCGCGTGGCTGAGCGCACCGCCGAGCTTGAGCGCGCCAACCAGGCCAAGTCGGTGTTCCTGGCCAACATGTCTCACGAACTGCGCACGCCGCTGAACGGGGTGATCGCCATCGGCGACCGCCTCGGCGACGAGGAGGACCCGGTCGCCCGCCGGGAATTGGCGGCTCTGGTTTCATCGTCGGGACGCCTGCTGGAGCAGGTGCTGGGCGACATCCTGGACGTCTCCAAGATCGAGGCCGGCGAGTTCCGGCTGACCGTCGGGCCGTTCGACCTGACCCAGCTTGTGCGCGGCATGGCCGAGCTGCACGCCGCCGCCGCCGAAGCCAAGCACCTGATGTTCCGCTGGTCGGTCTCGCCCGACGCGGAAGGGGCCTATGAGGGCGACTCGGGGCGGATCAGCCAGATCCTTTCGAACCTCCTGGCCAACGCCGTGAAGTTCACCGCTCGGGGCGAAGTGTCGCTCGAGGTCGATCGAGCGGACGACAAGGTCCGCTTCGTCGTGCGCGATACCGGGCTCGGCTTCGACGAGGGCGTGCGCGAGCGCCTGTTCAAGCGCTTCGTTCAAGCCGATGAGTCGATCACCCGCCAGTTCGGCGGCACGGGCCTGGGCCTTTCGATCTGTGCGGCCCTGGCCGAGATGATGGGCGGCGGCATCAGCGCCGACGCCTCGCCGGGCCATGGCGCGCGCTTCGAGGTGCTGCTGCCGCTGAAGCGCTGCGCGACCCTGGCCGAGACCGCCGTCGAGGAGGATCGCGAGATCTCGCTGGAGGGCATGCGGGTGCTGGTCGCTGAGGACCACCCCACCAACCGCAAGGTCGTCGAGATCGTTCTGGAGCCGTTCGGCGTCGACCTGACCATGGTTGGCGACGGCGAGGCGGCGCTGCGGGCGCTGGACGAGGCCAGCTTCGACGCGGTGCTGATGGACATGCAGATGCCGGTCATGGACGGGCTGACGGCCACCCGCGCGATCCGGGCTCGCGAGGCCGCCTCGGGCGCGCCGCCGATCCTGGTGGTCATGCTGACGGCCAACGCCATGGAAGAGCATATCGCCGCCGCCCAGGCCGCCGGCGCCGACCTGCACCTGGCCAAGCCGCTGCATCCGGCGCAGTTGCTGGAAGCCCTCGCGCGGGCCCGCCATCCATAGGGTTTCGGTTAGAACTCCTTCAAGACCGCTCGGCCGACGTCCGTGTTGATCGCCTCACGCTGGGCCGCGTCGGCGGTCGAGGCGGTCAGGAAGACGACGAAGGCGATCCGGCGGCCGTCCTTCAGTTCGACGAAGGCCACGGCGTGGTTGGTGGGCTGGACGCCGAGGTCCGACCGTGGGGCGCCGGCCGACTGGATGATGCTGGCGCCATCGGGCAGGGCGTCGGCCAGGTAGCCAGGATCGCGGCCCAGCAGGCGCGCGGGGTCGGGTTTGAACAGCAGCTCGCGATTGATGAAGGCTTCCAGCAGGCGGACCAGGCCGACCGGCGTGGCGGTGTCGCGCGGGTCGGTCGCGCGCTCCCGGGTCGCTCGGGCGCGCGCGTCGGCCGGCACGGCGTTGACCGCCTTGCGCCAGGCGGCTTCGCCCTTCCAGCCGGCGCGGAACGAGGCCAGGCCGCGGGCGTCGGTGGCGATCTGGCGGCGGTAGCGGTCGACGCTGACGTGCTCGATCCGCTTGACGTCCAGCCAGCCGTTGACGCCGCCCGGCCCGCCGACCCGCTTGATAAGCAGGTCCAGCGCCGTGTTGTCGCCTTCGCGAGCCAGGGTCTCCAGCTCGGCGACGCTCCAGGTCTGGCGGCCTGGCCAGGCGTCGGCCACGGCGCTGGGCGGGGGCGACAGGTCGACGTCCCGGACAGACAGGATCTCGCCTGGCGGCAGGTGTCCGGACTCGATCTCGGCCATCACCGCCGCCAGGATCGGGATGCGCGCGGCTCCGCCCAGCGGGAACCGCCGGTCGCCGTTGAACGCCCAGAGCTGGCGCGTGCCGAGATCCTCGACCGCCACGCCCAACACGGCCGGCGCGGCGCGGACGGCGATGGCGTCGATGCGCTTCTGGAGGTCCTTCGGCTTCATGGCCGGCTCTTCCTGCCCCAGCATCGGCTTCTCGCCGCAAGAGGCCAGCAAGGGCAGGGCGAGGAGGGCGGTCAGGAGGGCGCGGCGGGACATGCGGGCTAAACGCGGCCGTGGCGGTTCGGCTGCGCTGCCTCTTGCATACGGTGCGCGGTCGGCGGCAAAGGGTGCGGATGACCGAAGACTTCAAGCCCGTCCCGCCCAAAGTCACGCCGCCCTGCGTGATCCTCAACGAGCCCCAGCTGGCCGAGAATATCGGCGCGGTGGCCCGGGTGATGGCCAATTTCGGGCTCTACGACCTGCGCCTGGTGCGGCCGCGTGACGGCTGGCCGCAGGAGCGAGCCTGGGCCAGCGCCTCTGGCGCCAACTGGCCGCTGGACGACGCCAGGGTGTTCGACACTCTGGAAGCGGCGATCGCCGATCTCAAGCTGGTCTACGCCACCACCGCCCGCCCGCGCGAGACGCGCCTGCCGGTCTACACCCCGCGCGAGAGCGCCGGCCACCTGGCCGAGGAGGTCGCCCTGGGCCGCGGCGTCGGCCTGCTGTTCGGCGGCGAGCGCGCGGGTCTGGAGACCCACGACATCGCCCTGTGCCAGGCCATCGTCTCGATCCCGATCGACGAGCGCTTCCGCTCGCTGAACCTGGCCCAGGCGGTGTCGATCAACGCCTACGAATGGAAGATGACCCAGGACGACCGCCCCTGGAAGAAGTTCGAGCAGAACGTCGAGGAGCCCGCCGATCAGGCGACCCTGATGGGCCTCTACGAGCACCTCGAGGGCGAGCTGGACAAGGCCGGCTTCTATCATCCGCCGGAGAAGAAGCCCTCGATGGTGCGCAACCTGCGCGTCCCCCTGGCCCGCGCCCGCCTGACCGACCAGGAGGTCCGCACCTTCCGGGGTGTGATCACCGCGCTCAGCAAGGGGCGCGGCCGCGTCCTGGCCAAGCTGGCCGCCAAGGCCGCCAAGAGCGAGGCTCCTTAAGGATCAAAGCTCGGCGCGAATTTGACTTTAATCATCCTTTTGCCGCTCCGGCGGGCGCACGTTCCAACCGTGGCAAAGTAAGGAACGTCCATGACCCCCGATGCAACAACCCTGATCGTCGTCGCCGATGGACGTCGCGCCCGGCTGCTGGAGCAGACGCGGATCGACGGACCGCTGCATGACCGGCCCGAATGGCTGGCTGACGTGAAGGAACATCACGACCACGCCGCGCCCAGCCATATCACCCACTCGGGCGACGCGCGCGATCGGGCCGAGAAGGCGTTCCTCGCCGATCTGGCCAAGCGCGTGGAAACCCTGGTGGCCAAGCATGGCCTGAACCAGGTGGTCCTCGTGGCGCCGCCCAGGGCCCTGGGACATCTGCGCGAGGCCCTGTCGTCGGCCGTCGCCAAGAAGGTCGTCGGCTCGGACGCTCACGACCGCGTCGACGCCACGCTGATCACCTTGGAAAGTGTCGTTCACGCCGCGCGTTTCGCAAGCGCGGACTGAACCGACTGACGGCGCGCGACGCTTGCGTCCCGCGCCGTTCCCGCGTTCACTCCCTTCAAACAAATGTTGGGGAGGGCGGAATGAACCGTCGTGAACTGCTGGCTCTGGCCGGATCCGTGGGGCTGACGCCGAGCTTGGCGAGCGCCGCTATCCAGGAAAAAATGGATGGTGACGCCACCGCCGCGCGCAACGCCTATCTCTACGCCCTGCCTCTGATCGAGATGGCCACCACTCGGGCGCGCGTCCTCAAGGCCTCCGGCGCGGCGATCAACAGGCTGAGCCATACCCGCACCCTGTCGGACCATACGGCCCGCTGGGTCACGACGCCCAACAACGACACCCTCTATTCGTCCGCCTTCCTGGATCTTTCCAAGGGGGCCGCGACCCTGACCATCCCGCCGATGGGCAAGCGCTACTATTCGGTGGCGGTGATGGACATGTTCACCAACAACAATGTGGTGCTGGGGACGCGCACGATCGGCGGCGAGGGCGGGACCTTCACCCTGATCGGACCGGGGCAGGCCTCGACGGGACCGAACCCCGTCCGCATCGCCACGCCGCATGCCTGGATGCTGATCCGTATCCTGACCGACGGTGGCGAGGATCTGGCCGCCACCCACAAGGCCCAGGACGGCTTCGTGCTGAAGGGGCCGGCTGGCGGCCCGCTCGCCGCCTACGCCGCCCGCGACGCCAAGCCGGCGGACTATTTCGCCGCCGCGCGGACCCTGCTGGCCAGCGACCCGGCCCCGCCGACCGACCTGAAGATCCTGCGTAGCACGGGGGCCTTCCTCGGTGCGGGACCCTTCAGCGAGACCGCGGCCGCCGACGGCGTCGACGAGGCCAAGATGATCACCGTCTTCGCCAAGGGGCGGCAGGTGTTCACCGGCGGCTGGGCGTATCCGCGTCCCACCCTCGGTGACTACGGCCAGGACTATCTCTACCGCGCCATCATCGCCCTGCAGGGCCTGGGCGCTTTGCCGGTGGCCGAGGCCATGTACCTGAAGGCGGCCGGAGACGATGGGGCGGGGACCTTCACGGGCGATGGCCCCTATCGCCTGAGCCTGCCGGCCCAGCCGCCGCTGGACGGCTTCTGGTCGCTGTCGATGTACGAGGCCACCGCCGATGGCCAGTTCTTCTTCACCGACAATCCGCTCAAGCGCTACGCGATCGGCGATAGCACGCCGGGGCTGAAGCGCAACGCCGACGGGACCCTCGACCTCTGGATCGGCCGCGCCGACCCCGGCGGCGACAAGACCGCCAATTGGCTGCCCGCGCCCAAGTCCGGCCCGTTCGCGATGTACCTACGGGCCTACCTGCCCAAGGCGGAACTGCTGGACGGCCGCTTCCGGTTGCCGGCGGTGGTCAAGGTCTAGCCGGCCTCGGCCAGGCTGCGCTCCAGGTGCTCGACCAGCAGGCGGGCCTTGGCGGGCAGCAGGCGCAGGTGCGGATAGACCGCCCACACGCCCTCGTCGGCGGGGCGGTGGGCCTCCAGCAGCGGGACCAGACGGCCGTCGGCGATGGCGGCGTCGACATAGAAGTTCGGCAGCTGGCAGATCCCCAGCCCCTGCAGCGCCGCGTCCAGCACCGCCTGGCCGCTGTTGCAGCGCCAGCGCCCTTGCGGCTTGAAGGCGATCTCGCGCTCGCCGTCGGGGCCATGCTCGCGGAACGGCCAGGTGTCGACCGCGCCCAGCACGCAGGCGTGGCGCGAGAGGTCGGCGATGGCGCGCGGGGCGCCGGTGCGCGCCAGGTAGCCAGGCGCGGCGCAGAGCCGGCGGGTGCGCGAGGCCAGGCGCTTGGCGATCAGTCGGCTGTCGGTCAGGCGGCCGAAACGAATGGCCAGGTCGAAGCCCTCGCTGACGATGTCGCGCACCGCGTCGTCCAGCTCGATCAGGATCGACACCCTGGGGTGGACCAGCATGAACGCGTTGACCGCCGGGGCCACGAACCGCTCGCCATAGGCCGTCGAACAGGTCATGCGCAGCAGGCCTTTCAGTTCGCCATCCTCCTCGCCGACGGCGGCCAGGGCCTCGTCGCGGTCGAGGATCAGCTGGCGGCAACGAGCCAGGAAGGCGCGGCCGGCGTCGGTCAGGCTGACGCGGCGGGTGGTGCGATAGAGCAGGCGGGTCTGCAGCCGCTCTTCCAGCCCGGCGACGGCGCGGCTGACTCCCGAGGTCGACAGGCCCAGGCGCAGGGCGGCCTTGGAGAAGCTCTCGGCCTCGGCCGTGGCCACGAATTCGTCGATCCCGTCCCAGCGGCTCATGCGCGAGAGTTGCGATAATTGTTCCGTGTGAGCAACAATGTTTTGCGCAGATCGGGATTATCGACGCGGCCCGCGCGGCGTACCAAGATCGCGCAAATCTCTAGGGAGTCTCTCCATGAAAACCCGCGCCGCCGTCGCCTTCGAGGCCAAGAAGCCGCTGGAGATCGTAGAGGTCGACCTGGAGGGGCCGAAGTTCGGCGAGGTGATGGTCGAGATCAAGGCGACCGGCGTCTGCCACACCGACGCCTACACGCTGGACGGCCTGGACAGCGAGGGCATCTTCCCGTCGATCCTGGGCCACGAGGGCGCGGGCGTGGTGGTCGAGGTCGGTCCGGGCGTCACGTCGGTGGCGGTCGGCGATCACGTGATCCCGCTCTACACGCCCGAATGCCGTCAGTGCAAAAGCTGCCTTTCCGGCAAGACCAACCTCTGCACGGCCATCCGCGCCACCCAGGGCAAGGGGTTGATGCCCGATGGCACCAGCCGCTTCTCGTACAAGGGCCAGGCCATCGCCCACTATATGGGCTGCTCGACCTTCTCGAACTACACGGTGCTGCCCGAGATCGCGGTGGCCAAGATCCGCCGCGACGCGCCGTTCAAGACGGCCTGCTACTGCGGCTGCGGCGTGACCACGGGCGTCGGCGCGGTGACCAACACCGCCAAGGTCGAGCCGGGCGCCAACGCCATCGTCTTCGGCCTGGGCGGCATCGGCCTGAACGTCATCCAGGGCCTGAAGCTGGTCGGCGCCAACATGATCGTCGGCGTCGATCTCAACCCGGACCGCGAGGCCTGGGGCCGCAAGTTCGGCATGACCCACTTCGTCAACCCGAAGACCATCGACGGCGATCTGGTCCAGCATCTGGTGGCCCTGACCGACGGCGGCGCCGACTACACCTTCGACGCGACCGGCAACACCACGGTCATGCGTCAGGCGCTGGAGGCCTGCCATCGCGGTTGGGGCGAGAGCATCATCATCGGCGTGGCCGAGGCCGGCAAGGAGATCTCCACCCGCCCGTTCCAGTTGGTCACCGGCCGCGTCTGGCGCGGCACCGCCTTCGGTGGCGCGCGTGGCCGCACCGACACGCCGAAGATCGTCGACTGGTACATGGACGGCAAGATCCAGATCGACCCGATGATCACCCACGTCCTGCCGCTGGAGGACATCAACAAGGCCTTCGACCTGATGCACGCCGGCGAGAGCATCCGGACCGTGGTGACGTTCTAAGGGAAGTTTCCCTCCCCCTTGGATGGGGGAGGGGCAGGGGTGGGGGTGACCCCGCTTCAGGATTAGGCGCGGCCTCAGTGACGTCCGCCACCGCTGTTCACCCCCATCCCCGACCCTTCCCCCATCAAGGGGGAAGGGGGAGAAGACGTCCATGACCGTTGAAACCCTCGCCACCCATCGCGTCCACGGCGGAACGCTGCGCTACTGCAAGCACGCCTCCACCAGCACCGGCACGCCGATGAAGTTCACGGTGTGGGTTCCGGACGGGAAGGGGCCGTTCCCCTATCTCGTCTGGCTGTCGGGCCTGACCTGCACCGAGGACAATTTCACGGTGAAGTCGGGCGTCTACGCCTATGCGGCCCAGCACGGCGTGGCGATCGTGGCGCCGGACACCTCGCCGCGCGGTGAGGGCGTGGCCGACGACCCGGCCTACGACCTGGGACAGGGGGCGGGCTTCTATGTCGACGCCACCCAGGCGCCGTGGGCGCCGCATTTCATGATGCATTCGTACGTCACCGGCGATCTGCTGGCGGCCGTCGATGGGGCGTTCCCGCTGGACCCGGCGCGCCGGGGGATCTTCGGCCACTCGATGGGCGGCCATGGCGCCCTGACCATCGCCTTGAAGCATCCGGAGCTCTTCAGGTCGGTCAGCGCCTTCGCCCCGATCGTCTCGCCGTTGAACTGCCCGTGGGGCGACAAGGCGATGACTGCCTATCTAGGGCCGAACCGCGCCGCCTGGCGCGCCCACGACGCCTGCGCGCTGATCGAGGACGGCAAGGGGGCCGCGTTCGACGACATCCTGATCGACCAGGGCCTGGCCGACAACTTCCTGGAAAGCCAGCTGAAGCCCGAACTGATCGAAGCCGCCGCCGCCAAGGCCGGCCGCAAGGTCACCGTCCGGCGGCAGGAGGGCTACGACCACAGCTACTTCTTCATCTCGACCTTCATCGGCGAGCACGTGGAATATCACGCGCAAAAATTGTAGTTCTCGCTGGCAAGCCGTTGAGGGCGCATGGCGATCTGCTATGCTGCCTCAATGGTTCCCGAACCCTCCATCTTCGAGATCGACGAGGAAGCCGAAGCGGCCGCCGACGCCGAAGGCATGGCCGACATCGCGGCTGGTCGCGTTGTTCCGCATGAAGAGGTGGCGGCTTGGCTCGACACCTGGGGCACGCCTGATGAGCAGCCTGCTCCAGCGACGTGGCGCAAGTAGTCTGGACCAAGCGTGCGCTGGCCGACCTGATGGCCATTCGCGAGTATATCGGGCGGTTCATTCCCCTGGCCGCGCAACGCATCGCCGCGCGTCTGAGGTCGGCGGCCGAGAGTTTGGCTGAGCACCCCGAACGTGGGCGCTTGGCGACAGCCACGTTGCGGGAACTGGTCGTCGCGCCGCCCTACGTGATCCGCTACTATTTCGGCGACGATGCCGTGCGCATCGTCCGTATCCGGCATGCCGCCCAGCTCTGAGGCGGCCGCATTGACTCGGATAGGCTCCTCCGGCATAAACCGCGCCTTCACGCCGCCGGCTCGCCGGACGGCGCGAAAAACGCATGACGGATTGACCCGAAGCCGCCGTTGAGATCGCACCTCGTTCGAGGGGCCGGCACGGATCGAATAAAAGAGTGACTTATGTCCAAGCGCCATAGCGCCAAGTACAAGATCGACCGCCGCATGGGTGAAAACCTGTGGGGCCGTCCCAAGTCCCCGGTCAACCAACGCTCGTACGGCCCCGGCCAGCACGGCCAACGCCGCAAGCAGAAGGTTTCGGACTTCGGCCTGCAGCTGCGCGCCAAGCAAAAGCTGAAGGGCTACTACGGCAACCTGACCGAGAAGCAATTCTCGCGCACCTACGAGGAAGCTGCTCGCCGCAAGGGCAACACCTCGGAGAACCTGATCTCGCTGCTCGAATCGCGCCTGGACGCCATCGTCTATCGCGCCAAGTTCGTGCCGACCGTGTTCGCCGCCCGCCAGTTCGTGAACCACGGCCACGTGACCGTGAACGGCAAGCGCGTGAACATCCCGTCGTACCGCTGCAAGGCCGGTGACGTGATCGCGGTCCGCGAAAAGTCGCGCAACATGGCGCTCGTGCTCGAAGCCGTCGCCTCGAACGAGCGCGACTTCGCCGAGTACGTCTCGGTCGACGCCAAGGGCCTGTCGGCCACCTTCGTCCGCGCTCCGGAACTGTCGGAAGTTCCGTATCCGGTGAAGATGGAACCGAACCTGGTCGTCGAATTCTACGCTTCGTAAGCGTCGGATCCGAACAGATACGGAAAAGGCCCCGGAGCGATCCGGGGCCTTTTTTGTTGGACCCTCCGCGCATCGCGGGGGAGGGTCTTGTCCTTAAGGGCTTCGCGCCTCTTGAAACGGCTAGGGCGCTATCCCAGCTTTAGGAGGCGGGACCGGGCCCCTCTGGCGAGTGATGCAAGCACTCGTGATGTCGGACCGCATCGGGTGTTCTCGATGTCTGGGTCCGGCCGCCACCGCCCCCTCCCCAAAGGCGCCGCCTGTCATCGAGGACACCCGTTCCATCTTTTGGACCGGAGGTTTCTTGATGCCCCTTCTGATGTGCCCCAACTGCGATGGCTCCATGCAGGCCGTGCAGCGCGCCAGCGTCGAGTTCGACATGTGCCCGCGCTGCCGAGGCGTCTGGCTGGACCGGGGCGAACTTGAAAAGCTGATGTCCCTGGAGCGCGAGGAGACCCAGGCCATCTACGGCCAGCCGCGCCCCTACACGCGTCCCGACCATCACCACGATCACCACAAGCGCGATCATGGGCGCCATGACCATGACGATGACCGTCGCCATTCGGGCTCGTACGGCCAAAAGAAAAAGCGCTTCGACCTGTTCGACATCTTCGACTGACAACCCTGATAGACCGATGAACCACCTCAAGACCTACATGCTGCTGGCGGGCCTGACCGCGCTGTTCATGGGCGCCGGCTATCTGATCGGCGGTCCCACGGGGATGCTGATCGCCTTGGCCTTCGCCGTGGCGCTGAACGCGTTCTCGTATTGGAACGCGGACAAGATCGTGCTGCGGACCTATGGCGCGCAGACGGTGGACGAGAGCCATCCCGAGTCGCTGATCCGTCACTATGTGACGGACGTCGTGGAGATGGCGCGGAAGGCCGGCCTGCCGCGTCCGCGCGTGACGGTGATCCAGAGCGACCAGCCCAACGCCTTCGCCACCGGCCGCGACCCGGCCCACGCCGCCGTCGCCGCGACCACGGGCCTGCTGTCCCTGCTGACCCGCGACGAGATCCGGGGCGTGATGGCCCACGAGCTGGCCCACGTGAAGAACCGCGACACCCTGACCATGACCGTGACGGCGACCATCGCCGGCGCGATCTCGGCCCTGGCCAATTTCGCGTTCTTCTTCGGCGGTTCGCGGGACGAGGAGCGGCCGGGCGGCGTGATCGGGGCGATCGCCATCGCCATCCTCGCGCCCATCGCCGCCATGCTGGTGCAGATGGCCATCAGCCGGACCCGCGAGTACGAGGCCGACCGCATCGGCGCGTCGATCGGCGGCGACCCGGCGGCGCTGGCCCGCGCGCTGGAGAAGATCGAGGCCTACGCCCGCGGCGGCTATGTGAACTACGAGGCCGAGCGCAATCCGGCCACGGCCCACATGTTCATCATCAACCCGTTGAACGGAAAGGGCGCGGACAGCCTGTTCTCGACTCACCCGGCGACCCGCAACCGAGTCGAGGCCCTGATGCGGCTGGGCGTCTCGCGCCAGGCCGTTCGCCCCGTCCCGGCCATGGCGGCCGCGCCCTCGGTCCCACCCAGCCCCGGCCGCGAGCCCGGTCCCTGGGGGTAGCCAGCCGATCCTCGTTAGGGGATGCTCCGACTCCGGGCGGCTAGCGACATGTGGAGTGGATGGCGAGCGGAGGCTCACGCAGGTGTTTCATGCTCTCCGGCGCGGCGTTCGTGCTGGCCGGCTGCGCGACGACGCCGAGGCTTGTCTCCGGCGAAACCTGGCCGGAGCTGGAGTCTCTGCTCATGGTCTCGCTGGAGCGCCGCGCGGTGACGATCCGGATCGAGAGCCGAGGCTGCGCCAACCGGGCGGACATGGTCTTCCGGGTGGACCGCAAGGATGGCCGGGCGGTGGTCGCCTTCGCCCGTCGCCGACTGGAGACCTGCAAGGGTCCCAAGGTCTGGGCGGACATGACGTTCAGTTATGAAGAGCTTGGTCTGAAGCGCGGCGAGCGGGTCTTGATCGCCAATCCGACAGCGTCTGAAGGGCAGCGGCGAGGGGGCCTTTGATGTTCGACAAAATCCGGAAGGCCCTCGGCAACTTCGCCGAGGATGTGACCCGAGAGTCGAGCGCTTGGAAGATCCAGTGCACGAGCTGTGGTCGGCAGCGGTCGTTGGCCTCCACGGGCGGCATCCGCTACGGAGGCTTTGGAACGAGCTACACGCTCGGCACATGTTCGCGGTGCGGCGGCCTCCGGATGCTCCGGATCTACAAGCCTCAGAAGACGCTTCCCTAACCCTTCGGCGTAAAGCGCTCGATCATCCAGGGCAGGACGCGCGCGGGGCGTTTGGCGGCGATGTCGATCAGCACCCAGTCGGTGCGGCTCTGGGCGCACATCTCGCCGTCCGGGCCGTCGATGCGGACGAAGCGCTCGAAGCGCGGACCCTTCAGTTCGCCGACCCAGGTGTAGCCAGTGGCGATTTCGCCTGGCAGCAACTCGCGGCGATAGTCGATCTCGTGGCGGCGCGCGATCCAGCTCCAGGGCGCGCGCTGCTCCTCGGTCGCCCAGGCTTCCCAGTGGGCGATGGCCAGGTCCTGGGCCCAGCCCAGATAGACCACGTTGTTGACGTGGCCGTTGGCGTCGATGTCCGACGCCTTGGGCTCGAAGGTCAGGGAATAGGCGTCAGAGGGCGGGACGAACAGGCGGCTCACGCGCGGATCAGGCCGCGATGAGGCCCTGGTCGACGAAGAGGGTCTTCAGTTCGCCCGACTGGAACATCTCGCGGATGATGTCGCTGCCGCCCAGAAACTCGCCCTTCACATAGAGCTGCGGGATGGTCGGCCAGTCGGTGAAGGTCTTGACGCCCTGGCGCAGGTCGTCGTCCTGCAGGACGTCGACGCCGATGAACTCGACGCCCAGGTGGTCGAGGATCTGGACGACGACCGACGAGAAGCCGCAGCGCGGCTGGTCCGGCACGCCCTTCATGAACACCACGACCGGATTTTCGGCCACGGTCTTGGCGATGAAGTCGAGGGCGGGGGAGGAGGCGACGTCGGTCATCGGGATTGTCCTGGAACTCAAGGCTTTCAGCTAGGCGCCCCGGGCCGAAGGGTCAAGTGCGCCCTGTCTTTCAAGTACGATTGGCGGCCTTCTCGCGCTCCTGGGCCGAGAAGCGGGCCATCTCGATCTGGGCGCAGACGCCGTTGGGCAGGTCCCGCTCGACCACGGCGGCCAGGCGCTCGACATCCTGGCGGGTGTCTGCGGTGATGCGCACGGTCGACAGCGACGGCTCGGTCAGGGCGTAGCCCAGGCAGATGTCCTCGCCGCTCCAGCCCTGGGTGGCGTGCAGGAACTCATAACCGCCGATGTCGGCCAGAGGGTCGGACCGGCGCCGCCAAAGGGACGGCTTCGGAGCGGCCAGGCCGCCGCCCTCGCGCAGGACCTGGGGCCAGAAGTCCTCGCCGATCACGGCGAAGTCGTGCGTCGAGGCGTGGCGGATGCGGTGGCGCTCGGCCCAGCCGGACGACAGGTTGAACGGCGAGGAAATGGTCGTGACCATCCCGTTCTTCAGCAGATGCGGATCGATGTCACCGCGACTGGCGACACCCAGGCCATGGATCGCGTGGCTGTCGTACAGCGAGCGCAGGCCGGCCTCGAAGACGGGCGGCAGGGCCGGGGCCAGCGGGTCGTTGATCAGCACGAGGTCGAGATAGTCTAGGGAAAGACCCTCGAACGCCGACTTCAGCAGGTCGTCGACGGCCTCGTGGCCCAGGGCCGCCGCGTCGCCGCGCACCCGCCAGGTCAGGAACAGCAGCCGCCGCTCGACGCTGGCGAAGGCCTCGGCCGCACCCTTCAGCAGTTCGGGCGAGTCGCCCTCGACCTGGAAGCTGTTGATGCCGTTTTCCAGCGCCGTGAAGATCAGGGCGCGCCATTCGCTGGTCCGGAGGCGCGAGCTGTCGGCCAGGCGCAGCGTGAGCGCCGAGATCGCCATGCCCGAGGCGCCGAAGGGCCGGTAGCGCACGCCCTTCTCCTATTCCGCCGGAGCAGCGGTTTCGAGGGCCAGGGCGTGCAGGGTCCCGCCCAGCACGTCGGCCAGGGCCTTGTTGACCAACTGGTGCTGGCGCACGCGCGGCAGGCCCTTGAAGGCCGGCGAGACGATGCGGGCTTTCCAGTGGTCGTTGTCGCCGGCCAGGTCGGTCAGCACGATCTCGGAATCGGGGAAGGCCTTGGTGAGGCGGGCCTCAAGCTCGGCGTGGGACATGGGCACTGGGAAGGCTCCGGTCTCTGAAGGGCTTATGTGGCCGGGATTTCTTAACAACGAGCCTACGCTGACAGCGTTGGTCACGAGGGTCCACGGCGATATGAGCGAGATTTAATTGAATTCGCCACCTCGCGCACGGCATGTAGGCGCCATGATCCGTCTTTCTGCGCTGATCGCCGCGGCGATCCTCTCCGCCGCCGCGCCGGCTCTCGCCGCTCCCGGCGACAAGGCCATCGACGATGTCCGCACCCTGTCGGCCGACGACATGCAGGGCCGTGCGCCCGGCGCGCCGGGTTCGGAAAAGGCGCGGACCTACATCCTGTCGCGCTTCGCGCAGATCGGCCTCTCGCCGATCGGCGACAGGTTCGAGCAGCCCTTCGAGTTCGCCAAGCGCGACGGGACCAAGCTGCAGGGCGTCAACCTGGTGGCCCGCATCAAGGGAACCAAGCCCGGCAAGGCGATGGTCGTCTCGGCCCATTACGATCATCTGGGCGTCCGTAACGGCGAGATCTACAACGGCGCCGATGACAACGCCTCGGGCGTGGCGGGTCTGCTGGCCGTGGCCGAGGCCTTCAAGGCCAAGCGGCCCAAGCACGACGTGATCTTCGCGGTGGTCGACGCCGAGGAGAGCGGCTTGCGCGGCGCCAAGGCCTTCGCCGCCGCCCCGCCGGTTCCGCTGGAGACCATCGCGCTGGACGTCAATTTCGACATGCTGAGCAAGAACGCCAGGAACGAGCTCTACGTCTCGGGCGCTTCGCCGTTCCCCTTCCTGAAGCCGATCCTGGTCAAGGTCGCGACGACCGCGAATGTGACGCTGAAGCTGGGCCACGACACCGACACCGACGGCAAGGAAAACAACTGGACCACCCAGTCCGACCACTACGCCTTTGGCGAAAAGGGCGTGCCGTGGGTCTATTTCGGGGTCGAGGACCATCCCGAATATCATAAGCCCACGGATGATTTCGCGACCGTGCCGCAGGACTTCTTCAAGCGTTCGGTGGCGACCGTCGTCCTGGCCAGCCTGGCGCTCGAAAAGGACCTTGACGTCGTGGCCAAGGCTTCGGGGCGCTAAGTCTCGGGTTTGATTTGAATTTCCGCGCGACGAAATGTCGCCGCGGCTGGCGGAGCCACGCAATCTTTCCTTATTCTGGCGAGGTGCAACGTGATTCAGTCGGCGGCGGGAGCGCACCATCAACCTGGGCGTCTTGAAAGATCGGATCTTTGGAACCGCGCCGACGGTGGCTCTCATCGTGGGCGCGGTCATGGCGACGGACTATCTGGTCAACATTGTCCTGTTGAATGCGCCGAACGCCTACACGCCCCTCTCGACCCTGCTGATCGCGCTGGTGGTGGCCGCGCCGCTGTCCTACTGGCTGACCAGCCAGCGCCTGCGGCTGGAACGCTTGCGCGACGACCTCTCCGCCAGCCTCGACGCCAAGCAGGAGGCGATCGAGGAGGCCGACCGGCGCCGGGTCGAGGCGGAGGAGGCCGAACGCCTCTATCGCCTGCTGAGCGACAACCTGACCGACCACGTGGCCCTGTGGTCGCCGAAGGGCGAGCGCGTCTATAGCTCGCCCAGCATCCAGCGGATCACCGGCTACACGCTGGACGAGTTCATGGCCTTGCCGCCCCAGGCCATGGTCGGCGAGGTCGATTTCGCGCGCGTCCAGAAGCTGATCCGCGGCCTGACGCCCGGTGGCGCGCCCGCCACCGCCGACTACGAGTGCACGCGCAAGGACGGAACATTGATCTGGCTGGAGAGCGCCTATTCTCTGCTGAGCGACGGCTCCGGGATCCTGCTGGTCACCTCGCGCGACATCACCGAGCGCAAGCAGCTGGAGTTGGACATCGCCAAGGCGCTGGAACTGGCCGAGACGGCGTCGGCGGCCAAGTCCGACTTCCTGGCCAACATGACCCACGAGCTGCGCACGCCGCTCACGGCCATCATCGGTTTCGCCGAGGTGCTGCGCCGCTCGCGCGGCCTGAGCCAGACCGCCGCCCGCCAGGTCGGCCACATCCTCGACGCCAGCAACACCCTGCTGAGCGTGGTCAACGACGTGCTGGACTTCTCGCGGCTGGAGGCCGGCGGGCTGGAGCTGGACCCGGCGCCGTTCGATCCCGCCGCCATGGCCTCGTCCTGCGCGGCGCTCGTCGAGGAGCGGGCCGTCGCCAAGGGCCTGGTCATCAAGGTCAAGACCAGCAAGGGCCTCAGGCCCATGAACCTGGACGGGCCGCGCCTGTCGCAAGTGCTGCTGAACTTCCTGTCCAACGCCGTGAAGTTCACGGCCCACGGCTCGATCACGGTGGCGCTTAGCCAGAAGGTCGAGGGCGACGCGGCGCTGTTGCGCGGCGCGGTGACCGACACCGGCATCGGCATCGCGCCGGAGCACCTGGACAACATCTTCGACCGTTTCTCGCAGGCCGACGCGGCTGTCTCGCGCCGGTTCGGGGGCACGGGCCTGGGCCTGGCCATCTCGCGCCGCATCGTCGAGCGTATGGAGGGCCAGATCGGCGTCGACAGCGTCGAAGGGCAGGGTTCGACCTTCTGGTTCGAGGTCCGCGGGCCGCTGGCCGAACTGGCCGCGCAGGAGGCGGAGGCCACGCCGCTGCTGGACGGCGAGGCGGGCGTGCGCCTGCTGCTGGTCGAGGACAACGCCGTCAACCGCGAGCTGATCAAGACCATGCTGGAGCCGTTTGGCGTGGACGTGGAGACCGCCAATGACGGCGTCGCCGGCGTCGAGGCCATGCGCCAGGGCCATTTCGACCTCGTGCTGATGGACGTGCAGATGCCGATCATGGACGGCCTGACCGCCACCCGCGAGATCCGGGCCATGGAGGGCGCGCGCGGAGCGGCCACCCCGATCGTGGCCATGACCGCCAACGTCCTGCCCGAACAGATCGCCACCTGCCTGGCGGCAGGCATGGACGACCACCTGGGAAAGCCGATCAACCCGACGAAGCTACTGGAGACGGTGGCGCGGTGGTCGGGCCGGACGCACGCCGCCTGATTCGACTTGGTTGTATATCGGCGTTATTCTAGTTTGGATTGCGATCCACGCTGGGAGGATAGCCATGCCCGCCGACACCGCTGAACCGCTTGCCGCCGCCTCGACGGAGGTGGCCGCGCCCGATTTCGTCAACGAGTCCAACGACCGTAACCAGGCCGACATCACCGCTTTCGCTCAGGCGGGCGATGAGCAGGACGGCCATGCCGTCAAGCTGAACTTCATCAATCAGTCGAACGATCTCAACAGCAGCGACATCGTGATCTTCGGCAGAAACGCCTCGACATCGTTCGACGAGCTGGCGGTGGCCTGGCGGGTCATCAAGAACTGCGGCCAGGGCTGGAACCACCCCTTCACCTATCCCATGAGCAACATGGTCTCGGCTTCCGACAGCTATGGCAATTATTCGCCGCAGATGTCGGCGGCGAATGGCCAGGCGTTCGCTCTGTCGCTAACGGCCTCGGGCGATACGTTGCAGGCCGTCGGTCCGGCGACCAGCGTGACCGAGATCGAAGTCCGCAACAACCTGGCCATGGGCGCGATCAACGCCAACATCTACAAGGCCGGAAAGCTCTTCGCGAGCAAGACCAGCATCGCGCCCGGCCAGAAGGCCGTCTTCTCGTTCAGGCCGACGATCTGGATCGGCGTGGTCTCTCAGGTCGTTGAGGGCGAGGTGATGAACGCGGCCATCCTGTCCCAGGTCAACACCGAGATCTCACTTCTGGGCTTGGCCAGCGCGGATATCGTGATGACCGGCGGCGGGCCGGGACGAACGTCCACGCCCTTCGCCTTCAGCCTGGAGAACGTGACCTACGCCTGACCCCGGGCGGGATCAGTCGACGCAGATCGCCCCGGTCGACTTGCCGTTCACGACCTTGGCGTAGCAGCCGAACTGGCGATTGGTCTTCTGGCACTGGCCGGTGACGTCGCTCGCGGGTTCCAGGTTGCCCTCGAGGATGCACGCGCCTTCGCACTGGCTCTTGTCGGTGCAGGCCTTGCCAGCGTCGGCATAGGGCACGACGCAGGTCGGGATCTGGGCCTTGCCGACCGGCTGGATCGAACCGCCCTTGGCCGAGCACTGGGCGGCCAGGGTCTGGGCGGCCAGGGTCTGGGCGGACGGAGCGGCCGGTTCGGCGGCCTGTTGGGCGCTGGGCGCCGCGCAGGCGCTCAGCATCAGGGCGGCGATGGCGGCGGTGAGGGCGGGGATACGCATCGTACTGGAGCCTTCCGGGCTTAGGCCTTGGGGGCGTTCATGTAGCCCGGCAGCCAGGCTTCGTGAGCCGTGCGCAGGGCGTCGAGCGAGACGCTGAAAAGGTCCTTCGACGCGAAGTCGTTCCCGCCCGCGACGCCGGCGACACTGGCGCGAACGTCAGCGTCCTTGGCCGCGTCCAGCACCGCGTCGGGATCCGGCGTGGCGATCAGGTAGCGGGCCTGGTCCTCGCCCAGCAGATAGTGGTGGGCGTGGGCGGTGCTGGTGGCGTTCAGGGTGACGCCGACCTTGCTGGCCAGGGCGATATCGGCCGCGGCGATCAGCAGGCCGCCGTCGGACAGGTCGTGGACACCCGCGACAAGGCCCGAGCTGATCAGACCGCGCACGAAGTCGCCGTTCTTACGCTCCAGCGCCAGGTCGACCGGCGGCGGCGCGCCGTCCTCGCGGCCCAGAATCTCGCGCAGATAGATCGAGGCGCCCAGTTCGCCGCGCGTCTCGCCGATCAGCACCAGCGTATCGCCCTCGGCGACGCTGGAGAAGTCGGTGCGCAGGTCGTAGTCCTCGAGCAGGCCCACGGCGCCGACGGTCGGGGTCGGCGGAATGGCGACGCCGTTGGTCTCGTTGTAGAGGCTGACATTCCCGCTCACGACCGGGAAGTCCAGCGCGCGGCAGGCCTCGGCCATGCCGTCGGTGGCGCGGACGATCTGGCCCATGGTCTCGGGCTTTTCGGGGCTGCCGAAGTTGAGGTTGTCGGTGATGGCGATCGGCAGGGCGCCGGCGGCCGTCAGGTTGCGCCAGGCCTCGGCCACGGCCTGTTTGCCGCCCTCGTAGGGATCGGCCTGGACGTAGCGCGGGGTGCAGTCGCTGGTGACCGCGATGGCCTTGCCCGTGCCGTGGATGCGCACGATGCCGGCGTCGCAGCCTGTAGCGC
Organism: Caulobacter sp. GW822-FHT07D08; assembly: GCF_058798735.1. Lineage (NCBI taxonomy): Bacteria > Pseudomonadati > Pseudomonadota > Alphaproteobacteria > Caulobacterales > Caulobacteraceae > Caulobacter > Caulobacter sp. GW822-FHT07D08. The sequence continues at coordinate 538,550 of NZ_JBXAKU010000001.1, forward strand.
TGTCTTCCAGGGTGTCGGCCATCACGTGGCGATCGTACTGCTCCCACAGCCAGCGCTTGGAGGCCATGTCCGGGCAGCCGACGATCTTCAGGACCGCTTCGTTCCAGTCGATCGGGGCGGGGATGGTCGCGGGGTCGAGGCGCGGGTCGAGCTTGGGCTGGACCCACGGGCGGTCATACAGCGGTGCGTCGTCGAACAGCGGGGCCAGCGGCACGTCGCAGACCGTTTCGCCGTGGTGCTTCAGCACCAGGCGGCCGGTGTCGGTGGTGTAGCCGATGACGGCGGCGTCCAGGCCCCACTTCTCGAAGATGGCGTGGCCGTCCTGCTCGCGGCCGGGCTTCAGGACCGCCAGCATGCGCTCCTGGCTTTCCGACAGCATCATCTCGTAGGCCGACATGCCGGTCTCGCGCTGCGGGACCATGTCCATGTTCAGCTCGATGCCGACGCCGCCCTTGCCGGCCATTTCGACCGACGAGGAGGTCAGGCCCGCCGCGCCCATGTCCTGGATGGCGGCGACAGCGCCGGTGGCCATCAGCTCCAGCGTGGCCTCGATCAGCAGCTTCTCGGCGAAGGGGTCGCCGACCTGCACCGTGGGACGCTTCTCCTCGGAGTCCTCGGTGAACTCGGTGGAGGACATGGTCGCGCCGTGGATGCCGTCACGGCCGGTCTTGGAGCCGAAATAGACGACCGCCAGGCCCGGGCCCGGGGCGGCCGAGTAGAAGATGCTGTCGGCCTTGGCCAGGCCCACGCACATGGCGTTGACCAGGATGTTGCCGTTGTAGCCCTTGTGGAAGTTGGTCTCGCCCGCGACCGTGGGCACGCCCACGCAGTTGCCGTAGCCGGCGATGCCGGCGACCACGCCGTCCACCAGGCGCTTGGTCTTCGGGTGCTCCGGATCGCCGAAGCGCAGGGCGTTCAACAGGGCGATCGGCCGCGCGCCCATCGTGAAGACGTCGCGCATGATGCCGCCCACGCCCGTCGCCGCGCCCTGATAGGGTTCGATATAGGAGGGGTGGTTGTGGCTCTCCATCTTGAAGATGATCGCGTCGCCATCGCCGATGTCGATGACGCCGGCGTTCTCGCCAGGCCCGCAGATCACGCGCGGTCCGTCGATCGGAAACTTCTTCAGCTGGTTCTTCGAGGACTTGTACGAGCAGTGCTCGGACCACATCACCGAGAACACGCCCAACTCCACCAGGTTGGGCTCTCGCCCCAGGCGCTTGAGGACAACGTCATATTCGGCGGGTTTCAGGCCGAACTCGGCGGCCAATTCGGCCATGGGCTTTTGGGGCGTGCTCATGGGCGCGCCTTCTAACCCGCTCGTTCAGATTCCGCCACAGTCTGTCGCTCTTCTTGCCGGCCGAACGGCGAGCTACATCGACCTGATGAGGCGCTCCATGTGGGCGCCGCCCTCGCCGAGCCAGTGATCGATCACTACGCCACCCTTCTCGACCGAGCCCATGCGCAGCGACACGCCGATGACCACGGCCCCGAACAGGGCCAGCAGGATCACGATCAGGTTCAGAAGGGGATGCACGCTGGAGCGCTTGCGGCGCTTGGCCCAGACGGGCACGCCGCTGACATAGGTCTCGGGGAACCGAACTTCGTGGTCGGCCATGGTGTTTTGACTCTTCGCGTCTTCGGAGGGCTCCGCCGACGCCTCCCCATTCAGTGTTCGGCTGACGTTGCGCGCTGCGAAACGAGGATTCCAGTTCTCTCCCCCGCAGAGTGCGGATTAACCTTGAATCTCACGCTGGAGGCGAAAGCTTTGCTTTAAGCGGCGCGATCAGCGGAATGAACGTTTCGGCTTCAGACAATCGCGGCGGCGGGGCGAGAATTTCCGGCAAAGCTGTGTAAATTCCAAAGCTTAGCCTGAATTAAGGCGGCTCGGCCGTAGGAACGCCGCGAGTCCCGACCCGTTCTATCTCCGTGCGTCACGAGCGCGCTGTGTAACAGGAGTAAGGCCCATGGCTGACAACAACCGCGATCCGCAGCAGCAGCAGAACGACCAGCAACGCCGAACGCCCGGCCAGCAACAGCAGCAAGGGCAACCCAGGCAGGATGGGGCCAAGCAGGACGGGCCCAGGCAGGACGAGCAGGGCCGCAACCCTGGGGGCGAGGCCAATCAGCAGGATGAAAACGTCAGGCGCGGCGACCGCTGACCTGTCGACACTCTCTCCGTAGAAGGAAGGCCGGCGGTGACCCCGCCGGCCTTTCTCGTTGTTACTTGGCGTCCACCACCGGCAGTTCGATGAAGCTGGCCGCGTCGCCCCTGTGGAACACGCGCTGTGTGGCCTTCACATAGTCGGCCGGCTTGGCGAAGAAGATGTTCGGCACGAAGGTCTGCGGGTTGCGGTCGTACAGCGGGAACCAGCTGGACTGCACCTGCACCATGATCCGGTGACCCGGCTTGAACACATGGTTCGTGATCGGCAGGCCGAAACGATAGGGCAGGGGCTTGTCCGGCGTGATGGCCTTGGGATCGCTGTAGCTTTCGCGATATCGGCCGCGGAAAATGTCCATCGACACCGCCAGTTGATAGCCGCCCATGTCCGGCTGGGCCGGAACCATGTCCGGATAGACGTCGATCAGCTTTACCACCCAGTCGCTGTCCGTTCCGCTGGTCGAGGCGATCAGATTGACCAGTGGCTCGCCGGAGATCTGAACCGGGGCTGTCAATACATCGGTGGTGAAGGTCAGGACGTCGGTGCGGCCCGAGCTCTCGCGCTGGTCGTCGACCAGCCACTGGGTCCAGGTGAACGGGGGATCGTATCCGACCGGCTGGCTGGGCCGCGCGCGGTTGGGCACGGGCTTGGCGGGGTCGGAGACGTATTCGTCATAGGCTGTCCCGTCTCCGGCGGGCGGTGAGAACGACAGCTTGCCGCCGGCCCGCAGGTACAGCGCCTGGGGCTTGGCCGCGCAGGTCTCGCAGGAGAGCGGCCACGAGGCCAGCTTGCGCCAGGTGTTGGTCCCGGTCTCGAAGGCGGTGACGGGGGCGATGTCGGCGGCCGGCGCCTCGTCCTTCAGGTAACGCGCCAGGAACGGGGCTAGCACCTCGTGGCGGAACTGCTTGGCGGTGTCGGCATCCCACTTGATCGCGCCCAGGGTCGAGCCGTCCTCGATCTGCTGACCATGGAACCAGGGACCCATGGCCAGGAAAACCTTGTCGCCGGCCGTGTCGAGCGGCTTCAGCGCCTTGTAGACCGCTGGGGCGCCATAGATGTCCTCCTGGTCCCACAGGCCGTGGACCAGCATGACCGGAACCTTCAGCGGCTGCTTGGCCAGGACCTTGTCCATGGCTTGCTCCTGCCAGAAGGCGTCGTAGGCGGGGTGCTCGATGATCTTGCGCCAGAAGCCGACCTGGTCGAGGCCGCGCTGGCGGGCCAGTTCGCCCGCCGACCCGGCGCGCAGATAGAGGTCGTAGTCGTCGTGGGTGTTGGACCACCACTTGGCGCTGTTGTCGCGCGTGGCCTGCTGTTCCCAGATGTAGGGCAGGTTCTGCTGACGGAAGGCGCCGTGGTGGAACCAGTCGTCGCCCATCCAGCCGTCGACCATCGGGTTCATCGGCACGGAGACCTTCAGGGCCGGGTGCGGATTGACCAGCGCCATCAGCGGCAGGAAGCCGTCATACGAGATACCCAGGATCCCGACCTTGCCGTTGGTCTCGGCGATGTTCTTCACCAGCCAGTCGATGGTGTCGTAGGTGTCGGTGGCGTGGTCGACCTTGGTCGGGTTCAGCGGCCCCTGCAGGGGCCGGTTCATCACGTAGTCGCCTTCCGAGCCGTACTTGCCGCGCACGTCCTGGACGACGCGGATATAGCCGCCCTCGACGATGACGTCGGTGGCGTTGTCGTAGCCTTGCAGGACGGCGGCCAGCGTGCCGCTGGCGGCGTGGCTGGTCAGCTCGGTGGCGTTGTAGGGCGTGCGGGTCAGCAGGATCGGCGCGCGCTTGGCGCCCTTGGGGACCAGGATGACGGTGTGCAGCTTCACACCGTCGCGCATTGGGATCATCACGTCCCTGCGCTCGAAGTCGAAGCCCTCGGTCGACTCGACCAGCTTGGCGGGGGTCTCGTTATAGGCGCCCGGCTTGGGGGCTTTCTGCGCGTGAACGGCGCTCGTCATCAGCAACGCGGCGAGGCTCGCGGCGCCCAGTGTCTTTCCGATGGTCATGATTGGTCCCTCTCCCAGCCGGACGTTGGCGCGTCCGGCTGGGGTTGGCAACCAGCGCGACCCTACTTGGCGTCCACCACCGGCAGCTCGATGAAGCTGGCGTCGGCGCCGCTGTGGAACACCCGCTGCGTGGCCTTCACGTAGTCGGCCGGTTTGGCGAAGAAGATGTTCGGCACGAAGGTCTGCGGGTTGCGGTCGTAGAGCGGGAACCAGCTGGACTGCACCTGAACCATGATCCGGTGACCCGGCTGGAAGGTGTAGTTCGCGGTCGGCAGGATGAACTGGTACTTCAGCGGCGTGTTCGGCTTGATCGCCTTGGGATCGCTGAAGCTCTCGCGATAGCGACCGCGGAAGATGTCCATGCCCACGGCCAGCTGGTAGCCGCCCAGCTCGGGTTGGCTGGCGACCTCGTCGGGGAAGACGTCGATCAGCTTGACCACCCAGTCGCTGTCGGTGCCGCTGGTCGAGGCGACCAGATTGACCTTCGGCACGCCGGCGATCTTCAGCGGCTCCTTCAGCGGCTCGCTGACATAGCTCACGACGTCGGTGCGGCTCTCGGCGTGGCGCTGGTCGCTGACCAGCCAGGCTTTCCAGCGGTCGCCGTCGGCGAACTGCACCGGACGCTGCACGTACGGCACCGGCTTGGCCGGGTCGGAGACGTACTCGTCATAGGCCGCCGCGCCCTTGGCCGGCGCCGGAGCCGAGAAGGAGAGGGCGCCCTGGGCGCTGAGATAGAGGTTCTTGCCGGCCTTCGCCTGCGTTCCCCCCTGCGGCCAGCTGGCATAGCGGTTCCACTTGTTCTGGCCCGGGTCGTAGATCAGCACCGGCGGGGTGTCGGCCTTGGGGCCGTCCTTCAGATACTGGTCGAAGAACGGCTTCATCACGTCGCGGCGGAACTGCAGGGCGGTGTCGCCGTCCCACTTGAACGGACCCAGGTTGTAGCCGTCGTAGTTCACCTGGCTGTGGCGCCAGGGGCCCAGCACCAGATAGTTCTTGTCGTTGTTGACGTCCTTGGACTCCAGCGCCGGATACGAGTGCACCGCGCCCCAGATGTCCTCCTGGTCCCACAGGCCCTGGATCCACATGGTCGGCACCTTCAGCGGCGTCTTCTCCATGGTCTTGTCCAGCGCCTGCTCGCTCCAGAAGCTGTCATAGGCCGCGTGCTGGGCCAGCTTCTTCCACCAGGTCAGCTGGTCCAGACCATGGTTCTTGGCGTAGTCGCCGGCCGAGCCCTCGCGCAGGAAGTTGGCGTAGTCGTCATAGCCCTGGCGCTGGACGCCTTCGCCCGCGCCGCGGACGGTGGTCTGGCGCGTGAAGTAGTCGAAGTTGATCTGGCGGAAGGCGCCGTACTGGAACCAGTCGTCGCCCATCCAGCCGTCGACCATCGGGCTCATCGGCGCGGCGACCTTCAGGGCCGGGTGCGGATTGACCAGGGCCATCACGACCGTGAAGCCCTCGTACGAGCTGCCCAGCATGCCGACCTTGCCGTTGGTCTCGGGCACGTTCTTCACCAGCCAGTCGATGGTGTCGTAGGCGTCGGTGGAGTGGTCGACCTCGGACGAGTTCAGCGGCCCCTTCAGCGGCCGGGTCATCACGTACTCGCCTTCCGAGCCGTACTTGCCGCGGATGTCCTGGAAGACGCGGATATAGCCGCCGTCGGCGACGAACGGCTCGTCGCCTTGCGGCATGGCGGCGACCATGCGCGGGCTGTCGGCGCGGGCGGCGCGCTTGGCGGCGTTGTAGGGGGTGCGGGTCAGCATGATCGGCAGGTTCTTGCCGCCCTTGGGGACCACGATGACGGTGTAGAGCTTGGTCCCGTCGCGCATCGGGATCATCACCACGCGCTTTTCGTAGTCGTAGTTGATCTTGGCCGCGACGTACTTGCCGTCGATGTCCGGCGTCATCGGCGTGACCTGGGCGTGGGCGGCGACGCCGAAGGCGGTCAAGGCCGCGGCGGCCAGCAGGCCCGCGCGCAGGGTGGAGACGAGATTCATAAGTGGCCCTCCTACAGAGGGCCGCACCTTAGGACCGGGACTTTTCGGCTGCTATATGGTCACGGCGTCGCCGAGCCCATTTTTCGTCGGCGGACGGCAGGAGAAGCCCTCAGGCGCTCTGGAAGATGCTGCGGAACAGCACCGCGCCGTCTTCCGAGCCCAGGTCCGGATCGAACGAGCGGTCGGGGTGGGGCATCAGGCCCAGGACGTTGCCGCCCTTGTTGACGATGCCGGCGATGTCGCGGGCCGAGCCGTTCGGGTTCTGCTTGTAGCGGAACACCACCTGGCCCTCGCCCTCGATCCGGTCGAGGGTCTCCTCGTCGGCGAAGTAGTTGCCCTCGCCGTTGCCGACGGTCATGACCGCCTCGCGCTGCTCGCCGTAACCGGCGGTGAAGCGGGTCTGGCCGTTGACGATGTCGAGGTCGACGGCCTTGCAGACGTACTTCAGGCCAGCGTTGCGCAGCAGGGCGCCGGGCAGCAGGCCAACCTCGGTCAGGACCTGGAAGCCGTTGCAGATGCCGACCACCGCCACGCCCTTGTCGGCGGCGGCGACGACCTCCTTCATGACCGGGCTCTGGGCCGCCATGGCGCCGCAGCGCAGATAGTCGCCATACGAGAAGCCGCCGGGCAGGACGATCAGGTCCAGGTCGTCCGGCAGCGCCGTCTCCTGGTGCCAGACCATCTCGACGCGGGCGCCGGCGGAGCGCTCGATGGCGACCTTGCAGTCGCGGTCACAGTTCGAACCGGGGAATACGACGACGGCGGCTTTCATGGCGCGGGCCTGTAGCACCGTTCGGACGGGATGTCAGTCCCGCGCGGCGGGAAAGTCAGGCGCATTCGTCCAACTCGGGCTCGACCGCCTCGCCGGTAGGCGGGGGGAAGGGCGACTTGAAGGTGAAGGCGGCCGGCGTCGGGCCGTGAGCCTCGAGCAGGGCGAGCTTCTCCAAGGCCTCTTCGACCGTCGGCGTGTGGCTGGCGGGGACCCACCAGAGGGCCATGTACAGGTCCATATGCTCGAACCACTCGCGGCGACGGCGCATGATCTCCACGTGACCGCTGCGATAGACGTAGGCGCCGAGAGAGGGGATGTCCTCCCAGACCGACAGGTTCGGGATGAACAGGGGATCACTGTCGATCGCCAGGTCGGTGGCGTTGTTGCCGTCGCCCTTCAGCCGCCAGACGAAGCCGGGCGAGGATTCGGCCAAGGCGTTGATGCGGTCGAGATTGTCAGCGAAGTCCTTGATCGTCGGATGGTCGATCGGCGCCCTCAGGCGTCCGACATTGACCTGCGCCAGATGGAACTTCGCGCTCATAGACGGTCTCCCCTTCGCATTCCGCCGAACATTGTGCGGCCAGGCGCGAAACGGAAGGGGCGCGGTCCGATTTCCTACAGCTCGATCATGTCGAAGTCGGACTTGGGCGTGCCGCACATCGGGCAGATCCAGCCGTCGGGGATGTCGGCCCAGCGGGTTCCGGGCGCCAGGCCTTCGCCCGGATCGCCCTGCTCCTCGTCGTAGATGTAGCCGCAGGTGCGGCACTGCCAGACCTTGAAGGGTTCCGCGCTCATCGTCCCGCCCTCAGTGCATCCTGAAGCGGATCGGCACCGACTTCGGCCCGCAGACGAAGTTGGCGACCATGCGGGTGGGCTGGCCGTCCAGTTCGACGCTGTCGAGACGCGCGAACAGCTCTTCCCACAGCACCCGCATCTCCATCCGCGCCAGATGCTGGCCCAGGCAGATATGGGCGCCGTAGCCGAAGGCCACGTGCTTGTTGGGCGTGCGGTCGACGCGGAACTTGAACGGGTGCTCGAACACCGCCTCGTCGCGGTTGCCCGACGGGTAGGACAGCATCATCCAGTCGCCCTTGGCGATCTTGCGGCCCGCCAGCTCGGCGTCGGCGGTGGCCGTGCGCATGAAGTGCTTCACCGGCGTGACCCAGCGGATCGACTCCTCGATCAGGCCGGGGATCAGGGACGGGTCGGCCTTGACCTTGGCGAACTGCTCGGGGGTCTCGGCCAGGGCCCATAGCGCGCCGGCGGTGGTCGAGGAGGTAGTGTCGTGCCCGGCCGTGGCGGCGATGATGTAGTAGCTCATCGCCTCCAGGTGCCCCATCGGCTCGCCGTTGATCTTGCCGTTGGCGATGATGCTGGCCAGGTCCTCGCGCGGCTTGGCGCGACGGTCCTCGGTGATGGCGTTGAAGTACATCATGAAGTCCATGACGACCGACTGCAGGCTGTCGATGCCCTCGTTGACGTCGGTGACCGACTTGCCGGACCGGTTCAGGTCCGGGTCGGCGTTGCCGAACAACTCCTGGGTCAGCTTCAGCATCCGGGGTTCGTCGCTTTCCGGGACGCCCAGCACCTCCATGATCACGTGCAGGGGATAGAGGAAAGCCACATCGCGGGCGAAGTCGCAGCGGTCGCCGTGCTCGGCCATGCGGTCGACGAAGCCGCGGGCGATCTCGCGGATCCGCGCTTCCAGCGCCCGCAGGTTCTGCGGCAGCAGCGAACCCTGGGTGACCTTGCGGTAGGCGAAGTGGTCGGGGTTGTCCATCTGGACCAGCGAGCGGACCAGGTGGGGCGAGCCGCCCATCATCTCGCGGACCTTCTTGTCGGCCTCGATCGTGGTCACCACGGTGGCGCGATCGCCGTTGTGGAACAGCTCGTTCTGGCGTTCGACCTCGAGAATGTCGGCGTGGCGGGTCACCACCCAGAACGGATCGAAGCCGTCGGGCTGGGCCACCTCCAGCGGCGCTTCGCGGCGCAGTTGGGTGAAGGCCTGATCGACGCGATCGCCGTCGGCGTAGGCCTTCGGGTCGACGATGGTGTTGGCGATGTCGGTCGAGATCGTCATGGCGGCTCCTCCTTCCTCACGGCGGCCTGGCGACCGTCCTTCTTATTTGCTTGTTGTCCAACAAATAACTATGTTCCGCAAGATGACGACAACCCTTAAGGCGCCCGCCGCGCGCCGAACCCAGCTCGATCGCCGCCAGCAATCCGAGAGCGAGCTCCTTCGGGCGGCGGCCGAGCTGATCGCCGAGCGCGGCGTGGCGGCGGCCACCTTCGAGAGCATCGGCCAGCGCGCCGGCTACAGCCGGGGGCTGGTCACCCAGAGGTTCGGTTCGAAGCAGGGGCTGATCGAGGCGCTGATCGCGCGGCTGGGCGCGCGCGTCGAGGCGCTGCTGGACGCCCGCCAGATGGACACCCTGGACGGTCTGGAGGCCGTGCTGGGCTTCGTCGACGTCTTCCTGCGCAACCTGACGCGCGACGGCGAGATGCGGGCCTATTTCACGCTGATGGCCGGGGCGGTGTCCGACGTTTCGGACCTGCGCGCGCCGTTCGCGGCCGCGCACAGGGACGTCGAGACCCGCCTGGAGGCGTTGGTCCTGCGGGGGCAGCGCGAGGGCGTGATCCGCGCCGGCCTGAACGCGGACGCGGTCGCGTTGATGGTGGGGGCTTTGCTGCTGGGGCTCTCGACCCAGCTATTGGTCGATCCCGGCATGGACCTGGAGCCCATCCGGGAGACCAGCCTGGCGGCGCTGAGGGCCAGCTTCAGCGCCTAGATCGCGCTCTAGAATCAGACATTTAGAGCCCTTTTGAACGCTTTGGATGACTCCATCTAAAGCTAAAGGGCTCTAGGCGATGTCGATGCGGTAGCTTTCGATGACCATGTTGGCCAACAGCTTCTCGCACATGGTCTTGACCTCGGCCTTGGCGGCTTCGGCGTCCGCGGCGTCGAGGTCGAACTCGATGACGCGACCGACGCGGGCGTCCTTCACCGACGGCCAGCCCAGGCCATGCAGGGCGTTCTCGACGGCCTTGCCCTGCACGTCGAGTACGCCGGGCTTCAGGAACACGTGGACGGTGGCTTTCACTGACAGATTCTCCCCGCGCGGCGCTCCGGGCCGCGCTGCTTCCAGATGAAGGGTTTAGTGCACGCCGCCTTGGATGACGGTCGGCATTTCCTTCATGATCCCTAGGCGGCGGGCCACCTCGGTATAGCTCTCGATGACGTTGCCCAGGTCGCGACGGAAGCGGTCCTTGTCCAGCTTCTCGTTGGTCAGGCTGTCCCACAGGCGGCAGCTGTCGGGGCTGATCTCGTCGGCCAGGATGATCCGCGAGAAGTCGCCCTCGTAGATGCGGCCGAACTCGATCTTGAAGTCCACCAGCGTGATGCCGACCGCGCTGAACAGGCCCGACAGGTAGTCGTTGACGCGCAGAGCGGTGGCCATCATGTCGTCGATCTCCTGGGTCGCGGCCCAGTTGAACGCGGTGATGTGCTCCTCGGAGACCATCGGGTCGCCCAGCTTGTCGTCCTTGTAGTAGAATTCGATGATCGAGCGGGGCAGGGGCTGACCCTCGGTCAGGCCCAGGCGCGTGGCGATCGAGCCGGCGGCGATGTTGCGCACCACGACCTCGAGCGGAACGATCTCGACTTCCTTGATCAGCTGCTCGCGCAGGTTCAGGCGGCGGATGAAGTGGTTCTGGACGCCGATCGAATTCAGGCGAGTCATGATGTACTCGCTGATCCGGTTGTTGATGACGCCCTTGCCTTCCAGGATGGCCTTCTTTTGGGCGTTGAAGGCCGTCGCGTCGTCCTTGAAGTACTGGATCAGGGTGCCGGGCTCGGGGCCTTCGTAGAGGATCTTGGCCTTGCCTTCGTAGATCTTCTTGCGACGGGTCGTCATGGCTCTCGTCGAGGCCCTTCTGTAAGCGCGCGCCGCTCCTCAAGTCCGGAATCTTCCGGAGAAACGAAAAGCGCGCGCGGCGGATAGCTGCGCGCGGCGTTCGACTCAAGGCCGCTCACTGGAAAATGTCGCGCGGAACCTACCTGAATCAGCGCGGCCGCGCAAACGAAGGACAACTTTCGGACGGCGTTTGGGCTATGTTATGGTTGGAAACGTCATCCGCGGCCTATCCGCCGATTGCGGCGGAGACCGCCGCAGGATATGCAGCCGGCGTAAGAGCGTGATAGTCGAAAGTGGACGCCGGTTTCGGCGACCATCATGCTCTAAACGTTTAGAATTAGAGCCTGTCGCGGCCAGATGACTTATCTTGCCGCGACAGGCTCTCGGCGACTTTGGGGCCTTCATGACCACCTTCGACGAACGCGAACAGGGTTTCGAACGCAAGTTCGCGCACGACCAGGAAATCGAGTTCAAGGCGGCCGCGCGCCGCAACCGCCTGCTGGGCGAATGGGCGGCCGGTCTCATGGGCCTGGCGACCGTCGAGGAATACGCGCGCGCCGTGGTGAAGTCCGACTTCGAACAGCCGGGCGACGAAGACGTGCTGCGCAAGGTTTTCGAGGACCTCAAGGGCTCGGGCGTCGCCGCCTCCGAGGGCGAGGTCCGCATGAAGATGGACGAACTGCTGGCCGTCGCACGCGAGCAGATCAAGGCCGGCGAGTAAGCCTCAAGCCTTGATGGTCTGAACGAGGCCGCCCCTTGGGGCGGCCTTTTTCATGGTCAGTGGCTCTCGTAGGCCGCCTTGCCGCCGTTGATGGCGAAGGCCTCCTCGGGCGACAGCACCAGCTTCTTGCGGCCGACGGCGGCGAAGTAGGCGATTCCCACCGCGAACCAGATCGCCACCCCGATGACTCCGGTCCGATAGACCGGGTCCTTGAGCTGGTAGAAGATCGTGACCAGCGAGATGATCACGGTCACGCCGGCCCCGGCCACGCCGAACACGCTCTTGTAGGGCCGTTCCAGGTTCGGGAGCTTGCGGCGCAGCAGGATGTAGGACGCGCCCTGGGCGACATAGGACAGCATGGCGCCGAAGACGGCCATGTTCAGCAGGGTTCCGCCGATCACCGCCGCGCCCTTCTCCGCGCCGAGGGCGAACCAGACGACCAGCATCACCGCCAGGCCGGCCAGCGAGCCGGTGATCAGGGCCACGTCCGGGGTCTTGCGCACGCCATGGGTCACCGACAGGGCGCGCGGGAAGTAGCCGGCCCGCGACAGTGAATAGATCTGCCGGCCATAGGCGAAGATGATCGCGTGGAAGCTGGCTACCAGGCCGGCCACGGCGATCGCCGAGAGGAGCTTGGCCAGAGAGCCGCCGTAGATCGCCCGGAAGCCGTCCAGGATCGGTTCGCCCGACTTGGACAGGGCGAAGGTCCCGGCTGGGATCGAGCTGTTCAGCCACAACACCAGCAGGGCCGAGACGATCAGGGTCAGCATGCCCAGGATGATGCCCTTGGGCAGGTCGCGCTGGGGCGTGTGTGATTCCTCGGCGGCCAGGGGCAGTTGCTCGATGGCCAGGAACAGCCAGACCGCGAACGGCAGCTGGGCCAGGGCGCCGCCGATCCCGGCCGGCAGGAAGGGGCCGTGGCCGTCCTTCAGCTCGGTCCCGCCGGGGCCGACGTTCAGGGCGTACCTGCCGAAGTCGGCGTGCGGGAAGGCGCTGACCCAGAACACGACGAGACAGGCCAGGGCCAGCAGGGTGATGAACACCGTGAAGCGGAACGACATCGCCACCCCGCCGGCGTTGAGGCCGACGAACACGACATAGGCCCCGATCCAATAGAGCGGCTGGACCCAGGCCGGCGTCTCGAAGATCCCGCCCAGATAGCTGCCGATGAAGAAGCAGACCACGGCCGCGGTCAGCACATATTCCACGTTCTCGCACAGGCCGGTGACGAAGCCGCCCCAGGGCCCCATGGCCGAGCGCGCGAACGAATAGGCGCCGCCGGTATGGGGCTGGGCCGCCGCCATCTCGGCGATCGAGAAGGTCAGGCCCAGATACATGACGGTGATGATCAGGGTGGCGACCAGCATGCCGCCCCAGCCGCCGACGCCCATGCCCAGGTTCCAGCCGGAGAACTGGCCCGAGATCACCGCCCCGACGCCCAGCGCCCATAGCGAGAACACGCCCGCATAGCGCTTGAGGCCGCGCTTTTCGAAATAGCCGTCGTCGACAGTCTCGTAGCTGACGCCGCCGCCCGGTCCTGGTTCGCTCATGACCCGTCCCTCCATGGTCTGGACGTCGAGGGTGCGCCCCGCGTTCGTCCGGGGACGAGTCCTGGAGGATGTGTCGGACGCCCGCCCCCCGATCGCCGTTTACTATTTCATCACGACGAACGCGGTTCGTCCAAATCGCGGGCGATCGTCGGCTGCTCGGCGGCGTCGGACAGGCCCTTCATGTCGCTTTCGTCCTTCAGCGCCACGCCGGTGGCCGACAGGCGCAGCGCCTCGCGCATCAACCAGGCCAGCTTGAAGGCGGCCTGGTCGTAGGAGAGCCCCTCGGCGCGGATGTTGGAGACGCAGTTGCGTTCGGCGTCGGTGCGCCCGACGCGCGGCTGAAAGGTCAGGTAGGCCCCGAGGCTGTCGGGCGAGGACAGGCCCGGGCGTTCGCCGACCAGCAGCAACACGAGCCGCGCGCCGAGCAGCTCGCCCACCTCGTCCCCCAGGGCCACGCGGGCCTGACTGGCGACAGTGACGGGCGCGAGGCTCCAGCCTTCGGTTCTGACGTAGGGCAGCAGGGCGGCGACCAGCGGCGCGGCGTGGGCGTGGACGGCGGTGCTCGAGAGGCCGTCGGCCACGACGATCGCCAGGTCGGCCGGACCGCGCGCCGCGGCCAGGGCGATGCGGCTGGCGTCGGAAAGGCGGCGGCCCAGGTCCGGCCGGCGCAAATAGGTCGCACGGTCGGGCGCGGCGCTGTCGACGTGCAGCGTGGGGACGCCCAGCGCCTCGATCCCGGCGGCGACCTGCTCGGCCGCGAACGGCGTGCGCACCGCGTCGCGGGCCTGGGCGTGGGCCAGCGAGAAGGCCAGCACCTCGCGCGTCGGCAGGCTGGACCCGGAGCGGCCGATGGCGATGCGGGCCGGGGTGTGCGCGCGCAAGGCGCTCCAGGGGTCGGGCGGAACCAGCCGGCTCATGCGCTGGCCAGCAGCGGATGGCCGGCGCGGGCGGGAGCCAGCCGGCCGTCGTCGCCGGTGATCCTCAGCCGGGCCAGCCAGGCCTCGAACTCCGGCGCGCGCTTCAGGCCCAGCAGCTCGCGGACATAGAGAGCGTCGTGGAACGAAGTGGACTGGTAGTTCAGCATCACGTCGTCCGCGCCCGGCACACCCATCACGAAGGTGACGCCCGCCGTGGCCAGCAGGGTCAAGAGGCTGTCCATGTCGTCCTGATCGGCCTCGGCGTGGTTGGTGTAGCAGACGTCCACCCCCAGCGGCGCGCCCAGGAGCTTGCCGCAGAAGTGGTCCTCCAGCCCGGCGCGGATGATCTGCTTGCCGTCATACAGGTACTCGGGGCCGATGAAGCCGACGACGGAGTTGACCAGCAACGGCTCGAACGCGCGCGCCACGCCATAGGCCCTGGCTTCGAGCGTCTGCTGGTCGACACCGTGGTGCGCTCCGGCCGACAGGGCCGAGCCCTGGCCGGTCTCGAAGTACATGACGTTGTCGCCGATGGTCCCGCGCTTCAAGGAGCGGCCGGCGTCCAGACCTTCCTTCAGCAGGGCCAGGGTGACGCCGAAGCTGGCGTTGGCCGCCTCGGTTCCGGCGATCGACTGGAACACCAGGTCCACCGGCGCGCCGCGCTCGACCAGTTCGACGGCGCTGGTCACGTGGGTCAGGACGCACGACTGGGTCGGGATCTCGAACCGCTGGATCAGATCGTCCATCAGCCGCAACAGGTCGCTTAAGCCCGACAGATTGTCGCTGGCCGGGTTGATGCCGATCACCGCGTCGCCGCACCCGTACAGCAGCCCGTCCAGGATCGAGGCGGTGATCCCGGCCGGATCATCGGTCGGGTGGTTGGGCTGCAGCCGCACCGCCATGGTCCCGGGCAGGCCGATCGTATTGCGAAACTTCGTGACGACCCTGCATTTGCTCGCGGCCAGGATCAGGTCCTGGTTGCGCATGATCTTGCTGACGGCGGCGGCCATCTCGGGGATCAGGCCCGGCGCGAGGCGGGCGAGGGCGGCTTGTGTCGCGGCTTCCGAGAGCAGCCAGTCACGGAACTCGCCGACGGTCAGGGAGGCGACGGGCGCGAAGGCCGCCGGGTCATGGCCGTCCAGGATCAGACGGGTGACCTCGTCGGTCTCGTAGGGGACCACGGCCTCGGACAGAAAGGCCTTCAGCGGGACGTCCGCCAAGGCGTGCTTGGCGGCGACGTTCTGCTGCGCGCTGGTCGCGGCGATCCCGGCCAGGGCGTCGCCCGAGCGCGGCGGAGAAGCCTTGGCCAGCAGGTCGGCCAGGCCGTCGAACCGCCACGTTGTCGCGCCGATGGTTGAGGCGAAGGTCATGCTCTCTCCGAGGTCGCGGAGAGGGTGCCCCGAGAAGCGCGGAGCCGCAAACGCGAAGCGGGGGCGCCGATGCGACGCCCCCGCCCATGCTTTTCGGTTGGTCAGTTCCGCGGCTACCAGATGCGCGAGCGCTTTTCCGGCGGCAGGTAGAACTTGTCGCCCGGCTTGACGCCGAAGGCCGCGTACCAGGCGTCGACATTGCGCGTCGGGCCGATGACCCGGAAGTTCGACGGCGAATGCGGGTCGGAGGCCATCTGCTGCTTCAGCGAATCGGGGCGCGACTTGTCCTGCCAGGCCTGGGCGAAGGCCAGGAAGAAGCGCTGGTCGCCGGTCATGCCGGCCACGACTGGGGCGGGCTTGCCCTTCAGCGAGGCGTGATAGGCGTCATAGGCCACCTGCAGGCCGGCCAGGTCGGCGATGTTCTCGCCCATGGTCAGCTGGCCGTTGATGCGCATTCCGGGCACCGGCTCGTAGGCGTCATATTGCGCGCCCAGCACCGCGGCCTGGCTGTCGAAGCGCTTGGCGTCCTCGGCCGTCCACCAGTCGCGCAGCTTGCCGGTTTCGTCGATCTTGCGGCCCTGGTCGTCGAAGCCGTGGCTGATCTCGTGGCCGATCACCGCGCCGATCGCGCCGTAGTTCACGGCCGGGTCGGCGGCCGGATCGAAATAGGGCGCCTGCAGGATGCCGGCCGGGAACACGATCTTGTTCTCCAGGCCGCCATTGTAGGCGTTCACCGTCTGCGGGGTCATGCCCCACTTGGCGTGGTCGACGGGCTTGCCCAGGTCGCTCAGAGCGTAGGCCCACTCGAAGGCGCCGCTGCGGCGGACATTGCCGTAGAGATCGTTGGCGTCCAGCTTCAGGGCCGAATAGTCGCGCCACTTGTCGGGATAGCCGACCATCACCGTCATCTTCGACAGCTTGGTCAGCGCCGCCTGCTTGGTGTCCGGAGCCATCCAAGGGGCCTTCTGGATCCGCTCGGCCATGGCGACCTTCAGATTGGCGATCAGGTCGACCATCTGGGCCTTGGACGAAGGTGGGAAGTACTTGGCGACATAGGTCTGGCCGACCACTTCGCCGAGGCTGCCGTCGACCAGCTGCACGCCGCGCTTCCAGCGGGGGCGCAGCTGGGTCTGGCCGCTCAGCACCTTCACATATTCGAAGCGGCTGTCGACGAAGCGCTTGGACAGATAGGGCGACATCTCCTGGACGCCCTGCACGGTCTGCCAGGCCTTCAGGGTTTCCAGCGGCGTGGCGGCGAACAGCTTGGCGATGTCGCGGACGGCGGTCTTCTCACCCAGCACCACTTGGTCGCGGCCGGTGACGCCCGCGGCGGCCAGATAGTCCGCCCACGGAATCTCGGGGGCATAGGCCTGCAGTTCGGTGAGGGAGACGGGGTTGTAGACCTTGTCGATGTCGCGGCGGTCGGCGACCGGCCAGCTCACCTTGGCGACGGCGGTCTCGAAGGCGACCACGTCGGCGGCGGCCTTGGCGGGATCGGAATAGCCCGCCATCTTCAGCGCCCGCTCGGCGAAGGCCCTGTAGGCCTCGAGCTGCGGCTTGAAGCCGTCGGTCAGGTAATAGTCGCGGTCCGGCAGGCCCAGGCCCGACTGGCCGATATAGAGCGTGTTGATCTCGGGCGTCTTGGCGTCGGCGAAGATGTCCAGCGAGAACAGGTCGGGGCCGAAGCCGCCGTGGGCGCGACCCATGGCCTTGGCCAGTTCGGCCTTGGACGTGATCGCCTGGATGGCGGCCAGGTCGACCTTGAGCGGCGCGTCGTCGATCTGCTCGACCTTGGCCTCGTCGACGAAGCTCTTGTAGAGCGCGCCGATCGGGGTCGAGGCGTCGGCCGTCTCGATCAGGGTGCGCAGCTGGTCCTGCGAGCGGTTGTAGACGTCGTAGCCGACGCCGGCCGAGGCCTGGTCGGCCGGGATGGTGGTGCGCTTCTCCCACGCCCCGTTGGCGAACTTGTTGAAGTCGTCGCCCGGTTTGACCGTCAGGTCGCGCGACGTCAGGTCGACGCCCCAGGTCCCGTACATCGGCTTGTCGGCGGCGAAGGCCGAGCCGGAAATCGCGACCGCGGAAACGGCGGCCAGCAGGAAGATGCGCATGTGTAGGATTCCAATACCCCTCTGAGCCGCGGATGCTGCCCTAAGCGCGGCCGCCGTGCAGATGAATTTCCCGTAATGTCGCGGCCGGCTCGCCCGGACCGGGACTAGGAGACGAGAAAAGTCTTGAGGCGGGCCCAGGCGTCCGCCTTCTCGCCGAAGCTCCGCGCCGCGTGGGCGGGGCTGGACGAGGGCAGGGCGATCGTCGGCGCCCGCTCGCCGATCAGCCGCGCGCCGAGCTTCGCCGCCGTGCCGCCGTTGAAGGCGACGCACCGCAGCGCCGGCAACGTCTCGATCAGCTTCAAGAGGTCGTTGGCCGCCGGATCGCGAATGGCCGCGTCCAGACTGCCCTCGCGCTTGGCCTCGGCGATCACGTCCCATAGGCCGACGCCGTGCCCGAGCAGCGTCGCCAGCCGCGCCTCGTAGGCCAGCGGCGCAAGCGGCGCGTCGATCACGCCCTCCATCAGCCGCCAGAAGGCGTTCCTGGGATTGCCATAGTACTGGCTGACCGCCAGCGAGGCCTCGCCCGGCAGGCTGCCCAGCACCAGCACGCGGGTGTTCGCGTCGACGACCGGCGGGAAGCCGCGCTTAGCCGCCAATGGTGGCGCCGGCGCCATTGGGCGGATCGTTGCGCAGCCAGCCGGTGACGGTCAGACGCGGGGCGCCGGCATAGGGCGCGACCGGCGCGACGGAGTGCCGCTGGGGCACCTTGAACAGGGTCAGGACATTGAAGGCGGGCGCGAAGCCGCGCGCCACGTCGCCGTTGTCGTCGTGGAACAAGAGTTGACCGCCCCAGTCCGGCCGCCACTCGCGGGTCAGGCCCAGGGTGTAGGCGGCCAGGCGCTCGCCGACGCCGGTGTCGTCGTGCTGGGTCAGAAAGTCGCCAGGGCGATAGCAGGTCGCCTGGCCGTCGATCTTGGTGATCCCGCTCTCGCCGGTGACGGCGGCGCCGAAGGCGATGAACTCGGGACTGTTCAGGAACACGGTCAAGGCGTGGATCGGATGACCCGGGTCGCGGCCTTCGACATAGGCGTTGATCATCGGATAGCCGAGATAGACATAGGCGAAGCCGGTGCGGGCGCGGACCGTCGCCGCCCGCAGCTTGTCGGCCACCACCGGGTCGCCCAGCTCGGCCCGGCGGGCGCGGGTGATGACCTCGGCTCCGCCGCGTTCATTCGAGCAGATGATGTCCCAATCGATGGTCTGTTCGAGAATGCCGGCCAGCCGGTCCACGACCCCCGGCTCGAACGCTTCGGGAATACGCACCAGGCCGTCGCGCGCGTAGGCCTGCGCGAAGACCGCCGGATCCAGCGCCGGATTGAGGCGAAGAACCGGCGGTTCGCTCATGCTCAGGCCTGCTCGCCGAAGACGCGCTTGAAGATCACGTCGACGTTCTTGGTGTGATAGCCGTAGTCGAACAGCTCCTCGAGCACGGTGTCCGACAGGGCCTTGGACACCACCGGATCGGCCTTCAGGAAGTCGATGAAGCGGCCTTCGCCGCGCCAGACCTTCATGGCGTTGCCCTGCACGGCGGCATAGGCGTCCTCGCGAGAGACGCCTTCCTGGGTCAGGGCCAGCATGACGCGCTGCGAGAAGACCAGGCCGCCCAGCTTGTCCAGGTTCTTGGCCATGTTGTCGGGATAGATATTGAAGCGCTCGATGACGCCGGCCAGGCGGCGCAGGGCGAAGTCGAGGTGGATGGTGGCGTCGGGGCCGATGCCGCGCTCGACCGACGAGTGGCTGATGTCGCGCTCGTGCCAGAGGGCGACGTTCTCCATGGCCGGGACCACGGCCGAGCGGACGAGGCGGGCCAGACCCGTGAGGTTCTCGGTCAGGATCGGGTTGCGCTTGTGCGGCATGGCCGACGAGCCCTTCTGGCCCGGATCGAACGGCTCCTCGGCTTCCAGAACCTCGGTGCGCTGCAGGTGGCGGATCTCGGTGGCCAGACGCTCGACCGACGAGGCCACGACGCCCAGGGCCGCGAAATAGGCGGCGTGGCGGTCGCGCGGGATCACCTGGGTCGAGACCGGCTCGACCGCCAGGCCCATCTTGTCGGCCACGTGCTGCTCGACGCGCGGGTCGACATTGGCGAAGGTGCCGACAGCGCCCGAGATCGCGCAGGTGGCGATCTCGAACTTGGCCATGGCCAGGCGCTCCTTGGCGCGCTGGAACTCGGCGTAGTAGCCGGCCAGCTTGAGGCCGAAGGTGATCGGCTCGGCGTGGATGCCGTGGCTGCGGCCGACGCAGACGGTCATCTTGTGCTCGAGCGCGCGGCGCTTCAGGGCGGCCAGGACGAGGTCGACGTCTTCCAGCAGCAGGTCGGTGGCCTTGCTGAGCTGCACGGCGAAGCACGTGTCCAGCACGTCCGAGCTGGTCATGCCCTGGTGCAGGAAGCGGGCTTCCGGACCGACGATCTCCGACACGTGGGTCAGGAAGGCGATGACGTCGTGCTTGGTGACGCGCTCGATCTCGTCGATGCGGTCGCTGTCCCAGACCGCGTCGCGGCCCTTTTCCCAGATCGTCTCGGCGGCGAGCTTCGGGATGGTCCCGATCTCGGCCATGGCGTCGGCGGCGTGGGCCTCGATCTCGAACCAGATCTTGTACTTGGTCTGGCTGGACCAGATGGCGGCGGCTTCGGGGCGGGCGTAGCGGCTGATCATGGGCGGGCGTTTCGGCCCGCCCGCCCCGGGAGTCAAGGGAAGAGGCTTATTACTTACGCCGCTTCGCGAGACTTCATGTGCTTGACCATGCCGATGGCGGCCAGGGCGTAGTGCACGCCGGCCCAGGCGTAGAAGCACAGCGAGATGATGATGCCCTGCTGGCTGGACAGGGCCAGGGTCGAGCGGCACTGCGCCGCCAGCTCGGGCGCCGAGCCCTTGGGCGCGATGCCGCCGGGACAGGTCGCCGCGAAGCTCTGGCCGCCTTCGACGCCAAACGAGCCCAGCAGGCTGTGGACCACGCCGGCCGCGTCGGGGGTGTTGAAGTGGTACTGGGCCAGATGGTCGATCAGCCAGCCGGTGAAGACCGGCCCGCCGCCCAGGGCGATCAGGTTCAGGAAGAAGAACAGCAGGGCCGTGGCCGTGGCCCGGCGGCGCGGCTCCACCGAGTTCTGGACCACGGCGAAGGTCGGGGCCAGGTAGACATAGTGGAAGATGCCGGGGATCAGCAGGATCATCGCCGTCGCCTGCCAGTCGCTCTGCAGATAGGCGAGGATGTAGATCGGCGTGCAGATGATCAGGCCGATGGCCGGGACCCAGGCGTACCACTTGACGCTGCGCTTGCCGGCCCAGTCGCTGAGGAAACCGCCGACGAGGGTGCCGACGCCGGCCGAGAAGCCGCCGATCAGGCCGGTGATCAGGCCCACCTGCGCCAGGCCCAGGCCGAAGGCCCGCACGAAGTAGGACGGCACGAAGGCGCCCGAGCCGTACGAGCCGAAAGAGGCGATGGTCACGCCCAGCACCATGTGCAGGACCGGCCACTTGAAGAACAGGATCTTGAAGACCGCCCACAGCTCGGCGAACTCGTTGGCCATCGAGAAGGCCGGCTTGGGCGCGGGCTCGACCACAAGGTTCTCGGGTTCGATCGGGCGCTCGACGATCTCGGAATGGCCGCGCGGCGGCTCCTTGATCACCAGCTTGACGATCAGGGCCAGGATCACGCCGGGCAGGCCGACAATGACGAACGCCACGCGCCAGCTGAACTCCTGGGCCAGCCAGCCGCCGGCCACCGCGCCGAACATGGTGCCCAGCGGGATGCCGAACGAATAGATCGACAGGGCCGAGGCGCGCTTCTTGGGCTCGTAATAATCGCTGATCAGCGAGTGGCTGGGCGGCGAGCAGCCGGCCTCGCCGACGCCGACGCCGAAGCGGAACAGGGCCAGCTGGGCGAAGCTCGTCGCCGCGCCGCACAGGGCGGTGAAGCCCGACCAGACGACCAGCGACAGCGAGATGATGGTCACGCGGTTCCAGCGCTCGGCCAGGCGCGCGATCGGGATGCCGAGCAGGGTGTAGAGCAGGGCGAAGTAGAGGCCGCCCAGCAAGCCCAGCTGGGTGTCGGTCAGCTTCAGGTCGACCTTGATGGCCTGACCGATGGTGGCGATGATCGTCCGGTCGATGAAGTTGAAGGTGTAGGTGGCCAGCAGCAGCCCCAGCACCGTCGCCTTGTAGCCATTCGAATAAAGCGGCCGTTCGCCGCCGGACGCACGCGCGTCGGCCATACTGACTCTCTCCCTTCAAACATTTGTTCTAATTGTTGAGGGGACTGTGACGGAGCGGAAGCCAAAGCGCCAGAGGCTAAATTCCGGGCCCTTGGCGCTCTGGGAATCAGGCGACCATCTCCTCGCGGATGCTGTTGCGGGCGGCCCAGAACAGGCCGAAGGCGGCCAGGCCCAGCGTGGCGGAGACGATCAGCGCCCAGCGGACGCCCTGCGCCTCGCCCAGGCCCATCTGACCGGCCAGCACGTCGCTCAGGAGGCCGACGGCCACCGGCCCCAGGCCCAGGCCGATCAGGTTGATGATCAGCAGCAGTACTGCGGAGGCGGTGGCCCGCATGTGGGGTTCGACGATGCTCTGAGCCGTGGCGTAGACTGGGCCGTACCACAGGGTGGCCAGCAGGGCGTTGATCGATAGAAAGCCGATCGCGTGCATCGGCGCGTCCAGGCTGACGGCGGTGATGAAGATGGGAATGGTCACCAGCGACGCTATGGCCGGCACCATGACATAGGCCCGCAGGTCACGGGCCCCCAGGCGGTCGGCCAGGACGCCGCCCAGCCAGGCCCCGACCACGCCGGCGGTGCCGCCGATCAGGCCCAGCGCCAGGCCCAGGAAGCCGGCGGACTTCAGGCCAAAGCCGGCGGCCAACTGGGCGATCTCGGGTCCATGGTTGCGAAAGAAGAACGAGGCGATGAAGGGCGCGTAACCATAACCGATGAAAGCCTTGATCGAGGCGGCCAGGGCCACCAGCCAGAAGGTCTTCTTGGTCGCCAGCACCGCAATGGCGGCGGCGAAGCTGATCTGCGAGCTCGCGCGGGCGGCGATGTCGGCGGCCAACTGGCGGCGCGGCTCCACCAGGGTGAAGGCCGCGACCAGGGCGAAGATCACGCCCGGCGCGCCGGCCACCATGAAGGCCGCGCGCCAGCCATAGGCGTCAGCGACCAGGCCGCCCATGGCCATGCCGGCAAGGGTGCCCAGGGGCGTGCCGATCGAATAGAAGGCGATGGCGCTGGCCCGCTTCTCGCGCGGCACGTAGTCGGTGATCAGCGAGTGGGCGGGCGGCGTGCAGCCGGCCTCGCCGACCCCGACGCCGATCCGCGCCAGGATCAGCTGCCAGAAGTTCTGGGTGAAGCCGCACAGCACGGTGAACGCGCTCCACGCGGCCACCGAGGCGCCAATGATGAAGGGCCGGTTCTTGGTCTCGGCCAGGCGAGCGATCGGGATGCCCAGCACGGTGTAGAAGATCGCGAAGGCCAGGCCCGTCATCATGCCCAGTTGCCAGTCGGCCAGGCCAAGGTCGCGCTTGATCGGCTCGGCCAGGATGTTGACCACCTGCCGATCCAGGAAATTCAGGGTGTAGATGATCAGCAGCACCCACAGGGCGTATCGGCGATAACCCGACGAAACGGGATTGATGACCGGTGACGGCGTGGCTGCTTCCGCCATGAGCGCTCTTCCTCGAACAGTTGTTCTAATCGTTGAGGCCACCTTAGACGCAGGGTAAGCCGGGCGGCAATCGCATCAGGGAGCGCGCGCCATGGAACTCGTGATCGGCACCAAGAAGTGGTCCAGCTGGTCGTTGCGGCCGTGGCTGGCGCTGAAGCGCACCGGCGCGCCGTTCCGGGAGATCGAGATCCAGCTGCGTCAGGGCGCGGCCAGCGACGCGGCCATCGCGGCGCACTCGCCCAGCCGGCAGGTGCCGGTATTGAAGGTCGGCGACCTGACCATCTGGGACTCGCTGGCCATCTGCGAATACCTGGCCGAGACCTATCCCGACGCCAAGCTGTGGCCGGCCGATACGGTTCTGCGTGCGTTGGCCCGCTCGGCGGCGGCCGAGATGCATGGCGGCTTCCAGGCCCTGCGCGGCGAATGCCCGATGGCGCTGGAGGAGGCGCCCCACGTGCTCGACATCTCCGAGGCCGCGCGGAAGAACGTCCGCACGATCGTCGAGCGCTGGAACCAGTTGCTGGCGAAGTCCGGCGGGCCGTTCCTGCTCGGCGACTGGTCGATCGCCGACGCCTTCTACGCGCCGGTGGCGACGCGCTTCCGCACCTACGGGATCAAGCCCGCGGACTACGGCGACACCGGAACGGCGCAAGCCTACGCCGAGCGCCTGCTGGCGACGCCGGAGTTCCTGGAGTGGGAGCGCGCGTCGCTAGGCTAGCCTTCGCGCCGGCGGGCCAGTTCCGCGTGGATCAGCGCCTGGATGTCCATGCCGAAAATGGTCAGCCCGTCGATCCTGGCGTCGTCGATCGTGACGCCGCTGAGATTGACATTGTTGAGGCTGGTCTTTGACAAATCGACATCCGTGAATGTCGCGCTGGCCAGGCGGCAGTTCGCGAAGGCGGCGCTCGACAGGTCAAGGTTCTCGAAGCGTGGGGCCTCTGCGCCCGCCTCGAGCGGCTGGCCGACGTCGATGCGGTTGCCGTCAGGGTCGGCGAAGACGAAGGCCCTGAGGCCGTAGTCCTTGTCCGCCAGCGACTTGATGATCCGCACGCCGGCCGCGACCAAGACCTGATGCAGGGCGTCGACATCGTCGACCATCAGGTGGGCGACATTGGCGGTCGAGGGCTTGTGGTTCCGGACCAAGCTGAGATGCAGCTCGGCGCCGCCCTTCTCCAGGATCATGAAGCCGACGGGATCGCCGTTTTCGAAGGTTTTCGTAAAGCCCAGGACGTCGCGATAGAAGGCATGGGCGGCCTGGATGTCGCGCGTGAAGGCGGATGCGGCCAGACGGCCGAACCGGATGTTCGAGTTCGATGAGGTCATCGCTCGCGGGTTCCCTGTGGAAAGGGCAGGGGCGGCGGTGCGCGTGCCCGATGTGGAGCGGTGTCCGGCTCCGACCCTGCCACAGGGAAAACGCCAGTTCTAGAGACCTGCCGGCACGCCGTTGGTGACCGGTGGCGGCTTGCAGCGGCCGGCGCGGGCCTGGACCACGTAGAACAGCGCGCGGCCCTGGGCGAAGCTGCTGTGCTCGGCCAGCGGGTTGGTGGGCTGGCCGGTGGTCAGGCTCAGGGCCTGCTCGCCAGTATTGCCGGTCTGGCCCAGCGAGGCCTGGTTCCAGCGGCTGAGCACCGGGGCGCAGGCGGCCACGACCGCTTCGGCAACGATCTCGGCGCCGTCCCTGGAGCCGGCCAGGCTGTAGGCCCAGCGGCGGGCGCACTCGTCGACCGGCGTCGACGGGTCCGAGGCCGCCGTGGCGCCGGGACCGGCGTTGTTTCGGAAGTCGGCGCAGATCTTCGGGTTGGACATGGCCTCATGCCCGTTTTCGCAGGCGGCCAGGGCGAGGGTGGCGAGGGCCACGGCGGCCATCACGGGCTTGCGGATCATCTTTTTGATTTCCGTGTGTTTCTAGCGGGGGCAGATCTGGACCGGGCGCTGGGCCAGGCGGCCGCGCTCGTCGTAGTAGGAGATCGTCGCGTTGCGGCAGGTCCCGCCGGTCGGCGCGGTGGCCGAGACCTGCTGGAAGGTCCCGTTGCGGACTTCGCCGGTCGCGACCGGGTTGCCCATGTGGTCGTAATAGACCTGACGGACGGGCGCGGGCCGCGCTGGCGCCGCCGAGGCGGCGCGATAGCTGGAGCCGGAGCTGTAATAGGCCGTGCGGGTGCGGCAGCCGCTCTTGCCGATTTCGCGGCCGACCAGGGCGCCGCCGACGCCGCCGATCAGCAGACCGCCGCCGCCCTTGGAGACGGCGTTGCCGACCAGGGCCCCGCCCAGGCCGCCGATGACGGTTCCGGTGGCCTTGCGGCTGCGGCAGGTGGCGGCGTCGGCGTCCGTGGGCGCCAGCGTCGCGGGAAGGGCGATGGCGCCGATGGCCAGGCCGACGATAATGAGACGCGTCATGTGATCTTCGCCTTGGTGAAGGTCCCTCGGGCTTCACAACGCGTCTCGTCGGCAGAAGGATGCGCGAACGGCGGGATGTCGACTTAATCCCGCCATTCGCGCTTTGGGTCTTTAGGCCTTGCGCGCCTCGCGACCGGCCCGAACCGCCGCCGCCAACTGGTCGAGCAGGCGCACCGAGGTGTCCCAGTCGACGCAGGCGTCGGTGACCGACTGGCCGTAGGTCAGGGGCTGGCCGGGAACGATGTCCTGGCGGCCCGCGACGAGGTTGCTCTCGATCATCACCCCCATGATCGGCGAAGTCCCGGTCGCCACCTGAGCGCAGACTTCGGCGACCACGGCCGGCTGGTTCTCGTGGTTCTTGCCGCTGTTGGCGTGGCTGACGTCGACCATGATCCGGGCCGGCATGCCCGCCTTGGCCACGGCTTGCGCGGCGGCGGCCACGCTGGCGGCGTCGTAGTTGGGCGTCTTGCCGCCGCGCAGCACGACGTGACAGTCGCCGTTGCCGGTGGTGGTGGCGATGGCCGCGCGGCCCTCCTTGGTCACGGCCAGGAAATGGTGCGGCTGCGAGGCGGCGGTGACCGCGTCGACCGCGACCTTGACGTCGCCATTGGTGCCGTTCTTGAAGCCGACCGGGCAGGATAGGCCCGAGGCCATCTCGCGGTGGATCTGGCTTTCCGTCGTGCGCGCGCCGATCGCGCCCCAGGCCACCAGGTCGGCGATGTACTGCGGGGTGGTGACGTCCAGGAACTCGCAGGCCGTCGGCAGGCCCTGGGCGCTGACGTCCAGCAGCACCCGGCGCGCCAGGCGCAGGCCCTCGTTGATCCGGAAGCCGCCGTCCAGGTCCGGATCGTTGATCAGGCCCTTCCAGCCGACCGTGGTGCGGGGCTTCTCGAAATAGACCCGCATGATCACTTCCAACTCGCCGGCGTGGCGCTCGCGTTCGGCGGCCAGGCGATGGGCGTAGTCGAGGGCGGCCTTCGGATCGTGGATCGAGCAGGGGCCGATCACCACCACCAGGCGGTCGTCGCGGCCGTGCAGGATCTCGTGGACCGCCGCGCGAGCCTCGCCGACGACCTCCGCGACCGAGGAACTGGCCGGCGCCTCGCCGATCACCTGGGCGGGCGGGCTGAGCGTCTGAAGCTTTTCGATACGCAGGTCGTCGGTGGGGACGGGCAGCGAGACGAGATGGGCGGCGGTCGAGGAAGGCATGGCGTACTCCGGAAGATCTGGCGAGGTCCGGTGGCCATGAAAAAAGCCGCCCGGGGAATCCCTGGCGGCTGGTGAAGGTGTCCTTGGTGGCCTGATGTCAGGCCGAACGAAACCCTCCCGGCGCCAGAGGCGTCGGATAGCTAAAATACCAAAACAGCTGTTGGCTGGCGGCGAGGGTCATCACAGCGACCGTAGCGCCACCTTTTCCACATGTCACCCCCGATCGCGTCGTCCGCGACCGATCGTCCTGGATTCACGATTAATCGGGATTCACCAAGCCTCGCGACCCCGCCTTAACCATCCGCCTGCATCTTGTCTCGAAACGGGATAGGAGGCGGCCGCATGGGCCAGCACGTGGAGACCCTGGTGATCGGCGCCGGCCCGGCCGGCCTGACGACCGCCTACACCCTGGCCAAGGCCGGCCGCGCCGTGACCGTGCTGGAGATGGACCCGACCTATGTCGGCGGCATCAGCCGGACGGTCGACTACAAGGGCTTCAAGTTCGACATCGGCGGCCACCGCTTCTTCTCGAAGAGCAAGGAGATCGTCGACCTCTGGAACGAGATCCTGCCCGACGACTTCATCGACCGGCCGCGCCTGTCGCGCATCTATTACCGCGAGAAGTTCTACGCCTATCCGCTGAAGGCCTTCGAGGCGCTCGCGAACCTGGGCGTCTGGACGGCGACCAAGTGCATGGCCTCGTTCGGCTGGGCCAAGCTGAACCCGATCGCCGCGCCGACCACCTTCCACCAGTGGGTCCGCAACCAGTTCGGCGAGAAGCTGTTCTCGATCTTCTTCAAGACCTACACCGAGAAGGTGTGGGGCATGAGCTGCGACGAGATCTCGGCCGACTGGGCCAGCCAGCGCATCAAGGGGCTGGACCTGGCCTCGGCGATCATCGACGGCGTCAAGCGCTCGCTGGGCGTCAAGGCCAGGGCGGGCGAGGGCGCGCCCAAGACCCTGATCGAGAGCTTCCGCTATCCCCGCAAGGGTCCCGGCATGATGTGGGAAGCCTGCGCCGAGAAGATCACCGCCCTGGGCGGGCAGGTCCGCATGGGCCGCAAGGTCGACGGCCTGCACTACGACAAGCTGGCCAAGATCTGGACCGTCAGCGTCTCCTGCGCCGACGGCAAGAAGGAAATCTACACGGCCGACGACGTCGTCTCGTCCGCCCCGATCCGCGAGCTGATGCAGTCGGTCAGCCCAACCCCGATCAGCATCTTCCACGCCGGCGAACTGATGTACCGCGACTTCCTGACCGTGGTGCTGATCGGCAAGCCGCAGAAGGAGCTGCCGGACAACTGGATCTATATCCACGATCCGTCGGTGAAGGTCGGCCGCGTGCAGAACTTCCGCTCGTGGTCGCCCGAGATGATCCCGGACGGCGTCTCGACCTGCCTGGGCCTCGAGTATTTCTGTTTCGAGGGCGATGGCCTGTGGACCACCTCGGACGAGGATCTCGTCATCCAGGCCAAGCGCGAGATCGCCAAGATCGGCCTGATGGACCCGGCGGACGTCTACGACGCCTGCGTGGTGCGCCAGCACAAGGCCTATCCGGTCTATGACGACGCCTATGCCGAGCACATCAAGATGATCCGCCTGGACCTGAAGATGCACTTCCCGGGCCTGCACCTCGTGGGCCGCAACGGCATGCACAAGTACAACAACCAGGACCACGCCATGATGACCGGCCTGCTGACGGCCGAGAACATCATCGCCGGCGAGACCCTGCACGACGTGTGGGAGGTCAACGAGGACGCCGAATACGGCGAGGCCGGCGTCTCCGGCGCCCGCGAGGCCCTGCGCAGCGAACGCCTGGTTCCGGCCAAGGTCGCGGCCTGATCATGGCCCCGGCTCCGCGGCTCTGGCGGCGTCTCCCCGAGGGGCTGCGGGAGCTGATGCTCTATGGCTTCGCCAGCGCCCTGGCCCTGGGGCTCGACTGGGGTCTGCTGCTGGCGCTGACGACGCTGGGTGTGAACTATTTGCTGGCCTCGGCGACGGGCTTCGTCAGCGGTATCGCCGTGACCTATCTGCTGTCGGTCTCGATGGTGTTCCGCCACCGCCCGGTCGCCGACCGCCGGCGCGAGTTCGTCGGCTTCGCCGGCGTGGGCCTGGCCGGCCTCATACTGACGCAGGGCCTGATGGCGCTTTGGGTCGAGGTCCTGAGCCTGCATCCGGGCGTGGCCAAGATCCCGACCGCCGGGATCGTCTTCATGTTCAACTTCACCGTCCGCCGGGCGCTGTTGTTCAATGCCCCCAGAAGCCCCGGGGGCGCCGACCCGGTCCAGCCGTGAGCCGCCTCGATAAGTTCGCCGATAGCCGCTGGCTTGGGTGGCTGGCCGCGTTTGGCCTGTTCCTGCTGAGCCGTCCCTATCTCGGCATCTATCACGACGGTCGCCTCTATGTGGCCGACGCCCTGGCCAAGCTGGACCCGGGCGGGGTCGGGCGCGACCTGATGTTCGTCCATGACGGGCAGTTTGGCTTCAGCCTCTACACGCCGATGCTGGCGCGATTGATCGCACTGCTGGGTCCGTCCGCCGCGACGATGGCGACCGTGGCCCTGACGCTGGCGCTGTGGTTCACGGCGGCGGTCTTGATGGTCGAGCGGCTCCTGGCGGATCGGTCGCCGGCGCTGCGCTGGGCGGCGTTGGTCTTCGTGGTCTCGTTGCCGTCTCTCTACGGGCCTCTGAACGTCATCGGCTTCGGCGAGCCCTACGCCACGCCGCGCGGCCTGGTCGAGGCGGCGGGCCTGGCCGGCATGGCCGCCTATCTGTCCGGACGACCTTGGCTGGGCCTTGGCCTCTGCATCGTCGGCATGCTGTTTCACCCGATCATGGGCCTGTGCTCGGCCGCCGCGATTGGCGTCGCCCTGTGCTTCGAGGACCGCCGCTGGCTGTGGGCCGGGCTGGTGGGAGTCGCCGTCGTCGCCGTGGCGGGCCTGGCGCACCTGCCGGTCGCCGACCGCCTGGTGACCGTCATGGACCCGGCCTGGCGGGCGGTGGTCGAGACCCGCAGCCCCATTCTGTTCCCCTCGCTCTGGCCGGTGGAAGCCTGGAGCCGTCTGGCCGTGCAGGCCTGCACCGTCGCGGCGGCGGGCCTTCTGCTCCAGGGCGCGCCGCGCCGCCTGGTCCTGGGCGCCTTGATCGCCGGCCTCGTCGGCGTCGGCGTCGCCGCCATCCTCGGCGAGCGACTATCGCTGATCCTGTTCCTGCAGATCCAGAGCTGGCGCACCCTGCAACCCGTCGCCGTGCTGGCTCTGGCCTGCCTGGCGCTGCTGGTCGCCGAACTGCCCCGACGCGGGGCGGCGGGGCTGCTCGGCATGTCCCTGATCGGCGTGGCCTGGCTGTTCCGCGATGTCGGCGCGCTCAGCCTGCTCGCGGCGCCGGCGGGCCTGTTGCTTGTCGCCGTGGGCGGCAAGCTGCGCTTTACGCGTCCGAGACTTTGCATGGGCTTGGCGCTCGGCCTGCTGGCCGTGGCTATGATCGGCTATGCTGGATTGGCTGGCGAGGGACTGGCGGACAAACTGACGCGAGCAGGGCGCTATAGCGAAGGCATCGTCTGGTTCAGCGACTTGCCCGCCCTGGCGATCGCGCTGGCGCTCGGCGTCTGGTTGGCCCTAGGCCGACCGACGCCGCCGGTCATGGCGCGCATCGCGGGTGTGGGGGTGGTCTGTCTGCTGGCGATCCTGCTGTGGGACGATCGCTCCGGCTACATCCGCGCGCGTGACCGGGGGAGAGATCCGGGGCTGGTCGCCATGACCTCTGCGCGGCCCGGGCCGGTGCTGTGGCTGGTCGGCGACATGGAGCCTTGGTTGCTGCTGGGCCGACCCAGTTGGTCCGCTCGCGTGCAGGGCGCGGGCGTGGTGTTCTCGAAACCCATGGCCCTGGAAATCCGCGACCGTTCCGACCGCCTGACCAAGCTGGGTTTGGTGGGCGAGGACTTCATTCGGCCGCTGACGGCGCCGGAACGCCGCCTGCCGCCACCGAGTCTGGCGCAGGTCCGGGCTTTCTGCGCGGCGCCGGACGCACCCGCCTGGATCCTCTGGCCACGCTGGGACGACGCCCCGCCGTTGGCCGCCGAATTGAATGCGCAAGACTGGACGCCCAAGGCGCCGTTCATCCGCGAACAAGTCGATCAGGGCGCGCTCCGCGCCCTGAAGGCCAGCCGCTACGCCGTGATTCCCTGCGCCGGCGACTGAGTCTCGGCGGGCTCGCGCGGCGCCTTGAGGCGCTCGATGGTCCAGCCCAAGAGGTGCACCAGCGCGTCGGCCAGGCCGACCATCGCCGCCAGCACGAACAGGCTGGACATCAGAAGAACCATCAGCGCCGACATGAGAAACTCCCGGTTCTCAGGATCAAGCCACGAAAGGCGTAGGCGTTCCCGTGGTAGCGCTATCAGGCGTCGAAAAAGCGCGCGCGTGGTTGACAACGTTGTCACGCTTCCTGTGAATGACGCGTCCGCGCAAAGACGGATTCCACGAATAACGTCCCTAGGGAGTGGTGCAGTGATTGCGGTGAAATACAGCCTCGAGGGCGCCGTCCGATGACCGACGCCGCGATCGCGAAGACCACGACGAAGGACGTAGGCAAGGGCGGGGGCGTCAAGCTCGCCGTCGTCTATGTAACCTGCCTGTTCTTCATCTGGGCGCTGGTCACCAACCTGCTGGACCCGCTGCTGAAGACCTTCAAGACGGTCTTCACGCTGAGCCCTGTCGAGGCCAGCCTGACGGGCTTCGCCTTCTTTATCGCCTACGGGATCATGTCGCTACCGTCGGCGGCGTTCCTGTCCAAGCTTGGCTACGCCAGGTCGGTCATGGTCGGCCTGGGCGGCATCGTCGCCGGCTGTTTTATCGCCATCGCGGCGGCTAAGCTGCACACCTTCGGCGTCTTTCTGGTCGGCCTTTTCGTGATGGCCTCGGGCGTGACCCTGCTGCAGGTGGCGGCCAATCCGCTGATCGCGTCGATGGGCAAGCCCGAAGAGTCCTCGTTCCGTCTGAACCTGTCGCAAGCGTTCAACTCGCTGGGCGCGGCCTGCGGCCTGTGGTTCGGCGCCAACTTCCTGCTCAAGGGCGAGATCTTCACCAAGGGCGTGGTGATCACCCAGGCCATGCGCGAGCAGGCCCTGGGCTTCGTCTCGAACGTCTATCTCGCCATCGGCGTGGGCCTTGCCCTGTTCATCCTGCTGATCTTCCTGGTCCGCCAGAAGATCACCGACGCCGCGCCGAAGACCGGCCAACTGGTCAATCCGTTCACCGCCCTGACCTCGAAGTGGGCGAACCTGGGCGCGATCGGCATCTTCCTCTATGTCGGCGCCGAGGTGGCGATCTCGCTTCACCTGCTGCTGTTCCTGGAGCAGTCGCGCATTCTGGACATTCCGTCCGAGCAGGCCGGCAAGCTGACGACCTTCTACATGGTGTTCGCCATGATCGGCCGCTTCGCCGGCTCGGCCATGCTGAAGACGATCAAGGACTACGCCTTGCTGACCGCCGTGGCCGTCGGCGCCATCGCGCTGTGCCTGGTCGTCATCCTGACCAAGGACATGACTCCCACGGCTCACACCGGCGCGGTCAACCTGTTACTGGCCTCGGCCCCGCTGACCAGCGGCCTGATCCCCGCCTTCGCGGCCCTGCTGATCGGCCTGTTCAACTCGATCATGTTCCCGACGATCTTCACCCTGACCCTGCAACGGTCCTCGGCGCCGACCTCGGCGACCTCGGGCCTGCTGTGCATGGCCATCGTTGGCGGCGCCTTCCTGCCGCTGGCCTTCGCCAAGATCGAGGAGCTGACCGGTTCGATCTCGATGGGCTTCATCGCCCCGCTGGCCTGCTACGTCTATGTCCTGTGGTTCGCGCTGGTCGCCAAGAAGGCCCCGACCCACGAGATCCAGGAGGGCGTGGCTGGCGGCCACTAGGCCGCGCCGCGAGCCCTCCGATAGCCGAAGACCTGCAAGCGCACCCCGGGAGGCTCGTTCTCCCGGGGATTTTTTTGTCCTCGGGGCCGGGCCGGAACATGTTGGCGCCTCAGCCCGGTTTGCGGCCGCGCGGGCTGGCCCCGGTCCAGCGCTTGAAGGCGCGCGAGAAGGCGCTGGTTTCGGAGAAACCGACCAGATAGGCGGTCTCGTTGACCGACAGCTTTTCCAGATAGGTCTCGGCCATCCGCCGGCGCAGGTCGTCCAGCACCTGGTCGAAGCTGACGCCTTCGGCCTTCAGGCGGCGATAGAGGGTCTGGCGCGACAGGCCCAGGGCCGTGGCGACCGCGCCCATAGCCAGTTCACCGGTGTGCAGCAGCGGGATCAGCAGGGCCTCGACCCGACCGCGCGTGGTCTTGGACTCTTCCAGGCTGGCCAGCAGCGCGTCGGCGTGGCCGTTGAACATGCCAAAGGCGTAGCGGTTGGGCCGGTGGATCGCGAGGTTCAGCCACGAGGGCTCGATCCGCAGGGCGTTCCAGGCCGCGCCGAAGGTGACGGGCGCGCGCAGCACGCGCTCGTACTCGGCGGCGTGGGCCGGGCGCGGGCGGGTCAGGTGTACGGCGAGGGCGAAGGTGAAGTCCGGATAGTGCCGGGTCATCTCGCACGTGAAGCGGGCCAGGGCGGCCTCGATCAGCTCCGGAAAGTCCTCGGCGCAGCGGTCCTCCAGCCAGAGCTCGCCATTGCGCGGCGTCAGCTGGAAGCGCGGACCGTCCGAGACGCCGTCGACCTCGACCACTAGGCGCGAAAAGCGGTTCAGCTGCTTCAGGGCCCCGCCCATGGTGTCGGCCGCCTGGCAGATCAGGCCGACGATCGAGATCTGCTCGAAGCGGGTGGCTTCCGGAAACTTCAGGGCCAGGGCCGGCTCGCCGGTCATCTCCTGGCCGGCGCGGTAGAGCGCCTTGTAGCGCTCCAGCGGGATGCGGGCGTCCTGGTCCGCGAAGTCGGTCTCGGCCACGCCGGTTCGATCCAGTAGCGCCGCGCGGTCCGCGCCCAGCGATACCGCGAACGCCAGCAGGGCCCTGAAGAACCCGCCCGACACCGTCGCTTGAACCATGCTTGCCTCAGAACGGATGGCCATGACGCGAGCGGTAGCAGGGTGATCGTCTGGGTCAAGTTCGTGTCGCCTCGCGTCATGGCTTGGCTCGGCCGCGCTCATTAAGCCTGCGAGCGAGGGATGCGTTGGCGGGTTGGTACAGATGGAGAAGATCGCTAACCGGGCGCTGAGCGCCTCGGCGACCGCGTGGTTCATCGCCCTGGTCATGGGGCTGTGGGCGTTCGGGGTCTATATCGTCGGGCTCTACGGCGTGGGCGCCGTCACCGGAGATTGGGAGCGCTGGAACGCGGTGCTGCCGGCGGGGCACGGCTACAATCACGGCGACACCGCCGGAAATCTGGCGCTGGGCGTCCACCTGCTGATGGCGGTGTTCGTGACCTTCGCCGGCGCGCTGCAGCTGGTTCCCGCGATCCGGGCCAAGGCGCCGGGTTTCCACCGCTGGAACGGGCGGGCGTTCATCACCGTGGCCTTCGCCATCGCGCTGTCGGGCCTGTTCATCGCCTTCACCCGGGGCGCGGTGGCCGGGATCTATATGGCGATCGGCAACACGCTGAACGCGGTGCTGCTGATGCTTTGCGCCGGGCAGGCGCTGCGGTTCGCGATCCGTCGGCGGTTCGACGCCCACCGACGCTGGGCGCTGCGGGCGTTCGTGCTGATGCTGGGCGTGTTCTTCTACCGTCTGGGCATGATGCTGTGGTTCGCCGCCAACCAGGGACCGGTGGGGCACACCAAGGCGTTCGACGGACCGTTCGACATCGCCCTGGCCTTCGGTCACGTACTGGGGCCGCTGGCGATCCTCGAGCTCTACCTGCTGGCGCGGGACCGGGGCGGGGCAGGGGCCAAGCTGGTCATGGCGGGCGGCATGGCGGTGGTCACCCTGGCGACGGCGGCGGGCGGCTTCCTCGCTATGATGGGACTGTGGTTGCCGCGTCTTTAGGCACAGGCTCCGTTTCAGTTTTCCTGGGGGCGACCACCGGAAAACCTCGCTCGTAAATCCCACCGCGCGGCACGACATTCCATCCTCAAGTTTGTCGAGGATCGCGCATGGCCGTCGCCCAGCCGAAGAGCAGCCGTTTCATCAACGGGTTCGGAGTCCAGGTCCTGGTCGCCATGGCCCTGGGCCTGGGGCTGGGCCTGCTGGCCCGCAACCTGGGACCGGACGAAGGTCAGGCGGGCTACGCCCTGGCCGAGACCTTGCACCAGGTCGGCTCGATCTTCGTCCAGCTGCTGCGCACCCTGGTGCCGCCGCTAGTGTTCACCGCCATCGTCGCCTCGATCGCCAACATCGCCCAGCTGCAGAACGCCGCGCGCCTGGTCTGGCGGACCCTGTTCTGGTTCGCGGTCACCGCCCTGATCGCCGTTCTGATCGGCATCGCCCTCGGTTTGATCCTTCAACCTGGCTTGCACACCAGCGTCGCGGCCGCGGCCGCCAAGGCGCCCAAGACCCAAGGCTCGTGGCTGGACTTCCTCACGGGCCTCGTCCCCGGAAACATCCTGGGCCTGGCCGCCTCGACCAAGGTTTCGGACGCGGGCGCGGCGACGACCTCGCTGTCGTTCAACGTGCTGCAGATCGTGGTCATTTCGCTGGTGGCGGGCATCGCGGCCCTGAAGGTCGGCGAGGCGGGCGAGGCCTTCCTGAAGTTCAACGCCTCGGCCCTGGCGATCGTGCGCAAGGTGCTGTGGTGGGTGATCCGCCTGACGCCGATCGGCACCGTCGGCCTGTTCGGCAACGCGGTCGCGCAGTACGGCTGGACGACGCTCGGCCAGCTCGGCGCCTTCACCGGCGCGATCTATATCGGCCTGGCTTTGGTGCTGCTGGTGGTCTACCCGACCATCCTGGCCTTGCACGGCCTCAACCCGATCAAGTTCTTCCAGGGCGCCTGGCCGGCGATCCAGCTGGGCTTCGTCTCGCGCTCGTCGGTCGGCGCCCTGCCGGTGACCGAGGCCGTGACCGAGACCAGCCTGGGCGTGCCACGCGCCTACGCCGCCTTCGCCGTGCCGTTCGGCGCGACCACCAAGATGGACGGCTGCGCGGCCATCTATCCGGCGATCTCGGCGATCTTCGTGGCTCAGTTCTTCGGCGTGCACCTGGCCTGGTCGGACTACTTCCTGATCGTCTTCGTCTCGGTGATCGGTTCGGCCGCCACGGCGGGCCTGACCGGCGCGACGGTGATGCTGACCCTGACCCTGTCGACCCTGGGCCTGCCCCTGGAGGGCGTGGGCCTGCTGCTGGCCATCGACCCGATCCTGGACATGGGCCGCACGGCCGTGAACGTCGCCGGCCAGGTGCTGGTCCCGACCATCGTGGCAAAACGCGAAGGGATCCTGGATCTGGCGACCTACAACACCGCTCGCGTTCCGGCCGAGGCGGTCCTGCATCCCGCCGAATAGGCGAGCGCGGTTGCGCCGGGACGCTTTAGCGGCAATTTTGCCGGCCTCGTAAAGCGTCCCCGGGGGATTCCATGGCTTTGAAGACGACGAACGGCGGCCCGCAGGGGCCGAGCCGGCGCGCCTTCCTGTCCAGCGCCACGGCCCTGATGGGGCTGGCCGTCACCGCCCCCCGCGCCTTCGCCCGGGCTTCGGATCGCATCGAAGGGCTGCTGGCCCAGATGACGATCGAGGAGAAGGCCGGCCAGCTGTCCTGCTTCGCCGACATGATCCGGCCGCCGATCGGCGACATCAATCCGCTGGTCAATATCCGCAACGCCGAGATCCTGCTGGCCGAGGTGAGGGCCGGCCGGATCGGGATGCTGTTCAACGGGGTGGGCGCCCAGACCGCGCGCGACACGCAGAAGGCCGCGATCGAGGACTCGCGCCTGAAGATCCCGCTGCTGTTCGCGGCCGACGTGATCCACGGCTTCCGCACCGTGTTCCCGATCCCCCTGGGCGAGACCGCCAGCTTCGACCCGCACCTGGCCGAGCGCACCGCCCGCGCCACCGCTCTGGAGGCGACAGCCTCGGGCCTGCACTGGACCTTCGCGCCGATGGTCGACGTCGCCCGGGATCAGCGCTGGGGCCGGGTGGCCGAAGGGGCGGGCGAGGACGTCTATCTGGGCGAGGTGATGGCCGCCGCCCGCGTGCGCGGCTTCCAGGGCAAGGACCTCAAGGCCGACGACAGCATGCTGGCCACGCCCAAGCACTTCGCCGCCTATGGCGCGGTAATGGCGGGGCTGGAGTACAATTCGGTCGAGGTCTCGGACGCCACCCTGCGCGAGGTGCACCTGCCGCCGTTCCAGGCCGCCTTCGCGGCCGGCGCCCTGACGACCATGTCGGCCTTCAATGACGTCAACGGCGTCCCGGCGACGGCCAACAGGAGGCTGCTGACCGACATCCTGCGCGGGGAGTGGGGCTTCAAGGGCGTGGTGGTCTCGGACTACACGGCTGACCAGGAGCTGGTGGCCCACGGCTATGCCGCCGACGACCGCGACGCCGCGCGCCTGGCCATCCTGGCGGGTGTCGACATGAGCATGCAGAGCGGCCTCTACAATCGTTACCTTCCGGAACTGGTCGCCTCGGGCGCCGTGCCGATGGCTACGGTCGACGCGGCCGTGCGCCGGGTTCTGGCCCTGAAGGAGGCGATCGGCCTCTTCGACAACCCCTATCGCTCGCTGGACCCGCGCGACGAGGCGGCCCGCACCGCCACGCCCGCTTTGCGCGCCCTGAGCCGCGAGGCCGGCGCGCGCTCGATCGTGCTCTTGAAGAACGATCAGGCCCTCCTGCCCTTGCCCAAGGCCGGCAAGCGCCTGGCCTTGATCGGTCCGTTCGCCGACGACCGCGACAACGTGCTGGGGGCCTGGGGCGGCTTCTTCGCGGACCGTCGCCTGAACGTCGATCTGGCCACCGGCGTGCGCGCCCAGCTGGCCGATCCGGCGAGCCTGATCGTCGAGCGCGGCTGCGAGGTCGAGACCACCATCGCCGGCGGTTTCGAGCGCGCGGTGGCCGCGGCTCAAGCCGCCGACATCGTCCTGCTGGCCGTCGGTGAGAGCCAGGACATGACCGGCGAGGCCAAGTCGCGCACGGACATCCGCATCCCGCCGGTCCAGCAGCGCCTGGCCGAAGCGATCGCCGCGACGGGCAAGCCGGTCGTCGTCCTGTTGCGGCACGGCCGCGCGATCCAGCTGGAGGGCGTGGTCCGCGACGCTCCGGCGATCCTGGCGACCTGGTTCCTGGGCAGCGAGATGGGCAACGCCGTGGCCGACGTACTGTTCGGCGTGGTGAACCCCTCGGGCCGACTGCCGGTCAGCTTCCCGATCGACAGCGGCCAGGAGCCGTTCTTCTACAACGGCCGCACCACCGGCCGCCCGGCCCCGGTCGATCCGAACGGCCAGGAGTACAAGGCGCGCTGGCGGTCGATCCGCAACGACGCGCTCTATCCGTTCGGCTTCGGCCTCAGCTACACGCGCTTCGACGTCACGGACGTGAAGCTCTCCACGCAGCGCCTGGCCTGGAACGACACGCTGCACGTGACCGCCAAGGTCAAGAATAGCGGCGACCTGCACGGCGACCATGTCGTCCAGCTCTACATCCGCGACCGGGTCGCCAGCCGCACCCGGCCGGTGCGCGAGCTGAAGGGTTTCCAGCGTGTCTCCCTGGCTCCTGGAGCCGAGCGCGAGGTGCGGTTCGAGCTGAAGCGCGAGAACCTGATGTTCGTCGGCGACAACGATTACTGGATCGCCGAGCCGGGGATGTTCGACGTCTGGCTGGCCAGTTCCGCTGTCGACGGCCTGATGGCCAGCTTCGAGCTGCTAGGGGCGGGGCAGGGCTGAACCCGAATCGGTGGCGTTAGGAGTTTGGGCCAAAAAGCGGCCGACGCCTCGCTTCAAGGCGTTCGCGTTAAGCGCGCGCTAAGCTTGACGTCGCGTGTCCAGGCGCTGTGAACGGACGGTGCAAGACGAAGCTAACACCTTACTTTATAAGGCTTATGCGCGCATCCAACAGGCCGAAATATAGGTGCGTCCGTAAACTCGCGTGGCATGTATAGCGCTGCGTCGGCATGTCTCGTTGAAAGGACTTGGAAAGGAAATATGGTTACCGGAATCGGGCCATAGTCTGGCTTGTCGCGGGGCGCTTGAGTTTTGGGGGGCGTCTCCATGGTTTGCGTCCGGGCCCGCAGGTGCGTGTCCGCCAGCAAGGGTGGGTGAATGTCGATCTCGAGCCTTTCTGCAGCGCAGATCTCGAACCTCTCGATCACGGCGATCCAGGGGCTGTCCACGACAGACATCCAGTCGCTCAACGGGTCTCAGATCGCCGCGATCAGCGCGACGGGGATCGGCGCGCTCGCCGACACCCAGGTCGCCGCGCTCAGCACGACCCAAGTCAAGGCGCTTACCGCCACCCAGATCCCGAAGTTCGCGACTTCGGTGGTCTTCGACGTCACCCAGCTGACGCAGCTCTCGACCAACCAGGTTTCCGCGCTCACTTCGACCCAGCTCGCGGCCCTCGACGTGTCGCACATCGCCAGCCTCGGCTCGACCCAGATCGGCGCCCTGTCGGCGACCAACTTCTCGGGTCTGGTCGGCACCCAGATCGCCGCCCTGAGCCAGGACCAGATCAAGGGCGTCAGCGTCGTCCAGGCGAAAGCGCTAAGCGTCGCCGATGTCGGCGAGCTGGTCGGCACCCAGATCGCCGCCCTTGGCGTCGACCGCGTGGCCGCGCTGTCGACGACCAACGTGTCGGCGCTCGACGCCACCCAGATGGGCTCGCTGACCACCACCCAGATCAAGAGTCTGACGGCCGCGCAGGTCAAGAGCCTGACCACCACCGACATCGGCGAGATGTCGACGACGCAGGTCGGCGCTCTTTCGGCCGCGCAACTGGGCGCGCTGACCACGGGCGCGTTCTCGGCCCTGGCGGCCACGCAGATGGCCGTGCTGACGGCGACCCAGCTCAAGGGCGTCACCAACGACCAGATCAAGGCCCTGACGGTCACCGACGTCGGTGAGCTGTCCTCGACCCAGGTCGGCGGCCTCAGCGTCGCGCAACTCAGCGCCCTGACCACGGGTCAGGCTTCTACGCTGTCGACGGATCAGATCGCCATCCTGGCCTCGACCCAGGTCGCGGCCCTGTCGACCTCCGCCTTCTCGGCCCTGAACGCGACCCAGGTTGGCGGGCTGAGCGAAAGTCAGATCAAGGGCCTGACGGTCCAGCAGATGTCCGCCCTGAGCGTCGGCGACGTTGGCGAGCTGACCTCCACGCAGGTCGGCGCTCTTTCGGCCGCGCAACTGGGCGCGCTGACCACGAGCGCGTTCTCGGCCCTGGACGCCACGCAGGTGGCGGCGTTGTCGACGAGCCAGATCAAGGGTCTGACGGCCAACCAGCTGAAGGCGCTGACGACCACCGACATCGGCGAGCTGACGACGACCCAGATCGGCTCCCTGGCGACCAGCCAGTTGGCCGCCATCACCTCCACCAACATCTCGGCGCTGGCCGACACCCAGGTGGCGGCGCTGACGACGACCCAGATCAAGGGTCTGACGATCGACCAGATGAAGGGGTTGAGCGCCGCCGACGTGGGCGAACTGTCCACGACCCAGGTCGGGGCCCTGCTGCCGAACCAGCTGGGCTCGCTGACGGCGGCGGCCTTCTCGGCCCTGGCCGACACTCAGGTCGCCAGGCTGAACAACAGCCAGATCGCCGGCATCAGCGCGACCCAGATCCGCGGCATGACGGTCACCGACATCGGTGAGCTGTCCTCGACCCAGATCGGCGGCCTGACGACCGCCCAGGTGGGCGTGCTGGCCACCACCCAGGTGCAGTCGCTGACGACCACCCAGATCGGCGGGCTGACCTCGACGCAGCTGGGCGCGGTCAGCACGACCAACCTGACCCTGATGGACGCCACGCAGTTGGGCGCCCTGACGACGACGCAGCTCAAGGGCCTGACCGCCCAGCAGATGGGCTCTCTGACCGTCGCCAATGTCGGCAACCTGGTCGACACCCAGATCGGCGGGCTTTCGTCGACGCAGCTGGGCGCCATCTCGACGACAAGCTTTTCCTCGCTGAGCGCCACCCAGGTCTCGTTGATCAGCGAGACCCAGATCAAGGGCCTGACCGCCAACCAGATCAAGGCGCTGACGACCACCGATATCGGCGAGCTGTCTACCACCCAGGTCCGTTCCCTGACGACCGCCCAGCTGGGCGCGATGTCCTCGACCAATCTTTCGGCGCTCGACGCCAACCAGATGGCGGCCCTGACCGAAACCCAGGTGAAGGGCCTGACAGCCGTTCAGCTGAAGAACCTGACGACCACCGACATCGGCGAGCTGACCACCACCCAGGTCAAGGCGCTGAGCGCCGACCAGATCAAGAACCTGAGCACGGCCGCCGTCTCGGCGATGGTCGACACCCAGGTCGCGGTGCTGAGCAGCACGCAGGTGAGAGGTCTGTCCGCGGCCCAGCTGCAGGCCATGACGGCCAGCGACATCGCCGAACTGGCCGATACCCAGATCGGCGCCCTGGCGACCTCGCAGCTGTCGGCTCTGAACCTGACCAACGTGAAGAGCCTTTCGACGGCTCAGCTGAGCCAGCTGACCGCCACGCAGGTCGGTTCGCTGTCGGCGACGAACTTCGCGGCGCTCGACGCCACGCAAGTCGGCTCGCTGACCGAGAGCCAGGTCAAAGGCCTGACCAGCGCTCAACTGGCCGCCTTGACGGCCTCCGACATCGGCGAGCTGGCCACGACCCAGATCAGCGCCCTGAGCGCGGCCCAGGTCGGCTCCCTGACGGCGACGGCTTTCACCGCGCTCGACGCGAACCAGACGGCGGCCCTGACGACCACGCAGATGAAGGGGCTGACCTCTTCGCAGCTGAAGGCCCTGTCGATCACCGACATCGGCGACCTGGCCGGCACCCAGATCGGCGCCCTGACGGCGACTCAGCTGGGCGCCATGACCTCGACGGGCTTCTCGGCCCTGAACGCCACCCAGATGGCGCAGATCTCGACGGGCCAGATCAAGGGCCTGACGGCTGATCAGCTGAAGAACCTGACCGTCACCGACATCGGCGAGCTGTCGACCACCCAGGTCTCGGCCCTGACGGCCGACCAGATCAAGAACCTCTCGGCGGCGAGCATCTCGGCCCTGGCCGACACCCAGATCGCAGTCCTGGTCAACACGCAGATCCAGGCGCTGAACACGACCCAGCTGAAGGGCCTGTCGGTCTCCGACATCGACGAGCTGTCGGCGACCCAGGTCGGCGCGTTGTCCGCGGCCCAGCTGACCGCTCTGGTCTCGACCCAGGTTCAGGAGCTTTCGACCGCGCAGCTGGGCGCCCTTACCGGCACGCAGGTGGGCGCGATCACGGCGACCAACTTCAGCCTGATGGACGCCACCCAGATGGGCGCCCTGACCTCGACCCAGCTGAAAGGCCTGACCACCGCCCAGGTGGCGGCGCTGACGACCACCAACGTGGCCGCC
This sequence comes from Caulobacter sp. GW822-FHT07D08, assembly GCF_058798735.1. Lineage (NCBI taxonomy): Bacteria > Pseudomonadati > Pseudomonadota > Alphaproteobacteria > Caulobacterales > Caulobacteraceae > Caulobacter > Caulobacter sp. GW822-FHT07D08. The sequence continues at coordinate 580,761 of NZ_JBXAKU010000001.1, forward strand.
CTCGCCGACACGCAGATCCAGGCGCTGAGCGCGAGCCAACTGGGCGCCATGGCCGCGACCAGCTTCTCCGCCCTGAATTCGACCCAGGTCTCGCTGATCAACGCGACGCAGATCAAGGGCCTGACGACCGCGCAGGTGAAGGGTCTGTCGGTCACCGATATCGGCGAGCTGAACACGACCCAGCTGTCGGCCCTGTCGACGGCCCAGATCGGCGCGCTGTCGGCCGCCAATTTCTCGGCCCTGGTCGACACCCAGGTGGCGGCGCTGACGGCGACCCAGATGAAGGGCCTGACCGCCGCCCAGATCAGCGGTCTGTCCCTCACCGACGTGGGCGAGCTGTCTTCGACCCAGATCGGCGCCCTGGGCGCCGACCAGATCAAGAACCTCTCGCCCGCCAATCTCTCGGCCCTGGACGCGACGCAGACCGCGGCTCTGACGACAAGCCAGATGAAGGGGCTGACCAACACCCAGATCGCCAGCCTGACCGTCACCGACATCGGCCAGCTGAACCAGACCCAGATCGGCGCGCTGTCGAGCGGCCAGATCGCGGCGCTGAACGTCGCGGACCTGTCCACCACCCAGATCTCGGGCCTCAGCGCCTCGGTGATCGGCGCGCTGGGCGCGACCAAGTTCGCCGCTTGGGACGCCACCCAGGTCAGCGCGCTGAACGACACCCAGATCAAGGGTCTGACCGCCTCGCAGCTGGGAGCGCTGAACGCCACCGACATCGCCGAGTTCTCCACGACCCAGGTCAAGGCCCTGACGCCGACCCAGCTGGGCGCGCTCTCGGCCACGGGCTTCTCGGCTCTGGACGCCACCCAGGTCGGCGCGCTGTCGACCACCCAGATCAAGGGCGTCTCGGCCAACCAACTGAAGGCGCTGACGGTCACCGACGTCGGTGAACTGTCGACCACCCAGGTCAATGCGCTCTCGGCGGCGCAGGTCGGCGCGCTGACGGCCACCGGCTTCTCGGCCCTGGACGCCAATCAGGTCGCGGCCCTGACGACGACCCAGATCAAGGGTCTGACCGCTGACCAGCTGAAGAACCTGACCGTCACCGACGTCGGCGAGCTGCTGACGACCCAGATCCAGGCCCTGACGGCCGACCAGGTGAAAAACCTCTCGGCGGCCAGCATCTCGGCCCTGGCCGACACCCAGGTCGCGGTTCTGGCCAACACCCAGATCCAGGCGCTGAACGCCACCCAGCTGAAGGGTCTGTCGGTCACGGACATCGACGAGCTGTCTTCGACCCAGATCGGCGCGCTCTCGGCCCTGCAGATCGGCGCCCTGGCCGGCACCCAGGTGCAGGAGCTGTCGACGACCCAACTGGCCGGCCTGACCGCCAGCCAGGTGGGCGCGCTCAGCAACACCGCCTTCCTGGCCCTGGACGGGACCCAGGTGCAGAGCCTGACCGCGACCCAGGTCAAGGGCCTGACGGCCACCCAGCTGAAGGCGCTGGACGGCTTCAACACCTCCGAGTTCTCGACCGCGGTGGCCAAGCTGTCCGCCAGCCAGCTGGGGGCGCTGACCACCACCGCCCTGAACGCCCTGGATCCGACCCAGATCGACGCCTTGACGACCACCCAAATGGCGGGTCTGACCGGCACGCAGGCGAACGGTCTGTCGGGCTCCTTCCTGCTGTATATCGACGAGACCCAGGCGGCCTCCATATCGACCAGCCTGCTGTCGGCGCTGTCGACGACCATGCTGGACAACCTGGACAGGACCAAGGCCCAGGCCTTGACGGCGACCCAGCTTAAGGCGCTGACCGTCGCTCAGATTGGCGGCTCCGCCGGCAATATGCTGCACGAGCTGACCGGCACGCAGCTGAGCAGTCTGACGACGGCGCAGATCGGCGCGCTCAATGCGACCAATATCAGCGCGCTCGACGCAACGGCGGTGAAGTCGCTGACCACCAGCCAGATCGGCGCGATCAAGAAGGAAGCCATCAGCAACTTCGCCAACTCCTTCTATGACGACCTGCAAGCCAGTCAGATCCCGGGCCTCACGGCGATCCAGATCGGCGCGCTGCCGCAGGGCATCCTGGGCGCCTTCGGCGACACCAATGTCGCCGCGCTGTCGTCCACCCAGATCGGCGCGCTGTCGACGACCAACCTGAGGTCGCTGTACCAGACCCAGACCGCCGCCCTGACCACCACTCAGGTCAAGGGCCTGACGGCGACCCAGATCAGCGGCATGGGCTATGACGCGTTGGATCTGAGCGAGACGGCCATTGGCGCGCTCAGCCCGACCCAGCTCGGCGGCTTCGAGGCCACGTCCTTTAACAACCTGAGCGAGACCAAGTTCGCGGCGATCACCTCGACCCAGGTCAAGGGCCTGACCGCCACCCAGATCAAGGGTTTCGCCCAGGGCGGCGCGCTCGACCGTCTGGCCGACACCCAGATCCAGGGGCTCTCGGCCCTGCAGGTCGGCGCGTTCAGCACCACGGGCTTCTCGCTGCTGAACCAGACCCAGGTCGCGGCGCTGAACGCCACCCAGGTCAAGGGCATCGCGGCCAGCCAACTGCAAAGCCTGACGACCAACGACATCGGCGAGTTCTCGACCACCCAGATCCGGGCTCTGACCGCGGATCAGATGAAGCAGCTGTCGGCGACCAACATCTCGGCGCTTTCCAGCACCCAGGTCGGGGCTTTGGTCAACACCCAGCTCCAGGCGCTGAACGCCACCCAGCTGAAGGGTCTGTCGGTCACCGACATCGATGAGCTGTCGGCGACCCAGATCGGTCAACTCGCGGCGGCCCAGATCAGCGCCCTGGTCCCGAGCCAGTTGCAGGAACTGTCGACCACCCAGGTTGGCGGCCTCACGGCCACCCAGCTGGGCGCGATCTCGTCCACCAACGTCTCGCTGATGCGCGACACCCAGTTGGCCGCCCTTTCGACGACCCAGATCAAGGGTCTGACGGCGCTGCAGATGGGCGGTCTGAACACCGCCAACATCGCCGCCCTGGCCGACACCCAGGTGCAGGCTCTCAGCTCGACCCAGCTAGGCGGCATGACGCCGACCGGCTTCTCGAACCTGAGCGCCACCCAGGTGGGCGTGCTGACCTCGGTGCAGCTGAAGGGTCTGACGACGGCTCAGGTCAAGGGGCTGACGGTCACTGACGTCGCCGAGTTCGACGAGACCCAGATCGGCGCGCTGTCGGCGGCCCAGATCGGCGCCCTGAGCGCGACCGCCTTCTCGGCCTTGGTCGACACCCAGGTGGCCGCCCTGACGACGACCCAGATCAAGGGGCTGACGGCCGACCAGCTGAAGGGCCTGAACACCACCGACATCGGCGAGCTGACGACGACCCAGGTCGCCAGCCTGGCCCCGACCCAGTTGGCGCAGATCTCGGCGACCAACCTCTCGGCTCTCGACGCCAACCAGACCGCCGCGCTGACGACGGCGCAGGTCAAGGGCCTGACCCTCGACCAGGTGAAGGGTCTGTCGACCACCGACATCGGCGAGCTGGCCGACACCCAGGTCGCCGCCCTGACGGCGCCGCAGGTAGGGGCCTTGAACGCGGCCCAGGCCGGGACGCTGTCGGCCGGCCAGATCGCCCTGATGGCCGCGACCCAGGTCGGCGCCCTGTCGACCACGGCCTTCTCGGCCCTGGCTGGCACGCAGGTCGGCGCGCTCAACAGCACGCAGGTGAAGGGCATCGTTCCGAGCCAGCTGGCGGCCTTGAGCCCGGCCGATGTCGGCCAGTTCATCGACACCCAGATCGCGGCGCTGAGCATCCTGCAACTGGCGGCGATGTCGGCGACCAACATCTCGGCCCTGGACGCCACCCAGACCGCCGCGTTGACCACGACCCAGGTGAAGGGGCTGACGGCTTCGCAACTCAAGGGCCTGTCGGTGACCGACGTGGGCGACCTGGCGGCCTCGCAGCTGTCGGCCCTGACGAGCACCCAGCTCGGCGCCCTGGGCACGACGGTGATCGACGCGATGAGCACGACCCAGATCGGCCAGTTGCAGGCCACGCAGATCTCCGGCCTGACCGCCACCCAGCTGGACTATCTGTCGACGACCAACATCGCGGCGCTGACCACGACCCAGGCCAACGCCCTGACGACCGCTCAGGTGCAGAGCCTGAGCGACGCCCAGATCGCGGCCTACCTGACCGTGAGCTGATCCCGGCCGCCGTCCGCGCCTCCCCGAGGCGCGGACGGCGAACCGCTTGCGATCCTTGCTCTCGGGCATTGGTCGAGTTTCAAACCCCATGCCATGATCACGCAGCGCTGACTCGCGCGCCGCTTTCGCGCGCGCCTGTCCGCCGCCCATCGGTTTCAGGAAGACAATGGCCGACATCGATACGCTGAACCTGCTCAGCACGCTGACCGCCGAGGGATGTTCGCTCGGCGACCTGATCACCCTTGCCTCGAAACTTGGCGCGGAGGGCCAGCCAGCTCTTGCCGACCAGGCCTACAAGGTCTGGATCAAGTTCAACGCCGAGCACCCGCAACTGTCGGTGGCGTTGTTCAACCGCGCGGTCCTGCAGGCGGCTCTGGGCGACAACCCCGGCGCGGCGGCCTCGCTGGAGCAGGCGATCAAGCTCAATCCCGACTTCCTGCCGGCCTATGTGAACCTGGGCGGCATCCAGGAACGGGCCGGGCTGGGCGAGCTGGCCGTCGCCACCTGGGAGGCGGGCGCCAACCGCCAGGTCGTGATCAGCGGCGTGGGCGCCGGCTACGCCTTCACCTGCCTCAAGCAGATCGCGCGGCTGCTGGGCGACATGCACCAGTCGGCCCGCGCCGAACTGGCCCTGCAGCGCGCCGCCGAGCTGGACCCCTCGGCCATGGACGTGATCGGCCAGCTGGTCGCCACGCGCCTGTCGCTGTGCAAGTGGCCGGCCCTGCAGCCGACCGAGCGCGTCCCCCGCGAAACGCTGCTGGAAGGCGTCAATCCGCTGTCGGTCGCCGCCTATACCGATGACCCGTTGCTGCTGCTGGCCGCGGGCGCCCACTTCGTCGAGCGCGAGGCCAAGGTCACGCCCGAACAGATCCGTGTCGACCGCCGCGACGCCCCGATCGACATCGCCGGTCGCCGTCCGCGCATCGGCTACATTTCCTCGGACCTGCGCGACCACGCCGTCGGCTACCTGATGGCCGAGCTGTTCGAGGTTCACGACAAGTCAAAGGTCGAGGTCTTCGCCTACTACTGCGGTCCGGAGTCCAGTGATGGCCTGAACACCCGCATCCGCGCGGCGGCGGAGCACTTCACCGACATCCGCCCGATGTCGGACGACGAGGCCGCTCAGCGCATCGTCGACGACGGCATCGACATCCTGGTCGACGTCAACGGCCACACCCGCGACGCCCGCACCTCGGTCTTCGCCCGCCGTCCGGCCCCGATCATCGTCAACTGGCTGGGTTATCCGGGGACGATGGGCAGCGACTACCACCACTACATCATCGCCGACCCGTGGATCATCCCGCCGGAGATGGAGCTCTACTACTCCGAGGCCGTGCGCCGGATCCCCTGCTATCAGCCCAATGACCGCCGCCGGAAGGTGGAGGAGACCGACCCGACCCGCGCCGAGGCCGGCCTGCCCGAGGACGCCTTCGTATTCTGCTGCTTCAACGGCACGCAGAAGATCACGCCGCACGTCTTCGATCGCTGGATGGAGATCCTCAAGCGCACGCCCGGCAGCGTGCTGTGGCTGCTGGACAGCAATCCCGAGACCAACGCCCGCCTGCGCGACGCGGCCGAGGCGCGGGGCGTGGACCGCACCCGCCTGGTCTTCGCCCTAAAGCTGCAGAACGCCTTCCACCTGGCCCGCTATCGCCTGGCCGACCTGTTCCTGGACACCACGCCCTACGGCGCCCACACGACGGCCTCGGACGCGCTGTGGATGGCCGTGCCGGTCCTGACCTGGTCGGGGCGCTGCTTCGCCTCGCGGGTCTGCGGCAGCCTGGTGCGTAGCGCCGGCCTGCCCGAACTGGTCGTCGACAGCGCGGAGGCCTATGTCGAGAAGGCCGTCGAGCTCGGCGCCGACCGCGCCAAGGCCCGGGCTCTGCGCGACACGCTGGAGGCCAACCGCGATAGCTGCGTGCTGTTCGACATGGACCTGCTGGCCGGCAAGCTGGAAGCGCTTTACGACGAGATGATCGCCGAGCATCAGGCCGGCCAGAGGCCGCGCCCGAACCTGACCAATCTCGACACCTACTTCCGCATCGGCCTGTCGCTGGACCGCGACGATCGCGAGATGCAGACCGAGCCCGACCTGCACGCCCTTTACCGCCACGAGTTGGCGCGGCGCGACCAGGTCAAGACCATCCCCGCCGATGGCCGGCTCTGGGAAGGCGGCGCTTCGTGAGCCAAGTCTCGCCGGCCGATCTGTTCGAACGTCGCGCGACGCGGCCGTCGCAGTTCGGCCAGTTGGCGAGCCTGGGCGATCTATCGGGTCTCGTGGACCAGCTCCGGCGATGCAAGGCGCAGGACCCGGATTACCGAATTCTGGTGGTCGGCGCCGGCCCGCCCCGTTGGCCGGACGATCTGCGCGACGCCGCGCTGGGCGGGGCGGACGCCGATTTCCCCGGCGACCTCTCCGATCCCGAGACCTATCGCGCCGTGCTGGCCCATGTGGCGCGCGAGGGCCGCTTCGACTGTGTGCTGGCCACGCATGTGGTCCAGACCCTGGCCCGGCCGTCCGTGTTGCTTGAGCGCCTGCCGCTGATCGCCGAGGCCGGCTGGATCACCACGCCGTCACGCTATCTGGAGGCCCTCAAGCCCGAGGGCGCCTATCGTGGCTTCGCCCATCACCGCTGGGCCGCCGACCACCTGGACGGCGCCCTAGTGCTGGCCCCCAAGACCCCGCTGCTCGAGCACCTGACCTTTCCGGGCGAGGCTGTGTGGGCGCAGGCCCCGCAGCGTTTCGAGCTGCAGGTCGGCTGGCGCGGCGGCCTGAACTTCGCGGTGATGCTGGGCGAGGGAACCTTGCCGGTCGGCGCCCAGGCCCTGGCCCTGCTGGGCCGCTTCTTCGAGGGCGTGCCGGCCGAGGCACCGCCCGGCGCCGCGCCGTCGGCGGAAACGGCGCTGGACGTCGCCGCCGAGCTGAGCAAGGCCATCGCCACCGCGCGCGATACGCAGTCGGGCCTGCATCCGCTGGGCCGGATGAAGTTCTACCATGACGCCGTCAGCCTGATCCTCTGCGAGCCCCTGACCCGCGAGCGTGTCGAACTGTTCGAACTGCTGCTGGCCGAGGCCGCGGCCATGGGCATGGAGTCGCCCGGCCCGGAGTGGGGCGACTGGGTTAACCACTACCGCGCGGTGATGGAGGCCCTGACCGGAGCGGATCTCGATGGGCCGACCCCGCCCGCGCCGGACGACGGCCCGCGCACCTTCCTGACCGGGGATGGCCAGACCCTGGACGACGAGGGCCTGAAGGCCCACGCGGACGCCCTGGGCGCGCGGGTGGTATTCTTCGCGGCGGGCGATCCCCGCTATGTCGAACTCTACGGCCGCTGGCTGGCGCTGTCGGTGCTGAAGCACGGCGACGTGCCGTTCCTGGTGATGATCCATGTGATCGGCGGCGCGGGCAAGCTGGCCGAGGCCGCCGCGACGGTGCGGATCCACGATCCGCGGGTGGTGTTCGTCGGCGACGACTTCGACGCTTCGGCGGTGACCACCCAGTGCTTCGAGGCGCCGCCGAAGGGGCTGATCGAGATCCCGGTCGCCCACTACCAGTCGGTGCGGTTCCAGCGCCTGGGAGGGTTGCTGGACCTGCTGCAACGGCCCGTCTTTGTGTCGGACATCGACCTGCTGCTGCAGCGCGGCGTCGCCGACCTGCTGGAGCAGTGGACCGACGCCGATCTGGTGCTGAACCTGAACGACAAGAATTTCCAGGCCGGTTCGCGGATCACCGCCAACCTGGTGCTGGCGCGTCCCACGCCGGAGACGTCGATCCTGCTGCGCTGGCTGCGCGCCTATCTGGACGAGCGGCTGTCGCGCGCCACCGTCACCCGCTGGATCGACCAGGTCGCCCTGAACCTGGCCCGCCGTCACCTGGAGCTGCACGCCCCGGGGGCGAAGGTGGGAACCTTCGACACCCAGAGCGACATCAACAACGTGATGTTCAAGGAATATGTCGAGGGCCACCCGTTCCGGTTCCTGTCGCTGTACCACGGGTTCGATACGTCGACGCTGGAGGAGTAGGGCGGCCTAGAAGGTGGCCGTCGCCTTCATCACCACGGCCCCATCGACCTCCGCCCACAGCGCCGCGCCGTCATCGGTCAGGCGGCCCTTGGCCGTGATCGTATCGCCGGCGAAGGCGGGCTTGAGGGCCCTGAACGAAAAGCGCGTCAGCGGCCGGGCGGGCATGGCCTCGAGCAGCAGCAGGGCGATCAGCGGACCATGGACGACGAGGCCCGGATAGCCTTCGACCTCAGTCGCGTAGGGCAGGTCGTAGTGGATGCGATGACTGTTCGCGGTCGCCGCCGAAAAGGCGAACAGCAGCACCGGATCGGTCGGCGTGTCGCGGCTCCACTCAGCCTGAGGAAGCTCGGCGTCGGGCGTGCGCGGCGCGGGCGGGGCGGCGGTATAGACGATCGTCTGCCGCTCGGTGACGCGGATTTCCCCAGCTTGGCTGAACGTTCGATCGACGGTGACGAAGGTCAGCGGACCGCTCGCGCCCGGCTTCTCCTCGACACTGTCGATGGTCTCGACGAGTTCGGTTTCGAGGCCGGGGTACAGCGGTTTTGTAAACCGAAGGTCAGCCGCCGCGAACATCCGCCGAGGCGCTTCGATGGCCGGCAGGAACAGGCCGCGCCTTTGATGGCCGTCGGGGCCGAGATCGGCGCGCGGGATCGGTTCGGCCAGGCATCCCCAGTGCCAGGCGGGCGGGACCGCGGCCGGCGTCGGCCGGTCCAGCGCCGCCGCCAGGCGCGCCAGGTCCGAGGCCGCCAGGACCGTCGTCCGCCGCCTTTGCATCAGTACGAGCGGGGCAGGCCGAGCACGTGCTCGGCGACATAGGCCAGGATCAGGTTCGTCGAGATCGGCGCCACCTGGTAGAGCCGCGTCTCGCGGAACTTGCGCTCGATGTCGTACTCCTCGGCGAAGCCGAAGCCGCCGTGGGTCTGCAGGCACATGTCGGCCGCCGCCCACGAGGCCTCCGAGGCCAGCATCTTGCCGATGTTGGCCTGCTCGCCGCACGCAAGCCCGGCGTCGTAGCGGGCGGCGGCGTCATAGACCGTCAGGCGGGCGGCGTGGGCCTGGGCGTAGGCGCGGGCGATCGGGAACTGAACGCCCTGGTTCTGGCCGATCGGGCGGCCGAACACGACGCGACTGTTGGCGTAGTCGCGCGCCCTGCCGATCAGCCAGGCGGCGTCGCCCAGGCACTCGGCCCCGATCAGGATCCGCTCGGCGTTCATGCCATCCAGGATATAGCGGAAGCCCTTGCCCTCCTCGCCGATCAGGCTGCCCTTGGGGATCACCAGATTGTCGAAGAAGACCTCGGTCGTGGCGTGGTTCAGCATGGTGGCGATCGGGCTGATCGAGAGGCCTCGACCCTTGGCCTCGCGCATGTCGACCAGGAACACCGACAGGCCATCCGCCTTGCGGGCGACCTGGTCCTTGAGCGTGGTGCGGGCCAGCAGGACCATCAGGTCGGAGTGCTCGGCCCGGCTGGTCCAGACCTTCTGGCCGTTGACCACATAGGTGTCGCCCTCGCGGCGGGCGAAGGTCGAGATCGAGGTGGTGTCGGTGCCGGCCGTCGGCTCGGTGACGCCGAAGGCCTGCAGGCGGATCGACCCGTCGGCGATCCTCGGCAGCCAGGTCTCTTTCTGCTCAGGTGAGCCATGCCGCAGCACCGTGCCCATCGTGTACATCTGGGCGTGCACGGCGGCGGCGTTGCCGCCGCTGGCGTGGACCTCCTCCAGGATCGCCGCGGCCGCTGTCAGGCCCAGGCCGCCGCCGCCATACGCCTCGGGGATCAGCACGCCCAGCAGTCCGGCCTGGGTCATGGCGGCCACGAACTCGGTCGGATAGGCCTTCTCGCGATCCAGGGCGCGCCAGTAGGGCGGCGGGAAGTCACGGCACAGGGCCCGCACCGTCTGGCGCAGGGCCTCGATCAGTTCCGGATCGGCCAGCGACACTAGACGCGCTCGAACGACAGCGCCGCGCCCTGGCCGACGCCGATGCAGAGGGTGGCCAGACCGCGCTTGCCGCCGGTCGCCTCCAATTGGCGAAGGGCGGTCAGCACCAGCCGCGCGCCGGAGGCGCCGAGCGGGTGGCCCAGGGCGATGGCGCCGCCGTTCGGGTTCACGTGGGCGCCGTCGTCGGGCAGGCCCAACTGACGCAACACCGCCAGCCCCTGGGCGGCGAAGGCCTCGTTCAGCTCAACGGTGTCGAAGTCGCCGATCGACAGGCCGGTCTTGGCCAGCAGCTTGCGCACTGCCGGGACCGGGCCGACGCCCATGACACGCGGCGCGACGCCAGCGGTGGCGTAGCCAGTGATCCGAGCGCGCGGCGTCAGGCCGTGGCGCTTGACGGCGTCCTCGGAGGCGACGATCAGCGCCACCGCGCCGTCATTGACGCCCGAGGCGTTGCCGGCCGTCACCGTGCCGCCCTCGCGGACGACGGGCTTCAGCTTGGCCAGGGCTTCGAGCGTGGTCTCGCGCGGATGCTCGTCGCGCTCGACGATCGTCGGGCCGGCCTTGCCGGGAATCTCGACGGGGGTGATCTCGCCGGCCAGGAAGCCGTTGGCCTGGGCGGCGGCGGCCCGCTGCTGGCTGCGCAGGGCGAAGGCGTCCTGGTCCTCGCGGTTCACACCGTAGTCGGCGGCGACGTTCTCGGCGGTCTCGGGCATGGAATCGACGCCATAGGCCTTGCGCATGGCCGGGTTGATGAAGCGCCAGCCGATGGTGGTGTCGAAGATCTCGGCGTTGCGCGAAAAGGCGCTGTCGGCCTTGCCCATCACGAACGGCGCGCGGCTCATGCTCTCGACACCGCCGGCGATCAGCAGGTCGTTGTGGCCCGACAGGATGGCGCGAGCCGCGTAGCCGATGGCCTCCAGGCCCGAAGCGCAGAGGCGGTTGACGGTCACGCCCGGCACGCCGACCGGATAGCCGGCCAAGAGTAGGGCCATACGAGCGACGTTGCGGTTGTCCTCGCCGGCCTGGTTGGCGCAGCCCAGCACCACCTCATCGAGGGCTTCAAGATCGAGGCCGGCGTTGCGCGCGGCCAGGGCCTTCAGCGGGATGGCCGCCAGGTCGTCGGCCCGAACCTTGGAGAGCGCGCCGCCGTAGCGACCGATAGGTGTGCGGAGGCCGTCACAGAGATAGGCGGTGGTCATGCGAAGGCTCCCGGATCGTCGCGCTCAAACAAGTGTTAGAGTCGCGAGGCCGGAGCCTCAACAAGTTTTCAGCGCCAGCCGCCGCCCAGGGCCTGGACCAGGGCCACCGCCGTCGTCTGGCGCGAGACCGCCGTCTGCAGCAGCGTCCGTCGCGCCGACAGGGCCGAGGCCTGGGCCGTGACCACGTCGGTATAGGCCACCTGGCCGGCCTTGTACTGGTTCAACAGCATCTGCTCGGTCTGGTCGGCGGCCTGGGAGGCGGTCAGCAGCAGGGCGTATTGCCGCTCGAGAGCCCTCGCGGCGGCCAGTTGGTTCTCGACGTCCTCGAAGGCCTGGAGGGCCGTCTGGCGATAGTCGGCGGCGGTGGCGTCATAGGCCGCGCGCGACTGCTCGACGCGGGCCTTGCGGGCGCCAGCGTCGAACAGGGTCTGGGCGGCCGTCAGGCCCAGCGACCAGGTATTGGCCGAGGTGGTGAACAGGTCGCCCAGGACACTCGAGGTCGAATTGCCGTTGGCCGACAGGCTGAAGGTCGGGAAGAAGGCGGCGCGGGCCACGCCGATGTCGGTATTGGCGGCGGCGACGCGGCGCTCGGCGGCGGCGACGTCGGGACGGCGCTCCAGCAGGGGCGAGGGCACGCCGATCGGGATCTCGGGCACGATCGGCTTCCAGTCGGTCACGGCCGCGATGCGGAAGCCGCTGGCCGGCTCGCCGACCAGCACGGCGATGGCGTTCTCGAAGGTCGCGCGATCCTGGACCAGACCCTCCAGGGTCGACTGGGCGTTGGCCAGCTGGACCTGGGCCTGCAGCACGTCGGACTTGGGCGCGATGGCGGCGTTGTAGCGGTTGGTGGTGATCTGCAGGGTGCGCTGGTAGCCCTCGACCGTGGCCTGGACCATGGCGATCTCGGCGTCGGCGCGGCGCAGGCCCAGATAGCTGGTCGCCAGCTCGCCCTGGGCCGACAACTGGGCGGCGGCGAGGTCGGCGGCGCTGGCTTCGGCGCTGAACTTGGCGCCGCTGAGGCCGGCGCGGATGCGGCCCCAGACGTCCGGCTCCCAGCTGGCGCCGATGCCGACCTGATAGCGCTGGGTGTCGCCCGCGCGGGTCGCGCCGCCGACGGAGGTCGTGGTCTTGGTGCCGCCGCCGCCCGACTTGGTGGCGGAGCTGGAAAGGTCGACCGACGGGAACAGGCTGGCCCGTTGCTCGCGGACCAGGGCGCGGGCCTGGCGATAGGCGGCCTCGGCGCGGGCGATGGTCTGGTTGTCCACCTTCACGCGCTCGGCCAGGACGTTGAGCCGCGGGTCGCCCAGCAGCGTCCACCAGTCGCCGCGATCCAGATGGTCGGACGGCGTGGCGGTCTTCCAGCCCTCCAGGGCCTTGAACTGGGCTGGTGGCGCGGACTTCAGCGCGGGCGTCTCGTAGGCCGGCGTCATCGAGCAGGCGCCGAGGGCGAGGAGCGAGGCGGCGCCGATCAGGCGCGAAAGACGGATCATCTGGCGGGTTCCGGCGCGGTCGGGTGGTGGGTCAGATGCCGCTCGTCCTTGCGCGTCTTCCCGCGCAGGCGATCGAGATAGACATAGACCACGGGTGTGGTGATCAGGGTCAGTAGCTGGCTGGCGATCAGGCCGCCGATGATGGCCACGCCCAGCGGACGACGCAGCTCGGCGCCTTCGCCAAAGCCGATGGCCAGGGGAAGCGCGCCGAGGGCCGCGGCCAGGGTGGTCATCAGGATCGGGCGGAAGCGCAGCAGGCTGGCCTCGCGCACGGCTTCCTGGGCGGAGAGGCCCCGGCTGCGCTGGGCGTCCAGGGCGAAGTCGATGATCAGGATGGCGTTCTTCTTGACGATGCCCAGCAGCAGGAAGACCCCGATCAGGGCGATGATCGAGAACTCCATCTTGAAGATCAGCAGGGCGACCACCGCGCCGACGCCGGCGGCGGGCAGGGTGGACAGCACCGTGATCGGGTGGACGTAGCTTTCGTAGAGGATACCCAAGACGATGTAGATCGCCACGATGGCGGCCAGGATCAGCAGCGGCTGCTGCTTCATCTGGTCGTTGGCCTGGCGGGCCTGGCCCTGGAAGCTGCCGCGCACGCTGGTCGGCATGCCGATCTCGGCCTCGGCCTGGGCGACGGCGATCTGGGCGTCGCTCAGCGACTTGCCGTCCGCCAGGTTGAACGAGACCGTGGTGGCCAGCTCGCCATTCTGGTGATTGACCGAGGTCGGGGTCGCGTTCTGGGAGACGCTGGCGATGGCCGACAGGGGCGTCATGGCGGTGGCGGCGGTGTTCAGGGCCGAGCCGGTCGACTGGTCGCGCAGGGCCGGATTGACGCTGGGACCGGTGGCCTTCGCCGTCCCGGACGGCCGTGTCGGCACGTGGACGTCGTTCAGCGCCTCGGGACCCTGGGCGAACTTCTGCTGCCACTCCAGGATCACGGCGTACTGGTTGACGTCCTCGTAGATGGTCGCGACCTGACGCTGACCGAAGGCGTTGTAGAGCGCGTTGTCGACGGCGCGAGGCGTGATCCCCAGCCGCGAGGCGCTGTCGCGGTCGATGGTGACCAGGGTCTCGACGCCGTTCTCCTGCTGGTCGGAATCGACGTCGGTCAGCACGTCGTCGTGGGCTTTCATCGCCTCGGCCAGCTTGGCGGCCCACTCCTTGAGGGCGGCGCTGCTGTCGCTGGTCAGGGTGTACTGGTAGGTCGAGTTGCTCTGCCGGCCGCCCATGCGCAGGTCCTGCACCGGGTTCAGGAACACGCTGATGCCGGTCACGCGCTGCAGCTGCGGACGCAGGCGGGCGATGACGGCCGAGCCCTTCTCCTTGCGCTCGCCGATCGGCTTGAGGTTCACGAACATGAAGCCGCCGCCCGCGCGGCCGCCGCCGGTGAAGCCGACCACGGTGTCGACGGCGGGATCCTTGTGGATGATGCCGACCACCTGGCGCAGCTTCTTCTGCATGGCCTGGGACGAGACGGACTGGTCGGCGCGCATGCCGGCCATCAACTGACCGCTGTCCTGCTGCGGGAAGAAGCCCTTGGGCACGGCGATATAGAGCCAGGCGGTCATGGCGATCACCGCGACCAGCAGGGCGATGACCAACGGCTTGGCGTGCAGGGCCCAGTCCAGGCTGTGCTCATAGGTCTTGTGGACGCGGTTGAACGCCGCCTCGAAAAAGCGCGACAGGCGGCCTGCCTTGTCCTTCTTCTCGGGGCGCAGCAGGTAGGCGCACATCATCGGCGTGGTGGTCAGGCTGATGACCAGCGAGATCAGCACCGCCGCCGACAGAGTGACCGCGAACTCACGGAACAGGCGGCCGACCTGGCCGCCCATGAACAGCAGCGGGATGAAGACGGCGACCAGCGAGATGCTGATCGACAGCACGGTGAACCCGACCTCGCGCGCGCCCAGCAGGGCCGCCGCGAAGCGGTCCATGCCCTTCTCGATGTGGCGGGCGGTGTTCTCCAGCACGACGATGGCGTCGTCGACCACGAACCCGGTGGCGACGGTGATCGCCATCAGGCTGAGATTGTTGAGGGAAAAGCCCAGCAGGTACATGACCCCGAACGTGCCCAGCAGCGAGACGATGGTCGCCGCCGCGGGAATGAAGGTGGCGCGGGCGCTGCGCAGGAAGATGCTGACTACGACGATCACCAGGATGATCGAGATCAGCAGGGTGACCTCGATCTCGTGCAGCGAGGCGCGGATCGAGTTGGTGCGGTCGCTGGCGACATCGACGGTGATGTCGCTGGGCAGTTGGGCGCGAAGCTCGGGCAGGACGGCGCGGACGCTGTCGACCGTCTCGATGATATTGGCGCCCGGCTGGGCGGTGATCAGGACGATGATCGACGGCTTGCCGTTGAACAGGCCCAGGGTGCGGGTGTCGGCGACGCTGTCGGTGACTTGCGCGACGTCCGACAGGCGGATCGGCGCGCCGTTACGCCAGGCCACCACGAGGCCGGCATAGTCGGCGGCCTTGCGGCCCGCGCCGGTCGTATAGATCTGGTAGCGCTGGCCGTTACCCTCCAGCGCGCCCTTTGGGCGGTTGGCGTTGGCCGACTGGATCGCCGCGCGGACGTCCTCCATGGCCACGCCGTACTGGTTCAGCAGGAACGGGTTGGCCGAGATGCGGACGGCCGGCAGTGAGCCGCCGCCGATCTCGACGTCGCCGACGCCGCTGACCTGGGCCAGGCGCTGGGCCACGACGTTGGAGACCGCGTCATAGATCTGGCCGGGCGTCTTGGTGTCCGAGGTCAGGGCCAGGATGATCACCGGCGAGTCGGACGGATTGGCCTTGCGATAGGTCGGGTTGCTGCGCAGCGTCGCCGGCAGGTCGGCGCGAGCGGCGTTGATCGCGGCCTGCACCTCGCGGGCGGCGCCGTCGATCTGGCGGTTGAGATCGAACTGCAGGGTGATCCGCGTCGACCCCGTCGAGCTCTGCGACGTCATCTCGTTGACGCCCGAGATCGTGCCCAGCCGCCGCTCCAGCGGCGTGGCGACGCTGGAGGCCATGGTCTGGGGACTGGCCCCCGACAGGTTGGCCGACACCGAGACGGTCGGGAAATCCACCTGCGGCAACGGCGAGACCGGCAGCACGAAGAAGGCCGCGATCCCGGCCATGGCCAGGCCGATGGTCAGCAGGATGGTGGCGACCGGCCGCCGGATGAAGGGACCGGACAGGTTCAAGACGGCGCCCCCGGGATCGGCTCGGGATCGACGCGGTCAGGATGCGGGCCGTCATCGCGGCGCTCGCGCTTGGCGGTCGGGGCCAGGCGGTCGAAGGCCAGGTAGACGACCGGGGTCGTGAACATGGTCAGGAGCTGGCTGAGCAGCAGGCCGCCGAAGATGGCGATGCCCAGTGGACGGCGCAGTTCGGCCCCTTCGCCGAAGCCCAGCATCAGCGGGATCGCGGCGAACAGGGCTGCCAGGGTGGTCATCAGGATCGGCCGGAAGCGCAGGATGGCCGCCTGGAAGATAGCGTCGTGCGGGCTCTTGCCTTCCTCGCGTTCGGCGTCGATGGCGAAGTCGATCATCATGATCGCGTTCTTCTTGACGATGCCGATCAGCAGGATGATGCCGATGATCCCGATCACGCCCAGATCGTTACCGGTGATCCACAGGGCCAGCAGCGCGCCGACGCCGGCCGAGGGCAGGGTCGACAGGATGGTCATCGGATGGACGTAGCTCTCATAGAGCACCCCCAGCACGATGTAGACGCAGACCACGGCCGCCAGGATCAGCCATAGCTGGTTGGACAGCGAGTTCTGATAGGCCCCCGCCGCGCCCAGGAAGGTGGTGGTCACCGAGACGGGCATGTCGATCGTCTTCATGGCCTTACGGATCTCGTCGACCGCGTGGCCCAGCGAGACGCCGGGGGCGGTATCGAAGCCGATCGTGGTGGCCGGGAACTGGGCGACGTGGGTGACCTGCAGCGGCGACTGCTGGGTCTTGATGGTCGAGAAGGCGGCCAGCGGCGTCGGCGAACCGCCGCCGGTCCTCAGGTTCAGATTGCCCAGGGTGGTCGGGTCGACCAGGACGCCGGGCTTGGCCTCCAGGATCACGCGGTACTGGTTGGTCTCGGTGAAGATGGTCGAGACGATCCGCTGACCGAAGGCGCTGTACAACGCATCGTCGACATCAGACGCGGTAATGGAGAGACGCGCGGCGGTGTCGCGGTCGATGTCGACATAGGCGGCCTGGCCGGTGGCCGAGGCGTCGGAATAGACGTTGCGGACGGCCTTCACCTTCGCCAGTTCGGCGGTGAGCTTGCCGGCCCATTCCCTGATCGTGGCGGTGTCGGCGCCTTCCAGCGACAGGCGGTATTGGGTGGGCCCCGTCTCGGCGTCGATGGTCAGGTCCTGGGTGGGCTGGAGATATAGCGTCACGCCCGGCACATTGGCCACGCGCTCGCGCAGCCGCTGCATGATCTTCTCCTGCGAGCCCGAGCGATCGGCCTTCAGGTTGATCTGCATCTGGCCGGTGTGGAGCATGGCGTTGTTGGCGCCGTCGACGCCGATGAACGAGGCGACGTTCTCCACCGCCGGATCGTCCAGGATCGCCTCGGCCGCCTGCTGCTGCAGGGCCGCCATGCGGTCGTAGGAGACCGACTGGGCCATCTCGGTGCGGGCTTGCAACTGGCCGGTGTCCTGGGTGGGGAACAGGCCCTTGGGGATGATCATGTAGAGCACGCCGGTCAGGACCAGCGTGCCGACGGCGACGACCAGGGTCGCGACCTGGCGCTGCAGCACCCAGGCTAGGGCGACCTCGTAGCGGGCCTCGACCTTGGCGAACAGATCCTGGGTTTTCTTGCTGATCCCCTTGGCCTCCTGGCCCTCGTGCGGCTTCAGCCAGCGGGCCGACAGCATGGGGGTGAGGGTCAGGGAGACCACGGCCGAGATCAGGATGGTGATGGCCAGGCTGATGGCGAATTCGCGGAACAGGCGGCCGACCACGTCGCCCATGAACAGCAGCGGGATCAGCACGGCGATTAGCGAGATGGTCAGCGAGATGATCGTGAAGCCGATCTCCTTCGCGCCCTTCAGCGCCGCCTCCATGGGTTTTTCGCCCTTCTCGAGGTGGCGGGTGATGTTCTCGATCATCACGATGGCGTCGTCGACGACGAAGCCGGTGGCGATGGTCAGGGCCATCAGGCTGAGGTTGTTCAGCGAGAAGCCCATCAGGTACATCACCCCGCACGAGCCGATCAGCGAGATCGGCACGGCCAGGCTGGCGATCACCGTGGCGCGCAGGCTGTGCAGGAAGAAGAAGATCACCAGCACCACCAGCCCCACGGCCAGCAGCAGCTCGATCTCGACATGGTGCACCGAGGCGCGGATGCCGGTGGTGCGGTCGGCCAGCACCTGGACGTCCAGGGTGGCGGGCAGGCCGGCCTGAAGCTCGGGGAGCTTGGCCTTGATGGCGTCGACGGTCTTGATGACGTTGGCGCCGGGCTGTCGCTGGACGTTGACGATGATCGCCGGGGTCTTGCCGGCCCAGGCGCCCAGGCGGGTGTTCTCGGCGCTCTCGACGACCTGGGCGATGTCCGACAGGCGGATCGGCGCGCCGTCCTTGTAGGTGACGATCAGCGAGCGGTAGTCGTCGACGCTGAGCAGCTGGTCGTTGGCGTTGATCGTGTAGCTGCGGGTGGGGCCGTCGAAGCTGCCCTTGGCGCTATTGGCGTTGGCGGCGCTGATCGCGGTCTGCACGTCCGACAGGGTCAGGCCGTAGCTGGCCAT
The DNA here is from genome assembly GCF_058798735.1 of Caulobacter sp. GW822-FHT07D08. Classification (NCBI taxonomy): domain Bacteria; kingdom Pseudomonadati; phylum Pseudomonadota; class Alphaproteobacteria; order Caulobacterales; family Caulobacteraceae; genus Caulobacter; species Caulobacter sp. GW822-FHT07D08. The sequence goes on from NZ_JBXAKU010000001.1 coordinate 599,281, forward strand.
GGCCTGGGTGTCGGCCTGGATGCGCATGGCCGGCCGCTGGCCGCCCGACAGCGACACCAGGCCCACGCCCGAGACCTGGCTGATCTTCTGGGCCAGGCGGGTGTTGACCAGGTTCTGCACCTCGGTCAGCGGCAGGGTGTCGGAGGTGATGGCCAGGGTCAGGACCGGCGCGTCGGCCGGGTTGACCTTGGCGTAGACCGGCGGGGCGGGCAGGTCGGCCGGCAGCAGCGAGCCGCTGGCGTTGATGGCGGCCTGCACCTCCTGCTCGGCGACGTCCAGCGTCTCGCCCAGATTGAACTGCAGGGTGATGACCGAGGCCCCGGCCGTGCTGACCGAGCTCATCCTGGCCAGGCCCGACATCTCGCCCAGCTGGCGCTCCAGCGGCGCGGTGACGGTCTGGCTCATCACCTCGGGGCTGGCCCCGGGATACAGGGTCTGGACCTGGATGGTGGGGTAGTCGACCTGGGGCAGGGCCGACAGCGGCAGCAGCCGGAAGCCGACCAGGCCGGCCAGGACGATGGCCGCCATGAACAGGGCCGTGGCGACCGGCCGCTGGATGAAGGGACGCGAGGGGTTCATCGCGGCTGGGCCCGACTATTCCGGACGCTGCGGGCGCTGGCGACGGGCCTTGCCGTCGCCCTTGCCTTGCCCCGCCGGCTTGGCGCCCGGCAGTTGGACCTTGCCGCCGTCGCGCAGGCGGTCGCCGCCCTCGGTGATGACCTTGTCGCCGACCTTCAGGCCCTGCGTGATCTGCACCTGGACGCCCGTCGCCTGGCCGGTCTTCACCGGGGTCTTGGAGACGGTCTGGTCGCTGTTCAGCAGCCAGACGAACGCGCCGTCGCCGCCCTGGCGCACGGCCGTGGCCGGCACGACGATCGCGCCCTTGAGGGTGTCCAGCTCCATGCGGACATTGACGAACTGGCTGGGGAACAGGGTGTTGCCGGCGTTCGGGAAGCGGGCCTTGGCCTTCACCGTGCCGGTGCCGGTGTCCACGATATTGTCGAGCGTCGAGAACGAGCCGCGATCCAGGGTCTGGGTGCGGGTGCGGTCCAGGGCGATGACCGGCACGTTGGCGCGGCCCTGGCGGGCGGCGATGCGCGGCACGTCGTCCTGCGGGACGGTGAATTCGACGTCGATCGGCGAGACGGTGGTGATCACCGCCACGCCGTTGGCGTCGCCCGCGCCGATATAGTTGCCGACGTCCGTGACGCGCAGGCCGACCCGGCCCGAGACGGGCGCGACGATGCGGGCGAAGCCGAGGTTCAGACGCGCCGTGCCGACGGCGGCGCGGTCGGCCATCACCGTGCCTTCCAATTGCTTGACCGTGGCGGCCTGGGTGTCGACCTCCTGCCGGGCGATCGAGTCCTGGGTCAGCAGGGTCTGGTAGCGGCTCAGGGTCAGGCGCGCCGCGGTCAGCTGGGCCTCGTCGCGGGTCTGGTTCCCCTGCGCCTGCAGCAGCGCCATCTCGTACGGGCGGGGATCGATCTGGACCAGGGCCTGGCCGCGCTGGACCACCTGGCCTTCACGGAACATCACCTGGGTGATCGTACCGCCGACCTGAGGACGCACCGTCACCGTCGCGGCCGGCTTCACCGTGCCCAGGGCCTCGATGACGATCGGCAGGTCCGTCGCGCTGGCCGTGGCCACCGCCACCGTGCTGGCCGGACCGCGCCGACCGCCGCCGCCGAAGCCGCCGCCAGGACCGCCGCCTTCGCCGCCCTTGTCGCCGTGCAGCAGGGTCCAGGCCAGCCAGGCCACGCCGGCCAGGGCCAGGATCGCGATCAGTCCGCCAAGGATCAGCGTCCGGCGGCGCGGGGGCGTACGCGGGGCGTGAAAGTCAGTCATCGTCAGCCTTCGAACGGCCGCGCGCGGGGCGGCGTGAGCGGGCGGCGACTGGCCGCCCATAGGGAACGCGCCGTCGTGAGCGGACGGACCCTTAGTGCCCTAGAGGCCGAACATGTGCGCCGGTTTGCAGATCTGAAATGATCGAGCCTCGATATGGCTCCGCTTTACCGTCGGAAAGTCGCCACGGTCGCGCCGCGCGCGAGACCTCGATCAGCCCATGGGCTTGTCCAGCGTCGTTGGCGGCTTGCTGAACCACTGGGGTCCCCGCGGGGTCATGTGGATGCAGTCTTCCAGCCGCACGCCGAACTCGCCGGGGATGTAGATGCCCGGCTCGTCCGAGAAGCACATGCCCGGCGCCAGCTTCGTCGTCTCGGACATCACGAAGTTCACCGGCTCGTGGCCGTCCATGCCGATGCCGTGGCCGGTGCGGTGCGACAGGCCGGGCAGCTTGTAGCGCGGGCCCCAGCCGAGGCTGTCGTAATAGGCGCGGACGGCGCGGTCGACCGAGCCGGCCTCGACCCCGACCTGGGCGGCCTCGAACGCCACCTGCTGGCCGCGCGCGACGTCGTTCCAGACCTTGCGCTGGCGGGCGGTGGGCTCGCCGAACACGAAGGTGCGCGAGATGTCCGACTCGTAGCCGCCGACATTGCAGCCGCAGTCCATCAGCACGACCTGGCCCTCGCCCAGCACCTGGGGCTGACGCGAGCCGTGCGGGTAGGCGCTGGCCTCGCCGATCAGGATCAGGTTGAAGCTGACCCGCGCGCCTTGCTTCACCGTGAACTCGGTCATCAGGGCGCCGATGTCCTTGGGACCCATGCCGGCTTTGACGTTGCCGTGGGTGTGGCGCAGGGCCGCGACGGTGATGTCGGCGGCGACCTGCATCAGGGCCAGCTCGGCCGGCGACTTGATCATCCGGCAGCCCCGGAACACCGCCGCGCCCGAGACCACCTGGGCCGAGGGCAGGGCGCCGGTCAGGCCGTCGACGATGAAGGTCCGGATCGTCTCCTCGACGCCGATCTTGCCCGACGCCAGCTTGCGGTCGGCCAGCAGCCCGGCGGCGATCGCGTAGGGGCTTTCGTCCTCCTCCCAGGTGCGGACCTCGGCGGGCACGCCCAGGCTCTGGCGGATCGAGGGTTCCTCGAACTTCGGCACGACCATGCCGACCTGACCCTCGCGCGGGATGATCGCCAGGCACGGCCGCTCGCTGCGGCTCCATTGCGCGCCGGTGAAGTAGTCCATCGACGAGCCCGGCTCGGTGACGATCGCCGACAGGCCCAGCTTGACCATCAGGGCCTGGGCGCGTTCCAGCCGCGCCTGGCGCTCGGCCGGGCCGATCAGGGCGACGCCATCGGTCATCTTCTTGACGCCGGGCTGCCGGGCCCAGGCGGGCGCGCCCATCGCGGCCGCGCTCGCCGCGGCGCCGGCCAGGAAGCCGCGCCGGCCCAGGTCTTGAAATGCGGTCATGTCGGTCCTCGAAACCCTGTGAGCCCACGGCGACGCAGCGCGCGTCGAAAGGCCTTTTGTGAGCCCTGGAAGCTTGGCCTGACAAGGCCCGGATCGACGGAGAACGTCCGCCGACGGCGCGGTTCCAGCGCGCCCCTCGCGCCAAGCGCGAGGCCCGGCGGGCTCCCTTCGCGGTAAGGCTTCTGCTACAGCCGCTTGCCCTTGCACGTCATCCGCGCTGCTATCGGGCGTTGTTCGGGGGAGTGCGCATGAACCATCAGTCGTTGTCGGCCTTCATCTGGTCGGTGGCCGACCTGCTGCGCGGTGACTACAAGCAGTCCGACTACGGCAAGGTCATCCTGCCGTTCACCGTGCTGCGGCGGCTGGACTGCGTGCTGGAGGCCACCAAGCCGGCGGTGCTGGAGGAACTGGCCAGGCGCGAGGCGGCGGGGGTCAATCCCGAGCCGTACCTGCTGCGCGCCGCCAAGCAGAGCTTCTACAACACCTCCAAGCTCGACATGGGCCGGCTGATCGGCGACGCCGACAACATCGCCGCCAACCTCTACGCCTATATCCAGGGCTTCTCGGGCCCGGTGCGCGACATCTTCGAGCGCTTCGAGTTCTTCACCCAGGTCGACAAGCTGGCCAAGGCCGGGCTGCTCTATCAGGTCGCCGAGAAGTTCGCCGGCATCGACCTGCACCCCGGGGCGGTCGACAACCACCAGATGGGCCTGGCGTTCGAGGAGCTGATCCGCAAGTTCGCCGAACTGTCCAACGAGACGGCCGGGGAGCACTTCACGCCCCGCGAGGTCATCGGCCTGATGGTGTCCTTGCTGTTCGTCGAGGACGACGACGCCCTGTCCAAGCCCGGCGTGGTTCGCACCATCTATGACCCCACCGCCGGCACGGGCGGCATGTTGTCGGTCGCCGAGGAGCGTCTGACCCAGCACAATCCGGGCGCGCGCCTGACCATGTTCGGCCAGGAGCTGAACGACGAGTCCTACGCCATCTGCAAGGCCGACATGCTGATCAAGGGGCAGGACGTCGGGGCCATCATCCCCGGCAACACCCTGTCCGACGACGGCCACCCGGGGCGCCAGTTCGACTACATGCTGTCCAACCCGCCGTTCGGGGTGGAGTGGAAGAAGGTCGAGAAGATCGTCCGCGCCGAGCACGAGCAGCAGGGCTTCGCCGGCCGCTTTGGCCCCGGCCTGCCGCGCGTGTCGGACGGCTCCCTGCTGTTCCTGCTGCACCTGCTGTCGAAGATGCGCCCGGCCCAGGACGGCGGCAGCCGGTTCGGCATCGTCCTGAACGGCTCGCCGCTGTTCACCGGCGGGGCCGGCAGCGGCGAGAGCGAGATCCGCCGCTACCTGCTGGAGAACGACCTGGTCGAGGCCATCGTCGCCCTGCCGACCGACATGTTCTACAACACCGGCATCGCCACCTATGTCTGGATCGTCTCCAACAAGAAGCCCGTCGCCCGCAAGGGCAGGCTGCAGCTGATCGACGCCAGCGGCTTCTGGAAGAAGATGCGCAAGTCCCTGGGCTCCAAGCGCAAGGAGATGGGCGAGGACGACATCGCCCTGGTCACCCGGCTGTTCGGCGACTTCGTGGAAGCCCGGATCGCCACCCTGGTCGACGCCGCCGGCAAGGAGGCCGGCAAGGTCGTGGTCCGCGCCGGCGAGATCCCGCCCGCCGCGCCGCAGGGCGGCAAGGTCAAGCTGGCGCCGCTGTCGCGGATCTTCCCCAACGAGGCCTTCGGCTATCGCACCATCACGGTCGAGCGGCCGCTGCTGGACGAGGCCGGAGCGCCCGTGGTCGGCCAGAAGGGCAAGGCCAAGGGCAAGCCGCTGGCCGACAGCGCCCGCCGCGACACCGAGAACGTGCCGCTGTCGCAGGACGTCGACGCCTATTTCGCCCGCGAGGTCCTGCCCCACGCCCCCGACGCCTGGATCGACGAGGACAAGACCAAGGTCGGCTACGAGATCCCGTTCAACCGCCACTTCTACGTCTTCGAACCGCCCCGCGACCTGGCCGAGATCGACGCCGAACTGCTGCTGGTCACCGACCGGATCAAGGCGATGATCGAAGGGCTGGCGGCATGAGCTTTCCGGCCTATGGGAGCTACAAGGACAGCGGGGTCGAGTGGCTGGGGCAGGCGCCGAGCCATTGGCGGGTCGTTCGTCTGAACGCGCTCTTCAGGGAAGTTTCGGAACCGGGTTCGGACGATCTACCTGTGCTGAGCGTGTCCATCCACTCAGGGGTATCGGACACCGAGCTAGCTGACGACGAGATGGATCGCGTGGTCGCGCGCAGTGAAGACCGCTCAAAGTACAAGCGCGTCGAGCCCAATGATCTTGTCTACAACATGATGCGGGCTTGGCAGGGTGGCTTTGGCGCAGTTCAAACCACTGGCGCGGTTAGCCCGGCCTATGTGGTCGCGCGGCCCACGAGCGCGCAGAGCACCAAGTTTGTTGAGCGTCTGCTGCGCACGCCGAACGCCGTGACCGAGATGAAGCGCCTCTCGAAGGGTGTCACGGATTTCCGTCTGCGACTCTACTGGGACGAGTTCAAAGGCATCGAGGTCGTGCTTCCGCCACCAGAGGAGCAGGCTGGCATCGACGCCTTCCTCGACCGGGAGACCGCCAAGATCGACGCGCTGGTGGAGGCGCAGCGGCGGCTGATCGAACTGCTGAAGGAGAAGCGGCAGGCCGTCATCTCCCACGCCGTCACCAAGGGCCTCGACCCGTCCGCCCCGATGAAGGACTCCGGCGTCGAATGGCTCGGCCAGGTTCCGGCGCATTGGGAGGTTTGTCTTCTGAAGAGGGCCTTCAGCGAGGTTGACTACGGCATTTCGGACTCACTCGATGCAGATGACGGCGTGGCCGTTTTGAGGATGGGGAACATCCAGGACGGCGAGATTGATCTGACCGATTTGAAGTATGTTACCTCGGTTGAGGAGGCGCTTCTACTCCGGCCGCTGGACCTATTATTCAATCGAACGAACAGCTTGGATCAGATTGGTAAGGTGGGGCTTCTGCGGCAGTCGTCCTCATGTCCATTATCGTTCGCTTCATATCTGGTCCGTTTGCGCCTCAACCCGTCATGTTCGCCGCAGTTTATGTCCAAGCTACTGAATACTCGAGACGTTCTTGGCCAGGCGCGAGCGAGAGCCTTTGTTGCAATTGGCCAGTGCAATCTTAACCCGACGCGTTACGGGGAAATTACCGTTGCTCTCCCGCCGATTGCTGAACAGGAACAGATCGCTGCGTACTTGGAGGGTGAGGCTCACGAGATTGATGCGCTGGTCAGCACGGCTGAAGCGGCCATCACCCTCCTCCAAGAACGCCGCGCCGCGCTGATCTCCGCCGCCGTCACCGGTAAGATCGACGTGCGGGGCCTCGTCCAGACGGCGGAGGCGGCATGACCCGGCTTTGGATCGTCCGCGCCGGCCGCCACGGCGAGCGCGAGCTGGAGGCCATTACCCAGGGCAGGCTGTTGCCCGGCTTCAACGAGCTGGGCGACCTGTCGGGCCTGAAGGATCGCGAGGCCACGGACGAAACCCGCGCCAAGATCCCCCTCAAGCAGATCTGGTCCCCCGTGGCCGGCGTCGACGCCTAGGATCGCGACCATGTCCCTGCACACGGAAAACCGCTTCGAGGACGACGTCGTCGACCATCTGGCCGCGCATGGCTGGCTGTACGAAGCCGGGGCGGCGGCGCGGCATGACCGCTCGCGGGCCTTGTTTCCCGAGGATCTGGTCGCCTGGGTCCGCGACAGCCAGCCCGAGGCCTGGGACGCCCTGAGCAAGACCCACGGCCCGGCCGCCCAGCAGGTGCTGCTGGACCGGCTGCGCAAGTCGCTGGACGAGCGGGGCGTGCTGGACGTGCTGCGCGGCGGGCTCGACATGGTGGGGCTGCGCGCGCGGCTGTCGCTGGCCCAGTTCAAGCCGGCCATGGGCATGAACCCCGAGACCACCCGCCGCTACCAGGCCAACCGTCTGCGGGTGGCGCGGCAGGTGCGCTACTCGACCGGCAGCGAGAACAGCTTCGACCTGGTGCTGTATCTGAACGGCGTGCCGGTCGCGACCGTCGAGCTGAAGACCGACTTCACCCAGAGCCTGCAGGACGCCATCGACCAGTACCGCTTCGACCGCGATCCTCGCCCCCAGGGCCAGAGGGCCGAGCCGCTGCTCAGCTTCCCCGGCGGGGCGCTGGTGCACTTCGCCGTCAGCAGCAGCGAGGTGGCGATGACCACCCGGCTGGAAGGCAAGGCCACGCGCTTCCTGCCGTTCAACAAGGGCGACCACGGCGGCAAGGGCAATCCTCCCAATCCGAGCGGCCATGGCACGGCCTATCTCTGGGAGGAGGTCTGGGCGCGCGACAGCTGGCTGGAGATCCTGGGCCGCTACATGGTGACCCGTCGCGACGCCAAGAAGCAGATCACCGGCGTGATCTTCCCGCGCTACCACCAACTGGACGCCACCCGGAAGCTGGCCGCCAAGGTGCTGGAGGAGGGGCCTGGCGGGCGCTTCCTGATCCAGCACTCGGCCGGCTCGGGCAAGACCAACTCGATCGCCTGGGCCGCGCACCTGCTGTCGGAACTGCACGACGCCAACGACGACAAGCTGTTCTCCAGCGTCATCGTGGTCTCGGACCGCAACGTCATCGACACCCAGCTGCAGGAGGCCCTGTTCGACTTCCAGCGCATCGCCGGCGTGGTGGCGACGATCAAGAGCGAGGGCGGCTCCAAGAGCGGCCAGTTGGCCGAGGCCCTGGCGGCGGGCAAGAAGGTGATCGTCTGCACGATCCAGACCTTCCCGTTCGCCCTGGACGCGGTGCGCGAGCTGGCGGCGACCGAGGGCAAGGCCTTCGCGGTGATCGCCGACGAGGCCCACTCCAGCCAGTCGGGCGAGGCGGCCTCCAAGCTCAAGCAGATGCTGTCGGCCGAGGAGGCGGCGGCTCTGGCCGACGGCGGCGAGGTCAGCACCGAGGACATCCTCTCGGCCCAGATGGCCGGCCGGGCCGCCGAGCGCGGCATTACCTATGTCGCCTTCACGGCCACGCCCAAGGGCAAGACCATGCAGTTGTTCGGCCGTCCGCTGCATCCGGACCGGCCGATCGGCGAGGGCAACTTGCCGGAGCCGTTCCACGTCTATTCGATGCGCCAGGCGATCGAGGAGGGCTTCATCCTCGACGTGCTGCGCAACTACACGCCCTACCAGCTGGCCTTCCGCCTGGCCCACGAGGGACGCGACCTGGACGACCGCGAGGTCGAGCGCGGCAAGGCCAAGAAGGAGATCATGCGCTGGGTGCGCCTGCATCCGCACAACATCAGCCAGAAGGTGCAGATCGTCGTCGAGCACTTCCGCGAGAACGTCCAGCCGCTGCTGGACGGCAAGGCCAAGGCCATGGTGGTGCTGGGCAGTCGCGTCGAGGCGGTGCGCTGGCAGATCGCCGTGCGGCGCTACATCGAGGAGCAGGGCTACAGGCTGGGCGCCCTGGTCGCCTTTTCCGGCGACGTGCCCGACGCCGACCTGGGCGAGGTCAGCGAGGCCAGCGCGACGCTGAACCCCGGCCTGAACGGCCGCGACATCCGCGACGCCTTCAACAGCGAGGCCTTCCACCTGCTGCTGGTGGCCAACAAGTTCCAGACCGGCTTCGACCAGCCCCTGCTGTGCGGCATGTATGTCGACCGGCGCCTGGCGGGCATCCAGGCCGTGCAGACCCTGTCGCGCCTGAACCGCGCCCATCCGGGCAAGGACACCACCTACGTCCTCGACTTCGTCAACAGCTCCGACGAGATCCTGGCGGCGTTCCGGACCTATTACGAGACCGCCGAGCTGGAGAGCGCCACCGATCCGAACACGATCTACGACCTGCGCGCCAAGCTGGACGGCGCCGGCCACTATGACGACTTCGAGGTCGAGCGGGTGGTGAAGGCCGAGCTGAACCCGATGGCGCGCCAGTCCGAGCTGATCGCCGCGATCGCGCCGGTCGCGCAACGCGTGGTCCACGCCTTCAACGCCGCCAAGCAGGCGCGGATCTCCGCCGAGGCGCGCGACGACGCCACGGCCGCCGCCCAGGCCAAGGACCACATGGACGCCCTGGCGCTGTTCAAGAGCGACATGGCGACGTTCCAGCGCCTCTACAGCTTCCTCAGCCAGATCCTCGACTACGGCAACACCGAGATCGAGAAGCGCGCGATCTTCTACCGTCGGCTGCTGCCGCTGCTGGAGTTCGGCCGCGAGCGCGAGGGGATCGACCTGTCGGGCGTGAAGCTGACCCACCACAGCCTCAAGGCCGAGCGCAAGCGCGACCTGCTCTATGGCGACGGCGACGCGCCCAAGCTGAGCGGCATGGCCGAGGTCGGCTCGGGCAGCGTGCAGGACAAGGACAAGGCGCGGCTGGACGAGATCATCGCCCGCGTGAACGACCTGTTCGAGGGGCAACTGACCGACGACGACCAGCTGCACTACGTCAACGGCTTCCTGAAGAGCCACATGCTGGCGTCAGAGGAGCTGCAGGTGCAGGCCATGGCCAACACCAAGGCCCAGTTCGACAACTCGCCGACCCTGCAGCGCGAGTTCCTCGACGCGGTCATGGACAGCGACACCGCCTTCGACACCATGAGCCGCCAGGTGTTGGCGTCGGAGCGTCTGCGGGAGGAACTGCTGAAGATCCTGCTCGGACCGGGCGACCTCTACGGCGCGCTGAGGCGCAAGGCCGGCGCGAACGAGGCTGAAGTCTGACGTTCGCCAGACCCGCGGCAAGTTCTGTCCAGGAATTCAGGGGACTTTCGAGGCGGCGCCCCAGGACGGCTTCAGCGGAAGCCTAGATCTCCAAGAGGAGAATGGTGGGTGTAGTAGGATTCGAACCTACGACCCGCTGATTAAGAGTCAGCTGCTCTACCAACTGAGCTATACACCCATTCGACGGTCCGAAGCACTTGCGAGCCCCGGCGGCGAGGCGCGGAACATACGCAATGATTTTGGGAGCGCAAGCGCTTTTTTCATGGCCAGACGAGATATTAGCGGAGCCGTGGATTTCGCTTACCTGGAAGGGTTCGCGGCGGGGGATTTCGGGGTCGTCGACGAGGTGCTGGCGCTGTTCCGCGAGCAGGCCGCGCTGTGGACTCCGATGCTGGATCCGACCCATGCCGGCTGGCGGGACGCGGTCCATACGGTGAAGGGCGCCGCGCGCGGGGTGGGGGCCTTTGCGCTGGGCGAGGTCTGCGAACGCTGCGAGGCGGGGCAGGACAGCCTGGAAGCGGTCAAGACGGCCCTGGACGTCGCCCTGATGGATATCGCCGCCTACGCCCACGAACAGGCCCTGCGGTCGCTGAAGGGATAGCGGCCAAAAGAAAGGGGCCGAAGCGAACTTCGGCCCCGCAGGCGAGAGGGTATCTGTTCGCGTCCTAGAACTTGGCGCGCATGGTCACCTGATAGGTGCGGCCGTCGTAGTCGATGCGGCGCGGCAGCATCGGGTCGTTCTCGTATTCCGAACGGGTCGCGTCGGTCAGGTTGAAGGCGTCGACCGAAACCGTCAGGTCCTCGGTCAGGTTGTAGGAGGCCGAGGCGTCCAGCTGGCTGCGCGCCTTGACGGTGCGGGCGTCGCCGACGAACGAGTTGCCGGCGGCCAGGTCGTACTTGTCGCGCCAGTTGTAGACCAGGCGAACGCCGAACTTGGTCGACTCGTAGTAGCCGATGAGGTTCAGGTTGTTCTTCGAGACGCTGGGCAGGGTGATATTGTTGCCCGCGGTGTCCTTGCCGTCGATCTTCGTATACGAGTAGTTGAAAGCGCCGCCGAAATTCCTCCAGAAGCCCGGCAGGAAGTCGAGGTTCTGCTGGATGTTGAACTCGAAGCCGGTGACGGTCATCGGCGACTGGTTGGTCTTGCCGGTGATGCGCACCTCGGCGTTGGTCAGGGCGCCGGTGGAGCCGATGAACTGGTTCGAGCTGATGCACTTGCCCGAGCTATCGACCGTCAGTGTTCCCAGATTGACGTCCAGGCCGTCGATCTTGCCGTTCGAGGGGCACAGGATCGCCGCGTCGAGGATCGGGCCGATATAGCCCTTGATCTCCTTGCGGTAGGCCGCGACCGAGACCAGACCGCCGGGGCGATTATACCATTCAAGCGACACGTCGTAGGAGTCGGAGGTATAGGGCTTGAGGTCCGTCGCGCCGAGCGTGACCGTGTAGACGGGGTTGGTCGGCGGGTTCACGTCGACCGGCGCCTGCACGAAGGTGGTCGGTACGTTGTCGCGCGGCTGCGGGCGTACATAGGTGCGGTAGGCCGCCGCGCGCAGGATCAGATCGTCGCGCAGATCGGCGACCAGGATCGCCGAGGGCAGCCAGTAGTCGTAGGTGTTCTTGGTCTTCCGGGTCGATAGCGAGTGATTGATCGGGCCGGCCTGGTTGGACAGGGCGGTCGTGCAGTTCTGGCAGTTCAGCGAGACGATCTCGTTTTTGGTGTATTCGTAGCGCGTTCCAACGGTGCCGCGCACCGGGACGTTGAACAGCTGGGTCTTGAACTTCGCGGTCAGGTACGCCGAGAAGACATCGTTCTCGTTGCTGAAGTTGTTGTTCCAGTAATTGCCGTCCGTATAGTTGTTCACCACGCCGTAGGGCGTCAGGAACACGCCCGGAGAGCCCAGGGCGAACTGGTCGGGCAGACCGTTCGGGTTGGTGGCGCTACGGGGCTGGGTATTGACCGGGGTGATCGCCGCCAGGATGCGATCCACGTCCAGGTTCATCCAATTGCTCGTCGGCCCCGCCGCCTTGCCGCCGAAGAAGTCGCGACCGTACGAGAGCGGCGAGGCCATGTCCGGTGTGATGTTCTGGGTCAGCGCGCCCAGGGCCGAATTGCGCGAGCCGGTGGTGGCGAACTTGTTGTGCTCCGCGCGGCCGCCGAACTGCAAGTTGGTGATGAACGCGCCGTCCAGGGCGCGGTCGAAATCGAGCTGGAACGAGTCGAGCTCGTTTTCAGCGGCGCCGCTGGTTCCGGTCACGCCGAACTTGTCGCCGGCCACGGTGGCGGCCTGCCCCGGCATGGGGGCGCCCGCCTGGGTCGTCGCGGTCGCCGTGGCCGGGATCGTGAAGCCGCCGGTCGGCAGGTGGGTGGCGTGCGGCGTGGTCAGGATCGCCGTATAGTTCGAGAGGTCCGAGCCGCCGACGTCGACCGAGGTCTTGATGCCGTTCAGGCCGGCTGGGCCAAGGTTGCGGTAGGGGTTCTGGACGATGTCCAGTTCGATTTGGTCGGCATGAGTCTTGGCCCGAGAGACCGTCAGGTTCGCGGTGGCCTTCCAGGTGTCGTTGTTGAATTCGAGGGTCGGGTTGATCGCCCAAGTCTGGTTCTCGGCCGGCTCGGAGCGGATCGAGTCGAACGTGTTGATGTTCTCGGCCGAGAAGCTGTTGATATACGCGCGATCGCCGTTTGGGCGGCGGACGACGTGGGGCGCGCCGATCTGGGTGATGTGGGCGACCGCCGAAGTCGAACTCAGGCCGCCGGTCGAGCCGTTACCCGGACCCGCGTCGATATAGAGGATGTTGTTGGTGGCGTCCTTGAGGTTGCGCTTGGTGATGAAGCCGTTCGCACCGACCTTCCACGCGTCGCTGATCCGCCATTCGAAGCCGGTCGCCGCCGACAGGGTGGCGCCGCGGTTGTACTTCACCAGCTGACGCGTCTGGCTGGGATAGTAGACGCCGCCCGGATTGGCCGCGATCAGCGCGTCGTAGACTGGGTTGGCGCCGGCGGCGGCCTGGTTGCCGACCTGGATCGAGCCCAGGCGGTTGTTCCACGAGTTCACGGTGATCGAATCGCGGCGGAACTTCTCGTCCTTCCAGGCCACCACGCCGAACACGGCGAAGTCGTCCGACAGGTGCTTGTTATAGCCCAGCGAGGCGAGCGGGCTGCCGAGGTTGCCCAGGTCATTGTACTCGTACGAGACCTTGGCGAAGCCGCCGTCCTTGCGGCTCAGGGCCGGATTGATGCGCAGGTCGACATTGCCCGACAGGCCGCCGGCCAGATTGGACGCCGACGGCGACTTGATGACGTTGATGGCGGTGAAGATGTCCGAGTTGAAGGCGCCCAGCGGGGTCGAGCCATTCAGGATCGGATCGGCGAACGCGCCGCCGTTCAGGGTGGTGCGGGCGAAGGTGCCAGGCAGGCCGCGCAGGCTGATGGTGGCGTTGCGGCTGTCGGCTTCGCGGTTGATCTGGACGCCCGGGATGCGCTGGATGGCTTCGCCGACGTTCAGGTCGGGGAAGCGGCCCAGGCCGTCCGACGAGATGCCGTCCGAGATTTCCAGGGTCTCGCGCTTGGTCGAGATGGCGTTGGCGTAGGCCTGACGAAAGCCGGTGACGACGACGGCTTCGATGGTGTCCGACTCGGCCTTCTTGTCGCCGGCGGCGTCCTGAGCCTGGGCCTGGGCGGCCGAACCGACCACCAGAGCGGCGCACGACGCCATCAGCGCGGCGCGAAGAGCGAACGTGTTGCGAGCATGGTTCATGAGATTGCCTCCCCCGGCGCACTGAACTGGCGCCCTTGAGCCGACTTATCCGACCAGTTTGGCGCATTGTCAATAATTGGTAATGCCACTTGAGCGAGGATGGTGATCACCTGGTCAGGCCAAACCTGGGGAGCGGACGGACGCTCCTGCGTGACAAAGGCGCGACTGCGGCCAGTGTGATCCCACATGCTGAATTTTCGAAGAAAACACGATCGCTTGCGATTTTTGCAGGATGTCCGTGTGATGGGGTTTGGTCGCCAATTGTCGGGCTAATGGTAAGGCCAGCGCTTTTCGCCGACATAACCGGCAGCGACAGACGACGCCGAGGTGCGGCCAAAAGGCAACGCTCCGTCCGGCCAATCCGGCGCCCGCGCCATGCGGATGAAGGATGCTTCATTGGCGCCGCGGCTGGCGGCTGGCTAGAACGGTGTTCCCCAAGATAAGGAGTCTCTCCCATGCCCCCCAGCCCCTGGAGCCATACCCGCAGCGCCAGCGTCGCCGACGACATCGACTTCGAGATCAAGGGCGAGGACCTGCAGTTCGTCGAGATCGAACTGGATCCGGGCGAGAGCGCCGTGGCCGAGGCCGGCGCTTTCGTCTGGAAGGACGCCAGCGTCCAGATGACCACCGTGTTCGGCGACGGCTCGGCCGACCAGGGCGGCGGCTTCATGGGCAAGCTGCTGGGCGCGGGTAAGCGCCTGGTCACCGGCGAAAGCCTGTTCACCACCGTCTTCACCCATCAGGGCTCAGGCAAGGCCCGCGTCGCCTTCGCCTCGCCGACGCCGGGCACCATCCTGCCGCTGAACCTGGGCCAACTGGGCGGGACGCTGATCTGCCAGAAGGACAGTTTCCTGGCCGCCGCGCGTGGCGTTTCGATCGGCATCCACTTCCAGAAGCGGGTGATGACGGGCCTGTTCGGCGGCGAGGGCTTCATCATGCAGCGCCTGGAAGGCGACGGCTGGGTGTTCGTGCAGATGGGCGGCACGCTGGTCGAGCGCGAGCTTGGTCCCGGCGAGGAACTGCACGTCGATACCGGCTGTCTGGCGGCCTACACGCCGGGCGTCGACTTCGACCTGGTGATGGCCGGCGGCGTGAAGAGCGTGCTGTTCGGAGGCGAAGGCCTGTTCTTCGCCCGCCTGCGCGGGCCGGGAAAGGTTTGGATCCAGTCCCTGCCGTTCGCGCGTCTGGCCGGTCGCATGATGCAGGCCGCGCAGGGGCAGGGCGGCAACCAGGGCGAGGGCTCGATCCTGGGCGGCCTAGGTCGGATGATCGACGGGAACTAAGGGTGGGAGCGCCCCCCACCAGGGGGCGCTTCTCGTCAGCCTTTGGTCTTGTCCCAGCTGTCGTATTCGTACGCGATGCAGCGGTCGATCAGCGTGCGCCAGACAGGCTCGGCTATGGCTTCCGACAGGCCGGATTCGCGGGCCGCGGCCTTGACCTTGGTCACCACGTCCTCGATCCGCGCGCGGTCGAACACCTTGGAGCGGTCGGCCTTGATGCGGGCCGCGGCGTTCATGAAGCCCTGACGTTCGGTGAGGAGCTGGACCAGGGCCCGGTCCAGGGCGTCCACGCCCTGGCGCACGTCGGCCATGGTCTGGCAGTCGGCGGGAGCGAGGTGCTCGTCGACGGTTAGAGTCGTGATTTTCATGCGCCCCTTTAAGCCGGTTCCGCGCCTCAAAACCAGAGCCGCAAAGGCTTAAATCCCTGAACCATTGTCCATGGTCTGGAGCGCCGCCTCGTGCGCCTCGGCCTCGGTTTTCAGCCAGGTCACGAAGGCCTTCACCTGCGGCAGGCGGCCCTTGGCCTTGGGGTGGACGACGTAATAGGCGAAGTCGACGGCCGTGGAGGCCTCGAACGGGATGACCAGGCGGCCCGAGTCGAGGTCGGCCTGGGCTAGGGTGCGCTTGGCCAGCGCCACGCCGCGTCCGTTGGCGGCCGCTTCGATGACCATGCTGGACTGGTTGAAGCGCGGCCCCCGCGCGCCGTCGACACCCTTGATGCCGCGCGCCGCCAGCCACATCGCCCAGTCGGGGCAGCTGTCGTCGGCGTCGGGCGATCCGTCGTGCAGCAGGATGTGGTGGGCCAGGTCCTCGGGACGTTCCAGGGCGTTGGTCTCCAGCAGTTCGGGGCTGGCGACCGGCACCACGGTCTCGTGCATCAGGCGGATGACTTCCAGCCCCGGATAGCGGCCCGAGCCATAGCGGATGGCCATGTCGACCTCGCCGGTGGCGAAGTCGACGACCTCCATGCCGGCCGACAGCCAGACGTCGACCTGCGGATGGGCCTGCTCGAACTTGCCCAGCCGCGGCACCAGCCACTTGGCGGCGAAGGAGGGGGCGGCGGTCAGGGTCAGGCGGCGGCCGTCGACGGCGGCGGTCAGCAGGGACGCGGCCTCGGCCAGGCGGTCGAAGGCCTCGCGCAGGGCGGGCAGGGCGGTCTGGGCCGCGTCGGTCAGCAGCAGGCCCTTGGGCGTACGCTTGAACAGGGCCGCGCCGACATAGTCCTCGAGATTCTGGATCTGCTGGCTGACGGCGCCGGGGGTCACCGACAGCTCGTCGGCGGCGCGGCTGAAGTTCAGGTGACGGGCGGCGGCCTCGAAGGCGCGCAACGCGTTCAGCGGCGGCAGGCGGCGGCGCTCGTTGGGTCTTTCCATAGTTTTACTGAACGCCCCGGCAGAAGTCCTTGTTTGCGAATTGAGCCCTTCACGACGAGTTTGCAAGCGTTCGCTGGCGGATTGGCCCTTTTCGTCGGCGGGCAAAGCGGGGTGGTCCGAGAGGTCCGCCCCGTATTGCGTTTGAGCGTTTTATTCCAAGCGGCTTGATAGAGGTTCTAAACTCCATGGCCCGCCAGCCGGCCCGAAACGCTAAAGCCGGTCTCGCCAAACACGGCCTGGTGGTCGTCGGCGGGACGCGGGCCCACCGCGCGCTCGGCGCGGTGTGGCTGGTCGGCGCCGGTCCCGGTGATCCGGACCTCCTGACCTTCCGCGCCTTCAACGCCCTGCGCGCCGCCGACGTGGTCGTGCATGACGGTCTGGTCTCCGATGAGATTCTGGACTTGGCGCCGCGCCGGGCCCGCCGGATCAATGTCGCCAAGCGCAAGTCGCGCCACACCCTGCCGCAGGACGACATCAACCAGCTGATCGTGGCCCTGGCCCTGGACGGCCTGAACGTGGTGCGCCTGAAAGGCGGCGACCCGTTCCTGTTCGGCCGCGGCGGCGAGGAGCTCCTGGCCTGTCGCGAGGCGGGCGTCGATTGCCATATCGTGCCCGGCGTCACCGCCGCCCTGGCCGCCAGCGCCGGCGCTGGCGCGCCCCTGACCCATCGGGGCATGGCCCAGGCCGTCACCTTCGTCACCGGCCATGCCGCTCACGGCGAGCCTGATCTCGACTGGGCCTCTCTGGCCCGGCCGAACCAGACCGTCGTCGTCTATATGGGCGTTTCGACCGCCGGCCTGATCGCCGAGCGTCTTATCGCCGCCGGTCGCGCGGGTTCAACCCCGGCTCTGATCGTCGAGAACGCCAGCCGCGCCGACGAGCGCCGCGTGCTCACCACCCTGTCGGGGCTGGCCGAAGCGGCCCAGGGCGTGACGGGCCCGGCGCTGCTGATGGTCGGCGAGTCGATGGCCATGGCCGACACATCCACCGATTTCCCCGGCGAAGGCCGGGGACCAGGTGAAGCACAACAACCGCTCCGGATGAATCTGGGTCCCGGCCTTCGCCGGGAAAATCGGGTGAAGGAATGAAAGCTATCACCGCCAACCGCCTGCTGGACGGGGATGTCGTGTTCTGGAAAGCCGGCCAGTGGGTCGAGCGTTTCGGGGACGCCCAACTGTTCGACGAGACCGCCGAAGCCGACCTTGAGGCCGCTGTCGCCACGGGCAAGGGCCAGCCGACCGTGGTGGTGGATGTCTATCCGATCGACCTGACCCCGTCGGAAGGCCACTGGGCGCCCGTCAGCTACCGCGAACGCATCCGGGCTCTAGGTCCCACCAACGAACCCACGCACGGCAAGCAGGCCGAGGGCGGCGACGTCATCGAGGCCCTGCGCCACGCTTCGGGCGCGGCGCGCTCGACCGGCCGTGTCGACCTGATCCGCAGGAAGTAGGGCATGTATCAGTACGACCTCATCGATAAGGAATTCCTGGCCGACCGTTCGGCCGAGTTCCGGGGCCAGGTCGCCCGCCGCCTGGCCGGCGAGCTGACCGAGGACCAGTTCAAGCCGCTGCGGCTGATGAACGGCCTCTATCTGCAGCTCCACGCCTACATGCTGCGGGTCGCCATCCCCTACGGCTCGCTGAACGCGGCCCAGGCTCGGCGTCTCGCCGAGATCGCCCGCGACTACGACAAGGGCTACGGCCACTTCACCACGCGCCAGAACATCCAGTTCAACTGGATCAAGCTGAAGGACGCGCCGGAGATTCTCGACAAACTGGCCGAGGTCGACCTGCACGCCATCCAGACCAGCGGCAACTGTATCCGCAACACCACCTCCGATCCCTATGCCGGCGCCACGGCCGAAGAGGTCGACGATCCCCGCGTCTGGGCCGAGGTGATCCGCCAGTGGTCGACCCTGCACCCGGAATTCTCGTACCTGCCGCGCAAGTTCAAGATCGCCATCACCGCCTCGGCCAAGGACCGCACGGCCGCCAAGGTGCATGACATCGGCCTGCTGATGCGCCAGGGCCGCGACGGCCAACTGGGCTTCGAGGTGATCGTCGGCGGCGGCCAGGGGCGCACGCCCTATGTCGGCCCGACCATCAAGCAGTTCCTGCCGACCGACCGGTTGCTGAGCTATCTGGAAGCCGTGCTGCGCGTCTATAACCGCCACGGCCGTCGGGACAATATCTACAAGGCCCGCATCAAGATCCTGGTCGCGGCCCTCGGCGCCGAAGAGTTCGGTCGCCAGGTGGAAGAAGAGTGGGCCAAGATCGACGCCGAGCGCGCCGACCTGCCGGCCGCAGAGTACGCGCGCATCCGCGCCGCCTTCGCCGCGACGCCGTTCGAGACCCTGCCGGCCCGCTCGGAGGCCTTCGAGATCGCCAAGGCCAACGATCCGGCCTTCGCCCGCTTCGTCCGCAACAACGTCAAGGCGCACAAGCAGCCGGGCTACGCGATCGTCGAGGTCTCGCTGAAGGCCGCCGACCAGACGCCGGGCGACGCCTCGGCGCATCAGCTGGAGGTCGTCGCCGACCTGGCCGAGCGCTACGGCTTCAACGACCTGCGCGTGACCCACGTGCAGAACCTCGTCCTGCCGCACATCAAGCTGGACGACCTGCCGACCGTGTTCGCGACCCTGCAAGCCGCCGGCCTGGCCACCGCCAATATCGACCTGATCAGCGACATCATCGCCTGCCCGGGGCTGGACTACTGCGCCCTGGCCAATGCGCGCGCCATCCCGATCGCTCAGGACATCGCCCGCCAGTTCGCCGATCCCGATCGCGCCGAGACCATCGGCGAGCTGAAGATCAAGATCAGCGGCTGCATCAACGCCTGCGGTCACCACCATGTGGCCCACATCGGCATCCTGGGCGTCGACAAGAAGGGCGAGGAATTCTACCAGCTGTCGCTGGGCGGCTCGGGCGCGGAAGACGCCGCGATCGGCAAGATCCTCGGTCCGGCGCTGCCGGCCGACCGGGTCGCCACCGCCGTCGACCAGTTGGTTGGGGCCTATCTGAACGTCCGCGCCGACGGCGAGCGTTTCCTCGACACCTATCGCCGCGTCGGCCTCGAACCCTTCAAGGAGGCGGTCTATGCCCAGGCTGATTGAGCTGGCCGACGGCCAGGCCCGCTGGGCCGACGACGCCTTCGTCAACGTCACCGACGAGGACGCCATCCCGGAAACGGGCGACGTGATCCTGTCCCTGACCCGCTTCGAGGCCGAGGGCGACGGCCTGCTGTCCTCGAACAGCCGCCGTGTGGGCGTGCGGGTCGAGTCGGACCAGGAGATCGAGGTGCTGGCCTACGATCTGCCGCGTATCGCGGTGGTGGCCCTGGCTTTCCCGAAATTCCGCGACGGCCGCGCCTATACCTCGGCCCGCCTGCTGCGCGAGCGCTTCAAGTACGAGGGCCAGATCCGCGCCGTCGGGGATGTGCTGCAGGAGCAGGCCGGCTTTATGGTCCGCTGCGGCTTCGACGCCTTCGAACCGTCCGATGGCGCGACGCCGGAGGCCTGGACCAAGGCCGCCAGCCGCTTCCGCCACGTCTATCAGCGGGCCATCGACGACAAGCCGGTCGCGTTCGAGGAAAGGGCCTCCTGATGGCTTACGACCAGATCGGGGGGAGCGCCGCGGGTCTCGCCGCCCGGCTGGACGCCGAACTGCGCGACGCCCATCCGCTGACGATCCTGCGCACCGCCCATCAGCACTTCGGAAGCCGCCTGGCCCTGGTCTCGTCGTTCGGCGCGGAGTCGGCCGTGCTGCTGCATCTGGTCTCGCAGGTGTCGCCGACCATTCCGGTGCTGTTCCTGGACACCGGCATGCTGTTCGGCCAGACGCTGGACTACCGCAAGAACCTGGCGTCGCGCTTCGCCCTGACCGACGTGCGCGACCTGCGCCCGGCGTTCGCGGACATCGCCACCCAAGACCCGAAGTCGGACCTGTGGCGCACCGACATCGACGGCTGCTGCAACATCCGCAAGGTGTTGCCGTTGGACCGCGCCCTGGGCGGCTTCGACGCCTGGATCACCGGCCGCAAGCGCTTCCATGGCGGCGACCGTCTGAGCCTGCCGGTGGTCGAGGCGGCCGACGGCAAGCTGAAGTTCAATCCGCTCGCCAACTGGGGCAAGGCCGAACTCGAGGCCTATGTCGCCGAGCACGACCTGCCGTCCCACCCG
Source organism: Caulobacter sp. GW822-FHT07D08 (assembly GCF_058798735.1). NCBI lineage: Bacteria > Pseudomonadati > Pseudomonadota > Alphaproteobacteria > Caulobacterales > Caulobacteraceae > Caulobacter > Caulobacter sp. GW822-FHT07D08. The sequence goes on from NZ_JBXAKU010000001.1 coordinate 619,908, forward strand.
CTGGTCGCCCAGGGCTATGCCTCGATCGGCTGCTGGCCCTGCACTCAGCCGTCGGAAGACGGTCGCTCGGGCCGCTGGGCTGGCCAGGAAAAGACCGAGTGCGGCATCCACGTCGCCCGCGCCCCGGGTGTCGCGCCGAACGTCGGCGGGGATATTTAGCTACTCCCCCGGCTTGTACGTCTTCACCGCGTGGGCCTTCACGTCCTCCGGATAGAAATAGACGTCGCGCAGGTTGCCCAGGCTGTAGCGCAGGGCCTGGTCGTTGAAGTGCGGGGAGGCGGGGTCGCCGCTCTCACCGCCGGCCGAGACGGCGCGAGCGCGGACCTTGTCGCCGAACTCGACGACCGCCACGAAGCTGTTGCCCAGCGTGCCGTAGTACTTCTTGGTCCCCGGCCAGCGCTTGGCCCCGAACGAGGCCAGAGAGCCCCACTGAGCCGAGGTGAAGGCGACCGGGATGCTGGGCTTGGCGTCATCGAAGGTCTGGATGATCGCGCCGTCGTTGCGCTGGAAGCGGTTGATCTCGCCCCACGGCGTCTTCCACGAGCCGAAGTCGGCGGTCAGGCGGTCCGAAGCCTCGGCCAGGGCGGCCAGCTTGTCAGCGGGCGAGAGCTTGTCGGCCATGTAGTCATAGACGTTCATGCCCGCGGCCTTGGCGGCCGGCGCGGCCTTGGCCCACATCGCCTCGCCCCAGAATACGGCCAGCGAGGTCTCGGTCGAGCGCGCCGACCACTTGCGGTCCCAGGCCTTCAGGGCGGTGACCTGTTCGGCGACCTTGGGATCGGGCGCGGCGTCGTAGGCCGCGACCAGCGTCGGGACCAGCCGCGCGAAGGCGGTCAGGTACGGATCGTAGGCCGCCGTGATCAGCCCGCCGAGGGTGAAGTCCTTGCGGTCCTTCAGCACCAGCGGCGCGTGGACGCCGCGCGGGTTCTCACCGGCCTGGTCCATGTACTTCGGGAAGTCGGCCTTCTTCGGGCTGTAGGGGCCCGCGGCGCCGTAGGGCCAGTTGTTGCTGTTGAAGACCCAGCCGTTCTTCGGGTTCAGCACATGCGGGGCCTTGTCCAGCGGCGTCAGGCCCTTCCAGTCGGTGGCCGGGTCCGAGCCATCCACCGGCTTGGTGTAGTCGAAGCGGTCGTCGCGCACCGGGATGAACTGCGGGTGCAGATAGGCGATCTGGCCCTTGCTGTCGGCGAACAGGGTATTGTTCGACGAGTTGGCCTTCAGCTCGGCCACCTTCATGAAGCTGGCGTAGTCGGTCGCCTTGGTGCGCAGGAACGACTGCTCCAGCGCCGCGATCGGCTTGTTCATCAGGGCGATGCTGATCCACTTGCCGGCCTCTTCGCGGACGATCGGGCCGTGGTGGGTCTTGAAGACGGTGAAGCGTCTCGTGGCCATCGTCCCGTCGACGGCGCGGTAGGGGATGGTGATCACCTCGCTCTTCAACGGGCGCAGTTCAGAGCCGTACTTGTAGAAGCGCTGGCCGTCCTTCTCGACGATGGTCTCGGCGAACTCGTCCACGACGTCGACGCCGCTGGAGGTGTGCATCCAGCCGGCCTTGGCGTTGAAGCCCTGGTAGATGAAGAACTGACCCCAGGTCGTGGCGCCATAGGCGTTGAGGCCTTCATCGCTGGCCACCTGCATCTCCGAACGGAAGAAGAAGCTGGTGTGCGGGTTGATCAGCAGCAGGGCGTGGCCGCCCAGGGTGTTGGACGGGGCGATGGCGATACCGTTCGAGCCCTTGGGCTCCTTGAACAGCAGGCCCTTTTCGTCGGCCGTCATGGCCAGTTGGCGCTGGCCGTAGAAGGCTTCCAGCTGGGTTAGGGCGACGCGCTCGATGTCGCCGCCGATGCTGCCTTCCGAGAAGCTGAGCGCCATCCACGGCTCGAAATGGGTGATGACCTTCGGCTTCACGTCCGGATGGGTCGCCAGATAGTAGTTCAGCCCGTCGGCCCAGGCGTTCATCAGCGCCTTCAGCCAGGCCGGGCTCTTGGCGTAGTCGGCCTTCAGCACGACGGGATCGATGAATAGCTTCTGGCGCAGATCGGCCCAGATCGCCTTCTCGCCCTCGGCTTCGGCGGTGCGGCCCAGGGCGGTGATGAAGTTGGTCTCGACGCGGTTGAAGTCGTCCTCGGCCTGGGCGTAGGCCATGCCGAACACCGCGTCGGCGTCGGTCTTGCCGTGGATGTGGGCGATGCCCCAATCGTCCCGGATGATCTGGACCTTGGCGGCCCGTGTCTTCAGGCGGGAGAGATCATCGGCGTGAGCGGGCGCGGCCGCGAACACGGCCGCCAGGACCAGGACGCTGATGGAAAGATTGCGCATGATAGACCCCGAACCGCTCATCCCCGCGAAGGCGGGGATCCAAGCCGAGTCCGGAGAACAATTCTAGTGTGGACCGTGGTCCGGGCCCGCCTATTGCGGCGGGCAGCCCTTGAATTCGCCGACCTTGCTGACCGAGAGGTTGGAGAGGTCGAGACCACGCAGGGCCTTCATCGAGCTGGCGCCGACGCCGCTGAACAGGTCGAGCTTGAGACCCTTGATCGCGCCGCCGATGTCGGAGGCGTACCAGTAGCCGTCGTGCCGGCCGCCGTCGGGCATGGGCAGGCCGACGGTTTCCTTGATGAAGAGCACGGTGCGACGCGGGATCACCTTGGGATCGACGGCGACGGTGCGCATGGCCGCGACCTTGCAGCCCAGCGAGTCGAACGCGCGGATGCCCTTGGCCCCGGCGTGGTACATCGTCGCCTTCATCGTGAACTCGACCGAGCCGGGCAGGGCGCCGCCGCTGAGGGCCGAGGTGATCAGGTCGCCGAGCGGGTCGACACGCTGCGTCGAGGCAGGCGCGGAGTCCGCGGGAGCGGCATGAGCGAGGGCGGGAATGGCGAATGCGGAGATGACCGCGGTGGCCAAAATTCCGGCGAGCTTGCGTCGCATCGAGGGGGTCCTCTTATCGGCGTGTCTGTCGGTTGGCGGCTTGGATATTCGGATCACGGACCCGTGACAACCCCGAGAGTCGATACGCCGCGGGCCGCTTTCGCCAAACAGGCGAGAAAGTGACATGGATTCAGACGCTTGAAACGGGGCTGTAAGGGCGCGGATTTTTTGCTTTCGAGAGCCTCACGGATGGAACCGGGCCGAGAGCCAAGCGTCCGCCGCGACTCGACTTTCCGTTTCGAAGAGCCGGGACGCGCGGAAACACCGCCGCAATACTGGACGTCTCAGGTTACTGGCGCGCGCGGCGCTGGCGGACATCGCCTCGGCGCCTTACACCCGGCTAGCCCGGCCTATCTGATCCTCGGAGCCTATCCCTTGCGACTGTCGTCCAGCCTGAAAGTCCTCGTCCTCGCCGCCGCCCTGTCAGCGCCGGCCGCCTCGGCGTTCGCCTGGGGGGCTTCGGGCCACCGCACCGTGGGCGTCGTCGGCGCCGAGAGCTTGCCGGCCGACGTGCCGGCCTTCCTGCGCACCCCGACGGCCATCGCCGCGATCGGCGAATACGCTCGCGAGCCGGACCGCTGGAAGGGCTCGGGCAAGATCCACGACACCGATCGCGACGCCGCCCACTTCCTGGACATCGACGACCAGGGCCGCATGTACGGCGGCCCGATGTTCACGGTGGCGACCCTGCCGCCGACCCGCGCCGACTACGAGAAGGCCCTGCAGGCCGCCGGCGTCGACAGCTGGAAGGCTGGCTACCTGCCGTATGCGATCATCGACGGCTACCAGCAGCTGGTGAAGGACTTCACCTACTGGCGCGTGCTGACCGCGGCCGTGAAGCTGGAGAAGGACAAGACCCGCCTGGCCTATTACAAGGCCGATCTGATCCGTCGCGAGGCGCTGCTGCTGCGGGATCTGGGCGTCTGGGCCCACTATGTCGGCGACGGCAGCCAGCCGCTGCATCTGTCGGTGCACTACAACGGCTGGGGCGACTATCCCAACCCCAACGGCTACACCAACGCGCGCTCGACCCACTTCCAGTTCGAAGGCCCGTTGGCCAAGGCCCTGGGCGACGAGGCGTCGGTCAAGGCGCTGGTTCCGGCCTACAAGGCCTGCGACTGCTCGATCGAGACCCGCGTGGTCGGCTATCTGACCGACACCTGGAAGCAGACCGAGCCCCTGTACCAGCTGGAGAAGGCCGGGGGGATGGTCGAGACCGACCCGCGCGCCAAGGCCTTCGTCCAGGCCCGCATCGCGGCCGGCGCCGCGGCTCTGCGCGACCTGGTGGTCGACGCCTGGAGCGCCAGCGCCAATGGCGCGATCGGCTATCGTCCCGAGATCAGCGTGGCGGACGTGGCGTCCGGCAAGGCCGATCCCTGGAACGACCTCTACGGCAAGGACTAAAGGATGCTGGCGTTCGGCGCGCCCGTCGCGGGCCTGAACTACATGGACCGCGCGGCCGCCTTCGGCATCGCGGAGAACAGCCTGGGGCAGATCGCCTTGGCCGAGGTCAGCAAGCCCGGCAAGGCGCCCTATTTCGACCTGCCCGGCGGGGCTGTGGACGGCGACGAGACAGAGGCTGAGGCGGTGGTCCGCGAGTTCGGCGAGGAAACCGGCCTGGTGGTCGAGGCCGGGGCGCTGGTCGAGACGGTCTCGCAGCTCTTTTTGAAGTCCGATGGCCAGCCGGTGCGAAACTTCGGCGGCGTCTATGTCGTCCAGGTCACCGGCGAGACGCCGGGCCTGAAGGTTGAAGACGACCACAAGCTGGTCTGGCTGGATCCGCGCGACGCGGTGGTCGCCCTCCGCCACGACGCCCATGCGTGGGCGGTCGCGGCGTGGCTGCGTCGAGGTTAGGGCTGAAGGCTCGTCAGGCGCCGGCGCGCTTGGCGACCCGCAGTTGGGCCGCCTGTTGCTTGGTCAGGGCGTGCCGCAGGTCTTCACGGAAGTCCATCATGCAGGCCCTGGCCGACAGGCCGCTGAAGCCCTTGGCGTCACAGGCGCGGGTTCCGGCGGCATGGGCGCGGCGGGCGAACTCGCGCGCGTCGGCCGGATTCGACAGGGTCAGGTCGCCGACGCGGATGCGGGCGATGGGCGCGGACGACTCGGCGGCGTGGGCGGCGGTCAGGCCGATGATCGGGGTGGCGGCCAGGGCCAGGGCGGCGATGGCGGCGATGCGGTTGACGAGCTTGCTCATGATCTTGTCCCTCAATTCGTGTGGCCGCCCGTGGCGATCCGTTGAATGAGGGTGTAGTCGCCGGCCTCGCCGAACACCCGTTACGAGTGCTTCATGACTTCTATTTAAGTCTATGAAACGAAAGTAATATTCAGCGCCTGCGCGTGGTCAGGGCCCACACTGTCGCCACGACCGACGAGGCCAGGGTCACCGCGCCGACGACGTCCCAGGCCCCGTCGCCCAGCAGGGCGGCGACCAGGCCGAACAGGCTGAGCGCGGCGATCGCGGCCGGGGCGCGGAACACCTGCCAGAGGGTGTTGTGATGGCCCTTGCTCATCGCGCGGGCTTCCGCTTGGCCAGCCACAGATAGAGGCCCGAACCCAGGATCACGATGGTGGCGATGTCCAGCAGCGCCCAAAGGATCTTCAGCGCCAAGCCGCCATAGTCGCCGAAGTGCAACGGTTGCGACAGCGACAGGGTCTTCACGTACCAGGGCGTCGGGGCGACGGCGGCGAGCTGGCCGGTGCGGGCGTCGATCAGGGCCGGGGTGGTCAGGTGCGCGGTCAGCGGCGTGTCGCCATGGAAGAACACCGCGTAGTGGTGGTCGGTCGAATAGGTCGAGCCGGGGAAGGCGACGAACTGCAGCCGCATGCCGGGCAGGGCGACCTTGGCCCGGTCGACGGCGGCCTGCAGCGAGCTGCGCTGGCCAGGGGGCATGGGCTTGTCGTAGGCCTGGGTCAGCGTCTTGAGCGCCGTGTTCTTCCAGTAGTCGATGATCGGCGTGGCCAGGGTGTTGACCACGCCCGTCGTCCCGACGACCAGCAGCCAGGACAGGGTCACCGCGCCCAGCAGGTTGTGGTAGTCCAGCCAGCGTGTGCGCGCCTGTTTGCTAACCCGCACCGCGCCGAACGGCAGCCGCCGCATGAAGGGCGCGTACAGCACCACGCCCGAGACCAGGGCCGCGATCAACAACAGGCCCATCGCACCCAGGAACAGCATCCCCGGCAGGCCCAGGAACATGTCTGTATGCAGCTGGAGCAGGAACTCCATGACCGGATGGCCGGCCACCGACGGAGCGGGCTCGCCGCTGGTCTGGTCGATGGGCTGGAAGCTATAGACGCCCGCCTTGTCGCCCGGCCTGACGCTGGTGACATTCACGACCGGCCGGTCCTCGTCGAAGCTCATGAAGGCCGGAACCTCGCCCGGCTTACGGGCGAGGGCGGCGTTCAGCACCTGGTCGAGGTTCAGCCGAGGCCCGTCGGGATGGGCCGGGGCCCAGGCCTCGCGCATCAGGACGTGCTCGATCTCGTGCTTGAACACCAGCGGCAGGCCGGTGACGCACAGCATCAGCAGAAAAGCGGTCGAGACCAGGCTCGACCACTTGTGAACCCACGACCAGGCGCGGAGCGTCCGGGCCTTCATGCGGTCTAGAAGTCCGTGGTGAGCGACAGCCGCAGGGTGCGCGGCGCGCCCAGCGTCAGGTAGTTGGCGTTGGGATAGCCGCCCACCGCGACCCACTGGTCCTTGTTTCCCAGGTTCTCGACCCGGGCGCGGACCGTCATCGCCTTGCCGCCGGCCTCGAAGGCGTAGCGGACGCCGGCGTCGAAGCGGGTGAACGCGGCCAGGTCGACCGTGTTGGCGCCGTTGGCCGGCTGCGAGCCGGTGTGGACCATGCGGCCCTCGACGGTCAGGCCGGGGGCGGCCTTGACGTCCCACTCGACGTTCACATTGGCCTGGAAGTCCGGTACGCCGATCGGCGACTTGCCTTCCAGCGCAGCGTCCAGGGCGTGATTGACCCTGGCGTCCAGCCAGGTCGCGCCGCCCAGGACGCGCAGGCCCTCGGCGGGCTGGCCATAGACGGTCAGCTCGACGCCCTTGTTCTCCTGCTCGCCGCCCGAGGTGTATTGACGGCTGCTGGCGACGAAGAATGCGTTGGGTTGCTTGACGCGGAACAGCGAGAGCGAGCCGCCGAACGCGCCGGCGTCGTACTTGGCGCCGACCTCGGCCTGCTTGCCCCGGAACGGCGAGAGGATGTCGCCCGCGTTGGCCACGGCGACGCCGTTGACCTGGGCCGGGGCGACTTGGCCGGGGACAAGGGCCTCGGCATAGTTGGCGTACAGCGAGACCTGGCTGCTGGGCTTGAACACCGCGGCCAGGGCCGGGGTGGTGGCGTGGCCGTCATAGGCGGCGTTGCGGGCGCCGGTGTTGTAGTCGTAGGAGCGCGTCTCGACGTCCTGGTAGCGCAGGCCGGCGGTCAGCAGCAGCGTGTCGTTGAGGAACGACAGGGTGTCGGCGACGGCGACGCTGCGGTTCTTGGCGCGCTCGGTGACGTTCGGGTCCGACTTGCTGCCGCCGACGAAGAAGTTCGGGTTCGGGGCGGCGACATTGACCGGGCTATAGAGATCGCTGGCGAAGCCGGCGAAGTTCGAGAAGGCGTAGGCGTTCTTCGACTTCAGGCTGACCGAGGCGACCGAGGCCACCAGGCTGTGGCCGATCGAACCGGTCTGGAACTTGCCGCGCAGGCCGGCGTCGGCGGAGATGACCTCGTCCTTGCGGACATTGTCGAAACGATAGGCGCTGATCACGCCGTTCGGCTGGGCCGTCGGGTTGGCCAGGACGTTGCTTTCCTTGCCCTTGCGGCCGCCGATCGCGGCCCAGGCGCTGACGGCGTCGGTCAGGTCGAACTCGCCGCGCGCCGCGCCGAACAGCTGGCGCTCGTCGGTATAGGTCCAGGGCTGGGCGAAGTTGCCGCCAGCATCCGGGGCCTTGGGGATCGCCCCAGCCGGGGTGACGGTCGGGCGCGGAGCGTCGATATGGTGGTCCTGGAAGCCGAGGTCGGCCGAGAAGCGGGCGCGGTCGCCGCGACGGTCCAGACCCAGACCCACGACCTTCAGATTGCGCTTCTCGTTGTCGACGGCCGTCTCGCCGTCGCGCAGGCCAAGGTTCAAGCGCGCACCATAGGCGTTGTTCTCGCCGAAGCGGCGAGAAACGTCGGCCGAGCCATAGAATTGCGAGCCGCCGTCCCAGCCGGCGGTGACGCGGGTGAGAGGCGCGGTCCCGGCGCGCTTGGGCATCAGGTTGAAGGCGCCGCCGACGCCGCTGCCGCCCGGCGCCGCGCCGTTCAGGAAGGCGTTGGCGCCGCGGAACACGTCCACCCGCTCGACCAGTTCGGCCGCCACGAACTGGCGGGGCAGGACGCCGTAGAGGCCGTTATAGGTCATGTCGTCGGAATAGACCGGGAAACCGCGAACGACGTACAGCTCCTGGAAGTTGCCGAAGCCCTTGGAGACCCGCACGGTCGGGTCGTTCTGCAGGACGTCGGCGATGCTGCGGGCCTGCTGGTTGCGGACCAGCTCCTCGGTGTAGCTGGTGACGGAGAACGGAGTGTCCAGGGTGTCCAACGCGCCGAGCAGGCCGACCCGGGCGCCGGCCGCCACCTGGCCGCCGGAATAGACGGGTGGCAGGCGCACCTGCGAGCCGGTGATCACCACCGCGTCGACCGTCGTCTCGTCCGCCTGGCGCGCGAGGGCCGGGCTGGCCAGGGCGGCGCCGAGCAGGGCGGACGACAGGAGGAGGGCGAGGCGACGGGACATGATCGATCCTGATATTGCGAGTGCGTCGCAATATCCTCTATCTCGGACCGTGACAACAGCTCGATCCCCATCGCGAGCATCGAGCCGCGACTTCAACAACGTAAGAGGCGAGCGGCGGAGGCTAGGCCGCCACGAAGTCGCGGGCGGCTTTGTGCTCGCTCTGGCGGACGGGCAGGGTGAAGCTGACCGTGGTGCCTTCGCCGGGCTGGGAGTGCATTTCCAGCAGGCCGTCGTGCATGGTGATCAGCGACTTGGTCAGGGCCAGGCCCAGGCCCGTGCCCTGGGTGGTCTTGGAGAACTGGCTCTCGACCTGCTCGAACGGCTTGGCCAGGCGCGCCAGGTCTTCCTTGGCGATGCCGATGCCGGTGTCGGTGACCGACACCTTGACCTTGTCGCCGAACGGATCGCGGCGGAGCTCGGCGCTGACGGTGACGCTGCCGGCGCGCGGCGTGAACTTGATGGCGTTCGACAGCAGGTTCAGCAGCACCTGCTTGACCGCGCGATAGTCGGCCTCGATCTCCGGCAGGTGCGGGAACGCGACGTTCAGCTTCAGGCCGGCGGCCTCGGCGCGGTTGCGGACCAGACGCACGGCGTCCTCGGCCACGTCCTCCAGGTGCATCGGCTCGAACTTGAGGTTCATCTTGCCGGCCTCGATCTTCGACATGTCGAGGATGTCGTTGATCAGGGCCAGCAGGTGCTGGCCCGACGAGTGGATGTCCTGGCTGTAGCCCTTGTAGCGGGCGTCACCCAGCGCCCCGAACATCTCGTTCATCATGATCTCGGAGAAGCCGTTGATGGCGTTCAGCGGCGTCCGCAGTTCGTGGGACATATTGGCCAGGAATTCGCTCTTGGCCTTGTTGGCGCTCTCGGCCTTGACCTTCTCGGTCTCGTACTTGCGGGCCAATTCGGCCAGCTGCTCCTGGCTGCGCTCCAGGCCGGTGATGGCGTTCTGCAGCTGCTCCTCATTGAGGCGGCGGGCTTCTTCCTGGGTCTTGATGGCCGTGATGTCGGCGGCGGTCATGACCAGGCCGCCTTCGGCCGTGCGGCGCTCGCTGATCTGGATCCAGCGGCCGTCCATCATCTCGGCCTCGCGCACCCCCTTGGCGCCGTCCGGCGCCGGGTAGTCCTGCTTGATGGCCAGGGCCGCGAAGCGGTTGACCTCGGCGCGGGCGGCGCCGGGCTTGAGCAATTTCGGCTCGAGCGAGAAGACGCTGCGGTAGTTGCGGTTGCACATCAGCAGCCGGCCCTGGCGATCCCACAGGACGAAGGCTTCCGACACGCTCTCGATGGCGTCGCGCAGGCGGTTCTCGGCGGCCTGGGCGCGGGCCTGGGCCAGGCGTTCCTCGGTGACGTCCAGGGCGACGCCGATGATGCGGACATAGCCGTCGGCGCCGGGCTTGCCGAAGCCCTGGCCGCGGGCGTCGATCCACAGCGAGCGGGCGCCCTGCTCGGTGGCGGGCACGCGGAACGAGACGTCGAAGGCGCCGTACATGGCCGCGTTGGCCAGGGCCTGGCGCACGCGCTCGCGGTGGTCGATAGAAACCCGCTCCAGCAGGTCCTGGCCCGAGACGACGCCGCCGCCGCCCCAGCCGAACATCGCGCCGGTGACGTCGGACAGAAAGACCTGGTCGGCGTTCAGGTCCCATTCCCAGATGCCGCAGCGTGCGGCCTCGACGGCCAGGCGGAAGCGCTGCTCGCTGTCGATGAACTCGCGGTGGGCGAGCTCGGCCTTTCGGCTCTGGATCATCAGCAGCAGCGCGAGCGCGATGCCGACGGCCAGCGGCGCCAGCAGGTTGATCGCGCCTTCCATGACCTGGCGGTCGACATTGGCGACGCTGTGGGTCGGTGCGGCCGCCAGAACCAGCAGGGCGCCCTCGGCCACCGGGCGCACCGCGATATCCAGCGCCGCGCCATCGGCCGCTTGGCCGCGCAGGGCGACGGGACCGCCGACGACATCGTCGGGCGACAGGGCGAAGGCCTCGCGGAAGGTGGCGGCGCCCTGGGCGGCGCGACCGCGGGCGGCGATCAGCGCGCCGCTGGGCAGGGCCAGGGCCCCGCTGTCGCCTTTCTCGGGTTCGTCGATCAGGCGCGAGGCGTCGCCGCTGGCGATCACGAAGGCGCGGGTCTTGTCCAGGGCGGCTGTGGTGGCGACGTAGAGCCGGCCGGTCTCGCCGACCGAACCGGTCCAGGTTGTGCGGCCCGAGGCGGCGGCGGCCTGGGCCGCGCCCTTCCAGTCCGCGCCGTCGTCGCGGCCGGCGACGGAGACGACGCCGGCGGGGCTGACCACGGCGACGGCCGCGGCCTCGCCGCCGGCGGCGCGTAGGGCGGTCTCGGCGGCGTCCATGGTGGCGCCCGGATCGCGCCTGAGCATGTCGGCGGCCGCTGACAGACCGGCGCGCTGGGCGGCGAGGTTGGCCTCGACGCGGCCGGCGATCAGCCCGGCCTTGGCCGACAGCGGCGCGCCGCCAGGCTGGGCCGAGGCCTCCTGCTGCAGGCGCTTGACGCCGAAGGCGGTATAGACGGCCAGCAGCAGCAGGGCCGCCAGGATGGCGATGCGGATGAACCCCTGCGACGGGGCCTGCACGGACTTGGCGCGCACGGCCGCGGGCGCGGTCGGTCCGGCGGACGCCGTCCCCCCGTGTCTCGCTAAGCCCCTGTCCAAACCGCGCGGCTCCCGTCGATCCCCGGAGCGCGCGGCGCGCGCTCCAATCCCAAATCCGAGACCTGTCAGGTACAGACCTCAGGGCGAGTCACTTCGCCGAGATGGTGAATCTACCGTACCGCAAACCGCTCCGTCACCGCCGGAAAGGCGGATTCGGTCCGTATGGGCCCATTGGTCGCAATATAGGGCCGAGCGAATCCTGAAAAGCGGCGTCAGCCAAGCGCCTTGGTCGCCAGTTCCAGCACGTTCTTGGACAGGTCCGGGTGGGCCGCGACCCGCTCCAGCTGTTCGCGCATCAGCTTGCCCAGTTCGGGTTTGTAGCGCCGCCAGTTGCCGAGCGGTTCGACCAGACGCGCGGCCGTCATCGGGTTGAACCCGTCCACCGCCAGGATCTGATCGGCCAGGAAGCGGTAGCCCGCGCCGCTGGGATCATGGAAACGCGCCGGATTGAAGTTGGCGAAGGTCGAGACCAGGGCCCGCAGGCGGTTGGGATTGGTCGGCTCGAAATCCTCGTGCCGGGTCAGGGCGATCACCCGATCCAGGGCGTCCTCGTTTGGATCGCGGCCCTGGACGGCGAACCACTTGTCCAGCACCAGCGGCTCGCTCCGCCAGGCGCGATGGAATTTGTTGAGGGCCAGGTCGCGGGCCGGGCCGCCGATGGTGACCAGCGGAAAGAGGCCGCCCATCGCGTCGGTCATGTTGCGGCCGGTGTCGAAGTGGCTGGTCAGGCGCGCCAGGTTGTCGGCGTGAGGATCCGAGGACAGCACCTCGGCGCAGGCGTTGCGCAGGGCGCGGCGGCCGGCGGCTTCGGCGCTGGCCGAGAACTCGCCGTCGCTCTGCATCTCGCCATGCAGGCGGCGCAGCAGGTCGCCCAGGTGGACGGCGACGCGGGTGCGCAAGGCGTTGCGGGCGTCGTGCAGGGCCGGCGGGTCGGCCGGCTCGGACATCAGGGCCAGGTCGGGCTCGGACGGCAGGGCCAGCAGCAGGGCCTTGAAGGCCGGCTCGGCGGCGTCGTCGACCAGAGCGCGACCCAGCGCATCGGCGTAGCGCTCCTCGCCGACCTCGTCGGGCGCGCCAGCGGCGCGGGCCAGGATCAGGTCGCGGGCCAGGGTCTGACCGGCCTCCCAACGGTTGAAGAGGTCCGGGTCCGAACCGAACAGCACATAGCGCTCGGCCGGCCGCGCATCGGTCGACAGGTTCACCGGGGCCGAGAAGCCGCGCAGCGCCGACAGCACGGGAGCGCTGGCGACGTTCTCCCAGCGGACCGTCAGGGTGTCCTGGTCCAGCAGCACCACCTCGGTGTCGCGCAGCACCTCGCCAGTCTCCGACAGCAGGCCGATGGCGATCGGGATCGGCAAGGCCTTCTTGTTCGGCTGGCCCGGTGTCGGGGCGGTCGACTGGGTCAGCGTCAGGGTCACGGCCTGGGCGTCGGCGTCGTAGGTGGTCTCGATCGTCACCGCCGGGGTGCCGGCCTGTTCGTACCAGCCGAAGAAGTCCGAAAGGTCGCGGCCCGACACCTCGGCGAAGCACTCGATGAAGGCCTCGACCGTGGTCGCCTGACCGTCGTGGCGCTGGAAGTAGAGATCGCTGCCCTTCCGGAACGCCTCGGCGCCGAGGATGGTCTTGAGCATGCGGATGATCTCCGAGCCCTTCTCGTAGATCGTCGCGGTGTAGAAGTTGTCGATCTTCATGTAGCTGGACGGCCGCACCGGGTGGGCGAGGGGGCCGGCGTCCTCGGCGAACTGGCGCGCGCGCAGGGTCCGGACGTCCTTGATCCGCTGGACCGTCGCGCCGCGCTGGTCGGCGCTGAAGCTCTGGTCGCGGAAGACCGTGAAGCCCTCCTTCAGGCACAGCTGGAACCAGTCGCGGCAAGTGATGCGATTGCCGGTCCAGTTGTGGAAATATTCGTGGGCCACGACCGCCTCGATGCGCTCGTAGTCCAGGTCCGTCGCGGTCTGCGGATCGGCCAGAAGCAGGGAGCTGTTGAAGATGTTCAGCCCCTTGTTCTCCATGGCTCCGAAGTTGAAGTCGCGGACGGCGACGATCATGAACAGGTCGAGGTCGTACTCGCGGCCGAAGGTGTCCTCGTCCCACTTCATCGCCCGCTTGAGGCTGTCCAGGGCATAGGCCGCGCGCGAGGCCTGGCCGGGATCGACGAACACCCGTAGCGCCACCTCGCGGCCGCTCATGGTGATGAACTTGTCGGCCAGAACGTCCAGGTGGCCGGCGACCAGGGCGAACAGGTAGCAGGGCTTGGGGAAGGGGTCCTCCCACTCGGCGAAGAACCGATTGTCCGCGAGGGCGCCGGAGTCGATCAGGTTGCCGTTGCTGAGCAGGTGCGTGAACTTGAGATCGGCTTCGATGCGCACGCTGTACCGGCTCAGAACGTCTGGGCGGTCGGGGAAGTAGGTGATCGTGCGGAAGCCTTCCGCCTCGCACTGGGTGCAGAAGCGACCGCCCGACATGTAGAGGCCCATCAGGGCCTTGTTGGCCTCCGGATCGATCTCGACCTCGGTGGTCAGGACGAACTGGTCGGGCAGGTCCGGGATGGTCAGCTGCTCGGCGTCGGCGACATACTGGTTGGCGCTCAGGCTTTGGCCGTCCACGGCCACGGACACCAGTTTCAGCCGCTCGCCGTTCAGCACCAGCGGCTCGTCCTTCGCACCGGTCCGGCGCACCGCTAGCTCGGCCTTCACCCGGGTCTGGGACGGATGCAGGTCGAAGACCAGCCGGGTCGTCTCGATGGAGAACGGGAACGGACGATAGTCCGCCAGACGGACGGCTTGGGGCGTGTCGGTGCGCATCCGTCCAACTTAGTCGTACCGGACGACCTCCGCGAGAGAACCTTGACGGCCAAGCCCAAATTAATGGTCAGTGCCGGCTTGAGTTTAGGCGGGAGGGGCTTGGCGATGACGAGCGAAATCACGGGCGGTCAGGCGGGGCTTGAAGTCGGGCGCAAGCGGTTCCTGCATCCGGGGCCGCTGCGTTGGTTGCGGGCGTTGGGCTGGATGGTCCTGCTCTTCGTGCTGTTCAGCATCGTCTATGCGGGTGCCCAGATGGTGGCCAACCCGATGTTCAAGAAGGGCGGTCATCTCCTTGAAGTGCTGGAGGTGCTGGTGATCTGCTGCGCGGGCTTTGGCCTCTATGCCGGCGTGGTCAGGCTGGCCGAGGGGCGATGGCCCGAGGAGTTGGACCTGCGCCGGATGCCGGCCGAGCTGGCCATTGGCCTGGTGATCGGAGCGCTGATGCTGAGCGCGGCCGTGGGCGGGCTCTACCTGCTGGGTGTCTACGACATCAGCGGTCCGCGTGCGGCCTCGGCCTGGGCGACCATCGCCATGGCCATCGAGTCCGGCTTCATGGAGGAGCTGATCATGCGCGCCATCCTCCTGCGCCTGTTGATGCGGGCCTTCGGGATCTGGCCGGCGCTGATCGTGCAGGCGGCCCTGTTCGGGGCGTTGCACCTGGCCAATCCTAACGCCACGCCGGTCGCCGCCGCGGCTATCGCCATCGAGGCGGGGCTGATGCTGGCTGGCTTCTATCTGCTGACCGGACGCCTGTGGATGTCGGTCGGCGTTCACGCGGCCTGGAACTTCACCCAAGGCTGGGTGTGGGGCGCGTCGGTGTCGGGCATCCCGGTCACCGAGAGCTGGCTGGTCAGCAAGCCCAAGCCCGGCGCGCCGGAGTTTCTCAGCGGCGGCGCCTTTGGTCCCGAGGCCTCGCTGCCGGCCATGGTCGTCGGCACGCTGGTGGCGATTATCGTGCTGTGGCTGGCCTGGAAGCAGGGAAACTTTAGGGCAAAGCCGGACGCGACTACGTAATAACCGCAAGCTTTTTGTGGTCTTTTCTTGAGCGGCGTCAACGAAACCGACCGTACACAGGCGCAAACCCCTTTCGACACAACGAGGTCGTAAAGGGGATACCGATGACCACCAAACTCTTCCTGGCCCTGACCGTGGCGGCCGGCCTGAGCGCCGCGCCCGCCTTCGCCGCCGAGCCGGTGACGCCGAAAGCCAAGGGCGATATCGTCCTGAACGTTCGGGTGACCGACGTCGCGCCGGACGCGGGCAATCCGATCCTGACCGCCGCTGGCGCCGCCACCGGCCTGAAGGCCGACGTCAAGGACGACATCAAGCCGACGATCGGCCTCAGCTACTTCCTGACCGACAAGCTGGCCATCGAGGTGATCGCCGGCACCACCCAGCACACGGTCAAGGCCGTCGGCCCGGGCACGGACGTCGCGGTCCACAAGACCTGGGTCCTGCCGCCGGTCGTCTCGCTGCAGTATCACCCGCTGCCGGGCGCGCGCTTCAGCCCCTATGTCGGCGCGGGCCTGAACTACATGCTGTTCTACAGCGGCAAGGACAAGAACGGCTTCACGGTCGATCTGGACGACGGCTTCGGCTACGCCCTGCAGGCCGGCGCGGACATCCCGATCAACGCCGCCTACAGCCTGAACCTGGACGTCAAGAAAATCTGGTTCGACACCGACGCCAAGATCAACGGCGGCGCGCTGAAGTCCAAGGTCAAGCTTGACCCGCTGGTGTTCTCGGTCGGCTTCGGTCGCCGGTTCTAACTATCTAACTAGTCCGAGCTCGGTCCGGCGACGGGCGCTTCCTGCAGGTAGCGCTCGATCGCCGCGATCTTATGGGCCAGGCCCGTCAGGGCCGGCGGCGCGTCCTCGGGACTGTCGGCCACCAGGGTCAGCAGTTCCCGAGCGATGGCGTGCAGACGCGGGGCGCTGGCGATCAGTCGGGCCTGATATTCCATCTTGTGGGGGTCGCGGTCGTATTCCGCGCCCGGGGTGCGCCAGCCGCCCCAGTCCTGGGCGTCGGTGACCACGACCGGATAGGTGCCCGGATAGGGATGGTGGGCGCAGTCGCCCTCCTGCTGCCATTTGTTGCGGGCCCGCAGCACCCGCCAATTGGAGTCGAGGCCGCCATCCTGCGGATCGACCTTGTCCTCGGCCTTCAGTTCGTGGGCCTGGAACTCGCGGTTCAGCCCGACGTCGTAGGTGACCCGCACGGGCTCGTCGAAGCCCTTGGCCCAGATGGGCACGATCCTGTCGACCGTGGCCCAGCAGCCGACGCTTTCGACCCACACCCTCTGGTTCTTCTGGAAGACGGTCTTGGCCATGCCGTTGAGTAACGTCCGAATGCGCTGACAGACGCGCATAAGAACCTGAAATTCTTGACGCCGGGTCAATCTTTCCCTTCGCGTGAACGTCGTTCAGTGTGACTCCCGCGACCCGCCGAAGAGCGCGGTCCAGGGAGGCTCCAAGTGGATTTCGACTATTCCGACGACCAGAAGTTCCTGAAGGACGAGGCGCGCAAGTTCCTCGCCGGCAATTGCGACGTCGCCGTCGTGCGCGGCGTGCTGGACAATGCCGACCGTTCGTTCGACGAGAAACTCTGGAAAGGCGTGGCCGAGCAGGGCTGGCTGGGCGCCGCGATCCCCGAGGAGCACGGGGGGCTGGGCCTGGGCCGCATCGAGCTGTGCGCCATCGCCGAGGAGCTGGGCCGCGCCGTCGCGCCGATCCCGTTCGCCTCCACCGTCTACATCCTGGCCGAAGGGATCATGGCCCACGGCGCGGACGGCCAGAAGGCCGCGATCCTGCCGCGCATCGCCGCCGGCGAGGTGATCGGCTGCCTGGCGACCTCCGAAGGTCCGGGCGTCGTGGGTCCGAACACGCTGCAGTGCCGGGTCGAGGGCGGCAAGCTCTCGGGGACCAAGATCCCGGTCACCGACGGCGATGTCGCCGACACCGCCCTGGTCCTGGCCAGCGAAGGCGGCCGTCCGGGCCTCTACCTGATCGACCTGAAGCAGGCGGGCGTGAAGCGCGAGACCCTGAAGAGCCTCGATCCCACGCGGGGCGTGGCCAAGATCGTGTTCGACGGCGCGGTCGCCGAGCGGGTGGGGGAGGCCGGCGCGGGCTTCGACATCGTCCAGGCGATCCTCGATCGCGCCGCCGTGCTGCTGGCCTTCGAACAACTGGGCGGCGCCGACCGGTGTCTTGAGATGGCCAAGGAGTACGCCCTGGGCCGCTACGCCTTCGGCCGCGTGATCGCCGGCTACCAGGCCATCAAGCACAAGCTGGCCGACATGTACGTCAAGAACGAGGTCGCCCGCTCCAACGCCTATTACGGCGCCTGGGCCCTGAACGACGACGCGCCCGAGCTGCCGATCGCGGCCTCGGCCGCCCGCATCGCCGCCTCGGAAGCCTTCTGGTTCGCCAGCAAGGAAAACATCCAGGTGCATGGCGGCATGGGCTTCACCTGGGATGTCGACTGCCACCTCTACTACCGTCGCTCGCGGCAGCTGAGCCTGGTGGCGGGCGCGCCGAAGCTCTGGAAGGAGCGACTGGTGAGCGAACTCGAAAAGAAAAACGCGGCGTAAGGCGAGGAAACGACAATGGATTTCAACGATTCCCCCGAAGAAGCCGCCTATCGCGAAAAGGCTCGCGCCTGGCTGGCCGAGAACGCCGCCGCGCACCGCGCCAAGTTCGGCGAGCTCAAGCCCAACACGCCCGAGCACATGGCCGCCGCCAAGGACTGGCAGGCCACCAAGGCCGCCGCCGGCTATGCCTGCATCACCTGGCCCGCGGCCATCGGCGGGGGCGGCGGCACGCCGATCCAGTCGGTGATCTTTGGCCAGGAAGAGGGCAAGGCGGGCCTGGGCTACGGCTACTTCACCATCGGCCTGGGCATGTGCGTGCCCACGGTCATGGCCTTCGCCGACAGCGAGACCAAGCAACGTTTTGTCTCTCCCGCCGTGAAGGGCGAGGAGATCTGGTGCCAGCTGTTCTCCGAGCCGGCGGGCGGCTCCGACGTGGCGGCCCTGCGCACCCGCGCCGTCAAGGACGGCGATGAGTGGGTGATCAACGGCCAAAAGGTCTGGACCACCGGCGCCCACTATTGCGACTACGGCATCCTGCTGACGCGAACGGATCCGGATGTGCCCAAGCACAAGGGCCTGACCATGTTCTGGATCGACATGAAGGACGCCGCCGTCGAGTGCCGGCCGATCCACCAGATGTCGGGCGGGCGCGAGTTCAACGAGGTCTATTTCACCGACCTGCGCGTCAAGGACAGCCAGCGCCTGGGCGAGGTCGGGGACGGCTGGAAGGTGGCCCTGGTCACCCTGATGAACGAGCGGTTGGCGGTTGGCGGCTCGGCCGGCCCGAACTATCGCGAGGTCATGAAGCTGGCTCAGGATCTTGCCGGCCCCACCGGTCCGGCGATCAAGGACCAGGCGTTCCGCGAAAAGCTGGCCGACTGGTACGTCCAGTCCGAGGGGCTGAAGTTCACCCGCTTCCGCACCATGACCGCCCTGTCGCGCGGCCAGACGCCGGGGCCGGAAAGCTCGATCGGCAAGATCATCTCGGCCAATCAGTTGCAGGAGATGGCCAACACCGCCGTCGAGATGGAGGACCAGTACGGCATCCTCGTCGACCCCGACCAGGCCCCGGCCGAGGCGGCGTTCCAGCAGAGCCTGATGTGGGCGCCGGGCCTACGGATCGCTGGCGGCACCGACGAGATCCTCAAGAACATCATCGCCGAACGGGTGCTGGGCCTGCCCGGCGATGTGCGCGTCGACAAGGACGTGGCGTTCAAGGACATGCCGACCGGACGCTGATTTCGTCGAATCTTCGTCTTCCGTCGATACACTGAAGCCGGCAGCTGACGAGGTTAGCTGTCGGCTTTTCGATGTTTGGGAAGATGTTCCGTGCGCGGTGAAGTCGCGCGAAATCCGGGAAATTCGCCTGCCGGGCGAACCCGGACTGTCGTGACAAAGTGTTCATTGGCGGATGGGTTGAGCTGACCTTGACAGTGGCCCATCCCGAGCACATGAGAGATCGTTGTTTTATGGTTAACGGGCTGGGCTGAAGGGGGATTCATGCGCGAGGCCGGCGACGCACTTGCGCGCCTTCGGATGCTCTGTGGAGCGGCCGAGCGCGCGTTCGCCAGCCGCTCCGCCCTGCTGCGTCGCGCCCCGGTGGGGGCGATCGTGGCGGCGGTGGTGATCCCGCTGGTGGGCTGCGACACGGGGCCCAGCTTCTGGTTCCACAAGCGCGCCAGCGCGTGCCCTCGTCCTCAGGCGGCGCAGGGGGTCTCGGGCCAGTTCAATCAGCAGCAGCAAGAGATTCGCGCCCTGCGACAGGGCGGCTTCCGCGGCGACTTCTTCGCCCAGTTGGAGCTGGCCCGCCGCTACGAGGGCCAGCGCGCGGTCGACAAGAACCTTGAGGATCCGGTCGAGGCGGCCGTCTGGTACGCCATGGCCCTGTCCAACGACGGCGGCTATGCGCCAATCTCATCCTATGAGCGCCGGGGTTCCGAATCGAAGGCCGTGTCGCGCTTCGACGACTGCCGCGCGTTCGAGCGCCGCAGCGCCTATTTCGCCCTCGACCGCCTGCTGTCGCGCATGTCGACCGAGGAGCGCGAGAAGGTCCGCAACCGGGTGATCTACATGCTCTCGGCCCAGGGCGCCGACGGATTCCGCACCCTGGCGCGGATCCACGACGCCTATTTCGGCCCGTTCGGCGAGCCGTCCGACAATCTCCAGGCCATTCAGGCCTACGGCAAGCCCAGCCAGCCGGGCGCGCCGGCCGCCCTGGATCTGTTCCGCCGCAACGACGTCGACGCCTATCTCTACAACTACCTGGCGGTGCAGACCGGCGACGTGTCGGCCTATGTCATGCTCAAGGACTTCGAGCGCAGCTCGCCGCAGCGGGCCTCGTACGGCTCGTTCGTCGAGACCAAGGCCAAGCGCTGGATCCCGCCCTACGAGTTCTATCCGCCGGAATCGCCCGACTCGGGCGTGCCGCACTCCGACGAGTCAGACCTGTCGGGCGAGGCGCGCGAGGCGGCGCTGAGCCGGATCAACGAACTGCCCTTCGTCCACGTGGCCGAGGCGCTGTCGTACCTGCGGGTGATCCCGTCGGCGGTGCTCGACGAGAAGCTGCTCAGCGTCAACGACGCCCAGACCCTGGAATCGATGCTGGGCCGGCCGGCCAACGGCCGCCTGTCCTCGATCGAAAAGGTGCGGGCGATCCAGTACGCCGCTGTCAACGGCTCGTCCAAGGCCCAGTTGGTGCTGGCGGTGATGTACTCCGAAGGCGTCGGCGTCCCGCGCGACTACGCCCGGGCCTATCACTGGTACGAGGAAGCCGAGCGCCAGGGCTCGGCCGAGGCCAAGTACGCCATGTCGACCTTCTTCTCCCTGGGCCTGCAGGGCGTGGCCGACCAGGATCGCGCCAAGGCGGTGGTCTACCAGATCGACGGAGCCCTCTCGGGCTTCAAGCCGTCGGCCTATCGGCTGCAGCAGCTGCTGGCCCAGGTCTCGCGTCCGCCCCGGCCCGCGGCCGATCGCGGCCGTCCGTACAGCGAAAGGGACTTTTAGATGCGCAGCCTCAGCCGCCTGCTGGCGCTTTGGGCCGCCTTGATCCTCGGTGTCGCGGCCGCCGCGCCCGAGATCGCGATCGCCTCGCCGGACGCCAAGATCGACCAGCAGATCCGCCCGTGCTTCGGCCTGCTAATCCAGCCGAACCTCTCGCAGGGTTGCAAGGTGCGCTACGCCAAGCCGCGCCCCTGCGCCCGAGGTTACCACCGCTCGCGCGGCCGCTGCGTGGCGGGCGGCGGCTATGGTCCGGGCTATGGCGGCTACGCGCCGCGCGAGATCAACTGCGACTACGCCTATCCCGGCCAGGTCTCGCAGACCCTGGCGCGGCTCTATGACGGCGACACCCTGACCCTGACCTCGACCAATGGCGGGGCCTGCGTCGACTCGCTGAACATCACCCAGTCGGTCAGCATCGTCGTGCGCAACTACTCGCCTGGCCTGGATCGCCCGATCCTGGTGGCCCCGGCCGGCCAGCCCTGCATCCGCATCCAGCCGGGCGTGCAGTACGTCGTGCTGGAAGGGCTGGGCATCGAGGCCTCGCGCGCGGGTTCGTCCTCGTGCATCACCGGCCGCGCCACCGAGATCGCCCTGAAGAACGTCACGGTCCGCTATGACGGCGACGCCTCGGCCTTCGACGTGGGCGACAGCCGCATCGAAATGGCCGGGGTGGCCTTCATCGGCCGCACCCGCTCGGCCGTGGTCAAGGCCACCGGCACGATCATGGCCCAGGACGTCGAGATCGCCGCCGCCGCCATCGGCGGGGCCTTCGAGACCTCGGGCGACAGCCGCCTGCGCGACATCCGCATCGTCCGGCTGGGCGACTGGACCGGTTCTTCGCGCACCCGCAACTCGGCCGGCTTCGTGCTCAGCGGCATGAACCGCCAGCAGTTGGTGACCATCGATGGCCTGTACGTCGATGGCTTCTCGCGCGGCGTCTATATCGGCGGCGGCGACGAGACGACCCTGCTGCGTCCCGTGGTTCGCGACAGCGACTGGGCCGTGACCGTCGAGAACGCCAATCTGCGCCTGAACGCGGGTGAGCTGGAGGCGACCGATGTCGGCCTCTACGTCGCCTCGGGGATCGTCTACGCCGCCAACAACAAGATCGTGGGCGTCATGCGCTCGGGCATCTATGCCGACGCCGGCGGCCAGATCCGGGCGGTCGACAACCGCATCTATGCCCGCCCCGAGGGCTGCAAGGCCCTGGTCAGCGGCTTCTTCGACGGCGAGCTGACCTGCCGTCCGTGGTTCGAGGCGCCGGAGCTCTATCGCACCCAGCGCGACCGCGCCCGTCTCGACTACGAAACCTACTGGCCGGCCCCATCGATCGGTCCCGCGCCGCTGGCCATGAGCTCGGGCCCCGCCGACCTCGCCAATGACGCCGCCGCGACGGGCCTGGCCGGCGCGCCGCCGCCTCGGTCCCTGGCGCCGCAACAAGGGGGAGCCCCCAAATGAGCAAGCTGGCCCATGGTCTGGTCGCCGCCGCCGTCGCGGCCTCGACCCTGATCTCGACGCAGGCCTTCGCCCAGCAGAGCGGCGGCGGCTACGCGCCGACCTACGGCGCGCCGCAGGGACAGCCGCAAGGCTACGCGCCCCAAGGCTACTCACCCAAGCGCCGCGACATCTGCGGCGCGCCGATCACCGGCCAGGCGCCGGACATCATGACCTATGACAGCGCCACCGGCACCCAGGTGTTCGTCGGCGGCCAGCGCGGCGGCGGCACGGACGTGGCCGCCTATAACGCCCAGACCGGCTCGGCCGCGGGGCTATCGGGCGACCTCAGCCGTCCCGGCCTGGTGTCGTCCTGCGCGGTCGACGGCCTGACCCGCGAGTCCTACGGCGTGACCTCCGACCGCCCGGGTCAGGTCACCCTCAGCGGCCGCGACGACCGCGGCGAGCGCTACCAGTTCACCCGCGCCGACGGCCGGACCGATGTCTGGGATCCGCGCTACGAGAACGACTGCTTCCGGTCGGGCACGGGCCTGTTCGGTCCGCCCAGCGCCGGCGGGCGTCGATGCTGAGGCCCGCGGCCCTGCTGATCCTGGCCGCGCTGACCGTGGCGGCCTGCGCGGACGGGCGTCCGTACGCGCCATACTATCCGCCGTCCGGCCCGCCGCCGCCCTCGGCCCCGAACCGGCACAAGGTGACGCCGCCGCCGCCGCCGATCGATGTGGTGCGGCCGAAGGTCCCGTAGCCTCTACGGTGCGATCGTCTTGATGAAGGTCGGCGTCTTGCGGTGGTGCGTGGCCTGCTCGTAGGCGTAGCCCAGGTCCAGCAGCAGCTTCTCGCTCCAGGCCGGGCCGATGAACGAGAGGCCGACCGGCAGGCCGGTGACGGCGCCCATCGGCACGGTCAGGTGCGGATAGCCAGCCACGGCGGGCAGGGTGGTCGACGAGCCGCCATAGTTGTCGCCGTTCAGCGGATCGATGGTCCAGGCCGGGCCGGTGGTCGGGGCGATGATCGCCACCGCGCCGGTGTCCTTGAGGATCTTGTCGATCCCTTCCGGACCGGCCAGGCGCTTCGAATCCGCCAGGGCCTTCAGGTAGTCGGGATCGGAGAGACCCTTGGTCTTCTCGGCCCGCTCGAAGCTCTCCTGGCCGAACCATTCGAACTCCTTGGGTGTCGCCTTGTTGAAGGCGATCAGGTCGGCCAGCGTGCGGCTGGGGACCTTCTTCGGATCGGTCGAGGAGAGATAGGCGGCCATGTCGGCCTTCAGCTCGGTGTAGAGCACCACGCCCTCGGCCTTGCCGATCGGGCCTTCATCGAAGTCCTTCACATCGACCAGGATCGCGCCCTGGTCCCGCAGGTCCTTCAGCGCCGCCTCGAACACGGCGTCGGTGTTGGGCGAATAGCCGGTGTAGAACCGGGCCACGGCCAGCTTGACGCCCTTCAGCGCGTCCTTTGAGAGGCCGGCCGCATAGTCGGTCTTGCGGGCGTCGGCCTCTCTGGTCGCGGGATCGGCGGGGTCGCCGCCGGCGATGATGGTCAGCACCTTGGCGGCGTCCTCGACCGTGGCGGTCATCGGGCCGGCGGTGTCCTGGCTGTGGCTGATCGGCACGATATGGGTGCGCGAAACGAGGCCCACGGTCGGCTTGAGGCCCACCAGGCCGTTGATCGCGGCCGGGCAGGTGATCGAGCCGTCGGTCTCGGTGCCGATGGCCAGGGGCGCCAGGCCCGCCGCCACCGCCGCGGCCGAGCCGCTGGACGAGCCGCAGGCGCTGCGGTCCAGGACGTACGGATTGCGCACCGTGCCGCCCACCGCGCTCCAGCCGCTGATCGACTTGCCCGAGCGGATATTAGCCCATTCCGACAGGTTGGCCTTGCCCAGCATGACCAGGCCGGCGTCGCGCAGGCGCTTGGCGATCGGCGCGTCGCGGCCGGTGACATTGTCCTTCAGCGCCAGTGAGCCGGCCGTGGTGGGCAGCGGATCGGCGCTCTCGATATTGTCCTTCAGCAGGATCGGCGCGCCGTGCAGGGGCGAGCGGACCTTGCCGGCCTTACGCTCGGCGTCGAGAGCCTTGGCGTCGGAAAGGGCGTTGGGGTTGGTGGCGATCACCGCGTGCAGGGTCGGGTTCTTGTCCTTGATGACCGCGAGATAGGCCCTGGTCGTCTGTTCGGCGGTCTGGGCTTGCGCGGTCCCGGCGAGCAGGGCGAGGGCGGCGGCGCCGGCCAGATACGCGGAAGGCAGGCAGGCGAACTTGGTCATGGACGTTTCCCCGTGCGCGTCTCGAGTCTGGGTGCGCGGCGGCGAGGATGAGGTCAAAAATCCGCGCTCGCCAAGGGCTTCAGGGAACGTCCGTACAGGAAGTTCTGATTTTCCCCCTCTTCCGATCTTCCCGGCGAAGGCCGGGACCCAGATTCAGCCTGAGCGGTTTGGGATGGTCCGAGATACGCCCCTTTCAGTCCGTTAAGCGCTCGTGGGTTCGATCTGGGCCCCGGCCTTCGCCGGGGAGATCGGATAAAGGAAGGATCAGGCGAAGACCGCCACGTTCTGGCGCGCCAGGACCAGCGGGAGGCCATTCCGGTCCCACAGGTGCATCTCCTGGGTGGAATAGCCTTCACCGACGGTCTCGGCCTTGGTGCGCAACAGGCGCCAGCCGTCGTCGTCCTCGGCGGGAAGGCCCACCACGTCCATGGCCCAGGTCATGGTCGAGATCGGGGCGAACTGAGTGAACAGGGCCATGGCCGGGGGCGGCGGCATGTCGGCCAGGGCGATCAGGGCCGACAGCGAGCGGGCCGCCGGGTCGCGGTGACGGATCCACAGCAGGTATTCGGGATCCCCGCCGGCCAGCGGTCGCGTGCCGCCCGCCTTGCGCACCTCGAACTGGGCCGAGAAATGCGGCGCGCCCTGGCGGTTCTCCGGAAAGAAGGATTCGCAGGCTTCGGGCGGCGCGACGTCAGGGGCGGGGACCTCGCTGTGCGACAGCGTCGAGGCCCGCGCCGCGCCGAAGGTCAGGACCCCGTGGGTGGCCACGCCCTGCTCGCCGACCAGGTCGACGGCGACGAACAGGGTCGACTTGCCCTGACGCAGCGGCTTGACCTGGATGGCGAGTTCTCCAGACGCAGGGCCGACGAAGGCGAACTGGGCCGAGCGTAGGGGCGGGGCCTCCGGGAAGGTCCGCACCGCCGCTTCGACGCAGAGCGCCGCCGAGAGGCCGCCATAGGTGGTCCGGCCCTGCTTCCAGTCGTCGGTGACGAAGGCGGAGAAGCCGGACTCGGTGGCGGCGACGGCGGCGATCAAGTCGGTGTAGAGCGTCATGCGAAAGAGGTTCGTTTTCTTTCGCTACGGAAGTCAAGCGCCGTTGTCGCCTCAGATTGGGGGATCTCAGCTCGGCTTGCGCGACCGGGCTTCCAACTCGTCGGCGCGACGCTCCATGTCCTTGGCCTTGTCCGGCAACGTGTCGGCCAGGTCGCGTAGTTCGGCGTCGGTGACGACGCTGCCGCGCTCGCGGTTCTCGGCGATCTGCTTGGCGCGATAGGCCGGGTCGCGCAGGCGGACGGCTTCCTCGCGCATCTGCTGAGCGCCGCGCCGCATCTGCACGGCGCCGTTGGCCATGTGGATGCGGGCGTTGGCGACCTGGCGCATGGCCTGCTCGCGAGCGCGTTCGCCGATGATGCGAGCCTGCTCGCCGGCGAGGCGGGCCTGTTCAGCGCCCATCCGCGCGCCCTCGGCGGCCTGGCGAGCGACGTCGGCCTGGGCGCGCGCCATGTCCGAGAGGCGACGGGCTTCGTCGGCGCGGACACGGTTCTGGTCGGCCTGGCGACGCTCGATATCGGCCTCGATACGGGCCTGTTCGGCCTCCTGGCGCGCCTGATCGGCTTCGGCGCGCGCCTGGTCGGCGGCCACACGCTCTGCGCCCGTGGGGACGCGGTAGTAGTTGTAGACGTAGCCGGACTTGTAGGCGGGCGGTTCGGGCGGCGGGGCAGGGGGCGCCGGCGGGGGCGGAGCGGCGGGCGGGCTGACCGGCGGGGCAGGGGGAGCCGGGGGCGCGGCCATCGGCGCGGGCGGCGCCGGGGGAGCCGGCGGCGGCGGCGGGGCGACCCATTCCTGGTGCGTCAGGCCCAGGGCGGCCAGCGGCGTGGCGACAGCGGCCAGGGCGACGACGCTGAGGGCGACGGTCACGGGGCGGCGACGTGAAGCGGTGTGGGTCATGATGTGGGCGATCCTTGTCTTCAGCGTGCGGGCGCTGGCGGCCATCGCGGTCGCGGGACGCGGGCTCATCAGGCGGGCGGTGGGGTGAGACGCCAGGCGCACCAGCGTCCGGGCGTAGAGGGTGCGATCTACGGTCTCGAGCGCGACGGCGTCGGCGGTTTCTTCCGAGCGTTCGGCCAGCACGGCGTGCAGGCGCCAGACCAGCGGGTTGAACCAGAACACCGCCAGGGCCAGGCGGGACAGGACCAGGAAGATCCAGTCCTGGCGGCGCAGGTGGGCCAGTTCGTGGGCCAGGATGGCGCGGACGGCCTGTCGCTCGTCCAAGCTGGCGGGGTCGACGACGATGAAGCCGGGCGCGACGCCCCAACTGAGCGGGCTGGCGATGCGTTGGCTGGCGATCAGGCGCGGACGGTCTTCTTCCGGCGAGAGCTCTTCCAGCGGCCGCAGCCAATCCTGCTGCTCGACCGGACGACCCTGGCGGGTCCAGCGGTCAAGGGTCAGCAGGCCCAGCAGCAACTGGCCGACCACGGCCGCCACGCCCAGCAGCCACAGGCCGCCGACCAACTGAGCCGAGGGCGGCCATGACGGGGCGGCGTTGGCCGGCGCGGCGGCGTTGGCCGCAGTCGCGCCTTCCACCGGGACGTAGGGCGTGATTGGCGGCAGCAGGGCCAGGTCCAGCGCGGGCAGCACGTTCATGATCACGGGGATGGCCAGCAGCAGGCCAACCGTGGCGCGCAGGATGTCCACGCGGTCGACCGGGCGCTGGGCCAGGAAGCGGGCGCAGGCCAGGCCCGCGCCAGCGACGACGCTGGACTTGACCAGCAGCGAAAAGAGAAGCGTCCAGGTCACGACCGATCCTCCGCCGGCCGCTCCACGGCCTTGTCGATGACCCGCTCCAGGGCGGCGGCTTCCTCGGTGGTCAGGCGCTGGCCCAGGCCCAGGAGGGCGGTGGCGGCGCTGGCGGCCGAGCCGGCGAAGAAGGTGTCGATGACCCGCTTCAGCGCGCTGGCCGCGACGGCCTCGGGGCGCGGGGCGGGGCGGTAGACGAAGCCGTCGGGACCGGCCTCGCGCTCGACCAGGCCCTTGGCCTCCAGGCGCGAGAGCATGGTGCGGATGGCCGAGTCGCTGATCGGGTCGGACAGGGCGCTACGCACGTTGGCGACGGCGCCGGTCTCCAGGCGACAGAGGGTCTCGAAGACCTCGCGTTCGCGTCGGGGCAGGGATTCGATCATGGCGGCTTCCGTTATCCGGTGTCCGCTACATGTGTAGCGCTACGTCTGTAGCGCGGCTAGCCTGCGATGCGTGAATTCGGCGTAATGTCGGAGCGGCCTAGTGCAGCGTCGTACTGGCCAGCATCCAGCTTGAGAACGTGCGGTTGTCACGTTCGTCGCGCTGTTCTTCCAGGCCCATCTCTTCCAGCATGATCGCCGCCAGCAGCCATTCCTCGAGTTCCGAGGCCGAGGCGCGGCCGTCCTCGAGCGCTTCCTTCACGGTCGCGATCAGCTGCTCGATGGCTTCGTCGGTCGTCTTCGCCACAACGCGCTCCTCGGGAATCCACTGTGGCGTAACGTAGAGCGTGGTTCGCGGTTCAGGCCTGCGACAAAGCGGCATGTGGGTGGAGCATTGAGTCGCAGGCCCCTCGCGCGCGCCCTGTGTGACGGGGCCGCGCGAGGGGCTTGGAGCCTACTGGCCCTTCAGCTTGCGGTCGAAGAACTCCAGGTGCGTGTTCAGCACGCTGAGGCCCTTGGTCTTGCTGCCGGGCGCGCTGTGGCGCTCGCCGGGATAGAGCGCCATCTCGAACGGGATGGCTTTCTTCTGCAGGGCCGCGATGACGCGGGTGCTGTTCTCGAAGATCACGTTGTCGTCGGCCATGCCATGCAGCAGCAGCAGGCTGCCGGGCTTCAGCTTGTCCAGGCGGGTATTGATGTCCGAATAGGCGTAGCCGGCCTTGTTGTCGGCGGGCGTACCCATGTAGCGCTCGGTATAGGCCGTGTCGTAGAGGCCCCATTCGGTCGGCGGAGCGCCGGCCGCGCCCGCCTTGAACGGGGTGTTGTCGGCCGTCAGCAGCATCAGGGTCATGAAGCCGCCGTACGACCAGCCCATCACGCCCAGCTTGTCGGCGTCGACATAGGGCAGGCTCTGCAGGAACTTGGCCCCCTGCAACTGGTCGTCGACCTCCACCGTGCCGAGGTTGCGGTCGAGGGCGCGCTTGAAGGCCGCCGAGCGGTTGCCGCTGCCGCGGTTGTCCAGCTTGAAGACCACGTAGCCAGCTTCGAGATAGGTGCGCTCGCTCGGGCTATGCCAGCTCTTGGTGACGCGCTGGGCGTGCGGGCCGCCATAGACCGAGACGATGGCCGGGTACTTCTTGGCCGGATCGAAGCCGATGGGCTTGAGGATCTCGTAGTACAGGGCCGAGCCGTCGGCGGCCTTCAGCGAGCCGTATTCCGGAACCGGCAGGGTCGAGGCGTAGGGCCAGTAGGCGTGGCCCTCGGCCAGCTTGTTTTCCTCGATCCAGCGCACAAGCTTGCCGTCGGCCGAATAGAGCGCCGTCTGAGGCGGGGTCTTGGGATCGCTGTAGGAGCCGGCGAAGGCGCCGCCAGCCTCGGCCACCTTGGCTGACCACCAGCCGCCGCCCGAGGTCAGGGCCTTGGGCTTGCCGGGCTTGGCGTAGCTCACCTCATAGATGCGGCGCTCCAGCGGGCTGTCCATCGAGGCGCCGAAGATTGCGACCTTGCGGGCCTCGTCGACGCCTTCCAGCTTGTCGACCGGCCAGTCGCCCTTGGTGATCTGGGCGATCAGCTTGCCGTCGGCGGCGTAGCGGTAGAGGTGGCTGGCGCCGTCCCGCTCCGAGCCCCACAGGAAGGTCCCGTCCTTCAGCGCCTTGAAGTTGTCGAGCAGCTCGATGAAGTGGGTGTCGGTCTCGATCAGGATGGTCTTGCCCGCGCCGGTGGTCGGGTCGAAGGCGATCAAGTCCAAGGTCTTCTGGTCTCGCGACAGGCGCTGGACATAGACGGTCTTGCCGTCCTGGGCCCAGGCGACGCGGGCGACATAGATGTCCTTGTTGGCGCCCAGGTCCAGTTGCACGACCTTGCCCGAGGCCAGGTCGCGGACGAACAGGTCGACCACGGCGTTGGGACGGCCGGCGCGCGGATAGCGCTGATTGACCACGGTGGCGCCGGTCGGGCCGATGTCGGCGCGCGGCACGATGTCGACGCCGTTCTCGTCGACGCGGGCATAGACGATGTGGGCCTCGTCGGGGCTCCACCAGTAGCCGGTCGCGCGGGAGAGTTCTTCCTGGGCGATGAACTCGGCGACGCCGAACGACAGGGCGTCCTTGCCCTCGGTGGTCAGGGCCCTCTCGGGCCCGCCGGCAACCGGCTTGATGTAGAGGTTCTGGTCGCGGACATAGCTGACGTACGCGCCCTTGGGCGAGACCTTGGCGTCGACCTCGTCGCCCGGGGTTTCGGTCAGGCGCGTGACCTTGCCGTCGGCGATGCTATCCAGATAGAGGTCGCCGTCCAGCGGGACCAGGATGAAGCGGCCCTGCTTGTCCCAGCTGTATTCGACAATGCCGCGGGCCGAGACGCGGGCGCGTTCGCGGCGGGCTTTCTCGGCCTCCGACAGTTCCTTGGCCCCCGACGACAGGGTCGCCGAGTCGATCAGGCGATAGGGCTCGCCGCCCTTGACGTCGGCCGCCCACAGGTCCTGGACGTTCGCCGCCTCGGCCTTACCCTTCAGATAGGTGACACGCTTGCCGTCCGGCGACAGGGCCACGCCCTTGGCGGTCGGGCCGCTCAGGTTGGGGTCGGCGAAGACGCGCTGTGGGGTGAGTTTTTCCGCCATGGCAGGGGTAGCGAGGGCGAGGACGGCCGCGAGCGCCGTGAGCGAGGGCTTGATCATGGCGCGGGACGCTATGCGGGAGCGTCGCTATTGTCAGCAGGGAAGTTGTTGCGGGGCTGAAACGCTTAGCGGCACATTCCGTCGACCGCCTTCACATCCACCGGATCGGGCGGGACCGGCAGGCCCTTGGCCTTCAAGGCGTCCTCCAGCGTGGTCGGCTCGGGCGGCAGGCCGGGGTCGAGGTCTGTGCGGTAGAACGGATGCTTCTGCGCCTCCGCCAGCGTCGTGAAGCCGAAGCCGCGATCCTGGAAGAGCCTGTAGAGGCGCGGGGCCATGCGGGCGTCGAAGGCGCCGGCGTGCATCAGCAGGACATAGGGAATGTCCTTGCCGTACAGAGTCTTGCTCATCGCCCGGGCGCGGTCGGCGACGGCCGCCGCGCCGTCCAGATAGCGTTTCTCCAGTTCGGCGATCGCGGCCCGGTCGCCCTTGGCCGCGCAGCGGGCGTAGGGCTCGTTATAGGCGTAGTCGGCGAAGCTCATCGTGACGCTGGCGATCTTGTAGTGGTTGGTCGCCAGCCAGGCGCGAACGGCCAGGCGCTTCTCGGGCGTGTCGCCCTCGGACAGGAACGGATAGCGTAGCCAGCGCCAATCCTCGGCGGCCATCAGGTCTTTCAGCATGGGCTCGTTGCCGGCGGTCTCGGCGGCGAACTGTTCGGGCGTAAGGTCCTTCAGGTTCTGGTGCGACCAAGTGTGGTTGCCCAGGGGCTGGCCGGCGTCGCGCCACATCTTCAGCACCGGCGTCGAGGCCGGCTCGCGCTCGGTCTGGACGCCGTTGATGAAGCCGAAGGCGGGGGCCTTGGCGTCGGCGGCGGCCTTCAGCAGGTCGGCGGCGATCTGGACGCGCGTCACACCCGACGGCAGGGCGCTGTGCGCGGGCAGGTCGTCCCAGGTGAAGGCGATGACGGGTTTGCCGGCCGCGTGGGCGGTGGTGGCCATGAGCGCGACGCACGCAACGCTCACCCACTTCCCGATCTCCCCGGCGAAGGCCGGGGCCCAGATCGAACCCTGGGCATTGGCGGGTTTGGCTGAGGTTTTGGGCGCGTACAAGTCTGATTCCCCGGATGGATCTGGGCCCCGGCCTTCGCCGGGGAGATCGGATTATTTGTTGGTCGCGTTGAACAAACTCAGCGGCACGGCGTCCGCCATGGCCTTGTAGCCCGCCAGGTTGGGGTGCAGGCCATCGTTGTCGTAGGCCGATAGCAGATAGGTGGGTTTGGCCGGGTCGCGCAGGGCCTTGTCCCAATCGATCACGCCGTCGAAGTTCCCAGGCGCGCGGATCCAGGCGTTGATCGCCTGGCGGTCGGCCTCGCTCTCCGGGCCGGGGTGGTAATAGGCCGAGCGGGCATAGGGCAGGATGGTCGCGCCGATCACCTTGATCCCCCGGCCATGGGCGCGGTCGATCATCTGGCGGTAGCCGGCGAGGACCTGTTCGACCAGGGCCTTGTGCGCTTCGGGCGTGGCGGGCGCCTCGCGTGTCAGGGTTCCCAGGTCGTTGACGCCTTCCAGCAGCACCACATGGGTGACGCCGGCCTGGCTGAGCACGTCGCGCTCGAACCGCGCCAAGGCGTTGGGACCCAGGCCGTCGAGCAGCACGCGGTTGCCGCCGATGCCGAGGTTCAGCAGGCCGATGTTCTTGCCCTTCAGCCGTTCGATCAGCCCGTCGGTCCAGCGCAGGTTGGTGTTGGGCTGGACGCCGTAGCCGTCGGTGATGCTGTCGCCCAGCGCCACGATGGCGCGAGCCTTGGCCGAGACCACGTCGACGCTGGAGATCTGCAGCCAGCGGTCGGCGGTCTTGGCGCCGGGCAGATCGGCGGCGGCCACGTGATCGCCGGCCAGGACGTAGGAGGTCGCCCGCGAGCCCGGATGGCCGGTCTGGACGCTGGGGGCGGCGGCGTAGTGGAGGCTGATGGCCAAGTTGGTCAGCGGCGCGACCTTCAGGCTCACGGGATCGGACCAGTAGTCGGCGCCGGCGGGGATGGTCACCTCCGCGCGGCCGGAGAAGGTCAGGGCGCGGTCCGTGGCCGGGTCGATTCGGGCGCTGGCGAGATCGGACGAGACGGCGACATGGGCGGCCTTGATCGTCAGCGGCGCGGTCCCGAAGGCGTTGGAGAGGCGCACCCGCAGCGTCTCGCCGCCCAGGGTCAGGCGCACGATCTGGCGCAGGGTGGCGTCCGGATAGTCCTCGGCGGCGAGGCGATTCTTCTCGTCCGGCGCCATCTGGGCGCTGGCCCAGGCGCCGACCCAGCGGGGAGACTTGGTCGGCTCGGCATGAACCGGGAAAGCAAGGGCCAGGGCCGCGCCGAATACGGCTAGCCGCGCGAGCATCTTCATCGACGTTTCTCCCCACTCCGACCTTGCGGCATCGGTAGCGGTAACATTGGTATGACCTCTCGCGGCCGTCGTAAAGCGCCGCTGTGCGCTGACGATCGTCAAGGCCACATGCGGCAGGCCGTCGCGGCCGTCGAAAAGAGGTTGCGCCATCCAGAGTGTTAGCGCTATCAGGGATCCGTGAGGCGCCGAGCGCCTCTGCCCTTCTTGGGCGTTTCCTCCCTATTGACTTCAAGCCCGGTCGTTTGGCCGGGCTTTCTTTTTGCGCGTCGCGGAAGATGATAATCAGGGACGAACATCGCGAGGTTTCTCCCCCAATGAGAACAGGCATGGCCGCTGGCAAGCCCAAGAAGAGCGAAGTGCTCGAGGTCCGTTTGCCGTACGAGACCAAGACCGCCTTCATGGCCCGCTGCCGCGAGACGGACCGCACGGCCAGCGAGGTGGTGCGGGTCTTTATCGACCAGGAACTGGAAGGGCGGGTGGCCAAGCCCCGCGCCCCCGGTCTAGCGTGGCGAGCCATGGCGGCGGCGCTGGCAGGCTTGGCCGTCGGCGCGGTGGCCGCGCCCTCGCTCGCCCGTCCGACCACGCCCTCGCACGCGGTCTTCGAGCGCCTGGACGCCAACCACGATGGCAATCTGAGCTTCGAGGAATTCAGCGGGCGCTAACGGATCGGCTTCAGCAGCCGGTCCCACTGCAGGTCCAGCCACGTCCACGGCTTGAACAGCGATGCGCCCTGTCGCCACGACACCAGCACGAACTTCGCGCGGCCGACCAGGTTTTCGGCTGGCAGCAGGCCGACGCCGCCGGCTGACGGCGCGAAGCGGCTGTCCAGCGAGTTGTCGCGGTTGTCGCCCATCACGAAATACTGGCCCGCCGGCACCACATAGGCGCCGGTGTCGTCGCCCGGCTGGCCGGGCCCGCCGTCATAGGTGACATAGGCGCGGCCGTTCGGCGTCCGCTCGGCCAATTGCAGAACGGTGCGGTCCGGCGCGTCGTGATCCTGGGTCATGCCCAGCGGCGTCTGGAGGATGGCGACGCCATTGACGAAGACCTGACCGTTTCGCACGTGAACGCGATCTCCCGGCAGGCCGATCACGCGCTTTATCCAGGTCTGGCCGGGATCGCGCGGCAGGCGGAAGACGACCACGTCGCCGCGCTGGGCCATGCGCTCCAGGAACCGGCCTTTGAACAGCGGCGGATTGAGCGGGAACGAGGCCCGGCTCCAGCCATACGACGACTTGGAGACCACGATGTAGTCGCCGGTCACCAGTCCCGGCTCCATCGAGGACGAGGGGATGGTGAAGGGCTGGAAGATCACGACCCGCAGGATCAGGGCGATGGCGAGCGCCAAGCCCACGGTGCGGAGAATCTCGACGAACTCGCGCCAGGCGTTGGCGGAGGGCGGGGCTATGTCGGGGGTGGTGATGTCGGTCATGTCTCGACCAAGCCTCGCGTCGACCGCCAGCGCCAGCAAAGGCCTGTCGGGACGTCCGTGAATTCGTGTCCGGACATGAAAAAAAGGGCCGGGAGACATGCTCCCGGCCCTCCACTTCTTCTTGTTATCCCGGCCGCAGCGAAGCGGAGAGTCGGGACCCAGGGGCGACCGCAGTGCGCCGGCCCTGGGTCCCGGACAGCCTCCGCGAGGCTTCCGGGATGACAAGGGTTGGGTTCTAGAAACGCTTCTTGATCGTCAGGTAGCCCTGGCGCGGGGCGCCCGGCAGCAGGGTCATGGCCGTGCCGGCGCGGTCGGCCTTGGAGGCGCCGCCCGAACCGACCGTCGAGATGTAGTCCTCGTCGCTCAAGTTGGTGACGTTGGCCTGGATTTCCAGGCCGCGCAGCATCGGGGCGGCGTCGTCGCTGAAGCGATAGCCGACCGTCAGGTCCGCGACCGTGTAGCTGTCGACCTTGCCGCCGTCGTTCTCGAACGTGTACCAGCGCGAGCCGACATACGAGAGGCCGGCGCGGGCATAGAGGCCGCCGTTGTCGTACTTCAGTTCGGCCTTCAGCAGGTTCTTGGGCGTGTAGATCACGTCCTTGTCCTTGGTCTTCATGGCCACCAGGCCGCCGGCGCCCGGGACGTCGTCGTCATACTTGGAGTCGTTGTAGCTGTAGGAGCCGTACAGCGACCACTCGTCCGTCATGCGGAACTCGCCGGCGACTTCGACGCCCTTGGTCGTGACCGAGCCGACGTTCGACAGCACGGCCGGCAGGCCCAGGATCGGCGGAGCCGTCGAGGCGCTGTCCAGGCGGTTGTCGAACTTGACGTGGTAGAGGGCCGCGACGCCCTGGAAGCGGCTGGTCTTGACGCGCAGACCGCCCTCGAAGGTCTTCGAGGTTTCCGGCTTCAGGTTCTTGGCGACGTAGTCGACGACCGTCTGGTTCTGCGAGGCGAAGGGACCCGAGGTCGCGGCCGACACGAAGGCGGCCATGTTCTCGGTATAGCCGCCGAACACCTCGACGCCGTTGTCCAGGCTGTAGACAGCGCCGACCTGGGGCAGGAAGCTGTCCTTGCTCTCGATCTTGCCGTTCATCTTGCCGACGATCGACTTGACCTCGTTCTCGACCTTCAGGGCCTTGAAGCCGAAGTTGACCTTGAACGCGTCGGTCACCGACCAGACGTCCTGCAGGTAGCCGGTCGTGGTCTTGGTGTTGAACTTGTACTCCCACGAGGTGCTGAACGGGTTGGACTGGAAGTCCAGCGAGTCACGCGACGGCGCGGCCAGGGTCTCGGCGTAGAAGCGGCGAGCCTGGGAGAAGTCGTTGTCCTCGTGCCAGAAGCCGGCGCTGATCTGGTGGCTGGCCAGGTCGACGACCAGGTTGCCGATCAGGCCCTTGCGGTCGATGTCGTACTCGGTGGTGCGGATCGACAGCGGGGCGGCCGTCGAGCCGGCCGTGCCGTAGCCCGGGCTGACCGTGTAGGGCGTGTACCACAGGCCCTGGCCCTTGTTCTTGTGGCCGTAGCCGGTCAGGTCGACGCGGACATTGTCGCCGATCTTCTGCTTGAAGGTCGCGGCGAACAGGTCGTCGTCACGGATGCCGGCGCCGGCGTAGTAGGCGTCATCCGGCGTGTCGACGCCATAGGCGCGGTAGGGGTTCACGCCCGCGCCGGTCCAGTAGCCGCCGTTCAGCAGCGGCGTGGCGCCGGCGTAGTTGGCCGGGTTGTTCAGCACGGCGGCGACGCCGACGGCCTTGGCCCAGTCGGGCTGGAAGTTGTCGAAGTCGCGGCCCAGGCGCTTGATCATGTTGAACGACATGTCCTGGTAGTCCTGCTCGCGGCGTTTCGAGTGGTCCCACCACGCGGTCAGCGAGCCGTTCTCACCCAGCGGCAGCTCGATCTTGCCGTCGATCTGCAGCTGCTTCTGCTTGGAGCCGCCCTTCCACTTGTCGGCCTGTTGCTCGGCGACCGAGAAATAGCCCTTCAGGCCGTTCATCGACTCGATGGCGCCGGTGTCCAGGCGACCGAACACGCGGTGCATGTTGTCCGAGCCGACCGTGGCGTTGGCCTGCAGGCCGAAGTCGTCGGTCGGGCTGCGCGAGAAGAACTGCAGCGTGCCGCCCAGGTTCGAGGTCGAGGCGGTCGACAGGGCGCCGGCGCCCTGGGCCAGCTCGATCTTGCCGATGTCCTCGCTGGCGATGGCGCGGCTGATGTGCAGGCCGTTGTAGTTGCCGTAGCTCATGTCGCCCAGCGGCACGCCGTCCAGGGTGAAGCCCAGGCGATTCTGGTCGAAGCCGCGAATCGAGATGCGGGTCGACCACTCGTACGCGCCGAAGGCGTCGGCCGACTGGAACGACACGCCGGGCAGTTTCTCGATGGCCTTGAGCGGGCTGGAGCCGGCGGCCTGCAGGGCGACCTGCTGCTCGTTGACGGTCTGGACCTGGCGGCTCTCGCCGCGGCCCAGGACGATGATCGCATCGACTTCGGTGTTTTCGGGCGCGGCGGCCGGAGCGGCGGCGGCGTCGGCGGGCTTCACGTCATCGGCGGCGAAGGCCGGGTTCGCGAAAAGGCCGAGCGCGCAGGCGGCGGCGCTCAGCAACAAGGTGTGCTTCTTCATGATTATCCCCAATCCGGCCCGAACAGAAGGGGAGGGGCCGGTTGGGAGCTTGCGGTAACAGTGGTCGACGACGGCGAGGCGACGGAGCTGTGTCGACTGTTCGACAGTCTGGCGAACGAACCATGACGGCCGCGCCGTCGCGATCCCGCCGCGCGGACCCCGCCACGATTGCGCGAAGCGCTCCGGACCGCTATTTCAGCGCCCAATCCCCGAAACCCTCGTCCAGCGAGAACGCGAGCCTCATGGCGCAGCAATATATTTTCCAGATGCAGGGCCTGACCAAGGCCTATCCCGGCGGCAAGAAGGTCTTCGAGAACATCTGGCTGTCGTTCTACTCCGACGCCAAGATCGGCGTGGTCGGCGTCAACGGCTCGGGTAAGTCGACCCTGCTGAAGGTGATGGCCGGTCTGGACACTGAGTTCTCGGGCGAGGCCAAGGCCGCCGAGGGCATCCGTCGCGGCTACCTCCCGCAGGAGCCCGTGCTGGACCCGACGCTGGACGTCTGGGGAAACGTCATCGCCGACTGCGAAGACAAGCAGATCTTCGACAAGTACAACGCCCTCGCGGCTCAGCTCGGTGAGGAATACACCGATGAGCTGATGGAGGAGATGACCAAGCTCCAGGAGATCATCGACGCCCGCGACCTGTGGGACATCGACTCCAAGGTCGAGATGGCCATCGACGCCCTGCGTTGCCCGCCGAACGACGCCAATATCGAAAGCCTGTCGGGCGGTGAAAAGCGCCGCATCGCCCTGGCGCGCCTGCTGCTCAGCAAGCCCGACATCATGCTGCTCGACGAACCGACCAACCACCTGGACGCCGAGTCGGTGGCCTGGCTGCAGCATCACCTGGAGAACTTCCCGGGCTGCGTCATCCTGGTGACCCACGATCGCTACTTCCTGGATCAGGTCACCAAGTGGACCCTGGAACTCGACCGCGGCAAGGGCATCCCCTACGAGGGCAACTACTCCGGCTGGCTGGAGCAGAAGCAGAAGCGCGTCGTCCAGGAGCAGTCGGAATCCGAATCCCGCCAGCGCGCCCTGACCCGCGAACTGGAATGGGTCCGCAGCTCGCCCAAGGCCCGTCAGTCCAAGTCGAAGGCCCGTCTGGCCAGCTACGAGGAAATGGTCGCCGCGCAGGAGAACGCCCGCGCCGCCCAGACCCACGCCCACATCCAGATACCGCCGGGCCCGCGCCTGGGCAATCTGGTGCTGGAAGTCGAGGGCCTGGAAAAGGAATACGGCGACAAGGTGCTGTTCAAGGATCTGTCGTTCCGCCTGCCGCCGAACGGCATCGTCGGCGTGATCGGCCCGAACGGCGCAGGCAAGTCGACCCTGTTCAAGCTGATCACCGGCCGCGAGCAGCCCGACGGCGGCACGGTCAAGGTCGGCGAGACGGTCAAGCTCTCTTACGTCGACCAGTCGCGCGACGCGCTCGACCCGAACAAGACCATCTGGCAGGAGATCAGCGGCGGCACGGACGTGATGATCGTCGGCAAGCGCGAGATCAACAGCCGCGCCTATGTCGGCTCGTTCAACTTCAAGGGCGGCGACCAGCAGAAGAAGGTCGGCCTGCTGTCGGGCGGCGAGCGCAACCGCGTCCACCTGGCCAAGACCCTGGCCACCGGCGGCAACCTGCTGCTGCTCGATGAACCGACCAACGACCTGGACATCGAAACCTTGCAAGCCTTGGAAGAGGCGTTGGAAGAGTTCGCCGGCTGCGCCGTGGTCATCAGCCACGATCGCTGGTTCCTGGACCGCCTGGCGACCCACATCCTGGCCTTCGAGGGCGACAGCCACGTCGAGTGGTTCGAGGGCAACTTCGAGATGTACGAGGAAGACAAGAAGCGTCGCCTGGGCGCCGACAGCCTCATCCCCAAGCGCATCAAGTTCCAGAAGTTCGCGCGGTAGGCGGCGGACTCGAAATCGAGTTGGAGGGCGGCCGGAAACGGCCGCCCTTTTTTGTTGCGCCAAGGCGAAGCTTGGTTGCGCGACGACAGGGCGTGTAGTCTATAGGTTGAGTTGTCGCCCAAGAGATTTAGAGGTTGAGTTGAGCATCACCCAGCCGTCCGGAGCCCTGAACGTCCTGACCAAGGGCGCTCTCCTCGACATGGCGGTCAACCCCGTCGGCAATTTCGTCTACGTCTCCGACAGCGCGGGGAACATCACCGCCTACGCCTATGCCACGGGCGAGAAAACCGCTCAATGGAAGGTCGGCGTCAAGCTGGGCGGCATGGATGTGTCGCTGGATGGTCGGTACCTCTACGTCGTCGAGCAGGACCGGGATCCCAACGATAGCGGACCCGTGAACCTCACCGTGCACCAGGTCGACACCGCCACTGGCGCGGTGAAGGACTTCACGAAGCTATCGGCGCGAGGTGAGGGGACCCTGTATGACGTGGCCGTCCTCGCGAACGGCGAACTGCTGCTCTCGCAGAGCTATGGCCTGACCTGGATCCCTCTGATCCGGCTCAATCCCTCGACGGGCGTGTTCACGAGCGAAACGGAACAGCTCTACAATTTTCCCAAACTGACAGCCGATCCGACCCATACGAAGGTCATCGTAGCGACGGGGGGGCAGCCGCGCGTCGTCTACACTTCGGGCGTCGGGATCACGGGGCGCGAGGGGGGAGACGATCCGGGCTCGCTATCAGGCATCCAGGCGATCAGTACGGCGGCTCACCTAATCGCCATAGGCGGCAATATCTATACTGACTCGATGCGCTACCAATATAATATAGGTTCGAAACAACCCCAGTACCTAGTCATCACCGGCGAAGCCTTCAGCGCCGACGGCAAGCACCTCTATATCTTCGACCTCTATCAGGGCGGGATCTTCGAGCTGTCGACATCCACCTGGGCGATCGAGCGTGTTCTGCCGGTCGGTTTCGACATACCCAAGGACTACAGCCCTTATCAAATTGGGACCGGCGACCGGTTGAGCCTGGCGCCGGACGGCCATCATCTGCTGGTCATGGGCGACGGGATCCTGTCCTCGATCGATCTGCGGACGGCCGTCGCCTACGGCGGCAACGATGCCGCCAACACACTGACAGGCGATGCGGGAGCGGACACGCTCCATGGCTATGGCGAAGCCGACATGCTCAGCGGCGGGGCGGGCGACGACAAGCTCTACGGCGGAGCCGGCGACGACAGGCTGGTCGGCGGTCTCGGCAACGACGTCATGGACGGCGGAGACGGGATCGATGTCGTCGACTATGCGTCAGCGAGCGCCGGCGTGCGGGTCGACCTCTCCTATGGCTACTACCAGGAGACTGGCGGCGCGGGCGGTGACACGCTGGTCGGCATCGAGAACCTGATCGGCTCGGCCTTCTCGGATGTCCTCACCGGCGACGCGAAGGCCAATGCGATCGACGGCGGCGCCGGCGACGATCTCCTGCGCGGCGGCGACAGCAGCGACACTCTGAAGGGGGGGCTGGGCGACGACATCCTGTCGGGCGACGTCGGCGACGACACCCTGGATGGCGGCGCGGGCGTCGACATCGTGTCCTACGACACCGCGATCGTGGGCGTGACGGTCGATCTGACGAAGACGGGCCTGCAGAACACGCGCGGCGGCGGTCTCGACACTCTAGTCGGCATCGAGGGCGTGACCGGATCGAAGTTCGCCGACACGCTCACTGGCGACACGCGGGCCAATATCATGTTCGGCGGGGCCGGCGACGACCAGATCTTCGGCGGGGCTGGTGACGACCTGATCTCGGGCGGCGAAGGTGACGACCGGATCGACGGCGGCGACGGTTTTGACACCGTCCGCGTGATCGGGCGCGCCAGCGACTTCGAAGTGGTGAAGAACGCTGACGGCGCGACGACGATCACCGACCTGCGCGCGGGCTCGCCCCAGGGACGCGACATCCTGACCTCGATCGAGGCGATCACCTTCGACACGCCGCAGACCACCCAGCAGATCACCAACCAGGTGTACTGGCTGCTGCGCCTGGGCTCGCAGCCGGCCTTGGTCACGCAGCTTTATCAAGGCTGGGTTTCGGGACTGCTGAGCGGCGACCAACTGATGGGCAGGATCATGGCCCGGGCGGACGCAACCACCTCGGTGGCGACGCTGAGCTATCAGTTCTTTACCGGCAGGATCCCGACGGAAGGGGGGATCAACTACCTGGTCTCCGACTACAGCTCCAATCCCAACACGCTGAACAGCGCCTACTACGCTCAGTTCGACACGGTGAACCGCTACATCAACTTCGCGGTCAATCTGGGCAAGAACGGCGAGGGGCGGGCGGCGTTCGAGGTGAAGTATGGGGGACTCACGCTCTTCGACGCTACGCGCGAGGCCTATAGGACGATCTTCGGCGGGACGCCGACGGACGCCAAGATCCACGCCCTGATCGACAGCCGCGTCGACTACCTGGCGGCTTATGGCGGCGACGGCGCGGCGGGGATCGGGACCAAGGCGGCCATGGTCGGCTTCCTGCTCGCGGCGGCCGCGACCGAGAACCTCGGCGTCATGGCCAGGTCGAACGACGCTTGGCTGACGGATGTTTCGGATGGCTCCGCGCCGTTCGCGGTCGACATCCTCGATCCGGCCAAAGGCTACTACAAGGCCGACTTCATCTTCGGCGGGTAGGCCGCCCTAGTCTCCGTCCTCCCATTTTCGCGCAGCATAGAGGCCACCTTGAGCACGCAACAGCCCGCCGGGGCCGTCCAGACGATCGTAACCGGCAAACTGACCGACGCTGTCCTCGGCGGCGACAACAAGACGGTCCTGGTCGGCACCGCCGAGGGCTGGGTCACGGCCTTCGACATCGCGACCGGCGACCTGGTCAACCGCTGGAAGGTGGGGACCAATCTGGGCGGCATGGATGTGTCGCCGGACGGCCGCTATCTGGTCGCCACCGAGCAGTTCGCCCCGCCCGGAGGCGGCGGCACGGGTCAGGCCTACCACACCACCGTCACCGTCCACGTTCTGGACACGACCACCGGCGTGGTCCGGGATTATTCGACCGAGGTGTATGGCGGCGAAAGCGTCTTCGGCGACGCCGCCTACCTGTCGGACGGCACGATCCTGCTGTCGGGAACCGCGTATAGCGACTGGGTCCCCGTGACGGTGCTGAACCCGACGACGGGAACCTTCACGCGTGGTGCAAGGGACCCGCTCAACTCACTCACGGGCAGCACGTTCGTGTCCACGGCCGACGGCGCCGTGGTGGTCACCCAGAGCGGCTACAAGGTCTATACCTATTCGGCGCGCGACGGCCTCAAGCTGGTCAAGGACAATACACCTAACGACAACGGATACGGCGCTGGCTACGCGGTCTCTCCCGACGGCGATATGCTGCTGAGGGGCTCCTATCTCTACAAGGACGGGCTGAAGACCGCGGTCGATCTCTACCGCGTCCAGCCCGAGGCCTGGAATCCGAATGGCTGGGCGTTCAGCCCAGACGGCAAGCACGCCTACATGCTGTCCGTGCGCGAAGGCCGCGTGCTGCAGATGTCGACCGCGGACTGGTCGATCGAGCGCGTGCTGCCGATCGGCTTCGAGATCGCGGACTCTTCCGGCTCATACGGTAAGGCCTATGGCGACCGGCTGACGGTGACGCCCGACGGCAAGTATCTGGTTGTCCTCGACGACAGTGTCCTCACCACGATCAACCTGCAGACCGTCGTCCCGCTGGGAGCGTCGGACAAGGACGACCGCTTCATCGGCGGCGACGGCGCCGACACGTTCTACGCCTACGGCGGCGCTGACATCCTCGACGGCGGCGCGGGCGACGACACCCTCTGGGGCGGTGCGGGTAACGACGTCTTCATCGGCAGCCTGGGCTACGATCACCTGAATGGCGGATCAGGCTCCGACACGGTCGACTATACCAACGCGACCATCGGAATCGAGGTGCGGCTGGATCAGAGCTACGGACGCCACAACCCGACGGGTTTCGCCGACGTCGTATCCGGCATCGAGAACGTCATCGGCGGCGTCCACAATGATATGATCAGCGGTACGCGAGAGGCAAACCGCCTGGAAGGCGGGGCCGGCAATGACCTCCTTACGGGCGGCGGCGGCCAGGACGTCCTGCTCGGCGGCGACGGCGACGACATCCTCTACGCCGCCGACGGCGTCGACGCCGTGGATGGCAGCCCCTCCGACGCCGGCAAGGACATCGTGGATGGCGGAGCCGGCATGGACGTCGTCTCCTATGCCGGCTCCTACGTCGCCGTGACGGTGGACCTATCGACCAGGGTCGGGCCCGGCGGCGATCAGTACATCAGCATCGAGGGCGTCGAAGGGTCGGATTACGCCGACACCCTGACGGGCGACGCCCTGGCCAACGTCCTCTGGGGCGGAAAAGGCGACGACAAGATCGACGGCGGGGCCGGTGACGACACCGCGCGCTACGAGGCCTTCTCGTGGAACTACAAGGTGACGACGAGCGGCGGCGTCACGACGGTGGAAGACCTGCGACCGAGCTATTCCTACCGGTTCGAAGGCAAGGACACGTTGACCTCGATCGAGCACATCGTGTTTGGCCCCTCCGCTTCGGAAAGCGCCTTGCGGACGGAGCTGTTCTATCTCCTGCGCACCGGCGCGGCCTTCACGGCCGAGCAACAGGCGCTGCTAGGCCAGTGGACCAGCGGCGCGATCAACGCCGACCAGATGATCGCCAAGGTCTTCAAGATGGCGGCCGCAACGACGTCGGTGGCGACGCTGAACTACCAGTTCTTCACCGGCAAGATCCCCAGCGACTACGGCGTCGACTATCTGATCTCGACGACGGGCGGCAACAGCAACAACCTGAACAGCGCCTATTACGCCAAGTTCGACACGGTGAATCGCTACATCAACTTCGCGGTGAACCTGGGCAAGGATGGGGATGGCAAGAAGAGCTTCACGGCGGCCTACGGGGATCTGTCGCTCTTCGACGCCACCAAGAAGGCCTATGCGGCGATCTTCGGCGGGATGCCGACCGACGCCAAGGTTCACAGTCTGATCGACACCCGCGTCGACTATCTGGCCTACTACGGCGGCGATGGTCCAAACGGCATTGGGACCAAGGCCGCCATGGTGGGGTTCCTGCTGGCCGCCGCCGCGACCGAGGACGTCGGCGTCATGGCCAAGTCCAACGACGCCTGGCTCGCGGACCTGGCCGACGGTTCGGCGCCGTTCGCGGTCAACATCCTCGATCCGGCCAACGGCTACTATAAGGCCGACTTCATCTTCGGCGGTTGAGCCGCCGGGACGGCGCGCGCCGTCCCGGTCTAGGGCTCTACTTCGGGTCGACCGGCGTGGACATCGGCGGCGCGGTCGCGGCGCCGGGCTGGGTCATCTTGTCCTCGGTCATCGGCGCGTTGGTCGGCGGGGTCATCGGCAAGCTGGGCGGCGCGGCGGACGGCGCCGGGTTCACGGCCGTATCAGGCGCGCTCGACATGGCTGGGGCGGTGGCGGAGGTGTCGGTCGACATGCCGGTCGAGGCGCTGGTCGAGCCGGTCCACCAGTCCTTGCTGGCCTGGGCCTTGGGTGAGGCCTTGGCGTAGGCGTCGAGCTGCGAATAGGGGATCGGCTGCTTGGGGCCGAGCTGGGCCGACGCCTTGGCCTGGGCGGCCAGCGCCGAGCCGCCGCACGCGAGCATCGACAGGGCCGCAGTCGCGGTGAGCATCTTGGTCAACATCTGGAATTCTCCGGATCTGAGGCGCCTAGTGGCGCCGTCAGCAAAACCCCTCGCGGCGGCGGTTGTTCACAGCTTGGCCGTGCAAATCCGGCGTCCGGCGGAACCGCCGCCTCTGGCTTGGGTTCTTGCCGGGCGCGCTCCTTCCCGCGCGGGCGTGCGAGCGGCCTCGTCACCACAGCGTGATGTTCCCGACACTGGCGCCCGCGCGGGGCTCTGCCTAGCTTCTCGAAAAGGCGTTTCCACCGATGCGCCGGGGGCGAGACAAAGATCCGCCGCGGGCTCAACGACCCGCGCAGATGGAGGACATTGGATGCCGGATTCCACTCTTGCGAAGGCGCCCGTCGACAAGCCCTACATCCTGCTCTCGCACGAGATGCTGCTGCCGTTGCAGCCGCTGCTTGAGAGCGCCTACGAGATTTGCCGCCTGTGGGACTATCCCGACAGGATGGCGTTCTTCGAAGGGCCGGGACGTCGTGTGCGGGCCATCGTTCACGCTGGTGAATTCGCGCTGAGCCGCGACATGCTCTCGGAGATGCC
Organism: Caulobacter sp. GW822-FHT07D08; assembly: GCF_058798735.1. Taxonomy (NCBI): domain Bacteria; kingdom Pseudomonadati; phylum Pseudomonadota; class Alphaproteobacteria; order Caulobacterales; family Caulobacteraceae; genus Caulobacter; species Caulobacter sp. GW822-FHT07D08. The sequence goes on from NZ_JBXAKU010000001.1 coordinate 664,774, forward strand.
GCAACTGGGCCTGATCGCCTGCGTTAGCGTCGGCTATGACGGCGTCGACGTGCCCTGGTGCAAGGCGCACGGGATCGCCGTCACCCATTCCACCGGCCTGAACGCCGCCGACGTCGCCGATCACGCGGTGGGCCTCGTCCTGGCCGCCTGGCGCGGCATCGTCGAGGGTGACCAGCGCCTGCGCTCGGGCCATTGGACCCATGCCGAGCGCATGGCTCCGCGCCACGGCCTGCGCGGCCGCAAGGTCGGCATCGTCGGCCTGGGCCATATCGGCGAGGCTGTCGCCCGCCGCCTGCGGGCCTTCGAGATGAAGGTCGCCTGGTGGGGGCCGCGTCCCAAGGAGGCCGACTATCCCCGCGCCGACAGCCTGCTGGCCCTGGCTCGCGACAGCGACGTGCTGGTGGTCTGCTCGCGCTCGGACGCCTCCAACCATCACCTGATCAACAGGGCGGTCATCGAGGCGGTCGGGCCGCAGGGTCTGATCGTCAATGTCGCGCGCGGCGCCCTGATCGACGAGGACGCCTTGATCGAGGCGCTGAAGAGCGGCGCGCTCGGCATGGCCGCCCTTGATGTCTACGCGCAAGAGCCGACACCGCCCGCTCGCTGGGTGGGCGTGCCGCACACCGTGCTGACCCCGCACTCAGCCGGCGCGACCCTGGACAGCATCCCGGCCATGGTCAGCCTGACCCTGGAGAACCTGCGCCGCTACTTCCACGGCGAGCCGCTGGCGACCCCGGTCGCGGCCTAAGACGGAAACGGCGCGGCGAAGGGCTCGGGCTCCAGCCGCAGACCGTTCACCAGCAGACTGACCGTCCGATAGAAGCCGGCCAGCATCATCAGCTCGATCCGGGCCTCCTCCGAGAACGCGTCGGCCAGGCGCGTCCACAGGGCGTCGTCGATGTCGGCGCGGGCGTTGACCGCGTCGCAGAAGCCGATCAGCAGCGCCTCGCTCGGACCCCAGCAGGCGGAGATCCCCGGCGCTGCGGTGGCGGCCAGTTGCTGGGCGTCGAGACCGGCCGCGCTGTCGAAGAGCGCCGCGTGGACGCCCCACTCGTAGGCCGCGCCGTTCAGGGCGCAGACCCGGTGGATGACGATCTCGCGCTCGCGCAGGGTCAGATGACCTGGGTCCAGCAGTCCGCCGCCGGTAAAGCGGGCGAACAGACGCTCGTCGCGGGCCAGGGTGCGGAACAACGACAGCGGCTGCTCGCCAGGGGTCTTCAACCGCTCCAGCGTACTCGCGACGCTGGGCGGATAGGGCGCTTGGGCGGGTTCGATCCTCGGCGACATGGGCGGTTCTCCGTGCTACAAAATTTGTAACATGGGAAATTCCAGCGACGCTACAAAAAATGAAGCGCCCCAAATGGCCCCCTTGCCGGGGCGCGCCGTTCGAGGCTCGGACAGCGGCAAGCCGATCATGGCGGCGCTGGACCTGCTGGGCCGGCGCGGGGCGCTGCGGATCGTTTGGGAACTGCGCGAGGGTCGCGTCCTGACCTTCCGCGCCCTGCAGGCGGCGGCCGAGCTGCCGCCGGGGACGTTGAATACGCGGCTCTCGGAACTGCGGACGGCGGATATTGTCGCGGCCGACGGCGGCTATCGCCTCAGCCGGCGCGGGTCCGACTTGATCACGGCGTTGTGGCCCCTGCTAAGGTGGTCGGAGGATTGGGCGGACGCCCTGGGTGCTTGAGTTGGGGAGCTGAGCGATGGCCAAGGTGCTGGGTCTGGGCGGGGTGTTCTACAAGGCCGAGGATCCCCAAGCCGCGCGTGACTGGTACGCGCGGGTGCTAGGCTTCGAGATCCATTCGTGGGGCGGCGCGGTGTTCAAGTCGCCGCGCGCCGCGACGACCAACTGGGCGCTGTTCGGGGCCGACACTCAGTATTTCGCACCGTCGACCGCGCCGTTCATGATCAATTTCGTGGTCGATGATATCGACGGCATGCTGGCCAAGGCCGCCGCCGAGGGCGTGGAGCCGACCGGCCGGCAGGACGAGGGCGGCATGGGTCGTTTCGCCTGGCTGATCGACCCGGCCGGGGTTAAAATCGAGCTCTGGGAGCCGCCCGCGGCCGACGCCGAGGCATAAATTCCCCTTGCCAAATCGGACATAAAGATATCTTTATGTCCTCATGAAGCTCCCCGCCGAACAGGTTGTCGAAGTGCTGCGCGCCGCCGGCGAGTCGACGCGTCTGCGCCTGCTGGCCCTGCTGGCGGCCGAAGAGCTGTCGGTGCTGGAGCTGTGCCGGATCCTGGATCAGAGCCAGCCCCGCGTCTCGCGTCACCTGAAGCTGCTGGCCGAGGCGGGCCTCGTCGAGCGCTTTCCGGACGGGGCCTGGGTATTCTACCGCCTGGCCGCTAAGTCGCCGGGCCGTTTCCTCGTGGAGCAGGCCCTGGACCTGATCGACGACGCCGATCCGATCGTGCGCCTGGACGCCGACAAGCTGTCGACGGTGCGCGCCGAGCGCTCGACCGACGCCCAGGCCTATTTCGCGCGCAACGCCGCGCGCTGGAACGAGATCCGCTCGCTCTATGTCGACGAGGCCGAGGTCGAGGCGGCGATCCTGCGCGCCGCGGGGGAGGGGCCGTTCGACGAGATGGTCGATCTGGGCGCCGGCGCGGGTCGTATGTTGACCCTGCTGGGCAAGCGGGTCAGCAACGCCCTGGGGCTGGACCTGTCGCAGCAGATGCTGAACATCGCCCGCGACGAGGTGACCAAGGCGGGGCTGACCCGCTGCGAACTGCGTCATGGCGACATCTTCCGCACGGGCCTGCCGGGCGGCTGCGCTGATCTGGTCACCGTGCATCAGGTGCTGCACTACCTGTCGGATCCCGCCCACGCGGTGGCCGAGGCCGCGCGGCTGGTGACGCCCGGCGGTCTGCTGCTGATCGCCGACTTCGCCCCGCACGACCACGAATTCCTGCGCGAGGTGCATCAGCATCGCCGCCTGGGCTTCGACGACGTCGAGATCGTCACGTGGCTGCAGGCCGCGGGCCTGCATCTGGAAAGCAATATCGCCCTGCCGCCGGCCACGGCCGAGGGGCTGACCGTCAAGATCTGGACGGCCCGCCGCCCCGTCGCCGCCGTGGCCGAGAGGAACGCCGCATGACCCTTCCGCCCACCCGCCGCGTGATCGGTCCCGTCGCCCGCGCCGGCGAGCGCACCTATCGTCCGCGCGTCTCGTTCGAGTTCTTCCCGCCCAAGACCCCGGCGATGGAGGAGAGCCTGTGGCAGGCGATCACCCGCCTGGCCCCTCTGGATCCGGCCTTCGTTTCGGTGACCTACGGCGCGGGCGGCTCGACCCGCGAGCGCACGCACCGCACCGTCAAGCGCATCCTGGACGAAACGAACCTGAAGCCCGCCGCCCACCTGACCTGCGTCGGCGCCAGCCGCGAGGAAGTCGACGAGGTGATCCGCGAGTATTGGGAGACGGGCGTGCGCCACATCGTCTCGCTGCGTGGCGACCCGCCTCCGGGCGAAGGCGGCATCGGCGGCGTCTATGCGCCGCGCGCCGATGGCTACGCCAACGCCACCGAGCTGACCAAGGCCCTGCGCGGCATCGCGCCGTTCGAGGTGATGGTCGGCGTCTATCCCGAGAAGCACCCGGAAAGCCCGTCGCTGGAACACGACATCGACGTCCTGAAACAGAAGGTCGACGCCGGCGCGACGCTGGGCATCAGCCAGTTCTTCTTCGATCTGGACGCCTTCCTGCGCTATGTCGATAAGGTTCGCGCCGCCGGGATCACCATCCCGATCGTGCCGGGGATCATGCCGGTGACCAATTTCGCGGGTCTCAAGAAGATGGCCGCCGCCTGCCAGACGGCGATCCCGTCGTGGCTGGGCAACCTGTTCGATGGCCTGGAGAACGACGCCGAAACCCGTCGCCTGATCGCCTGCTCGGTCGCCGCCGAGATGTGCGCCAAGCTACAGGAACAGGGGTTCGAGGACTTCCACTTCTACACCCTGAACCGGGCCGATCTGGTCTATGCGATCTGCCGCGTGCTGGGCGTTCGCGAGACCGCGCCGGCCCCGGCGGAGGCCGCCGCATGAAACGCGCCCTGATCGCCCTGGCCTTCGCCCTGGCCGCCGTCGCGGCGCCGGCGGCGCGCGCCGATATGCCCGCCAACTGGAGTAAGCCGATCCGCCCGTACCGCGTGGTCGGCAACATCTACTATGTTGGCTCCGAGGGATTGTCGGCCTGGCTGATCACCTCGTCGCAAGGCCATGTGCTGCTGGACGGCGGCCCCTCGGCCGAGGGCGCCAAGCTGATCGAGCGCAACATCGCCACCCTGGGCTTCCAGCTGGCCGACGTGAAGATCCTGATCAACAGCCACGCCCACTTCGACCACGCCGGCGGCTTGGCCCAGCTGAAGGCCGATATCCCGACGGCCAAGGTCTGGGCCTCGCGCGCTGACGAACCGGCCCTGGAGAAGGGGCAGCACTTTGGCGACAACGACAATGGCCTGACGCCCTTTCCGGCCGTGAAGGTCGACAAGGGCTTCGGCGACGCGACGAAGCTGAAGCTGGGCGAGACCACGCTGGTCGCCCACCTGACGCCGGGCCATACGATCGGCTGCACCACCTGGACGACGCAGGTGACCGAGAAGGGCCGCCCGCTGAACGTGACGTTCCCGTGCTCACTGTCGGTGGCTGGCAACCACCTGGTCGGCAACAAGACCCACCGCAACATCGTGGCCGACTATCGCGCCAGCTTCGCGACGATGCGGAGCCTGCCGACCGACGTCATGCTGCCGAGCCACGAAGAACAGGGCGACCTGCTGGCGAAACGTCAGAAGCTCTTGCGCGGCGACCCCAACGCCTTCGTCGACCCGACCGAGCTCTCCCGCTTCGTCGACGCCTATGAAGGCCAGTTCAACCAGGAACTGGCGCGCCAGCAGGCGGCCGCTCCCGGAGCCAAGCGATGACCGACCTCTCCATCCGTGCGAACCGCGTCGCGGCCCTCAAGGCCGCCGCCAAGCAGAAAATCCTGATCCTCGACGGCTCCTGGGGCGTGATGTTCCAGAAAAAGGGCCTGACCGAGGCCGACTACCGGGCCGAGCGCTTCGCCAACTACGACGGCCAGATGAAGGGCAACAACGACATCCTGTGCCTGACCCGGCCGGATCTCGTGGCGGAGCTTCACGACGCCTATTTCGCCGCCGGCGCCGACATCTCCGAGACCAACACCTTTTCGGGCACCACCATCGCCCAGGCCGACTATCACCTGGCCGAGAAGGACGTCTGGGACATCAATTTCGAGGGCGCGAAGATCGGCCGCTCGGTCGCCGACCGCTGGAACGCGCAGAACCCGGCCAGCCCGAAGTTCATCGCCGGCTCGATCGGGCCGCTGAACGTCATGCTGTCGATGTCCTCGGACGTGAACGATCCGGGCGCGCGCAAGGTGACCTTCGACCAGGTCTATGCGGCGTACCGCCAGCAGGTGGACGCGCTCTACAAAGGCGGCGTCGACCTTTTCCTGATCGAGACCATCACCGACACCCTGAACTGCAAGGCCGCGATCAAGGCCATCCTCGACTTGCGCGACGAGGGCCATGAAGAGCTGCCGATCTGGATCAGCGGCACCATCACCGACCGCTCGGGCCGCACCCTGTCGGGCCAGACGGCCGAGGCGTTCTGGAACAGCGTCAAGCACGCCAAGCCGTTCGCGGTGGGCTTCAACTGCGCCCTGGGCGCTGATTTGATGCGCCCGCACATCGCCGAAATGGCCCGCATCGCCGACACCCTGGTCGCGGCCTATCCCAACGCCGGCCTGCCCAACGCCATGGGTCAGTACGACGAGGAGCCGCACCAGACCGGCCACGCCCTGCACGAATGGGCCAAGGACGGTCTGGTCAATATCCTGGGCGGCTGCTGCGGCACCACGCCGGACCACATCCGCCACGTGGCCGACGAGGTGCGCGGCGTGACCCCGCGCGCCATCCCCGAGCGCCCCAAGGCCATGCGCCTGGCGGGGCTCGAGCCGTTCGAGCTGGCTTAGAAATCATCGGCGTTTCCGCCGTCCTCCTTCCCCCTCGATGGGGGAAGGGTAGGGATGGGGGTGAAAGCGCTTCAGAATAGGGCTCAGCGGTCTTGGCCGACCGCCGCGTCACCCCACCCCTACCCCTCCCCATCAAGGGGAGGGGACCGATATGTCCGGACCGCCCATCATGAGACCCGTCTTCGTCAACATCGGTGAGCGCACCAACGTCACCGGCTCGGCCAAATTCAAGAAGCTGATCGTCGAGGGGAACTACCCTGAGGCGCTGTCGGTCGCGCGCCAGCAGGTCGAGGCTGGCGCCCAAGTCATCGACGTCAACATGGATGAGGGTCTGCTCGACTCCAAGGTGGCCATGGTCACCTTCCTGAACCTGATGGCGGCCGAGCCCGACATCGCCCGGGTGCCCGTGATGATCGACAGCTCCAAGTGGGAGGTGATCGAGGCCGGGTTGAAGTGCGTCCAGGGTAAGGCCATCGTCAACTCGATCTCGATGAAGGAGGGCGAGGCCAAGTTCATCGAGCAGGCCAAGCTGTGCCTGCGCTACGGCGCGGCCGTGGTGGTCATGGCCTTCGACGAGGTCGGCCAGGCCGACACCGCCGCCCGCAAGATCGAGATCTGCGAGAAGGCCTACAAGATCCTGGTCGACAAGGTGGGCTTCCCGCCGGAAGACATCATCTTCGACCCCAACATCTTCGCCGTGGCGACGGGGATCGAGGAGCACGACAACTACGCCGTCGACTTCATCGAGGGCACGCGCGAGATCAAGAAGCGCTGCCCCTACGCCCGCATCTCGGGCGGGGTGTCGAACGTCTCGTTCAGCTTCCGCGGCAACGAGCCGGTGCGCCGCGCCATCCACTCGGTGTTCCTGTACCACGCCATCAACGCCGGCATGGACATGGGCATCGTCAATGCCGGCGACCTGCCGGTCTATGACGCCCTGGACCCCGAACTGCGCGAGGCCGTCGAGGACGTGATCCTCAACCGCCCGCAGCGGACCAACGTCTCCAATACCGAGCGCCTGGTCGACATGGCCCCGCGCTACAAGGGCGAAAAGGGCCAGGTTCAGACCGCCAACCTGGAATGGCGCAAGGGCACGGTGAACGAGCGCATCACCCACGCCCTGGTCCACGGCATCACCGAGTTCATCAACCAGGACACCGAAGAGGCGCGCCTGTCGGTCGAGCGGCCGCTGCACGTGATCGAAGGCCACCTGATGGATGGCATGAACGTGGTCGGCGACCTGTTCGGCTCGGGCAAGATGTTCCTGCCGCAGGTGGTCAAGTCGGCCCGCGTCATGAAACAGGCCGTAGCCTGGCTGGAGCCGTTCATGGAGGCCGAGAAGGCCGGCAAGCCGCGCGAGCAGGCCGGCCGCATCCTGATGGCCACGGTCAAGGGCGATGTCCACGACATCGGCAAGAACATCGTCGGCGTGGTTTTGCAGTGTAACAACTACGAGGTTATCGACCTGGGCGTCATGGTCCCGGCCGACCGCATCCTCGACGAGGCCCGCAAGCACAAGGTCGACATGATCGGCCTGTCGGGCCTGATCACGCCGTCGCTGGACGAGATGGTGTTCGTGGCCGCCGAGATGGAGCGCCAGGGCTTCACCATCCCGCTGCTGATCGGCGGGGCCACCACCAGCCGCACCCATACGGCGGTCAAGATCGAGCCGGCTTATCACAAGGGCTCGACCACCTATGTGCTGGACGCCAGCCGGGCGGTGGGCGTGGTCTCGGGCCTGCTGTCGGCCAGCGAGCGCGACCGCCTGCAGGCCGAGACACGGGCCGAATATGTCCGTATCCGCGAGCAATACGCCCGGGGCCAGACGGCCAAGGCGCGCACCAGCATCGCCGAGGCGCGTCGCAGGAATTTCGCCATCGACTGGGAAGGCTACACGCCGCCCAAGCCGGCCTTCATCGGGACCCGGGTGTTCGAGCCCTCGCTGGAAGAACTGGTCCCCTTCATCGACTGGTCGCCGTTCTTCGCCAGCTGGGAGCTGATCGGCCGCTTCCCGCAGATCCTGGAGGATGACGTGGTTGGCCAAGCCGCCACCGACCTCTACCGCGACGCCCGCGCCATGCTGGACAAGGTGGTGGCCGAGAAGTGGTTCGGGGCCAAGGGCGTGATCGGCTTCTGGCCGGCCCAGGCCCAGGGCGACGACATCGTTCTCTATACGGATGAGACCCGCACGGCCGAATATTCGCGCTTCCACACCCTGCGCCAGCAGATGGACAAGGGCGAAGGCAAGCAGAACGCGGCTCTGTCGGACTTCGTCGCGCCGATCGGGCAGGGCGCGGACTATGTCGGCGGTTTCGCTGTCACCGCCGGCCACGGCGAGGACGAGATCGTCAAGACGTTCAAGGACGCCGGCGACGACTATAGCGCCATCATGGCCTCGGCCCTGGCCGACCGCCTGGCCGAAGCCTTCGCCGAGTGGCTGCACTATAAGGCCCGCGTCGAACTCTGGGGTTACGCCCCGGACGAGGCGGCCGACGCCGCCGTGATGATCGCCGAGACGTATCAGGGCATCCGCCCCGCGCCTGGCTATCCGGCCCAGCCCGATCACACCGAGAAGGGCACGCTGTTCAAGCTGCTCGACGCCGAGGCGGCCACTGGCCTGAAGCTGACCGAGAGCTATGCCATGACCCCGGGCGCGGCGGTCTCGGGCCTCTATTTCAGCCATCCGAAGGCGCACTATTTCGGGGTCGGCAAGATCGACGCCGACCAGGTCGAGGACTATGCCCGCCGCAAGGGTTGGGACGTGGCCACGGCCGAGCGCTGGCTATCGCCGATCCTCAACTACGATCCCGCCGCCCGGGCGCGGGGCGCGGCGGCTTGACGACGCGCGGGGCCCGGCCTGCCGGCGATGTGGACACCGATCGGGCCGTTCCGGCGCGGACGTGTCGGGTGGCGGAAACCGTGAAACCCAAATCGCGTAACGCTGTGCGATAATTTGTCCGCCGGGTCATCACGGTAAGGAATTCGGCAACGGTTCCCATGAAGGATGCGCCATCTCAGGGGAATGGGATGGATCGTCGGAACATCGAGCTCAAGATCTTTGGCCTGATCGCGGGCATGGCGGCGAGCATGATTCTGCTCGCCAGTGTCGCCTTGACCGTCGCCACACGCCACGCCGACGCGCGCGAGCGTCAGTACGAGCAGACCCTGGTTGGCAACGGCCTGCGCCAGCGCGGCAAGGAGATCCAGACCGCCCTCAATCCCTACGTCATCTGGGATGAGGCGATCATCAAGCTGGACAACCACTACGACCAGGCGTGGGCCAGCCAGAACATCGGCGCTTCGCTGGGGGGAGCCCTGGGCTACAAGGTCGCCTTCGTTCTCGACGCCGACGGCAAGCCGATCTACGGCCACATCAACGGCAGGGACGTCGCGCCGCAAGCCTATTCCCGATACGCGACCTCGACCGAACGTCTGGTCGCCGAAATCCGCAAGATCGAGACCGATCCCAAGAAGGTCGCCGCGCTGCGCGCCGTGCACGGGAGCCGCGTCGAGTTGATCGGCGACGAGCCCGTGCTGATCACCGTCTCGCTGATCCGCCCGGACCTGAAGGCCAAGACCCGCGGGCCCCGCGCGCCGCTGCTGGTGACGGGCATCCCGGTGGCCAACAGCGTTATCAAGACCTTCTCCGACCGCTTCCTGCTGCACGACGCCCATATCGAGGTGGTCAAGCCGGACGCGGTCCGCATCGACGCCGCCCAGGCCGTGCTGGGCCAGGCCGCAGACGGTCGCCGCGTCGTCCTGAGCTGGACCCCGCGCAAGCCGGGCGAGGAACTGTTGAAGTCGGCCACCCCGATGCTGGCCTTGGCGGTGCTGGCCGCGGCGGCCGGCTCGTTCCTGCTGTTCCGGGTCACTCGCCGAGCGGCCAAGAAGCTTCTGCTGAGCGAGGCCGAGGCCAAGCACTTGGCGCTGCACGACCCGCTGACGGGCCTGGCGAACCGCACCCTGTTCACCGATCGCCTGGTCCACGCCCACGCGCTGTTGCGCCGCAAACCGGGGCATCTTGGCGTGTTGTGCATCGACCTCGACCGGTTCAAGGAGGTCAATGACAGCTACGGTCACGAGGCCGGCGACCAACTGATCCGCGAGGTCGCCCGCCGCCTGATGCATATCTGCCGTGAGACCGACACTATCTGCCGTCTGGGCGGCGACGAGTTCGCGATCATCCAGCCCGACACGACCCCGTCCGGCGCGGCCACCCTGGCCCAGCGCGTGGTCGACGGCCTGTCGGGCGAGGTGGATCTCTCGATCGGTCGCGCCGAGCTATCGTGCTCGGTCGGCGTATCGGTCGTCTCCGACGCCGACCAGGGGCAGGCCGAGCTGCTGCGCCAGGCCGACGTCGCGCTCTACCGCGCCAAGGAAGCCGGCCGTGGCCGCTTCGCGTTCTTCGAGCCCGAGATGGATGCGGCCCTGCGCCTACGAAAGGGGCTGGAGCGCGACCTGCGTTCGGCCCTGGAAAGCGAATCCCTAGCCGTCGCCTACCAGCCGCTGACCGACGCGCGCGGCGCGATGATTGGCGTCGAGGCCCTGGCCCGCTGGACCCATCCCGAACGCGGCGAAATCTCGCCGGCCATCTTCATCCCGCTGGCCGAGTCCAGCGGCCTGATCGGCTTGGTTGGAGCGGCCGTGTTCCGCCGCGCCTGCTACGACAGCCTGCGTTGGTCGGGCTTGGAGGTGTCGGTCAATGTCTCGGCCATCCAGCTGTCCAGCCCCAGCTTCGTCGACGAGATGGTCGCCACCCTGGCCGAGACCGGGGCCCGCGCCGACGTCTTCATGCTGGAGATCACCGAGACGGCCCTGCTGAAGGACAGCGACGGCGTCCACGAGGCCTTGCGTCGCCTCAAGCGCCTGGGTTTCCGTCTGGCCCTGGACGACTTCGGCACCGGCTACGCCAGCCTCGCCTATCTGCGCCGCCATCCGATCGACAAGCTGAAGATCGACCGCTCGTTCGTTTCCAGCCTGCCGGGCAACAGCGAGAGCATGGCTGTGGCCAGCGCCATCATCAGTCTGGCCAAGTCGCTGGGTCTGAAGACCACGGCCGAGGGCGTCGAGACCCAAGGCCAGTTGGACGCCCTGGTGAAGCTGGGCTGCGGCGAGTTCCAGGGTTACCTGCTGGGGCGCCCGATGCCCGCCGACTCCATCGCCGGGGTGCGCGAAAACGCCGGGGTTCGGTAGCCTTTCCGCCTCATTGCGCTTCATGCGCGGGACCCGTCGTTCCGCCGCAAGCACGCGGCGGAACGACAGGTGTGCGAACGCCGAAGGCTCAAGCCAAGCAGCCGTCAGTCCGCCTTGCAGATCAGCACGTCGCGGCCGCCGCGCTTGGCGGGGACGAGGCTGCCGGCGCAGGGGATCGGGTTAACCGGGTCGACGATCACCTCATTGCCGCCGATCGGCGGCGGCTTGGCGGCCGGGGGCTTGGTCAGCGGCTTGGCGGCGGCCGACTTGGTCTCGGTCTTCGCCGTCTTGACGGGAGCGGGTTTCGCCGGCGCGGGCTTGGCGATCATCGGCTTCGGCGTGGGCGCCGCTTCGGCGACCGGCGTCGGCGTCGGCGCCGGCGGCGCGGCGGGCGTCGGCGTGGCGTCGAACGCGGGGTTGGACGTTTCCGGCTTGGTCTCGACCTTGGAGGCCGCGGCGGCGTTGTTGTAGTTCAGGGCCTTGCCCAGAATGGTCGAGCGGGTCTCCAGCGCCTTGGCGCGCTTCTCGCAATCGCCGGGCGGGCTCCAGCTCATCCACATCTGCGCCAGACGCGCCTTGTCGACCGTGTCGGCGCCTTGCCAGACGGACTGGCCGCGCTTGACCTGCGCGCCGCCATATTCCGAGATCGGGCGCGGGCTGGCTTTCTCGGCCGCCGTGATCGCCGAGGCGAAGACCTTGAGGTCCTTCCGCGCCTGCTCGCGCATTTCCGGATAGGTCTTCAGCGAGGCGGCGACGCCGTCAGGACCGGGGAACGCCTTCTCGATCCGCGTCACCTCCGGCATCACGCGATCATAGAGATTGGCGTAGCCGCCCAGGGCGCCGTAGCACCAGGCGACATAGCCGTACTCGTCGGTCGGCGGCGCATTGGGCGACTGGCCGGCCTGACCGTCCTGGGCGAAGAGAGCGAGAGCGAGGAGGAGGGCGTTCGCCATGCGGGCGGATGTCCTTTTTACAATACGTCGAGTCTGACTAGAGCATTTCGATCGGGAATGGGACCGTTGCGTGGCGATGAAGCCAAGCGCGGCCATAACGAGCGAAGCGCCAATCGGCTCCCTCGTCGCGTGAATGGGCGGTTTCGCCGCATTGCACTAAAGTCATGTGAACGATCATTCTCATTGTGCTAGAAGCGAGCTGACGGGTGATCCGAGAGGGCCCGTCACGCGTATCTTCTTCGTCCGTCGCTGGTTTCGAGGCGCTTCATGACCTTCTGGCGCAACATTGCGAGTATCGCCGCCCGGCGTCTTGACCTGGCCGACTGCACGGAGTGTCCGAGCGGCCTGCCGGGCGAGGACCCGGCGTTCTCGACTGCGGTGACCGCCTTGGGCGCCAAGCTGGCCAAGGTCGACGGCCGCGCCGACGGCGGCGAGTTCCTGGCCTTCACCGAGGTGTTCCAGCCCGACCCCGCGTCGGAGCAGAACATTCACCGCCTGTACGACCTGGCGCGCCAGACGACTCACGGCTTCGAGAGCTACGCCAAGCGCCTGGCCAAGCGCTACAGCACCTGTCCGCAGTTGCTGGAAGACGTGGTCGACGGCCTGTTCCATATCGCCAAGGCCGACGGCGTCGTGACCCAGGACGAGCTGGACTATCTGGAGCGGGTCTCGGATCTGTTCGGCATGTCGCCGCTGTCCTTCCGCCGCCTGCGCGCCACCCATCTGGGCGTGGGCAAGGACGATCCCTACGCCATCCTGGAAGTGCCGGCCGACGCCGACGACGCCACGGTGCGCAAGGCCTGGAAGCTGGCCCTGTCCAACGCCCATCCGGATCGCGCTCGAGCGCGCGGGTTGCCGGCCGACTTCATCGCGCTGGCCGAGACCAAGGCCGCCGCCATCAACGCCGCTTTCTCGACGGTGATGCGCGAGCGCAAGGAACTGGGTCTGGCCGCCGCCGGTTGAGCCGAGACGATCCGCCGCTCCATAAGGAGCCGGAAAAGGGCTTTTCATCCGAAGCCGTCGGGTGTTCAGTTGCGGTTCAGCGCTTGTGAACCAACTTGGTTGATCATGAGCGTGGACGAGAGGATTACGATGAGCAGCCAAGGCGTCGCAGCTTCGCCCTTCCATAGCCTGGCCTGGATGGCCGGGGCTCTTGCGACCTCGGTCGCGGTGGTGATCGGCGCGGTGCTGGCGGTGGTGTTCGCCGCGACCGTGGTCGCCGTCGGTTTTCTGGGCAGCGCGCTTTTCGGTCTCGCCGCTTTCACCTTCCGCGGCCGCAAGGTCGCCAAGGCCCCGGCGGGTGATCCCAGCCTGATCGAGGCCCGCAATGTCGGCGGCCACTCCTGGGTCGCCTACGGCTGGAACGAGCGTCCTTAAAGCCAAAGACTCAGCAGAATATTCCGTCATTCCAGCCCCGAAATGACTGGGATACACCGCTACCGGCGACCCCATCGCCGATAGGCGCCAGGCAAGACCAACTCAAGATTGACGGAGCAATCTACAGCGGTAAATCTCCCCGTAGATTTAGGGGGCTCCATGAAGACGCGTCTAACCGCAGCTTTGCTGCTCGCCGGCGCTCTCTGCGCACCGGCTCTGGCCGCGCCGTCATCTCTGTCCATCAAGGCTGAAGGGCCAGTCGTCATAGCGGACGCCATCAGCCTGACGGTCCATTCCGCGATCGTGGGCCGGGACTTCGTCATCGAGGTCACGCCGCCGCGAACGCCACCGATTCTGCCAGGGCAGACGGCGCCCGTGCTCTATGTCCTAGATGGCGGCTACGACCTGGCCGGCCCGGCGGGCTATATGCTTGGCGCAGCTGGCGTGATGGCCCCGGCCTATGTCGTGACGGTGGGGTATCCAGCGGGAGCATCGGCGCGCGGCGTGGACCTGCTGTCCACATCCGCGACCAGCCCGGACGGCTTCGCTCACACGGGGGGCGGGGCGGACGCCTTCCGCCGTTTCTTGGTAGAGGAGCTGAAGCCGTTCGTCGAAGCGCGCTACCCGGTGGACGGCGCCAAGTCGATGCTGTTTGGGCATTCCTTGTCTGGACTTTTCACGGCCAACGTCCTTGCCAGCCACCCCTCGGACTTCGCCGCTTACCTCATCGCCAGCCCGTCGGTCTGGGCCGACCCTGGCGTCGTAGAACGTCTTCGGGCCCTTCGGATCGGTAGTGCGCCGCGTCGTGTCTTCGTGGGCTATGGAGGCGATGAAAACGCCTACATGATCGACGGCGCGCGGCAGGTGATCCAGGCGCTAAGCGGCGTGCAAGGCGTTCTGCTCCAGGCCAAGGCGTTCGAGGGCGAACAGCACATCTCCTACTATCCAGCTCTTCCGAACGCCGCGTTCCCCTTCCTGCTGCCCCGCGACAACCTCATGCGTCGTCCGAATCCCGTTGAGCTTTCGGCAGAGCGGCTGAAGCGGTACCTGGGCGTTTATGAACTCGCCGATCATCGACGTGTCACGATCACTGAGGACGAGGATGGCCTTGTCTTCAAAGTCGACGGGCGTGACGAGGCTGGCTTGCTGGCGGAGGCCCTGGACCGGTTCTTCATCAGAGGCGTGGACGCGAGTGTCGTCTTCGACGCTGGAAACGGCCTTGCCAGGAAAATGGAGATCAGCCTGAACGGCACGACGGCTCTCGCCCTACGCGTCCCATAGAAATCGAAGGAGACTGGCGCGCCGCTTTGATCGCGACCGTCACCAATCGCTACCTTGGTCGCGCACGTGTGGCGGCAGTTGAGGGGAGATCGTGACCGTGAGCAATTGTTGGTTCTGGTGAAGACCCGCCCGTGTGGCGGGAATGACGGTTGAGAGGCTGGGCGTATGAAGGCGCGTTGCCGCCACGTCCCCCTTGCTCCCATCGCCTTGCTCCCGCATCCTGCCTTTCAAACAAACGTTGGGAGGCAAGCATGATTGGCGTCGTCGCGGTTCTGAAAGTCCAGCCGGACAAGTCCGGGGATTTCGAGAAGGTGTTCCTGGATCTCCAGAACAAGGTGAAGGCCAACGAGCCGGGCTGCCTCGTCTACCAGTTGACCCGGTCCAAGACCGAGGCGGGCCTCTACAAGGTGCTGGAGCTCTACGCCTCCGAGGACGCGCTGAAGCACCACGGCGGCACGGACTATTTCAAGGCCGCCGGCGCGGCGATGGGTCCGTTCATGGCCGGTCGCCCCGAGATCGAATATCTGGACGCCGTGGAGTAGACGGCGATGGATCTGGCCTTCTCGCCCGAGGACCTGGCCTTCCAGCAGGAGGTTCGCGACTGGATCGCGACCGCCTATGACGAGGCCTTACGAAAGCAGTTCAGCCAGTCCAAGAACGGCTATCTCGACAAGGCCGGGCAGGTGACCTGGCAGAAGAAGCTGGCCGATCGCGGCTGGGCCGCGCCCGACTGGCCGGTCGAACTGGGCGGGGCGGGGTTCACGACCTCGCAGCGCTACATCTTCAACATGGAGATGAGCCTGGCCGGCGTGCCGACCTCCTCGCCGATGGGGTTGAAGATGGTCGCGCCGGTGATCATGGCGTTCGGCAGTCCCGAGCAGAAGGCCCAGCATCTGCCGCCGATCCTGAAGTCCGACATCTGGTGGTGCCAGGGCTATTCGGAGCCCGGTTCGGGGTCTGACCTGGCCTCCCTTCAGATGAAGGCCGAGCGAGATGGCGACGACTACGTCCTGAACGGCTCGAAGATCTGGACCACCCACGCCCAGTGGGCCGACTGGATGTTCTGCCTCGTCCGCACCTCGAACCAGGGCAAGCCGCAGGAGGGCATCTCGTTCCTGCTGCTGCGGATGGACACGCCCGGCATCCAGATCAAGCCGCTGCCCACCCTGGACGGTCCGCCCGACGGCGAGCAGGAGATCAACCAGGTCTTCTTCGACAATGTCCGCGTGCCTGTCGCCAATCGCATCGGCGAGGAGAACAAGGGCTGGACCTACGCCAAGTACCTGCTCGAGTTCGAGCGCGGAAACGCCTATGCGCCGGGCCTGATGAACATGCTCAAGAAGGTCAAGCGCATCGCCGCCCTGGAGCTGGCCGACGATGGCGGCCGGCTGATCGACGACGCCGACTTCCGGGGCAAGATCACGAACCTGGAGATCCAGGTCGAGGCTCTGAACGCCACCGAACTGCGGATCTTCTCCGGCCGCACCGCCGGCAAGGCGATTGGCCCGGCCTCGTCGATGCTGAAATGCGTGGGCTCGGAATACCAGCAGGCGATCACGGAGTTGACTCTGGAGGCGGTGGGGACCTACGCCGCGCCGTTCGTCGAGGATCCCTGGTCCAAGAGCAACGAGCTGCGCGCTGGTCCGGACTACGCCGCGCCGGCCGCGCCGGCCTATTTCAACTACCGGAAAGCCTCGATCTACGCCGGGTCGAACGAGATCCAGCGCAACATCATGGCCAAGATGGTGCTGGGGCTCTAGGGCCTCAGTTTTTCTGCATGGCGCGGCGATCCAAACGTGTGTTTGGATCACCCGCAACAACTCCTGTTCCGGAACACCTCATGTCGCTCGACGTCCTGTTCAAGCCGTTCGAATTCAAGTCGCTGAAGCTGCCCAACCGGGTGGTGATGGCGCCGATGACGCGGTCGTTCTCGCCCGGCGGCGTGGCCACCGACGATGTCGCCGCCTACTATCGCCGCCGCGCCGAGAACCAGGTCGGATTGATCATCACCGAGGGCACGGGCGTGGCCCGTCCGGCCTCGCTGAACGACGCCAACGTGCCGCGCTTTCATGGCGAGAAGGAACTGGCCGCCTGGAAGAAGGTGGTCGACGAGGTCCACGCTGGCGGCGGGCTGATCGCGCCGCAGCTGTGGCATGTCGGCTCGGCCAAGGGGCCGGCTCAGCTGGGCAAGGTCGACAGCCCCTCGGGCATCTCGAAGGCGGGCGGCGAGCCGTTCACCGAACCGATGACCGACGCCGACATCGCCGACACCATCGCCGCCTTCGGCCAGGCCGCGGGCGACGCCAAGCGCCTGGGCTTCGACGCGGTCGAGCTGCACGGGGCCCACGGCTACCTGATCGACCAGTTCTTCTGGGCGGGCACCAACGTCCGCACCGACAAGTGGGGCGGCCCGACGATCGGCGAGCGGGCGCGGTTCGCCGCCGAGATCCTGAAGGCGGTCCGCGCCGCCGTCGGCCCGGACTATCCGGTGATCATTCGCCTGTCGCAGTGGAAGCAGCAGGACTACACGGCCCGGAACGCCTCGACCCCGCGCGAGCTAGAGGCCTGGCTGCAGCCGCTGGCCGATGCGGGCGCCGACATCTTCCACTGCTCGCAGCGCCGCTTCTGGGAGCCGGAGTTCGAGGGATCCGACCTCAACTTCGCCGGCTGGGCCAAGAAGCTGACCGGCGCGCCGACCATCACGGTCGGCTCGGTGGGCCTGTCGGGCGAATTCATCGCCGCGTTCGGCGGGGAGGGTAGCCAGCCCGCCTCGATCGACGGCCTGCTGGAACGTCTGGAGCGCGACGAGTTCGACCTGGTCGGCGTCGGCCGCGCCCTGCTGCAGGATCCGGAATGGGTCGTGAAGATCCGCGACGGCCGCAACGACGAGCTGCAGAACTTCGAGCGCGCCGCCCTGGGCACGCTGTACTAGCCGACACCCCCCGTTCCGGGGCTGTGCCTAGCGCCGGCCCCGGACCATCGTCGTCCCACTCACGAGAGGGAGGCGTCGATGACTTGGTTGCCCTATCTGTCCGGCTTGCTCGCCTTGCTGGCCATGGCCTTGCTGGTCGCCGGCGCGTTCCTGCGGGAGTAGGCGGGGGAGCGGGGGCTGGCGCTCCCCCTCCGCTTTATCTAGGCGATCGTGGTCACCAGACCGCCCTCGGCCCTCAGCGAGGCGCCGTTGGTGGCCGCCGACAGCGGGCTGGCGACATAGGCGACCAGACTGGCGATTTCCTGCGGCTCGATCATCCGCTGCAACAGCGACGAGGTGCGGTGCTTCTCGAAGAACTCCGCCTCGTGCTCGGCGGCCGTGCCGTTCGGATTGGTCGAGACGCTCTTGAGGAACTCGAAGATGCCGGCCGCGCGGGTCGGGCCTGGCAGGACGGAATTGACGGTGACGCCCGTTCCCTTGGTCTGCTGGGCCATGCCGCGCGCGACCGCCAGCTGGGCGCTCTTGGTCATGCCGTAGTGGACCATCTCGCCGGGGATCGCGAGACCCGACTCCGACGAGATGAAGATCACCCGGCCCCAGTTTCGCTCCAGCATGCCCGGGAAATAACCGCGCGACAGGCGCACGCCGCTCATCACATTGACTTCGAACAGGCGCAGCCAGTCCTCGTCCGGGATATCGGCGAAGGCCTTCATCTCGTAGATGCCGAGGTTGTTGACGAGAATATCGACCGAGGGGACGGCCTTGAGAATGGCGCTGGCGCCATCGGCCGTGGCCGCGTCGGCCAGCACGCCCTCGACCTTGGTTCCGCCCGAGGCGCGGATGCTGGCCAGGGCCTCGTCCAGCTTGTCCTGGGTGCGGCCGGTCACGAACACCTTGGCGCCCTCGACGGCCAGGGTGCGGGCGATCTCCAGGCCGATACCGGCGGTCGAGCCGGTCACCAGCGCGGTCTTGTCGTTGAGTTTGAGGTCCATCGCTGGGCTCCGTTGCTTTGACGGCTCCACAGATGGGCCCGCCACGACGCGAAACTACGCTGTGGACAGGCACAGGACTTGTGACTTCAGTTCATGGATTGGATCGTCAGGCGTTGAAGTTCAGCTTCAGGCCTGGCCGCGGCCAGCGGGCCTTGTAGAGCTTGCCGGTGCCCGAGGCCGTGATCCACGCGTCGCGCATGTCGGCCCCGCCAAAGCAGATGTTGGTCACGATCACGTCCGGGAAGGCATAGTGCTCGGTCGAACCATCCGGGTCGAAGGCGGTGATGCCGCCGTTGATGATCGTCGCCACACAGACCTTGCCGCCAGCCTCGACCGCCAGGCTGTCTAGCAGCTGGTAGCCCGGCAGGTTGCAGACCACGTTGCCAGGCTGAAGGGGCAGGGGATCGGCCAGCACGCCCGGCGCGGTCACGTCGAACGACCACAGGCGCCCCAGCATGGTGTCGGCCATGTAGACGGTCTTCTCGTCGGGCGAGAGGCCCACGCCGTTGGGCGAGACGAAGTGGTCGCGCCAGCGGACGATCTTCGAGCCGTCGGTCAGGGCGTAGTACAGCGCCCCGTACTTGCGGCCGTCCGGCGTCGAGCAGCCGTGGTCGGTGAACCAGAAGCCGCCCTGCTTGTCGAAGACGAGATCGTTGGGGCCGACCAGGTCCTTGCCGTCGCACGCGGTGTAGAGCGTGGTGATCGCGCCGGTGGCGATGTCGATCCGCTGGATCGAGCCGCCCGTGTGGGTCGGCGGGGTAGGGCCGGGGATGTTCAGCCCGTTGGCCTCGAAGAACTGGAAGGCGCCGCCGTTGTTGGTGACGTAGAGCGCGCCGTCCGGCCCGATCGCCGCGCCGTTGGGACCGCCGCCGGTCTCGGCCACCGTCTCCTTGCGGCCGTCCGGCCAGACCCGGGTCAGGCGCTGGCCCTGGATCTCGGTAAGGATCACCGAGCCGTCGGCCATGGCCACGGGACCTTCGGGGAATTGCAGACCTTCGGCGACCAGCTGGATGTCCATCGACGTCTCCCTGACACCTCTGAGCGGGTGTTGGGGATCACTATAAACGCTCGTTTGAACCTGGCGAGGGTTCCGTTCAGGGAGGGCTCAGCGCCGCTCCAGCACCCGGAACACGAAAGCGTGGTCGTCGCCTTCGCCAGCGGGATGTTCCTCGCGGCGGACCTCGGTCCAGGCGCTCTCGTCGAAATCGGGGAAGCGGACGTCGCCCTCGACCTCGGCGGCGACGTCGGTCAGGTACAGGCGCTTGGCTTTCGGCAGGGCGGCTTCGAACAGGCTGCGGCCGCCGATCACGCAGACCTCCGCCGCGCCGTCGTCCTCGGCCTGCTCGCGCGCCATCTGGACGGCTTCCATGAAGCTCTCACAGACCACCGCCTGCTCGGGCTCGAACGATCCGTCGCGCGACAGCACCACGTTCATACGGCCGGGCAGGGGCTTGCGGGGCAGGCTGTCCCAGGTCTTGCGGCCCATGATGATCGGCTTGCCCAGGGTGTTGGCCTTGAACAAGGCCAAGTCCGACTTCAACCGCCAGGGCAGGTCGCCGTCACGACCGATCACGCCGTTGGCCGCGCGGGCGACGACGATGGCGAGGGGGATCAAACCGAGACCTCGGCCTTGATGTGCGGATGGGCCTGGTAGCCTTCCAGGGTGAAGTCCTCGTACGCGAAGGCGAACAGGTCACGCTTGTCGGCGATCTTCAGGGTCGGGAAGGGATAGGGCTCGCGGGTCAGCTGCTCCCGGGCCTGGTCCAGATGGTTCAGATAGAGGTGAGCATCGCCGAAGGTGTGGACGAACTCGCCCGGCTCCAGGCCGACGACCTTGGCGACCATCAGGGTCAGCAGGGCATAGCTGGCGATGTTGAACGGTACGCCCAGGAAGACGTCGGCGCTACGCTGGTAGAGCTGGCAGGACAGCTTTCCATCCGCCACGAAGAACTGGAACAGGCAGTGACAGGGCGGCAGGGCCATGTCGTCGACATCGGCCGGATTCCAGGCCGTGACGATGTGGCGGCGGCTGTTGGGATTGGTCTTCAGGTTCTCGACAAGGTTGGCGATCTGGTCGATCGACTGGCCGTTGGGCGCGGCCCACGAGCGCCACTGCTTGCCGTAGACGGGGCCGAGGTCGCCGTTCTCGTCGGCCCACTCGTCCCAGATGCGCACGCCGTTGTCCTTGAGATAGGCGATGTTGGTGTTGCCCTTCAGGAACCACAGCAGCTCGATGAAGATCGAGCGCAGGTGCAGCTTCTTGGTGGTCAGGACAGGGAAGCCCTTGGCCAGATCGAAGCGGATCTGCCGGCCAAATACCCCCAGGGTCCCTGTGCCCGTACGGTCGCCGCGCTGGACGCCGTTCGCCAGGATGTCGGCGAGCAGGGCCAGATACTGCCGCTCGGGATGATCGGCGGCGGCTTTCGGGGCGTCGAGGACGGCGGTGGTCATGGTTGGCAGTCTGGTCGCGAATCGCGGGTTTGAACACTGCGGCGCGGGGAAGCGTCCACAGGGGGCGCTAACTCTCCTCTCCCTTTGGGGGAGGGGGGACCGCCGAACGGCGGTGGAGGGGGCTAGCGCCAGCTGAAAGATGCCGGGCCGTCCCCCTCCGTCTCGCTGCGTATCCGCAGCGATCCACCTCCCTCAGATGGGGGAGGAGAAACCTACTTGCTCGGCGCCAGACCCGTGTTCAGCACCCAGCCGACGTTGTCGTTCTCGTCGGCCACTTCCCACCACAGGTCCTGCTGCTTGCCCGTCGGATAGACGATGGCGCCGGCGGGGAGGGTGCGGATCAGCTTGCCGCCGGCGACCGGGGTGGCGCGCATGGCGACGGGGCGCTGGGCGGCGAAGGTCTTCGACGGCGCGGCGGCTGCGGCCGGGCCGGCTTCGGACAGCAGGCCCAGGTCGCCGATCATCTTCGAATAGGCGTTGATGAACGACAGGGTGACAATGCGGCCGATGTCGGTGTCCTCGTAGCCGCCGCCGACCGCGCCGGCGAAGCCGTAGCCGCCGCCCGCGCCCCAGCCGATGTCGTTCTTCACCGCATAGCCCTCGGCCACCGACATGGTCTCGGTGGTGCGGACATTGGTCAGCGACAGGACGGTGTTGGCTTCCAGCTTCTTGGTCTTGATGCCGCCGACCAGGCCGCCGACGCGACCGCCGATGATGCCGCCGAGGGCGCCGGCCACCGCGCCGCCGCCGACATTGCTGTTGCTGCCCTGGACCTCGGCGACCAGCACGTAGTCGGCCGCCTTGACCTGACCCTGGCCGACGTTGGAGCCGCGCTGCAGGCCGAGATTGCCGCTGATCGCGCGCTCCTTCTCGGCCGCGCCGAGGCCCGCGCCCCGGTCGACCAGGTTGAAGCAGCCCGAACGCTGGACGATGGCGCGCAGCACCTTCTGCGGCGAGGCGAGGTTGTACTGGGTCCAGCCGCTGGAATCGTCGCCATCGACGATCGACAGCGTGCCCAGCTTGCGGGCGCAGCGCGGGACCTCCGCCGAGGCCTGGGTCTGCATGGTCTGGCCCTTGCTGGCCTTGGCCTGGGCGAAGACCGTGACAGGTGTCAGGGTGGTCAGCGCCAGACCAACGGCCAGCGCGCTACGGAAGGCTTTCATACGTGGTGTTCCCCGGTCGGTCCCCGAACTTGAGGCGTCACCCTACAGGCGAGGGACGGTCGCGCCAAGATTGGCAGGGGCTAACCGGCGAACCCGCCTTCGTCGAGGAAGTCCTGCTCGGCCTCGGTGGTTTTGCGACCAAGGCCGGCGTTTCGGTGGGGGAAGCGACCAAAGCGGGCGATGATGTCGCGATGGAGCAGGGCGAACTTCATCGATTCCTCGTCGCCGGTGTCGGCCTGGAGGGCGGCGAACAGCTGGACGCTGAGCTCCTGGTCGACCAGCGATTCCGAGTGCTCGAACGGCAGGTAGAAGAACGGGCGCAGGTCCGCGTCGATGGCCGGATCCGTGTCATGGCCGGCGGCGATGGCCTCGTGGGCGAACATCCGGGCCAGCGGGTCGGTGGCGAAGGCGTGCGGGGTGTTGCGATACATGTTGCGCGGGAACTGATCGAGCAGGATCAGCAAGGCCAGCGAGCCCAAGGGGGTCTCGGTCCACTTGTCATAGCGGCGCATCGAGGCGCGATAGTGGGTCTGCTCGAACTTCAGGGCGATCGCGCTGTCGAAGGCGGGATCCTTCTTGAACCACTTCTTGGGTCCGGCCCCGCGCCAGAAGACGACGATGTCGTTGTAGTGCGCGCTCATCGAGGCCCTCACGCGTTCCTTCGTTCAAGCACGGTTCATCCGGCGAGTCCGACACTGCTATCAAGGGACAAGCCCGGGCCGCGCTTCAAGGCCCTTCGGAGCAAGAAATGAAACGTCTGATCACGACCGCCCTGGCGCTTTCGCTGCTGGGCGGCGCGGCGGCCGAGGCCGGAGCCGCCGCCGGGGTGGTGGTTCAGCAGCAGCAGGGCGCCCCGCGCGAGCGCGGCGACGGCGGCCCCAGGGGTGATCGCGGCGGCGACCGTGGCGGTGATCGTGGCGACCGCGGCGGTGGTGACCGTGGCCAAGGCGGCTGGAACCGCGGCGGCGAGCGTCCGCAACCTCAACCTCAGGCTCAAGCGCAACCCCAGGCCCAACCGCAGAACAACGGCGGCGGCTGGAACCGAGGCGATCGAGGCGATCGCGGCGGCTGGAATCGTGGCGACCGCCCGCAGACCCAACCGCAACAGCAGCCTCAACCGCAGGCCCAGCAGCAGAACAACGGCGGTTCGGGCTGGAACCGGGGCGGGAACGACAACCGCCCGGGCGGTTGGAATCGTGGCGACGACAATCGCGGCGGCCGGCCCGACCGGAACGACAATCGCGGCGAAGCCAACCGTCCAGGCAACTGGGACCGCAACGACAACCGCGGCGGCTGGGATCGCAACGACAACAATCGTTGGGACAATAATCGTGGCGGCTGGGACCGAAACGACCGTCGTCCGGGGCAGGGCCAGTACCGCGATCGTGACCGCGGCCGCCACCAGTACGACCGCGGCTACTACCGCCCCAGCTATCGCGCGTCGCAGCGCTACCGGGCGCCGGCCTACCGCTATCCGAGCGGCTGGTACGCGCGCAGCTGGTCGTTCGGCGATTACCTGCCGGGCGGCTGGTACGGCAGCTCCTACTACCTGAACTGGGGCTCGTACGGCCTGCCGCTGCCGCCGGTCGGCTGCGAGTGGGTCCGGGTCGGCTCCGACGCCCTCCTGGTCGACGTCTGGAGCGGCCAGGTCCTGAGCGTCTACTACGATCTGTTCTGGTAGGCGGAAATCTTCCCTCCCCCGAGCGGGGAAGGCCAGCGTAGCGGATGGGCGGGCCACCAGGTCCGCCCATCCTTTTGGCTGTTGGCATGGCGTACGACCGCACGAGAGCTTAGAACGAGTCCGCGAGGGCTCCGGCTTTTCGGCGTTCTGTCGGCTTCGCCTTGACGAAACGGCAAAAAAACGCTCAAACGCCCGGCCTTTGTCGCTCCGCCGTTGCGCGGGGTGGCCAAATTGACCAGTCCTTGGAGATAAAACATGCGCGTCTATTATGATCGCGACGCCGACCTCGCCCGCATCTTGGACAAGAAGATCGCGATCGTAGGCTATGGTTCGCAAGGTCATGCCCACGCGCTTAACCTTCGGGACTCGGGCATCAAGAACGTCGCCGTCGCCCTGCGCTCCGGCTCGCCGACCGCCAAGAAGGCCGAAGGCGAAGGCCTGAAGGTCATGACCGTCGCCGAGGCCGCCGCCTGGGCCGATATGATCATGATCCTGGCGCCGGACGAGCATCAGGCCGCGATCTACAAGCACGAGATCGCCCCCAACATCCGTGACGGCGCGGCCCTGCTGTTCGCCCACGGCCTGAACGTCCACTTCGGCCTGATCGAGCCGAAGGACACCATCGACGTCCTGATGGTCGCGCCGAAGGGCCCGGGTCACACCGTGCGCGGCGAGTACCAGAAGGGCGGCGGCGTGCCCTGCCTGATCGCGGTGCACCACAACGCCACCGGCAACGCCCTCGACCTTGGCCTGGCCTATGCCTCGGCCATCGGCGGCGGCCGCTCGGGCATCATCGAGACCAACTTCCGCGAAGAGTGCGAGACCGACCTGTTCGGCGAACAGGCCGTCCTGTGCGGCGGCACCGTCGAGCTGGTCCGCGCCGGTTTCGAAGTGCTGGTGGAAGCCGGCTACGCGCCGGAAATGGCCTATTTCGAGTGCCTGCACGAGCTGAAGCTGATCGTCGACCTCATGTACGAGGGCGGCATCGCCAACATGAACTACTCGATCTCGAACACGGCCGAGTACGGCGAGTACGTCACCGGTCCGCGCATCATCACGCCGGAAACCAAGGCCGAGATGAAGCGCGTGCTGGAAGACATCCAGTCCGGCAAGTTCGTCCGCGACTTCATGCTGGAAAACCAGGTGGGCCAGCCCAGCTTCAAGGCGACCCGTCGCCGCGCGGCCGAGCACCAGATCGAGGAAGTCGGCGGCCGCCTGCGCGGCATGATGCCCTGGATCGCCAAGAACAAGCTCGTCGACCAAGCCAAGAACTAAGCTTCACAACCCATCAGATCCCACGAAGCCCTCGGCCCTCCCAGGCCGGGGGCTTTTTGTTTTGGGCTTGCGGGCGGCGGGCTGGCGCTCCATAATGAACCATATGGTTCAGTATTCGGCCGCCCGCCTCGACGTCTCCTTCGCCGCGCTGTCGGACGCCACCCGCCGTGGCGTTCTGGAGCAGTTGGGACGTGGGGAGGCCTCGATCACGGCGCTGGCCGAGCGGTTCAACATGACCCTCACGGGCATGAAGAAGCACGTCAGCGTTCTCGAGCAGGCGGGTCTTGTGGTCACCGAGAAGGTCGGCCGCGTGCGGACCTGTCGGCTGGGCGTGGGCGGGCTGGAGGACGAGGCGGCCTGGATCGAGAAATACCGCCGGCGCTGGGAGCTTCGCTTCGACGGGCTGGACGAGATCATCGAGGAATTGAAACAGAAAGAGGACCAGGATGGCCGGAAAGAATAGCACCGTGGTGGAGCGCAAGTCGGACCGGGAGCTGGTCGTTACGCGGACCTTCGATGGCCCGGCGCACATCGTGTTCGAGGCCTGGAGCCGGCCGGAGCTGTTTCAGCGCTGGTGGGTCCCTAAGACGTTGGGCGTGCCGCTGCGGGCCTGCGAGATGGATGTCCGCACGGGTGGCGGCTACCGCCTGGAGTTCGGGCTGGACGCGGCCAATTCCATGGCCTTCTTCGGCAAGTACATCGACGTGACGCCGCCTTCGCGCATCGTCTGGACCAATGAAGAGGCCGGTGAGGTGACGGTGACCACCGTGACCTTCGAGCCCCAGGGCGACAAGACGCGGCTGGTGCTGAGCGAGCTCTATCCCAGCAAGGAAGCCTGCGACGAGGCCATCACTGGCTCGGCCGCCGGCCTGCCCGAACAGTTCGAGCAACTGGACGTGCTGCTGGTCGAGCTGGTCGCCTGACCGGCGCGAAGCTCTCGGCTTGGACCGGGGGCTTCGTTTCCCGCTTGCGCGATGGCTAGACGCGGGGAAAAGTCCGAGCCGGTCCCGCTGGGGGACAGAGGAACCGTTTCATGAAACGCCTGCTCGCCGCCATCGTCGCTGGCGCGGCCCTGACGGCCGCCGCCGCGCCCGCCTTCGCCGCCGAGGTCGCCTACGGCCTGGATTCGGCCCACACCGAGACCAGCTTCTCGATCGACCGCTTCGGCTTCACCTCGATCCTCGGCATCTTCGCCAAGTCGGAAGGCACGATCTGGCTTGACGAGGCCGCGCCCGAGAAGTCGCGCGTCGAGGCCACGGTGACTGTCGACAGCCTGCTGACCGCCAACCCGACCCGCGACGAGCACATCAAGGGCGAGCGCTGGCTAAACGCGGCCAAGAACCCGACCATGACCTTCAAGTCGACCAAGGTGGTCAAGACCGGCGCCGACACGGCCAAGGTCACCGGCGACATGACCATCATGGGCGTGACCCAGCCGGTCACGCTGGACGTCAAGCTCAACAAGATCGGCACGGGTCCGATGGGGCCGAAAAAGATGGCCGGCTTCACCATCACCGGCGCGATCAGCCGCAAGGCCTTCGGCAGCGCTGGCGCGGCCGGCGTGATCGGCGACAACGTCGCGATCCGCATCGAGACGCTGGCGGTGGCGCAGTAGAGGGGGGCTACCCCAACACGAACACCGGCCCCCAAGCCACCTCGTAGCGGTGCTCGCCGGTCGACAGGTGCGGGCGCAGTTGCCAGGCGCCGGGGGCCAACACGCTTTCCGGACGGCCCTCGACATAGGTGGCGGTCAGGATCTCGCCGCCCGGCTCGGATACCGAGAACTGCCGGATGGCCGGAGCCGCGTGCGACAGGGCCGCGGCGATCGCATCGGCCGAGGTCACCCGCAGCGGGGCGGGGGCGGCCAGGCGCGCGGCGACCTCGGCATAGGCTCCGACGGCGATGACGCGCCGGCCCTGGCGGTAGACGCCATAGCCGACATGGGTGAAGCCCGGGGCCAGCAGGTTGGCGCGGTGGCCGGGACTGGTGCGCCACTGCTCCATGATCTGGTCGGGCCGTACGATGGTGGCGACGTTGCGGCGCATGGCGATGTTCTCGCCCGGCGCGCCGACCAGGTCGCGGGCCAGCAGGCCGACGCGGCCGGCCGGGGAATAGCCCTCGCGCGTCATGTGGTCGAAGTCGCCGGTCACGGCCATGTCGGCGGCGTGGGCCCGGGCGGCCTGGGCCAGGCCCTTGTCCCAGGCCAGGGCGCGCGGGCCCTGGCGGCTCCGGAAGATGTTGTTGAGGTCGAGCAGAGTCTGCTCGAAGTCGGCGTCGAAATCGCCGCCCTCCGGCGGGTCGGCCAGCAACGCCCGCAGGCGGCCGTCATAGGCGATCCACGGCTGAGGCGAGGCGGCGAACCCGGATGTGGCGAACAGGGGCGCGGCGGCGAGGGCCAAGCCGCCGGTCAACAAGGTTCTGCGCGCGATCGACGCCATTGAATCTCCAACATACATTGACAGCGAGGGTCCGGGACCAGACCTAAGAGGGCATGCGCCCAGTCCGTTCCCTTTGGCTCGCCGGCCCTGAACAATGGCTCCCCGACAGCGAATCCCAGGCGGCGCGTCAGCGCGCCCTGTGCCTGGAGGCTGGCCTGGAAGCCATTGTTCCCGCCCGCCTGCCGCCCGGCGAGGGCGGCGACGAGATGGAGGCCCGACAGTTCTATGCCGCCCGCATGGCGCAATTGCGCCAGGCCGACGCGGCCGTCGTCAACCTGACGCCGTTCCGCGGCCCCTCGGCCGATACGGCGACGGTGTTCGAGGCGGGCGTTCTGGCGGGCCTGGGCCGGCCGATCTTCGCCTATCTGAACGTCGCGAGCGAGGTTCAGGCCGAGTATGTCGCCCGGGTCGACACCCTGCTGGGCGCGACCCTGGACGCCACGCGGATCTGGCGCGACGGCGACGGCTGCATGATCGAGGACAACGGCCTGCCCGAGACCGTCATGCTGTGGGGCGAGGCCCGGCGACTGTTCGTGATCGTCACCCAGGACCCGCTGCGGGATCTGACGGGGCTTGAGCTGTGCCTCGAGGCCCTGGCGCTCTACGCGGAGTAGGGCGCCTCACCAGTCCAGCGCCGCTTCCCCGCGCAGAATCGCCTCGGCCCGCGCCGTGTGCTTGCCGCCTTCGCGATCGTGCAGCACCAGCGGCGGCAGCAGCGCCAGCGGCGCCTTGCCCGTCTTGATCGCCCGCACGATCACCCGCTTGGCCGGGGCGTCGGCGAAGGGGGCGATCGGGCGAATCCTGAACGAGCCTGCCTTGGGGGCCAGCTGTTCGAGAAGGTCGGCCAGGCGGTCGGCGCGGTGGATGATCGTGATCGTCCCGCCCTCGCGCACGGCTTTCAGGCAAAAGCCCGTCCAGGCGGCCAGGCCCCCGTCGGCCATCCAGGCGCCGCTCTTGGCCGGGGCGGGGGCGCGCAAGGCGGTCGGGTCGTCGAAGAACGGGGGATTGGTCATCACCGCGTCGAAGACGGGCAGGGCCAGGGCGCGAAAACCGGCCTCGACGTCGCCCTCGACCACGCTGACGCGGTCGTCCAGGCCGTTCAGCGCGGCGTTGGCGGCGGCCAGGGCGGCGGCGGCGGAATCACGCTCAACGCCCTGGAAGAACGACTCGGGCCGGCGAGTCGCGGCGGCCAGCAGGGCGCCGCCGACCCCGCAGCCGGGCTCGATCACGCGCTGGCCGGGCAGGGCGTCGCAGGCGGCCGCCAGCAGGGCCGCGTCCATGCCGGCCCTGTATCCGTCGGGCTTCTGGCGCAGCCGTACGCGGCCCCCCAGAACCCGATCCTCCGTCACCTGCTGTTCGTCCAATGCTTTCTAGGCCTTGTGCTCGCCTTGACCGTGACCTATCCCGCCACCATTGTCCCTCGCAACGGTTCATCCCGGGGGGAGCCGCAAGGAGAGCATAGTCTTGGACGCAGCCGCAGCGACCCTCACCCGTAAGCCGGGTTCGGTGGATCGTCTCGTGCGCCTCGCCGAGGCCGACATGAAGGGCGTCAACGCCCTGATCACCGACCGCATGCAAAGCGACGTGCCGATCATCCCGGCCCTGGCCGAGCACCTGATCGCCGCCGGCGGCAAGCGCCTCCGTCCGCTGTTGACCGTCGCCGCCGCGCGGCTCGCCCGTGCAAGCGGAGAGGGGGCCGACAACGACCACTGCCTGAAGCTGGCCGCGGCCGTCGAGTTCATTCACACCGCCACCCTGCTGCACGACGACGTGGTCGACGGCAGCCAGCTGCGCCGCGGCAAGGTCGCCGCGCACCTGATCTGGGGCGCGGCGCAGAGCGTGCTGGTCGGCGACTTCCTGTTCGCCCGCGCCTTCGAGCTGATGGTCGAGACCAACTCGATGAAGGCGCTGGAAATCCTGGCCCGCGCCAGCCGGGTCATCGCCGAGGGCGAAGTGCTGCAGCTGATGCGCAGCCACGACCTGAACCTGTCGCAGGCCGTCTATCTCGAGATCATCCAGGCCAAGACCGCCGAGCTGTTCGCCGCCGCCTCCGAGGCCGGCGCGGTCTCGGCCGGCGTCGACGCCGCCAGGACCGACGCGCTGAAGGCCTATGGCCTGAATCTCGGCCTGGCCTTCCAGCTGGTCGACGACGCGCTCGACTATGGCGGCACGACCGAGACCCTGGGCAAGAACGCCGGCGACGACTTCCGCGAAGGCAAGGCGACCCTGCCGCTGCTGCTGGCCATCGCCCGCTCGGGCCCCCGCGAGGCTGAGTTCTGGGAGCGCGCCATCGGCCGTCGCGAGCAGACCGAGGCCGACTTCCGCCGCGCCCGCGAGCTGATCGTCGGTTCGGGGGCCCTGGACGCCACGCTCGACCTGGCCGCCGACTATGCCGACAAGGCCAAGGCGGCGCTGGCGATCTTCCCCGCCAACGACTGGCGCGAGGCGCTGGAAGACCTGGCCGATTTCGCGGTCAGTCGCAGGGCCTGATGTTCAAGCGGAAGTCATCCTCCTACGGCGGACTTCCTCCGGTGCGGCCCGGCCAGACCCTGCCGCGTCTCCAGACCATCGTCGCGACGTCGCCGGAAAATCCCGGCGGCGATCCGAACATCCGGCCGCACGAGGCCGGAGAGGTCGCCGGCAAGGTGATCGGCGGCGGCTTGGGTCTGCTGATCGCCGCCGTGCTGATCATCCTCATGCTGGGCCCGATCCTGTGGGCGCCCGTCTGGGCCGGCCTGCGGGTCGCGCGGCTCGCGCCCGACCCCCTGTGGGCGTGGCTGGGGGGGCTGGCCGTCGGCGTGCTGGCCGCGCTCGCCCAGGCCTGGCTGCTGATCCAGCGCAGCCCGATCGTGCGCTATCCGGTCGTGGCGCTGTTCGCCCTGATCTGGGTCGGGGGGCTGTGGCTCGAATTCACCTCGCCGCGCCACGACTGGATCACCACCGCACCAGCCCTGCATATGCCGGGGGTCTGGGGCTGGGTGCTGATCGGCGTCGGGACCGTGGTTTACGCCGGCATCTACCTCCTGACGCTCAGCCGCTTCGGCAAGGGGCGGTGGGCGCGCAAATGGCAGCTGATCAAGTCCTAGCCCTGAGGTGAATTCGCCGTAACGCCCTTCACAGAAAGGGCGGGCGGGGCCACGTCTAGGGCCGGGGCGCTTTGCCCTTGCTGGGGACTTTTGGACGTGATCCGTTTCATCCTGAATGTGCTGTGGTTCTTCTGCGGCGGTCTGGTCACTGGCCTCGGCTGGCTGCTGGCCGGCGTGCTCCTGGCGATCACCATCGTGGGCCTGCCCTATGCGGGCGCGGCCTTCCGCATTGCCGGCTTCGCCTTCTGGCCGTTCGGCAAGGAGATCGTCCACCGTGAGGTCGGCCTGGCCTCGGGCCCGCTGGGCGTGGTGCTGAACGTGATCTGGTTCATCCTGGCCGGCTGGTGGCTGGCCCTGGGCCACGTGGTGGTCGCCGTCGCCGAGGCGATCACGATCATCGGCATCCCGTTCGCCATCAAGGACCTGCAACTGGCCTACATCGCCCTGGCGCCCATCGGCCGGGACGTGGTGCGGGTCGACTAGAAGCCGGTGAACAGGCGGTCGAGCGCGCGGCGGATGGCGTCCTCGTGCTCGACCAGGCTGCCGACCTTCTTGTGCAGCAAGGACGAACTCAAGGCGACGAGCTCCGGGATCGAAACGATCAGATCCTGGCCGTCGCTCTCGACCTCCACCGTCAGGCGCGTGAGGACTGGGAAGACTTCACGGCGATAGAGCGGGGCGACCACAGCTGTAGGTAACTCGCCTGCATGGTGCGATTGTAGAACGACGACGAAAGGCGCTTCGTCACGACTCCGAAGCGAGGGGTTGGCAAAGACGTCGAACTGACGGATCACCACGTCCGAAGGTCGTCCCCGAATGCGCCGCGACGCTGGATCCGCTCGTTATAGGCTTTGAGCGCCTCGGCGTTCTCTTCAGCCCATCGCCGCGCGCGTTCCTCGGCGCCAGCCGGATCAACCCTTTGAAGATGCAACCGCAGCTGCGTCTCGCTCATGCCTGAGACGGAAATGCCCAGCCGCTTGGCCTGGGCCAGCAGTTCGGGGTCGATGCCGAGGTCGAGTTCGGGCGCGTCCATGGGCGGAGCATAACGCGGTTTGGCCGGCGGGAACATCGGACGCACAGGCCGTCAATTCCCGCCAGCTCGCCGCCGCTGGAGCCTCAGCCCGGCGAGACCATCTTTTCCGGGCGGACGTACTGGTCGAACTCTTCGTTCGTCAGATAGCCGCCGCCGACGGCTTCCTCGCGCAACGTGGTGCCGTTCTTGTGGGCCGTCTTGGCGATCTTGGCGCAGATGTCGTAGCCGAGGCGGCCGTTCAGGGCCGTGACCAGCATCAGGCTGTTCTCGACGCCCTTCTTGATGTTGTCGACGCGCGGCTCGATGCCGACCACGCAGTTGTCGGTGAAGCTGATCGCCGCATCGGCCAGCAGGCGGACCGACTGCAGGAAGTTGTAGGCCATCACCGGATTGTAGACATTCAGTTCGAAGTGGCCCTGGCTGCCGGCGAAGGTGAGGGCGGCGTTGTTGCCGAACACCTGGACGCAGACCTGGGTCAGGGCTTCGCACTGGGTCGGGTTGACCTTGCCCGGCATGATCGACGAGCCCGGCTCGTTTTCCGGCAGCGACAGCTCGCCAAGGCCGGCGCGCGGGCCCGAGCCCAGGAAGCGGATGTCGTTGGCGATCTTGAACAGGCTGGCGGCGACCGTGTTGATGGCGCCGTGGCTGAAGACCATGGCGTCGTGGGCGGCCAGGGCCTCGAACTTGTTCGGAGCGGTGGTGAACTCAAGGCCGGTGATCGCGGCGATGGCCTCGGCCACGCCTTCGGCGAAGCCAATCGGGGCGTTCAGGCCAGTGCCGACGGCGGTGCCACCTTGGGCCAGCTGCATCAGCTTGGGCAGGGTGCTCTCGATGCGCTCGATGCCGTTGGCGACCTGCTGGGTGTAGCCGCCGAATTCCTGGCCGAGCGTGAGCGGCGTGGCGTCCTGGGTGTGGGTGCGGCCGATCTTGATGATGTCGGCCCAGGCCTTGGTCTTGGCTTCCAGGGCGGCGTGCAGATGCTTCAGGGCCGGCAGCAGGTCGTGGACGATCTGTTCCGCGCAGGCCACGTGCATGGCCGTCGGATAGGTGTCGTTCGACGACTGGCTCATATTGACGTGGTCATTGGGGTGGACGGGCTTCTTGCTGCCCATCTCGCCGCCCAGCATCTCGATCGCGCGGTTCGAGATCACCTCGTTGGCGTTCATGTTCGACTGGGTGCCCGAACCCGTCTGCCAGACGACCAGCGGGAAGTGGTCGTTCAGCTTGCCGTCGATCACCTCGTTGGCGGCCGCGATGATCGTCTCGGCGATCTTGGCGTCCAGCTTGCCCAGCTTCAGATTGGTCTCGGCGGCGGCGCGCTTGACGATGCCCAGGGCGCGGACGACCGGCAGGGGTTGCTTCTCCCAGCCGATCTTGAAGTTGCCCAGGCTGCGCTGAGCTTGCGCGCCCCAATAGCGGTCTGCGGCGACTTCGATCGGGCCAAAGGTGTCGGTCTCGATGCGCGTGGCGGTCATGCGGCGATCTCCGGAAAAACGGTCGAGCGCGGTCTAGACCTTGAGCGGCGAGAGGGCAATGTTCGCAAGCGCGAAGGAGACCCCGCATGATCCCCTATTTGGCGCTGCCCCGTTCGATCAACACGGGTAAGCGCAAGGTGCTGAAGGAAGACCTGCTGGGCATCGCCAAGGACGTCGGCTTCACGGAGGCCAAGACCTATCTGGCCAGCGGCAATCTCCTGCTTTGGGGGAAGCATGAGGGCGGAGCTGCGCTGGAACAGGTGCTTGAAGACGCCCTTGAGGCCCGCATCGGCCTGCGCACCGACTTCATGGTTCGCTCCCCGGCGGACCTGCGGGCGATCATCGACGGCAATCCGTTCAAGGCCGAGGCCGAGGACCACCCCAGCCACTTGATCGTCAATTTCCTGAAGGCGCCGCTGCCGAAGGGCGACGAAGAGATCCTGAGAGCGGCGAACACTGGACCGGAGCGGTTCGCGGTCGCGGCGCGGGAGCTCTATATCGACTTCCCGATCAGCATCGCCGACTCGATGCTGGATCGGGATTGGAAGAAGACGAAGCGCAATCCGGTCGGCACGACGCGGAACTGGAACACCGTGCTAAAGCTGGCCGAAATGATGGGCGCCTAGGCGCTCGGCCCCTAGAGCCCTTTAGCTTTAGATGGAATCATCTAAAGCGTTCAAAAGGCTCTAAATGTTTGATTCTAGAGCCTGTTTATCCCGTCTAGATGGTTCCATCTAAACGGGACAGGCTCCTAGGCTCGAGGTTCTGAAAGCTTGTTCGAAGACGACTGGACCCACCACGGCAAGGTCCGCGCCCGCGAGGCCGGAGGCGAGCTGACCATCGTGGTCGACGGCCTGACCACCCAGGGCAAGTATTACAAGCCGCTGATCTATGAGTTCTTCCGCAAGTCCTGGCGCGGCTCGCGCCCTGCCTGGGGCGAGTTCAGCGTCGAGATCGGCATGGAGTATATGGGCGAGCCGCCCTGGATGGATCTGGACAACCTGGCCAAGGCCCTGTTGGACGCCATCAAGGGCTACGCCTTCCACGACGACGCCCAGGTCGCCCGACTGCTGGTCGAGCGGCGTCCGGGCGAGCGCGAGCGGATCATCATCCAGGTGCGCAAGCTGAACTCAAGCCTTATGCGGCGAACGCTCGAAGACTGAGGCGGCCACGGCCACGTACAGCACCATCAGGAAGGCGCCATAGCGGCCGACGCTGACGGGATCACCCGACGGCATGATCTCGGCATAGCGCGAGACCACCAAGCTCCCGGCGACGAGGCCGGGCGTCGAGAACAGGATCATCGCGAACAGACGGCGGCGGCGCGGCGTGCGCGTCAGCCGCGCCACCGCCTGGAAGGCGAAGGTCACGGCGGCGGCGGCCGCGAATGCGTTGATCACGTAGAACCAGAAGGCGCTTTCCAGAAGTCCCCCGCCGAAAGCGGCATAGAACAGCGTCGCCGCCGACCAGGCCGCCAGTCCCGTTCCCCCAAACGCCAGACCGTCCAGTTTTGACACGTCGCGTCTCCCTCGCTCGTCTCCCGGAACGGCGATCTGCAAGCCGGGCGCCGGGAAACGAAGCGAGGGATGGAGCGTGATAAGGCTAGCTCTTGGGCAGCAGGTAACCCCACAGGCCCAGGAGAACGCTGAGCAGGACGAAGAGCAGGGCGGTGAAGGTGAAGGCCAGCTTGCGACCGCCGCTCCAGCTGTCGACCCGGCGGCCGCCGCGCCAGACCATCGGCAGGGCGCCCAAGGTCAGGACGCTCAGGGCGGCGGCGACCAGGGCGCAGGCCGAGCCGCTGAGCAGCCAGCCAGAGGGCCAGCCGAAGAAGACGGCGGTCTGATCCGAGGCCTTGGCCGCGAACACGCCCATGCAGCCGGCCGAGATCAGCCACAGCACCGCCTGCATGGTCTGCATCTGGGCGGCGCGCGCCTGGACCGGCGTCTGGCGAGCCTCGCGGCGGTTGCGGAACAGGACGCCCAGAATGGTGGCCACGCTGGCGAAGCCCGCGATGATCGCCGTCCAGCGCAACAGGCCCGCCGAGCGGAAGAAGCCGATCCGCTCATAGGTCGAGAGGCCCCGAGCGGCGTAGAAGCGCGACGGCCGGTCGCCGTTGGCGTCGAAGACCAGCATCAGCGGGCCGTCGATGGCCTTGAATACGCCGGGGCGTCCTGTGCCGTTATAGAGGCTGCTGACGCCGCCCTCGGTCACGGTCAAGCGGCCTTCGGCGGTGGCGCGGACATTGGCGCGGCCGATGATGCGGTTGGTGAAGCCCTCCAGCCCGCCATAGGCGCGGCGGGTGGTCAGATAGTCGCCCTCATAGGCCCTGGCCTGCTCGTAGCTGATGGCGCTGTCGGTCGGCACGGCCGGGGCGGGAGCGTAGAAGTGCTCGACGATGGTCGCGGGCAGGGTGGCGGGCAGGTTCGCGCCGCTCTCGGTATTGACCGAGACGAAGATGCCCAAGCCAAGGTCCGGCACGATCACCATGTTGGAATAGAAGTAGAGCGTCGCGCCCTGGTGGCCGTAACCGCGGCGGCTGCCGGGCATCGGGCTGTCCTGGAAGCCGGCGTTCCAGCCGGCCGCTTCCGGCGCGGGGCGGTACATCGGCGTGCGGAAGGCCAGGGCGGTCTTCGGTGAGAATATGGTCTTGCCGTCGATCACCCCGCCGTTCAGCAGCAGGGTCATGTAGCGCGCCATGTCGCCGGCCGTGCTCGAAGCCGAAGCGGCCGGGGCCACCTGGCCCATGAACTCGCGCGGCTGGGTCTTCCAGCCCATCGGCGTCCACGAGAAGCCGTCCGACAGGTCGGCGGCCAGGGTCTCGTTCATCGGCGCGGGCAGGCCGTCGCGCCACGGGCGGGCTTCGCGGAAGGTCGTGTGGTTCATGCCGGCCGGCAGAATGATCTCCTCGCTGACCAACTGCTCGTAGGGCTTGCCCGTGACGTTGGCGACAGCGGCGCCGGCCAGGGCGGCGCCATAGTTCGAATAGCTGGGCAGCAGGCCGGGTTCGCGCACCCGGCGCGGACGCTCCTGGCGCAGATAGTCCGCCAGGGAACGGATGCGGTTCGGGTCGCGCTCGAACAACTGGCCCATCGACCGATCCTCGAAACCGCCGGTGTGGGTCATCAGGTCACGCAGGCGCACCTGGGTCTTCTTGCCCTGATCCTTCAGCTGCAGCGGTTCGGGAAGATAGAGGTTCACGGGGCCGTCGAGGCGCATGTGGCCTGACTCGATCTGGTTCATCAGGGTGATCCAGGTGAACGTCTTGGAGATCGAGGCGACGCGGAACAGGGTCTTGTCCGGATCGACCGGCTTGCGCTGGCCCAGGTTCGAGAAGCCGTAGCCCTTCTTCAGCACAACCTGGCCGTTCTGGACCACCGACAGGGTGACGCCGGCGATATGGTCGCGGCTCATGGCGCGGCGGACGACGCCGTCGACGAAGGCTTCCAGCTCCGGCGCCGACATTGGCGTATGGGCGGCGGGCGCCGGGATGGCGGGCGCGGCTGGAGTCGGCGTCGCCGAGGCGGCGGTTGGAGTCGCGACAGCGCGGGGCGGCGGCGTCGCCTTCACGGCGGGACGGGGCCGCACCCGGCGCGGACGCAGGCTGTTATAGGGGCGAGGGGTGGACTCCAGCGTTGGTTCGCTCAAGACAGGGGGCGGCGAAGCGTCTTGCGCCCGCGCCTCCGATCCCGTGATGGACCATAGTGCGATGAAGGCCGCCGCAAGGGCGGCTGCGGGCGATACGCTCGACGTCAACGATGTCCCCTGGGTAAAGCGGAAGACTCTACATCTAACAGGCAGAGCATGATGGCCGCCGAAACCGGCAGCCACTTTCGGCTATCATGCTCTAGGGTTTGTGTAACGTGCTGGGCGCGGGGGTCAAACCCGATCACCGGTCAGGGTGAAGCCGGCCTGCTCCGGTTGAACGCATAGAGCGGCAGCATCGGCCGCAGGGCCGGGCCGATCCAGACCTGCGGCTCAGAGGCGGGCTCGGCCCCGGCCTCCTTCTCGCGGCGCGCCACGCAGGCCTGGACGCCAGCCCCCAGGGACGCGAAGTCGCGGGCGCTGGGCGCGGCCGACAGGAAGCAGTCGTCGAAATAGGGATATTTGTCGTCCTCGCCGCAGCCGAACGAGGCGCGATCGGGCCGGGCGGCGGTCAGGATCAGGCGGTTGGTCTTCTGCAATGGCGGAACGAAGACGCCCGAAAAACAGGCGGATATCACCACCACGCTGGGCCGGTTGGGACAGGCGTCGTTCAGCAGGGCGGCCAGCAGTTGGGGGCGCAGCATCTGCCGGCCCAGAATCACGCCTTCCGGACTGCCGTGCGTGCTGATGTAGAACAGACAGCCCGCCGTGGCCGTCGAAGCCCGGGTCTTGAGGGCGTCGTAGATGGTCCGAGCTTCCGACTTGCCGGGCGCCTCGGCCGGATAGCGCTCGGGACGTACCGAGAACTGCTGGAGCGCGGCCTTGTCGAAGCCCAGTTCGACCAACGCCTTGGAGACATCGCGGCGGGCGTTGTCGAACGCCTCGGTCGGGCCGCCGGAGTGGGCGTGGAAGTCGCCGGCCACCACGACCGCGCTCCAGTTGGCGAACGGTCCGGCGGCGAATGCGGATGAGAGCGGCGCGAGCAGGAAAGCCAGAAGTCCGATGACCGCCGCCGTCCCCCGCATGGCTCCGCCCCTATTTCTTCTTGAAGTTGGCGAAGGGCGTTGGAATGGCCGTGCCCGTGGACTTGGCCAGCAGGCGGCCCTCCGCGTCGTAGAGCTCGCCCTCCATGAAGCAGACCGTCCGACCCCATTTGACCACGCGGCCGACGCCGCGCAGCGACCCAGGCCTGGCCGGGCGCAGGAAGCTGGTCTTCATCTCCAGGGTGGGCACCACGTGGGTCATGCCCGAAGTGATCATGCCGGCGACCGACATGCACTCGTCCAGCATGGCGCAGACGAAACCACCCTGGATCTGCCCCATTGGATTGCACAGGAGCTCGGCGCGCGCCGTGAAACCGACCTCGACCTCGCGATCGGCCTGACGCACGGCCAGCAGTTCGAAGCCCAGGGTCTGGGATCCGGTGGGCGCGTTCTTGGACGCGCGGAAGCGCGCGAGGATCGCCTCGTCGCTCAGGGTCTGCGGAGCGTCCGAGGCCACATCGTTCATTTCTTACGGGCGCTCATTTCTTCCGGAACTGGTCCAGGGAGACGATCTTGGGACCTTCTTCGCCGGTCGGGGCGGGGGTCTTGTCTTCGGCCTCGGGTTCGGGCTCCGGCTCGTCCTCGATGACTTCGGGGGCGGTGAACTGCAGGGCGAACTGCACCGAGGGGTCATAGAATCGCGTGAGGGCCGCATAGGGGACCGACAGGCGCTTGGGCTGGCCGCCGAACTTCAGGGTCACCGAGAAGAAGGTCTCGCCCGGGGCGAGGTCCCAGTACTGGTGCTGCAGGACGATGGTCATCTCGTCCGGGTACTTGCCCAGCAGGTCCTGCGGTCCCGAGACGCCGGCCGCCTTGGTCTTGAAGGTGATGTACAGATGATGCGGCTCGGGCAGGCCACCGGGCGCGGCCGCCTTCTTCAAGGCCGCCTTGACCACGCCGCGCAAGGCGTCCTGGGCCATGGCCTCGTACTGCATGAGGTCTTCGGGCGGTTGGGTCTGGGACATGCCTGGGGTCGGTACTTCGAACTGAAAACGAAGTTCGGAACGTAGCGCGTCAAAGCCTTTGCGCAAAGCGGGTGGCGACGGATTCCCGGGGATCGCAATCGATGGCAGGAAGGAAAGTGGAGGGATTCTGTTGGCAGGCTCCCCCATTCCCTCTCGAAGAAGAGGAGGGAGCCTCGGCGATGTCGTGGAAAGTGGAGGGATTCTGTTGGCAGGCTCCCTCCGGGCCCCGCCTAGGGATCTGAACCCCTAGGACTTAAGAGGCGAATTCACCTGCACCGCATTACGCGGCGACGGCGAACTCTTCAGCGAAGTTATCGTTCGCATTTAGAAAAATGACCCGAAACGGTGGATCAAGCCGAGAGAAAGCATACACCTTTACACGTCTGTCGATGCTGATCGGCCCCATGCAGTCCCATGATAACTTGGGAGAGATTGGTGGAGCCGCCGGGAATCGCACCCGGGTCCAGTCCGCTTATTACGTGCGCGTTTATCCCCATAGTCCGGCCGAAACCGGACATTTCCAATATAGGGGGTTCGACCCGCCAAGGGAAGGGCGGGCCCAGGCTTAGGCTGTTCCCAGGCTCAGGCGACCATCGATCAGCGTGCCGCTGATGACCGCGCCGCGATCCTCGAACAGCTTCAGCCGCTCGCCGACCAGGACGTAGACGCCGGTGAAGACGTCGGGGAAGTCGGCGCGGGTCTCGATGAAACGGCCGTCGGCGCGCAGCTCCAGCGAGACGTGGCCGTCGGGCGACGACCAGACGCCGGCGACGGGGATGTGGGGAACGATGGCGGACATCATCATCGGGCGATGCTCCATGAAGAAGAGGGGGCCGGAGCGGCCGAAACGGTGGGAAGGGCGGCGGTCATGGCGGTCAGCGCGGCTGTCCCGCCCAGCAGGGCGGCGACGAACCAGCGCGGAGCCGCCACGCCGCGTCGGGGCGTGTAGCGTCTCAAGGCGCACCTGAATTTTGGGGGTTGCCGCGTTGGGGAGCGGAACGAGGCCAATATGGCGCATAGGTCCGTCCAGCCGGTAGATCGATGCTCCGGCATGATTGCACGAAAATCCAGAACCGAACGGCGTCCCGTGACGGAGGATCGTGCAAGGCTTATTGATAGCCTCGTTAGAACAAGAGAAATTCCATGAGCACGCGCGAGGCGCTGGCCGCCCTGATTGAACGATTCGCGCCGGACGAAGGTCCTGTCGAGACCTGCTGCCCCAGGGTCAATCTCTACCGCGTCCACGCACCGACCGAGCCCATGCACGCCGTGCACGATCCGTCGTTCTGCGTGCTGGCCCAGGGCCGCAAGCGGGTGCTGGTCGGCGACGCCATCCATGAATACGACGACGTGAACTTCTTCCTGTCGTCGATCGACGTGCCGGTCGCCGGCCAGGTGATCGAGGCCTCGCCCGAGAAGCCCTACCTGGCTTTTCGCGTCGTGCTCGACGCCAATCTGATCAGCGAAATGATCATGGAGTGCGGCCTGGCCGCGCGGCTGGACGCCGCCGCGCCCCTGGTCGGCGGCATGTCGGCCGGGGCGATGACGCCGCAGCTGTTCGACGCCGCCTGCCGAATGGTCGGCCTGATGGATTGCCCCGAGGACGCGCCGATCCTGGCGCCGCTGATCGAGCGCGAGATGCTCTATCGCCTGCTGACCGGGCCGCAGGGGCCGCGGCTGGCCCAGATTGCTCGCCGCGACGGCCGCCTGCGCCAGGTCAACCGCGCCATCGGCTGGATCAAGCGCAACTTCGACCAGCCTTTCAGCATCGACGCCGTGGCCGACGAGGCGCGGATGAGCGCCTCGGCCCTGCATCAGCACTTCAAGGCGGTGACCTCGCTGTCGCCGCTGCAGTACCAGAAGCAGATCCGTCTGCAGGAGGCGCGACGGCTGATCCTGATCCAGCGCCTGGACGCGGCCACGGCCGGCCACGCGGTCGGCTATGACAGCCCCTCGCAGTTCAGCCGCGAGTACGCCCGCCTGTTCGGCGCGCCGCCGCTCAGGGACGTGGCGCGCCTGCGGGAACAGCCGGAACCGGTGGCGGGCGCCTAGAGGCAGTATAGATATTCTTAGACTTGCCGGTAGAATGCATATTCGTTCACATCGTACAGTGAATTTTATGAAATTCGATCGGGAGGTTCCAAAATGTCAAAAATTGTTGCCGAATTCATTGGCACATTTGCTTTGGTTCTATTCGGCTGCGGAGCCGCGGTCCTGGGCGG
This sequence comes from Caulobacter sp. GW822-FHT07D08, assembly GCF_058798735.1. NCBI lineage: Bacteria > Pseudomonadati > Pseudomonadota > Alphaproteobacteria > Caulobacterales > Caulobacteraceae > Caulobacter > Caulobacter sp. GW822-FHT07D08. The sequence continues at coordinate 705,964 of NZ_JBXAKU010000001.1, forward strand.
AGATCACGTTGGCCAACTGGGCATCGCCCTGGCCTTCGGTTTCGCCATCATCGCCCTGGCGTATGGCATCGGCCCGGTCTCAGGATGTCACGTCAATCCGGCGGTCAGTCTCGCGGCATTCGTCGCCGGTCGAATGAACGCCAAGGAGATGGTCCTCTACTGGATCGCCCAGTTCGTGGGGGCCTTGGCCGGCGCGGCGGTGCTGGCCAGCATCGCGGGAAGCGCGGCCAATCTGGGCCAGAACGGTTGGGGGCCAGGCTATCTCGGCGCCTATCCGCTGCACGCGGCCTTTGTCTTCGAGGTCGTGATGACGGCGCTTTTCGTCATCGTCATTCTGGGCGCGACCGGCGCCGACGCCGCGCCCGGTTTCGCCGGCCTGGGGATCGGCATCGCCCTGGCGGTGATCCACATCGTCGGCATCCAGGTCACCGGCGTCTCGGTCAATCCGGCCCGCAGTTTCGGTCCGGCGGTCTTGGCTGGCGGGCAGGCGCTGGCCCAGCTTTGGCTGTTCTTTGTCGCCCCGGCGATCGGCGCGATCCTCGGCGCGCTGCTCTACCGCTTCAAGATCCTGAAGGTCGGCTGACGCCAGCTGGCGGCTCGTCGTCCGGCGGAAGCGGGACGGCGGGCGGCTGGGACCTGTCGGATGCGTCCGGCTTCAATCGGCCTCCCGACGCCAGCAGGTCGTCATAGGCCCTTTGCTGGCGCGAGAAGTCGGCGCCTCGGGGCAGGACGGCGTCGAAGCGCGGGTCGCGTCCAACGGCCGCGCCGATCGCCGCCGACAGGATCCCGGCGATCGAGCCGACCTCCGCGTCGTCGCAGGCGCGGCGCAGATGGCGGGCCTGACTGGGGATGACCAGGGTCACGTCCCACGACACGCCGTCGACGCAGAGCGCCGACACCGCGCCGCCGCCATAGTCGACGATGACCGAGCGCGGCTGGCTCCAGGCCGGATCGGCGGGCAGGGCCTTCAAGGGCGCGATCAGGGGGGCGGTCAGTTCGGCGTCGATGTCGACGCGGCGGCCGATCTCGGGCGTGCAGCAGCCCAGGCCGGCGCGAGCCTGGACGAAGGCGCGACCGTCGCGGCGCAGGGTGACGCGGGTCACGGTCTGGCGCACGCCGCGGGCGGGGCGGGCCCACACCTCCAGGATCAACTCGCCCCTGCGCAGGATCTGGTTCTGCAGCGGCTGCAGGCCCCAGAGGCGGTAGAGCAGGGGCTCGACGCCATTGTCGATGGGAATGGGCGGTTCGGACTTGCCGAGCCGGCGGGTGTAGAGCGGCTCCTGCTCGGCGGTCGGGCGTGGAACCTCCGATGACCACCAGGTCGATGGATCAGAGGGGGGCGGGGCCTGCTGGATGGCGAGGGCCAGGCCCGCGATCAGTCCGGTCAGGCCAGTCATCCGCTACATCCCTTCGACGCCCCGCTCGATGGAAAGGACGCCGGTGCGGGAAAGTTCCACCAGCCCCAGGGGGCGCATCAGGTCCAGGAACTTGTCGATCTTGGACGGCGCGCCCGAGATCTCGAACACGAAGCTTTCCAGCGTGGTGTCGACCGGCTTGGCGCGGAAGATCTCGGCGATGCGGAGGGCCTCGACGCGGTCGGGCCCTTGGCCGCGCACCTTGACCAGCGCCAGCTCGCGCTCGACGCCGTTCGGGTCGCGGGTGACGTCATGCACGCGGCGGACGTTCACGACCTTGTTCAGCTGGGCCTCGATCTGGTCCAGGACATGGCGCGTGCCGCGGGTCACCACGGTGATGCGGCTGGTGTGAGCCTTGCGGTCGGTCTCGGCGACCGTGAGGCTCTCGATGTTGTAGCCGCGCGCGGCGAACAGGCCGACGACGCGATGCAGGACGCCGGGCTCGTTGTCGACGAGCAGGGCGAAGGTCGCGGTCTGCTCGACCTGCTCGTTGGGGCTAAGGTCGTAGGCCGAGGCGGGGGCGGGTTGGACGTTGGCGGTCATGGATCGCTTCTATGCCAAATGAATAGGGAAGGGCGAGGGGCTTAGACCAACCCCGCGCCATCCTCGCCGATCACGTTGCCAATGTCTTCGATGTCGCCCATGATCATCTCGTTGTGGGCCTTGCCCGAGGGGATCATCGGCAGGCAGTTCTCGTCCTTCTCGACCAGGCATTCGAAGATCACTGGCCGGTCGCAGGCGATCATCTCCTGGATCTTGGCGTCCAGGTCGCCGGGATTGTCGCAACGGATGCCGACCGCGCCATAGGCCTCGGCCAGTTTCACGAAGTCGGGCAGGCTGTCGGAATAGGAGTGGCTGTAGCGCTCGCCGTGCAGCAGTTGCTGCCATTGGCGCACCATGCCCATCCGCTCGTTGTTCAGGATGAAGATCTTGACCGGCAGGTCGAACTGGATGGCCGTCGACAGTTCCTGGATGCACATCTGGATCGAGGCTTCGCCGGCGATGTCGATGACTAGCGAACCCGGATGGGCCAACTGGACGCCGATGGCGGCGGGCAGGCCGTAGCCCATGGTGCCCAGGCCCCCGGAGGTCATCCAGCGATTGGGCTCCTCGAAGCGGAAGAACTGGGCGGCCCACATCTGATGCTGGCCGACCTCGGTGGTGATATAGACGTCCTTGTCCTTGGTCAGCGCATACAGCCGCTCGATGGCGTACTGCGGCTTGATCGCCGTCTCGGAGCCTCGGTAGTTCAGGCACTGGCGCGCCCGCCAGACGTCGATCTGGGCCCACCAATCGCTCAAGGCGGCCTTGTTGGCCTTATGGCCGCCGGCCTTCCAGGCGACGATCAGGTCTTCCAGGACGCTGCCGGCGTCGCCGACGATCGGCAGGTCGACGCGGACGTTCTTGTTGATCGACGAGGCGTCGATATCGATGTGGATCTTCTTGCTGCCCGGCGAGAAGGCGTCCAGCCGGCCGGTGACGCGGTCGTCGAAGCGGGCGCCGACGCAGATCATCACGTCGCAGTCGTGCATGGCGTTATTGGCCTCGAACGTGCCGTGCATGCCCAGCATGCCCAGCCAGGCCGGATCGGCCGCCGGGAAGGCGCCCAGGCCCATCAGGGTCGAGGTGACCGGCGCGCCGGTCAGGGCCGCGAACTCGCGCAGGGCCTGGCTGGCCTTGGGACCGGCGTTGATGACGCCGCCGCCGGTGTAGAAGATCGGGCGGCGCGCCTGGGCGATCATCCGGGCGGCGTCGGCGATGCGATTGGCGTCGCCCTTGATCTTCGGCGCATAGGCGTGGGTCGAGGCGATCTCGGTCGGGCCGTAATATTCGCCCTTGGCGAACTGCACGTCCTTGGGAATGTCGATCAGCACCGGGCCCGGGCGGCCGGTGGTGGCGATCTTGAAGGCCTCGTGGATGATCTTGGGCAGGTCGCGGACGTCTTTGACCAGGTAGTTGTGCTTGGTGCACGAGCGCGTCATGCCGACCGTGTCGGCTTCCTGGAAGGCGTCGGTGCCGATCAGGTGGGTGGGCACCTGGCCGGTGATGACGACCATCGGGATCGAGTCCATCAGGGCGTCCATGATGCCGGTGATGGCGTTGGTCGCGCCGGGGCCCGAGGTGACCAGGACGACGCCCGGCTTGCCCGAGCTGCGCGCGTAGCCCTCGGCGGCGTGGGTCGCGCCTTGCTCATGGCGGACCAGGATGTGCTGCAGGCGCGGCTCGTGGAACAGCGCGTCATAGATCGGCAGGACCGCGCCGCCCGGATAGCCGAAGAGAACCTCGACGCCCTGGTCCACGAGGCCGCGAACCACGATCTCGGCGCCGGTCATGGCGCGGTCGTTGGTCTGGGCGGGAGCGGCGCTCTCGATGGTTTGATGGGCGGTCATGGGACAGGTCCGAGTGGGGAATGGGCGGGAAACTGAACTGGAAGGAAGCGGAAAAGAAAAAAGGTCCCGAAGGACCTTTGCGCGCGCGACCGAGCTACGACGTGACTTCAAGGTCACCCCGCGAACGGCCGCTCCATAAGTACGGTCATGGTTTTGCGCACGAGTCTTGCTCCAAAGCTACGGAATGGGTCATGACATGCGCCCGTTGGAGCGTCAAGGCGCTCTTTGCCGCAAGGTTGTGCCTTTAGGGGTGGCGCGACCTTGCCGGACCTTCGCTTGAGAGGGGCAGGTTTTCCCTCGCACGGTCCCGGTTCTGGAACGAGGGGGCGCGTCGGCGTTCGGACGGCGTGAATTTGTAGCCGGCGCGGCGACGCGCGTGGTCGACGCTTTCCCGCGGATACGGTTCTAGGCTTCCAGCGCGTCCAGGGTCTGGGCCAGGAAGCCGAGCGCGCCGGTCGCGAAGGCGTGCATGTTGGCGGCGCGCTGGTCGCTGCCGGTCTCGAGCGTCGTGCTGACCGAGACCTCCTCGCCGACCACGGCCATGCAGCAGTGGCCGGGCGCGTCGCCATAACGGTTGCCGTCAGGGCCGGCCGCGCCGGTTTCCGACAGGGCCCAGGTCGCCTTCAGGTTTTTGCGGGCCACGCGGGCCAGCATCACCGCATAGGGCTCGCTGGCCGAGCGCAGGCCGTCCATGGCCTTCTGCGGGATGTCCATCAGGGTCAGGCGCGCGCGGGCCGTGTAGACGACCGCGCCGCCGACATAGAACTTCGACGCCCCCGGCACGGCCAGCAGCGCCGCCGAGATCAGGCCGCCGGCCGAGGACTCGGCGATGGCGATCGTCTCGCCCCGGGCGATCAGGCTGGCGGCGACGCGTTCGGCGAGGGCGTGGAGGTCGGACATCCGGTTTCCTTCGTGCTGACGCCCCTCCATAGGGGCAACCGGCGAGCCTGCAAACACGCGCGAACAACGGCTCTCGCCAAGATTGAGCGAACATGCTCTGCATGGCCAAGCTCAACCTGGAGGCCGTTCGTGTTCCTGCAAGCCGCCACCCCGCCCGCCGCGACCGCGCCGGCCGATCCCCAGCCGCCTCAGCTGCAACGGCTGGCGCCCGTGTCCCAGAAGGCGCGGCAGCTCTTGCTGGCCAAGGCGGGGCGGACCGAAGCGGTGGTGGTGCATCAACAGATCTTCCTGCGCACCGTGGCCAAGCCCGGCGCGGTTCCGGCGACCCCGGAGGGCGTGACTGTGTCGGCCATTCCCTGCGCCTGGACGGTCGAGGCCTATCTGCAGCGGGACATCTGCTTCTATTCGATCAGCGGCCTGCTGGGTTGCACCGAGGCCATGACCAAGCCGCTGATGGCCAGTGAGCGCGGGCAGGCCGATCTGCCCGCCGGCGCGGCCTGCGAAGTATCCGCCAAGCCGGTCGAGGCGGCCGAAGGCCGCGCGATCGCCGCCCTTGATCGCACTAAGGACCAGTTGTTCGACGAGGACTACAGGCTGGCGGTCAAGCCGCAACTCGTGGGAACGGGCGCCACCGTCAAGGAACGCTGATCCGCTCCCAGTCCGGCGTCTGGTTGCGGAACCAGGTCAGCTGGCGCTTGGCGTAGCGGCGGGTTTCCTGGCGGGCGGCGTCGAGGGCCTGTTCCAGCGTGGTCTCGCCCCGCAGGTGGGCGGCGAATTCGCGATAGCCGACGGCCTTGAGGGCGGGGAGGGAGGGATCCAGACCGCGCGCCTCCATGGTCCGCACCTCATCCAGGGCGCCTTGCTCGACCATCACCGACAGGCGCGCATCGCAGCGGGCGTAGAGCTCGGCGCGCGGCGGATCGAGGACTCGGCCTTCCCATGTACCCGGCTTGAGCGCCGGCTTGGTGTCGGTCTGCCAGGAGGTCAGCGACTTGCCGGTGGCCACGGCCACGGCGTGGGCGCGGACCAGGCGCTGGCGGTCGCCGATCTCGATGCGGGCCTCGGCCTCCGGGTCTAGAGGTTTCAGGATCTCGCGAAACGCTTCCTCGCCTCGAGCGGCGTAGAGCAGGCCCGAGATCTCGCGCTGGGTTTCGGACACCGGCGGCACGTCGGCCAGGCCATGGGTCAGGGCGCGGAAATAGAGGCCTGTGCCGCCGACCACGATGACCGGACTGCCGCGCGCCTCGATCTCGGCGATGACCTTGGTCGCCGCCTCCAGCCATCGACCGACCGACCAGCCGACGGCGGCGTCGGCCACTTCGAACAGGTGATGCGGCGCCTTGGCCTGCTCTTCGGGAGATGGGCCGGCGGTCAGGACGCGCAGGCCGGCATAGATCTGCATGGAGTCGGCGTTGACGATCTCCGCGCCCGTCCACTCGGCCAATTGCAGCGCGTGGGCGGACTTGCCGCTTGCGGTCGGGCCCGCGATCAGCCAGATGCGGGGCGCGATGTCCGAACTCTCCACCATTCCGACCGTCCTCACCGTCGTGGGGGCCGACCCCGACGCATACGCACAAGCCGTGTCGCGCGTCGAAGCCAGGCTGTCCAGCCGTCGCGAGGACTTGGGGCCGCTGGCCGCCGACTTCTTCGTCGAAAGCGGCGACTTACCGTCGCTCAAGGCCGACCTGGCGGACCTGCCGGTCGACCTCGCGGTCCAGTCTGTCGCCAATCGCAGGAAGCGCCTGCTGATCGCCGACATGGACTCGACGATCATCAACGTCGAGTGCCTGGACGAGCTGGCCGACTTCGCCGGCGTCAAGGAACAGGTCTCCGAGATCACCGAGCGCGCCATGCGCGGCGAGCTGGCCTTCGAAGGCGCCCTGCGCGAGCGGGTCGGCATGCTGAAGGGCCTGGGCGTCGAGGCGCTGCAGAGCTGCTACGAGCAGCGGGTCCGGCTGAACCCGGGCGCGGAGATCCTGGTCCGCACCATGGCCAAGCACGGCGCGCGCTGCGCCCTGGTCTCGGGCGGCTTCACCTTCTTTACCAGCCGGGTGGCGAAGGCCGCGGGCTTCCACCTGAACCGCGCCAACACCTTGATCGAGCTGGACGGCGCGCTGACCGGCCACGTCGGCGACCCGATCCTGGGCAAGGAAGCCAAGCTGGCCGCTCTCAACGAGGAAACGGCGGCGTTGGGCCTGACCCCGGCCGACGCCCTGGCCGTGGGCGACGGCGCCAACGACCTGGCGATGATCGAGGCCGCGGGCCTGGGCGTGGCCTATCGCGCCAAGCCGATCGTGGCGGCCCAGGCGGACGCCAAGGTCGACCATACCGACCTGACCACCTTGCTCTACTTCCAGGGCTACAGGACCGAGGAGTTCCATCAGTGAGCTTTCCCCGTCGCGTGGAGGCCGTCGTCTTCGACATGGACGGCCTGCTGCTGGACACCGAGATCGTCTACCGCGCCGCCATGATCGAGGCCGGATCCGTCTTTGATGTCCACTTCACCGGCGAGACCTACGCGGCGATGGTGGGCAAGACGACGCCCGAGTGCGGCCTCATGCTGCGCGACCTCTATGGCGATGAATTTCCGGTCCAGGCCTATTTTGAGCGGGTCTGGGCCGATGTCGAGGACCTGCTGGCGGCCGAAACCAGGCTGAAGGCCGGGGTGATCGAAATCCTCGACTATCTGGACGACCGGGGCCTGCCGCGCGGCATCGCCACCTCGAACGGCATGATCGCGGTCGAAAAATATCTGGGGCGCTTCGACCTGCTGCGCCGCTTCAACGCGGTGGTCGCCCACCAGGACGTCACCCGGCACAAGCCGAACCCGGATCCTTATCTGCTGGCCGCCGAGCGCCTCGGCGTCGATCCGGCCCACTGCCTGGCGCTGGAGGACAGCCACCCGGGCGTCCGCGCCGCCCACGCGGCCGGCATGATGACGATCATGGTTCCCGATATCCTCGATCCGAACGAGGAGATGCACGACAAGTGCGTGCACATCGCCGACAGCCTGCACCACGTGCTGGACCTGCTGAAGGCGTCGGTCGAGGAGATGGCCGCCTAGCGCTCGGGCGCGACGTCACGCGTTACGCGGCGCTACGCACTTGTAAAGGCGGGCGGTCGCGCGGATATCAGGTCCTCGCAACCGGAGGCCCCGCCCGTGACCGCTACCCTCGACGACGCTCGCGTGGCGCTGGACCGCATCGCCGACCCGGCGAGCGGGCAGGGGCTGGTCGCCGCCGGCCTGGTGCAGGGCCTGGTGGTCCGCAACGGCCGCGCCGGCTTCATGCTGGAGGTCCCGGCCAGCCAGGCCGCCGCCTACGCCCCGGTCCGCGAGGCCGCCGAGAAGGCCCTGGCCGCCCTGCCGGGCGTGGAGCAGGCCCAGGTCGTCCTGACCGCCCAGGCCGCCGAGGGCGCGACCCGGGTGCGCAAGGGCGCCAAGATCAGCGAAGACCCGCAGGCTCGCGTGGTCCCGCCGCCGGAGGCCGAGAAGCCCGCCCACGTCCGCCACGTGATCGCCGTGGCCTCGGGCAAGGGCGGGGTGGGCAAGTCCACCGTCTCGACCAATCTCGCCGTCGCCTTCGCCAGGATGGGCCTGCGCGTGGGGCTGCTGGACGCCGACATCTACGGCCCTTCCGCCCCCAAGATGATGGGCGTCGATGGGGATCCGCTGTTCGAGAACGAGAAGCTGCAGCCGCTGGAAGCCCACGGCGTCAAGCTGATGTCGATCGGCTTCATCGTCGACGAGGGCAAGGCGATGATCTGGCGCGGGCCGATGGCCTCTTCGGCCGTCCGCCAGATGATCCACGACGTGGCCTGGGGCTCGGAAGCCCAGCCGCTGGACGTGCTGGTCGTCGACCTGCCGCCGGGCACCGGCGACGTCCAGCTGACCCTGGTCCAGAAGCTGCGGATCGACGGCGTGGTGCTGGTCACGACGCCGCAGGAAATCGCCCTGATCGACGCCCGCCGCGCGGCCTCGATGTTCCAGAAGACCGCCACCCCGATCCTGGGCCTGATCGAGAACATGGCGTTCTTCCCCGATCCCTCGACCGGTGCGCCGATCCCGATCTTCGGCGAGGGCGGCGGCGTGGCCGAGGCCGAGCGCCTGGGCGTGCCCCTGCTGGGCCGTGTGCCGATCGAGATCGCCGTCCGCCTGGGCGGAGACGAGGGCGTTCCGGCGGTGATCTCCGAGCCCAAGGGCCAGGCGGCCGAGGTGTTCGTCGCGGCGGCGGAAACGCTGTGGGGAATGGTCAGCAACTAGTTCGTTGTCATCCCGGGTGAAGACCCCGGACCGCAATAGGCTCGGCGCTTTCGGCGCTTTCGGCGGTCCCGGCTCGGCGCGCTTTGCGCTTGGCCGGGATGACAGTTTTCAATGCATGAAAAAGCCCGCCCGGAGCGATCCGGGCGGGCTTGTCTTTTCAGCGGTGCGTCAGCCTTAGAAGCTGAAGCGGGCGCCCGTCGCCAGGACGACGGCCGAGCCGGTGACGTCGCCGTTCAGGCGGACGGTCGAGCTGGTCGCGGTCACGTCGGTGCGGTTGATCTTGCTGTCATCGAAGCTGATGTAGCTGATCGCGGCGTCCAGCTTGATGTTGTCGGTCGCGGCCCAGGTGGCGCCGGCGGCGTACATCATGCGGTCGCCGTCCGGCACGCGGGCGGTGCGGCCGACGTCCGGGGTCGGGGTCGGATCGTACTGGACGCCGGCCCGCAGGGTCAGGCGCGGAGAGGCCTGATAATCGACGCCGGCGGCGTAGGTGGTGACGTTCTTGTAGTTCTGGACGCTGGTCGAGCCGCCGCCCGGGAAGCTGACGCGGATGGCGTCGAACTCTTTCCAGCCGACGCGGCTGACCGAGGCGTTCAGGGTCCACTGGTCGTTCACCGCCCAGCGGGCGCCGACATTGGCGATCCAGGGCAGGGTGATCTTGGCCTGGCCGTCGACCGAGAAGTTGTTGGCGGCGGGGATCGGGGCCAGCAGGCCGCCGACGGTGACCGTGCCGTCCAGCTTCTGGTCGATCTTGGAGCGATAGCTGGCGCCGATGGTCAGGGCCTTGCTCGGATGGATCTGCGCGCCGACCGTGTAGCCGTAGGCCCAGCCGTCGCCCTTCAGCGATTGCGAACCATCGGCCTGCAGCGGCGAGATGTTCGGCAGGGCGTTGGTCAGCTTGGCGTCGGCGTAGAGCGCGGTGACGCCCACGCCCAGGTCGATCATGTCGTTGACGCGATAGGCGACGACGCCGTCGACATTGACCGTGCGCAGCTGCGACTTCAGGGCGTCGTAGCGCGTCCAGCTGTCGGCGTTGTACTCGGTGGTGAAGTTGTAGGGCGCGGCGACCGAGACGCCGAACGCCAGCTTGTCGTTGATGCGGAACGCGGCGCCCGCGTTCGGCACGATGCCATCGTTGATCGGGTCATAGGCCGTGTTGGCGCCGCCGATCGGGGTGGTCAGACCGGCCGGCGGAACCGGACGGGTGATGGTCGAACCGCTGTTGGTGACCTTGGAGTCCACCTGGATCATGTTCAGGCCGATATAGCCTTCGTTGCGCTGGATGCCGGCGATCGAGGCGGGGTTCCACCACAGGCTGCCGACGCCCTTGTCGGCGACTTCACCGGAATAGGCGCGGCCGGTGCCGCGCACCGATTGTTCCTGGAGGTAGAAGGCCGAAGCGGAGGCCTGGGACGCGGCGGCGAGCGCCAGCAGAGCGACGCCGGCGGCGAGGCTGGTACGCGAGAGAGACATTTTGACGTGCGACCTTCTTGGGGAGGAAGAGGCTCGCCGAACGCTTGTTGGGCGCTCGAGGAGCGCCGCGTTTAACGCATCTGTTCAAATACCGTTGCTATAAATTGTCCAGAACATGAATTTTGTCAGTTTTGACAAAGATACGGGGCCGCGAAGGCCCCGTATCAATCGTCGTTATGTCAAAAAGTCGCGCCGTGACTTGGCGAGAAAGCGGCAATGCTTATGCCAATTTAGCCGCCAGCCATCTTGCGGAAGAACTTCTGGCCCTGTTCGCCGCCGTTGAAGTAGGCCTTCTGGCCGTCCTCGGCGGTGATCTTGTCCCAGTTGTCGCGGACTTCCTCGGCCGACAGGCCGTCCTCGCCCAGATAGACGCCTTCGGTCTCGTAGATGCGCGACAGGGCGAAGGCGCCGGCGCCGGCGGTCAGGATCGCGCCGGTGGGCGCTTCTTCCGAGCACAGGTAGACGACGCCCGGCGTGACATATTCCGGCGCCAGCTTGGCCAGCACTTCCGGCGGCATCAGGCCCTCGGTCATGCGGGTGGCCGCGACCGGGCTGATGGCGTTGATCTTCACGTCGTTCTTGGCGCCCTCGAGCTTGAGGGTGTTCATCAGGCCCAGCACCGCCATCTTGGCCGCGCCGTAGTTGCTCTGGCCGAAGTTGCCGTACATGCCCGACGACGAGGTCGTCACGACGATGCGGCCGTAGTTCTGGGCCTTCATGATGTCCCAGACCGCCTTGATCGGCTTGAAGGTGCCGAACACGTGCACCTGCATGACCAGCTCGAAGTCGGCCAGGTCCATCTTGGTCAGGGTCTTGTCGCGCAGGATGCCGGCGTTGGCGACCAGGATGTCGATGCGGCCCCACTTATCCATGGCCGTCTGGACCATGTTCGCCACGCCCGCGTCATCCGTCACCGAGGCGCCGTGGGCGATGGCCTCGCCGCCGAACGCCTCGATCTCCGCGACCACCTTCTGGGCCGCCTCGGACGAGCCGCCCGAGCCGTCGACGCTGCCGCCCAGGTCGTTGACCACGACCTTGGCGCCGCGCCGCGCCAGCTCCAGGGCGTGCTGCCGGCCAAGGCCGCCGCCGGCGCCCGTCACGATCGCCACCTTGCCGTCGAAGCGGATGTCCGCCATGCCCAAGTCTCCCTCAAACGCATGTTTGGTTTGGCCGTGTTGTGCGGCGCGGGAGAGGGGGCGTCAAGGGGAGCGATCCTCCTGTATGAGGCGCACGCGCGTTCGACTTCACGCGGCTGGCCGCTGAATGCAGGGAAGGGAAGCGGAGCGCCCGGGCGACGCCCGGAGGATTGGATTCAGCTCAACTCGCTTCCACCAGCGCCCGCACCCGCTCGAACTCTTCCGGCGTCGCCGGATTGTAGACGATCATCCCCAGGTCCGGCCGCCCGTCGATCGCGAAGGCGGAATATTCGAAAGCGATCTGGCCCAGGGCCGGATGGCGCAGATGCTTGATCCCGTCGCCGTAGTAGCGGACGTCGTTTTCCGCCCACATGGCCGCGAAGTCGGGACTGCGCCGGCTGAGCTCATCGACCAGGGCGTTGACCGAGGTCTCGGCCCCCGCCCCGGCGCGCGCGACATCGGCGCGGAAGGCGGCGACCACGAAGCGGGCCACGTGCTCCCATTCCTCGTTGATCGCCCGGGCCCGCGGATCGCAGAAGATCCGCCGCAGGATGTTGCGCTCCTCGACGGGCAGATCGCCGTAGTTGGCCAGCACCACGGTGGCGGCCCGGTTCCAGGCGACGACATCCCAGGTCAGGGTCTTGATCATGGCCGGGCTGGGATCCAGCGCGTCGAGCACCCGCTGCAGGCGCGGCGACACGCCTTCGGCCTCGCGGTAGCGGACCTCTGGCGGTCGACCCAGGCCCAACAGGAACAGATGCTCGCGTTCGACTTCGGTCAACATCAGGGCGCGGGCGATGCGGTCCAGCACGTCGGCCGACGGACCTCCGCCTCGACCCTGTTCAAGCCAGGTGTACCAGGTGGCGCTGATGTGGGCGCGCTGGGCGACCTCCTCGCGGCGCAGGCCCGGCGTGCGGCGGCGCGGACTGGAAAAGCCCAGGGCGGCGGCGTCCAGCCGGGCCCGGCGATCACGCAGATAGGCGCCGAGCTTGTTTTCACCGAGGAGGGGCGCGTTCATCCTGTTAGGCCTTATACCTGTATAAGCTCACTACTTTAACAGTATGAGCTTAGCGCGCAGTCTGGCCGAAGTGAAATCCTCCGAGGTCTCTCCCATGCGTGTTTTCGTCGCCGGCGCCACCGGATTCGTCGGCTCGGCCGTCGTCCAAGAGCTGATCACCCACAGGCATCGGGTGCTGGGTTTGTCGCGCTCCGACGCCGGCGCGGACCAACTGGAAGCGGCCGGGGCGGAGGTCGTGCGCGGCACGCTCGACGACCACGACGTCCTGGCCCGGAGCGCGGCCGCCTGCGACGGCGTCATCCACACCGCCTTCAACCATGACTTTTCGAAGTTCGCCGAGAACGCTCGGCAGGACCGCCGCGCCATCGAGATCCTAGGCGGAGCGCTGGAAGGCACGACCAAGCCGATCCTGGTGACCTCGGGCACGGCCATGCTGGCGCACGGCCGAGTCGCGACCGAGGCGGACCGGCCGTCGGGCCCGTCGCCACGCATGTCGGAAAGCGGCGCCGATGATCTGGTCGCGAAGGGTGTTCGCGCCTCGGTCGTTCGCCTCGCGCCGACGACCCATGGCGCGGGTGATCACGGCTTCGTGCCGATGCTGATTGGCCTGGCCCGCGAGAAGGGCGTGGCGGCCTATATCGGCGAGGGCGACAACCGGTGGTCGGCCGTCCATCGTTCGGACGCCGCCCGCCTCTACCGCCTGGCCATCGAGCGCGGCGCGGGCGGCGAGCGCTATCACGCCGTCGCCGAGGAGGCCGTCCTGTTCAAAGACATCGCCGCCGCGATCGGGAAGGGTCTGTCCCTTCCCGTCGAAAGCCGCCCTAGCGAGCATTTCGGCTGGTTCGCCATGTTCGCCGGCATGGACGCGGCGACCTCGGCCGCCTGGACGCGCGAGACCTTGGGTTGGACGCCGACCGGCCCGAGCCTGGCCCAGGATTTGGAGAACGCCGGCTACTTCTAGACCGGCGAACGTTCCGCAGGGGGCGTGGCCGGACCTCGAAGCGCGCCGGAGCACGGCTCAAGGACCCTTTTGGAAACCCTCTCTGTTGGAGAGGGAATCCTTACTTTGGGCCGCTCACCTATTCCCCGTCCTACGCCTTCTTCTTTGTCATCCCGCCGGCCACCGGCTGGGTCGGTTTGTCGCGCTTGATGCCAGCCTTCTGGCCGGGCTTCATGAACTTCACCAGCACGCGCTGGCCGACCAGGAAGGGGGCGCTGTCGGCGCTGACCACGACCTCGACGACGCGTTCGTCGCTGCGCTGGCTGGGGTCGTCCGAGGCCAGCTTGCGGGCGCCGAACACGCGGGCGGTGCGCAGGACCTTGCCGACATAGGTCTTGTCGGGATCGCCTTCCGGCTGGATCTCGACTTCCTGGCCGGGGGTCACGTTGGGGATGTCGGCCTCGACGATCTCGGCGCGGACGATGCGCGGGGTGTTGGGCTCGAGGTCGAACATCGAGGTGACGTTCAGGGTCGAGGCGCCGGCGCCCGGATTGGCGTAGCGGCGGGCGATGCGACCGTCGGCCGGCGCGCGGATCACCGTCAGCTCCTGCTGGTACTTCGACTGGCTGAGTTGGGCGCCGGCGACCTGGATCGCGGCTGACTGGGCGCCGATATTGGCGTTGGCCTGCGAGATCGCGTCCTGAGCGGCGTCGAGCTTCTGGGCGGCGACGTAGTTCGAGGCGGCCAGGCCTTGCAGGCGCTTGTACTCACGCTGGGCCGTGCGCAGCTGCACCTGGTAGAGCGCCAGCTGGGCGCGGGCCGAGGCCAGGCTGGCCGTGGCCGTCTGGGCGGCCAGGCGCGGCTCGTCGTCTTCCTGCTTGGCCAGGGGCTGGCCGGCGACGACCTGGTCGCCTTCCTGAACATAGACGTCGCGGACGATGCCCTGGCGGCGCGCGGCCACCTGGATCACACCGCCCTCGACGTCGGCCTTGCCTTGGGCGATGGCCGCGTAGGGGGAGGGCTCCTCCTGGGCGGCGGCGGCTTCGAGCTTCTTCTTCTTCTCGGCCGCCTGGCCCTTCATGTAGAAGAAGCCGCCGCCGAGCAGCACGACGACGATGATGGCGATCCAGAAGGCGGGTCGGCGCAGAAACGCGGGCATTCTAAGGTTCCCCCAGGAAATCAGTGGCTGAGCGACGCGGGATTGGCGTCGGGCGTTCTACGCACGTCGTCCAGGATCCGGCCGTCTTCGATGTGGATGACGCGGTCGGCATAGGCCTCGAGCCGCGGGTCGTGGGTCACGCAGATCACCGCCGCGCCGCGCTCGGTGGCGGCCGCGCGCAGCAGCTTGATCACGATCTCGCCGCTCTTGCCGTCGAGGGCCGAGGTCGGTTCGTCCGCGAAGATCAGGTTCGGGTTCTTGGCCAGGGCGCGGGCGATGGCCACGCGCTGCTTCTCGCCGCCCGACAGTTCCGAGGGGCGCTGGTTGACGCGCGGGCCCAGGCCCACCGACTCCAGCGCCGCCTGGGCGCGGCGCGCGGCCTCGCCGGGGCCGACGTCCTGGTACTTCAGGACGGTCATCACCTGCTGCTTGGCGGTGAGGGCCGGGAACAGGTTGAAGCCCTGGAAGATGAAGCCGCAGTGGTCGAGGCGGAACTTGTCGATCTTGCCTTTCGGCAGGGCCCACAGGTCCTTGGCATCCAGCGCCGAGACCTTGCCCTCGTCGGGCATCAAGAGGCCCGAGAGGGCGGCGACCAGGGTCGACTTGCCCGAGCCCGAGGGGCCCATGACCATGGTCACGTCGCCGTGCTTGGCGTCGAAGTCCACGCCCTTGAGCACCTCGATGAAGGTCCGGCCGGTCTTGAAGCGCTTGACCAGGCCCTTGGCGGTGAGCGCGCTCTGGCCGCGCTTGTGGCTGTGATCGTTGCTCATCGCAGCAGGTCCGCCGGCTGGCTGTTCTTGAGGATGCCCAGCGACAGGAAGCCGGAGAGCATGGCGATGATGATCAGGAACACGGCGACGATGATCACCAGCGTCGGCGGGAAGTACATCGGCACGCCGCCGGCCACGGCCAGCAGCGAGACCAGCCAGGTCAACAGGCCCGCGGCCAGCACGCCGACGCAACCGACCCAGAAGCTGAGCTCCATGACGATGTTGCGCAGGTCGCCCATCGACACGCCCAGGGCGCGCAGGGAGGCGAACTCCTTGATGTTGGCCATGATCGCCCCGCGCAGGGTCTGCCAGGTGATGGCCACGCCGATCAGCAGGCCCAGGAAGGCCGAGAAGCCCAGCATGATGCCGATGATCTGGTCGTCCAGCATGGCGCCGGAATTGGCGTCGGCCAGCTCCTGGCGGGTCCAGGCGCGGAACTTGCCGTCGGCCTTCTTGTTCAGCTGGGCCGCGACGATCTCGGCGCGCGCGGGATCCTGGATCTCGACCATCAGCGGGCCGACGCGCTGGCCGGTGTCGGCCTCGCCCAGCATCCGCAGGGTGTCGCGCGACATGACCAGCGTCGGCTGGATGATGTTGGGATAGCCGCGGGTGACGACGGCGATGTTGATGGTCTTGCCATTGTAGAGGGCCTTGTCGCCCTTCTTGACGCCCAGGCGCTTGAGGGCCGTCTCGTCCACCGCCACGGCGTAGGGGCGGCGCAGGGCCTCGATCATCGACTGGGTGTAGTCGGTGGGCACGGTCACGTAGCCGGGGATCGCGTCGATCACCGTGACGTTGACGAACTCGCTCTTGCGGGCCGAGCTGCCAGCGCCCTTGCCTTTGCCCTTGCCGGCCTTCTTGGCGCGGGCCTCTTCCTTGGCCTGCTGCTCGGGGCTCAGGATATTCTGGAAGCGGCCGCCGGAGCCGTCCAGCGGGGCCACCTGGGTGACTTCGGGATGGCTGTAGACCAGCGGGATCATGCGGCGCGGCAGGCCCGAGGGGCCGCCGAACAGCGCCTTGGCGCCAGGGCCCAGCACCATGACGTCGGCGCGGGCGCGGTCGATCTGGGCGGTGAAGCCCTTGCCGATGCCGACGAACATGCCGACCTGGGCCAGGACGAGAAGGCCCGAAAAAGCTAGAGCGACCACGGCCGCCATGTAACGACGCCACTCATAGAGAAGTGTGGCCAAGGCCAACGACATTCGAAACCATGCTCCCCCAAACCGATGGTTGCAGCAATGAACGGCGATCGTTGAGCGGCCAAGTTAAATCGGGGTAAGGCGGCGTTGCAGGCATGAAATATTAGACAGGTGCGCGGAAGGAGGCTGGCTAGTCCTCGGCGCCGGCGCTAAGCGGCGAACGGAGTGCAACGATCCACGGGCCCATGACGGTTCTTCGCACAGCGTCCGCTCAGTTCAGCGTGGTGGCCTTCGCCCTGGCCGCGACGGCGCCGGCGCGGGCGGACGAGGGGATGTGGACCTTCGACAACATCCCGGTCGAGGCGATCCGCCAGGCCTATGGCGTCTCCCTGGACCAGGCCTGGCTGGACGCCGCCCAGGCCGCGGCGGTGCGGCTGACCAACGGCTGCTCGGGGGGGATCGTCAGCCCCGAGGGCCTGGTCGCCACCAACGCCCACTGCCTCGCCGACTGCGCCCAGGCGCTGTCGGACGGCGGGAGCGACTACGTCCAGGACGGCTTCCTGACCGATGGGCGCGAGGACGAACGCAAGTGCGCCGGCCTGCAGGCCGAGGTGCTGCTGACCATCACCGACGTGACCGACCAGGTGCGGGCGGCGGCGGAGGGCAGGGTCGGCCGCGACTTCGTCCAGGCCCGCGAGGGCGCGCTGGCGCTGGCCGAACTGGCCGCCTGCGGCCAGGACCAGACCCTGCGCTGCCAGGCGATCGGCTTCTTCCGGGGCGGCCAGTACAAGGTCTACAAGTACCGGCGCTACGACGACGTGCGGCTGGTCTTCGCGCCGGAAAGGGCCTCGGCCGCATTCGGCGGCGACCCCGACAACTACAACTTCCCCCGCTACGCGCTCGATGCGGCGTTCGTGCGGCTTTATGCCGACGGCCAGCCGGCCGCGACGCCGGGCTTTCTCGGCTTGCGGACCAGCGCCCCGGTCGAGGGCGAGCCGACTTTCGTGATCGGCAATCCCGGCGCGACCGACCGGCAACTGACGGTTTCCCAGCTGGAGACCCAGCGCGACCTCGTCCTGCCGATGCAGCAGCTGCAGCGGGCCGAGCTGCGCGGCCGCCTGCTCCAACTGCGGCAACAGGGCGAAGCCCGCGCCGCGACGCAGGGCCTGGCCTGGGTCGAGAACGGCTACAAGGCGGGGCTGGGCAAGCAGGCCGCGCTCAACGACAAGGCCTTCATGGCCGCCAAGCGCGCGGTCGAGGACGCCTTGCGCGCCAAGGTGGCCGCCGATCCGAAGCTGGCGGCGGAGACCGGCGCGGCCTGGGACCAGATCGCCGCCGCTCAAGCCCAGGCGGCCGAGCTCTATCCGGCCTGGCGGATGCTGGAGAGCGGGGCGGGCGGCGGTTCGGATCTCTACTACTATGCCCGCCTGCTGGTCCGGGCGGCGCGGGAGCGGACCAAGCCCAACGCCGCGCGGCTGCCGGAATACGCCGACACCCGCCTGCCGATGATCGAGCGCAAGCTGGCCGACCTGCCGCCGGTCGATCCGGTGCTGGAGCGGGTCTATCTGGAGCACTGGCTGCTCAAGACCCGCGAGGTCCTGACCGTCGACGCGCCGCAGGTCCGGGCCCTGCTGGGCCAGGAAAGCCCCGAGGCCATCGCCGAACGCCTGGCCGAAAGCCGGCTCGGCGATCCCGAGGTGCGCGACGCCCTGTGGAAGGGCGGACTGGACGCGGTCGAGGCTTCGGACGACCCGCTGATCCAGTTCGTCCGCCGCGTCGATCCGCTGGCGCGCGCGGCCCGCACCGCCTACGAGGCCGAGGTCGCGGGGCCCGTAGACAAGGCCGCGGAGAAGATCGCCCGGGTCCGGTTCGCCGTGCTGGGCGAGGCGGTCTATCCGGACGCCACGTTCTCGCTGCGCCTGTCCTACGGCCAGGTCGCGGGCTGGCGCGAGCAGGGGCGGGCGGTTCCGGCCGTCACCACCTTCGCCGGCTTCTACGACCGCGTCACCGGCGCCGAACCGTTCGCCGCCGCCCCGCGCTGGCTGGGCGCCAAGGACGACCTGAAGCTCGACACGGTGTTCGATTTCGTCAGCACCAACGACATCATCGGCGGCAATTCCGGCTCGCCGGTCCTGGACGCCAAGGGGCGGCTGGTCGGCATGGCCTTCGACGGCAACATCCATTCGCTGGGCGGCGCGTATGGCTACGATGGAACCCGGAACCGGACAGTGTCGGTGTCGTCGGCGGCCATCCTCGAGGCGCTGCGCAAGGTCTACGACCGCACGGCCCTGGTCCGCGAACTAACTGGCCGGTAGCGCGCGCTCCGCGCGAGCTGGAGGGGCGTGTTTCGCGGCGGCCGTGCAGCGTTAACCTTGCCCGCGAAATGCCTCATGTCTTAACCGCAACATGCTGAAAACTGGAATGTTTTTCGCGTGATCCCTTGGGCGTCGACGCTCGGCGCGATGGAAGGGGCTCGCCCACGCAGGCGACCTCCCAACAGAGGGTGAGCACTATGACCATAACCAGCGCTGGCTCATCGACGAGTCTGGCCCAGCTTCGCCAACTGCAGCAGTCGGCCTTCAAGACGGCGGACGCCGACGGCGATGGGCAGCTTTCGCTGACCGAATTCCAGTCCATCGGGCAAAATGTGCAGGGGGCGGAAGGCCAACAGGGCCCGCCGCCGATGCGCGGGGGCGGCGGACCGGGTGAACATTTCAGCGGCGACACACTGTCGTCGCTGCTCTCGACCCAGTCGGTCGACGACCTGACCAACTCGCTGATGAAGGCCGGCGACGCCGACGGCGATGGCAAGATGAGCGCCAGCGAGCTCTCCTCGGCCCTGGCCGCCAACGCCCCTGAGGGCGCGAAGGGGCAGGGGATCGAGGATAAGATGGCGTCGGACATCATGTCGGCCCTGGACACCGATGGCGACGGCGGGCTGTCGTCGTCCGAGATCTCGTCGGCGATCACCACGGCCGCCGCGAACGAGTCGTCGGCCCAGGCGACGCGCGGCCCGAAGGGGCATCACGGCGGCCCGCCGCCGTCCGGCGGGGCCAGCGGCGCGTCGAGCTCGAGCGGGGTGTTCGAGAGCCTCGACACCAACCAGGACGGCACGGTCTCGGCCGAGGAACTGGGCGCCGCCAACAGCAGCGACAGCACGAGCGGCACGAGCGCCGCCTCCGACCTGATCAAGACCGCCGACCAGGACGGCGACGGGACGCTGAGCGGCGACGAGTTCGCGGCCTTGCTCGACCAGGGCAAGTCGACCGGGACCGACACGTCCTCGACTCTGTCCAGCCTGATGTCGGGCTCCACGGTCGCCGCCGACCTGATGCAGAAGCTGCTGGCTCAGCTGGACAAGGCGATGACGACCTCGTCCTCGACCAGCACGGCGGCGAGCGGCGGGACGAACGTTATGGCTTAAACCTACATCGTCATCCCGTGCATAAGGCGCGGGATGACGGCGATCGTTGGTAAGAGGTCTCTGACTTAGGCAATCGAAGCCTTCCTTAACCATTCCTTACGCAAGCCGCTTGCGTGCGACGGCTGACTTGGTGTCATTCTTCGCCCCTTGATCGGCGTCGCGGGGGCGTCGCCTCTTTGTAAGGTTGTCGTCTTGATGTTCCGTCCCGAGAACGTTCAGGCCCTCGCGGGTCTGGCGCTCACTTTGGGCCTCTGCTGGCTCGTTTCCGAGAATCGCAAGCGATTCCCGTGGGTTCTGGCGATCGCCGCCCTCGTCGTCCAGGTGTTGCTGGTGGTGGTGCTGTTCGGCCTGCCCCAGGCGCGCCAGTTGCTG
Organism: Caulobacter sp. GW822-FHT07D08; assembly: GCF_058798735.1. Lineage (NCBI taxonomy): Bacteria > Pseudomonadati > Pseudomonadota > Alphaproteobacteria > Caulobacterales > Caulobacteraceae > Caulobacter > Caulobacter sp. GW822-FHT07D08. The sequence goes on from NZ_JBXAKU010000001.1 coordinate 726,361, forward strand.
CAGGGCGTCAACGGCGCCGTGGAAGGGCTGGCCAGCTCGACTCAGGCCGGCACCGCCTTCGTGTTCGGCTTCCTGGCCGGCGGCGACCAGCCGTATCCGGTCAGCAATCCGGGCGCGGGCTTCATCTTCGCCTTCCGTGTCATGCCGGTGATCCTGGTGGTCTGCGCCCTGTCGGCGCTGCTGTGGCACTGGAAGATCCTGAAGTGGCTGGCTCAGGGCTTCGGCTTCCTCTTCCAGAAGACGCTGGGCCTGCGCGGCCCGCCGGCCCTGGCCACCGCCGCGACCATCTTCATGGGCCAGATCGAAGGCCCGATCTTCATCCGCGCCTATCTCGACAAGCTGTCGCGCTCTGAGCTCTTCATGCTGATCACGGTCGGCATGGCCTGCGTCTCGGGCTCGACCATGGTCGCCTACGCCACCATCCTGGCCGGCGTGCTGCCCAACGCCGCCGCCCACGTGCTGACCGCCTCGATCATCTCGGCCCCGGCCGGCGTGCTGCTGGCCCGCATCATCGTGCCGTCCGACCCGATGGAGAAGGGCGGCGACCTGGATCTTTCGGTCGAGGACAAGACCTACGGCTCCTCGATCGACGCGGTGATGAAGGGCACCACCGACGGCCTGCAGATCGCGCTGAACGTCGGCGCGACCCTGATCGTCTTCGTGGCCCTGGCCACCATGGTCGACAAGATCCTGGGCGCCATGCCGCCGATCGGCGGCCAGCCGCTGAGCATCGCGCGCGGGCTGGGCGTGGTCTTCTCGCCCCTGGCCTGGTCGATGGGCGTGCCCTGGAAGGAAGCCGGCACGGCCGGCGGCCTGCTGGGCGTCAAGCTGATCCTCACCGAGTTCACCGCCTTCATCCAGATGGCCAAGATCGGCGTCACCACGCTGGACGAGCGCACCCGCATGATCATGACCTACGCCCTGTGCGGTTTCGCCAATATCGGCTCGGTCGGCATGAACGTGGCCGGCTTCTCGGTGCTGGTGCCGCAACGCCGCGCCGAGGTGCTGAGCCTGGTCTGGAAGGCGATGATGGCCGGCTTCCTGGCCACCTGCCTGACCGGCTCGCTGATCGGCCTGATGCCCCGGGCGCTGTTCGGGCTGTAAATCACGCGCTTCCGTTCCGTCGCGGAATGAGATCATCCTCCTGGTCAAAAGCCGGGAGGATTTTCTTTTGAAGCTCTACGACAGCCGTCGCGCGCCGAATCCTCGGCGGGTCCGCTGGTTCATGGCGGAGAAGGGGATCGAGGACGTCGAGATCGTCGACATCGACATCTTCGGCGGCCAGCATCGCCAGCCCGACTATCTGGCCAAGGCCGGCCTGCCTAACGTGCCGGCGCTGGAGATCGATGAGGCGACCACCATCACCGAGTCGGTGGCGATCTGCCGCTACCTGGAAAGCGTCTATCCCGAGCCGAACCTGTTCGGTCGCGACCCGCTGGAGACGGCGGTGATCGAGATGTGGACCCGGCGGGCCGAGATGCTGCTGTCGACGCCGCTGATGATGGCCGTGCGCCACGGTCATCCGGCCCTGGCCGCGATCGAGACTCAGGTGCCCGAGATCGCCGAGACCAACCGCAAGGCCGCCGAGCGGGCGCTAAAGGTCTTCGACCGCCGCCTGGCCGACAGCGCGTTCATCGCCGCCGACCGCCTGACCATCGCCGACATCCTCGCGGTCACGGGCATCGACTTCGCCCGCATGGTCCGCTTCCGGCCCGACGCGGAGCTGGTCCACGTGAACCGCTGGCTGAAGGCGATGATGGAGCGGCCTGCAGCGAAGGCGGGGGTTTAGCGGGCAGGTCTAGTGCGGCCGTCCTCGCCCTTCGACGGGCTCAGGGTGAGGACGACTGTTGAGACGGTTCAGTAGAAAACCTCATCCTGAGCTTGTCGAAGGACGAGGTTTTCGGCTCCGCCTAGCGCGCCCTGATCTTCTTCACCACGCCCGAGAAGTTCAGCATCGGCCCGGTCCCGGTCGAGATCAGGCCGCGGATGAACAGCAGCGAGCCGCCGGCCTTGATCACCTCGCCCCCGCCGGTGATCAGGTCGCCGGGGCGGGCGGGGCCGATGAATTCGCCGTTCAGGCTGACCGTCACCGCGCGGCTGTCGGCCAGTTCCTTCCAGGCGATGGCGAACAGGGAGAAGTCGGCGAAGGTCATCATGCAGCCGCCGTGCATGAAGCCGCCGCCGTTCATGTGCTTGGTCTCGGCGCGGAAGCCGGTGGTGACGCGGCCGTTGTCGTCTTCGCGGAAGTAGAAGGGGCCAGACTGGTCCTCGAACGGGTCCAGACCCGACCAGGTTCGCCAGCCGGCCCAGTCGCCCGCCTCGACGAGGCGCGGGCCGCTCGAGATTTCGTTTCCGCCGTCCATAACGCATCCCCTCCGCGTGTTCTTATCGTTGTTCAGTTAGAAGGGCGCGTCGCTGGGCGCAAGCGGCCAAGTCCTGTCCACGCTCTCGCCTCTGCTGACAATCCATGGCAAGGGAGCGCTCATGACCTCCCCGATCCAAGACACCATCCTGTCCCAGCTGGCGGCGCTGCCCGAGGGCAAGTCGATCGACCCGATGAACGTCGCCAAGGCCATCCAGCCCGAGCGCTGGCAGCAGCTGCTGGGCCACGTGCGCACCAACGCCATCGAACTGGCCCGCGAGGGCAAGGTCGTGATCCTGCGCCACAACAAGCCGGTCAATCCGGAGAAATTCCGCGGCGTCTACCGCATCCGCACGCGGCTTGAGGGCGACCCGACCAGCTTCGAGGATACCGTCCCGGACGATATCGAGGGCGACGAAGACTAGTCACGCTTGGCATCCGGAGGCGCACGCCTAAATCCTCGCTGATGCCGCTCGACGAGATCCTCTCCGACATCGCCGCCTGCCGGGCGTGCGCACCTTACCTGCCGCATGTTCCCCGGCCGGTGACGCGGGTGCGCGAGGAGACCCGCATCCTGATCGCCGGCCAGGCGCCGGGGCGGTTGGTCCACGAGACCGGCCTGCCGTTCAATGATCCGTCCGGCAACCGCCTGCGCCAGTGGATGGGGATCGACCGCGAGACTTTCTACGGCCGGCCCGAGATCGGCGTGGCCGCCATGGCCTTCTGCTTTCCGGGGACCAATCCCAAGGGCGGCGACTATCCGCCGCCGCCGCGCTGCGCGACGATGTGGCGGCCTCGGTTGCTGGCGGGGCTGCCGAACGTCGAGCTGACCCTGCTGGTCGGCAGCTATGCCCAGAACTGGGCGTTGCCGGGCCGGACCAGCAAGACCATGACCGAAACCATCGCCCGCTGGCGCGAGTTCGGGCCCAACCTGTTGCCGATGCCGCATCCGTCCTGGCGCAACACCGCCTGGCTGAAGCGCAATCCCTGGTTCGAGGCGGATGTCGTGCCTTTCCTTCGCCAACGGGTCGCGGACATTCTGGGACGATGAACCGCCGCGCCTTGATCCTGACCGCGTCCGCCGCCGTGCTGAGCGCCTGCGCGCCGTTGAAGCAGCGGCCCGAGCTTGCGGCGTTGGGCTTTCGTGGCCCCCGGTTCACGGAGGACGGCTTCGTCAGCTTCGACGGTTCGAGGTTGGGCCTGATGCGCTGGCTGCCCGCCACGGAGCCGGAATGGGTCGTGGTCGGTCTGCACGGCATGAATGACTATTCGAACGCCTTTCACCTGGCGGCCGGCTGGTGGGCGGGGAGGGGGATCGCGACCTACGCCCTGGACGTCCGGGGCTTTGGCCGTTCGCCCGAGCGCGGCGTCTGGGCGCCGACCGAACTGGTGCTGGACGACGTTCGGGCGCTGATCACGGCGGTGCGCGAGCGTCATCCGAACGCCAGGCTCGCCCTGGCCGGCGTCAGCATGGGCGGCGCGCTGGCGATCAGCGCCATGGCTTCCGACAATCCGCCGCCGGTCGACAAGCTGATGCTGTTCGCCCCCGCCGTCTGGGGCTGGTCGAACCAGCCGCTGCCCAACCGAATGAGCCTGTGGGTCAGCGCCCATGTGCTGGGCCAGTGGGTGGTCAAGCCGCCGGACTGGCTGGTCCGCAACGTCATGGCCTCGGACAATATCGACGAGCTGCGTCGCATGGGTAGCGACCCGCTGATGATCTGGGGCGCGCGGTCCGACACCATCTACGGCCTGGTCGGGCTGATGGAGCGGGCCTGGAAGTCGACGGGTGACATCCATGTCCCGGTCGCGTGGTTCTACGGCGCCAACGACCACATCATCCCGCGCGAGCCGACGGTCGAGGCCGTGGGTCGCCTGAAGCCGGGCGCGCGGACAGCCTACTACGCCAAGGGCTATCACCTGCTGCTGGTCGACCGGCAGGCCGCCAAGGTCTGGGGCGACGCCGAGGCCTTCCTGCGCGACGCGCCAGGGCCCTGGCCGCCTTCGGGCGCGCCAGCCATTCCGTCGAGCGTCGCGGCGATGACAGCGTCGGATCCGCCCAAACCCGCCAAACGCAAGGGGACGCGACGTCAGTCTTCGGGCTTGTGAGGCGTCGCCAGGGGGCGTAAAGCCGCCACGTTCATTCTGGCATAGGCGAGACAGACGGCATGACCTTGTTCGATTCCCCCGATTTCGAGGGACACGAAGGCGTCCACGCTTTCTTCGATGAAAAAACTGGTCTGAAGTCGATTATCGCGATCCACTCGACCGCGCGCGGCCCGGCCGCCGGCGGTTGCCGCATGTGGGACTATTCCAGCGCCGACGCCGCCGTGACCGACGCCCTGCGCCTGTCGCGCGGCATGTCGTACAAGAACGCCATGGCCGAGCTCGACCTGGGCGGCGGCAAGGCCGTGATCATCGGCGACAGCCGCAGCCAGAAGACGCCGGAACTATTCGAGGCCTTCGGCCGCGCGGTCGATAGCCTGAATGGTCAGTACTGGACAGCTGAGGACGTCGGCGTCTCGCCGGCCGACCTGGAAAGCACCCGCAAGACCACCCGCTTCGTCGCCGGCCTGGAAGGCCACGCGGCCGCCTCGGGCGATCCGTCGCCGGTCACCGCCGAGGGCGTGTTCCGGGGCGTGCGGCTGTGCGTCGAGCGCGCCCTGAACCGTGACCTCAAGGGCGTCCACGTCGCCATCCAGGGCGTTGGTCATGTCGGCGGCTATCTGGCCGAGAAGCTGCACGCCGCCGGCGCGGTCCTGACTATCGCCGACGTCAACCAGACCGCCCTGAACGCGGTCGCCGCCAAGACCGGCGCGACGATCGTCTCGACCGACGCCATCTTCGACGTCGAGGCCGACGTCTTCGCCCCCTGCGCCTTGGGCGGGGCGATTTCGGCGGCGACCTTGCCCCGGCTGAAGGCCAGGATCATCGCCGGCGCGGCCAACAACCAGCTGGCCGACGCCATGATCGGCCAGGCCGTGTTCGATCGTGGCGTCCTCTACGCCCCCGACTATGTCATCAACGGCGGCGGCATCATCAACGTGGCAGCCGAAATCCGGGCCCTGGAAGCCGGCGGCGCCTTCGACGGTGACTGGGTGGCGGCCAAGCTGGACCGCCTGGCCCAGACCCTGGCCGAGGTCATCGACCAGTCGATCGCCGAGAAACGTCCGGCCAATCTGGTCGCCGACGAGATCGCCCGCGCCCGCATTGCGGCGGCGCGGGCCTAAAACCGGCCTCGGGCGTTCTTCCTGGTGGCCCCATGGAGAACGTAATGTCGCACATCGACGACCTGAAAACGCAGATGGAAGAGGCTATCGCCGCTCAGGACTTCGAGACGGCGGCCAAGTTGCGCGACGAGATCGGCGCCATCCAGCACAGCGCGCTGGTGCGCGGCGTCGAGGATGCGCAGCAAGCATCCTATTTCCAGCGCCAGGTTCCCGGCCGCATGGGCCTGGGGACGGACCAGCCGGTCCCGAAGACCCCCGAGGGCTGGGTTCCGCCGAAGAAGCCGGACCCGATGACCGCCAACCACTCCCGGGGAGGCCGCCGGACCAAGTCCTAGGCCGGCCGGTTCCGGCCGCTGATCGCCGCGCCGGCGTCCTTGTCCAGCGACAGGTAGACGGGCAGGGCCAGCAGGGTCACCAGGCCGATCGCTACGAACGGAAAGGTGAAGCGGTCCGGCGTCAGGGCCCCGTCGGCGCCGCGCGCCAAGTGTAGCATCATGCCGCCGAAGCTGACCCCCAGGGCCAGGCCGACCTGCTGGGTCACGGCCGACAGGGTCGAGGCCGCCGCCGTAGAAGTTTCGGGCACGTCGGCATAGGCGATGGTGTTGGCGGCGATGAACTGGTTCGAGCGGCAGAACCCGCCCAGGGTCAGGGCCGCGATCATCAGCGCCATGGGCGTGGCCGGACCGAAGAAGCCGGGGGTGGCGGTGAACAGCGCCGTCAGGCTGACGAACACCGCCAGTGAGGTGCGGAAGCCGAAGCGCTTGAGCCCCGCCGCCGCGAACGGGCGGGCGGCCAGCACGCCGACGCCGGTGGCCAGGGTGACGAAGCTGGCCTTCAGCGGGCTCCAGCCCAGCGCCACCTGCAGCAGCAGGGGCATCAGGAACGGGCTGGCCCCGATGCCCAACCGCACCAGCGTGCCGCCGACCAGGCTGGCGCGGAAGGTCGGGTAGCGCAGCAGGGTGAGGTCCAGGATCGGTCGGCCGGTCCGCCTGGCGACGCGCAGGTAGACAAAGCCGCAGCCGACGGACAGCGCCAGCAGCGTGACCTGCGCCCAGGGCGGCAGCAGGCTGACGCCCGCCGTCTCGGCCACGATCACCAGGCCGCTGACCGCCAGGGCCGACAGGACAAAGCCGGCGGTGTCGAAGCGGCCCAGATCACGCTTGGGCTCGCTCTTGGGCACGAAGCGCATGACGGCGATCACGCCCAGCAGGCCGACCGGCAGGTTGATGTAGAAGATCCACGGCCAGGCGGCGACGCTGAGCACCAGGCCGGCGATCGGCGGGCCGATCAGCGGTCCAACGAGCGCGGGCATGGTGAACCAGCCCATGGCGGTCAGCAGCTTGTCCTTGGGCGTGGCGCTGACCACGATCAGCCGCGCCACGGGCGTCATCATCGCCCCGCCTATCCCCTGAACGATCCGGGAGGCGACCAGGGCTTCCAGGCTGCGCGACTGGCCGCACAGGGCCGAGCCCAGCAGGAAGACGGTCATGGCCGAGAGGAACACCCGCCGCGCGCCAAACCGTTCCGCCGCCCAGCCGCTGGCCGGCGTGAACACCGCCAGCGCCAGAATGTAGGAGGTCAGGGCCAGCTTCAGGTGGATCGGATCGACCGCGAAGGCCCGCGACAGGGTCGGCAGGGCCGTCGACAGGGCCGTGGAGTCGATGAACTCCATCAGGAGCGCGCTGGCCACGGCGATGGAGATCAGGCGCGTCGCGAGCGGCGAGGATGCTGGAGACTGATCGGACACGAGGGCGCTTTACGCCCCTGGACGACGAGGGTCCAGACGCGCGTGCGTTACATCCTTGCGGAACCGAAACAGGCGGTTAGCGGCCGCGCACCGAGACGCTGACGCCGACGACCGTGTCCTTGTCGGAATAGTCGATCGAATTGAGCTTGCGGCGCGTGGCGCTCAGCGAGATGAGGCTGTTGCCCTTGCGATAGCCCAGGCCGATCTGGCGGCTGCCGAACCGGGCCATCTTCTCCTCGCTGTAGCCGGCATTGCGCCAGCCGCCGAAGGTGTCGCGGATCAGGTTCAGACCATAGGCCTTGCCCGAACTGGCGGCGTACAGCATCCAGCGGCCGCGGCGCAGGTCCTCGGCCGAGGCGCTGGCTTTGGACATCAGGTTCGAGGCGTTCAGCGTCAGGCGCTTCACCGCGCCCGACTGCAGGCCCATGGGCGTGAAGGCCAGCGGCTGGTCGTCGACCTGCATCCGCAGAATCTTGCCGGCCGGGCGGCGATGCTCGACCCGCGTGAGGGCCAGCACCGGACGGTGCGGGGCGGCTGAGGTCTCGGCCAGAATTCGCGCGGCCGGACGCGCGGCGGCGGGAGGGGAAGGGGGCGTTGTCCGCGCGTCGGCGACGGCCACGGCGGGCGCTGCGCTGGCCAGGCTGACGTCTTGCGGCCCACCGGCCAGGGCTATCGTCGCCACGGCGGGAACGGCGTGGGTTTCGGCGGCGATCGCCACTGGTGCGGCGACACGCGAACGCTCGCCGCCGTAGCGGGCCGTCGCGATCGGCGCGTCGGGATCGTCCGCCGGGGCGCGGACTTCAGGTCCGCCGGCCTCGGGTCCGCCCGCCAGGGTCAGGGTCTGGTTGAATTCCTCAGGGGCGCGAGTCGACAGGGCGGTCGCGGCGCTTACCACCGCCAGACCAGCCGTCGCCAACAGACATCCGAGCGCGACGCGCCGCATGCTCGTGGTGCTCCCCCATTCCCCTCGCCCCAAAAATTAACGGCGCCGCGGGTGTCTGTACAGGTCGCTCGCGTGACAGGGGTGGCGGAAGGCGCTCGTCTTCACGCTTATTTACAATTCAGTGGCCCGGTCTGGGTTCGAAGGTCCGTCGTTCCTTCACCTTCAGGCACTCCTGGTCGGGCTTCTGGCCATGCTGGGCCTTGGGCTCCGATTTCGGGAAGCTGACGTTCCGCATGGGGTCTTGGTTCTGGAAGCCGCTGGTCATGGCTTTTCCTCCCGTACGCACACTCATTGTATCACGCTGCATGGTCGATTGGATCGATGAGGCGCACCTCCACGGAGACGTGAAGACGCGACGAACCCGGATCGCCGATGATCGCCCCGGACACCGGTAGCGCTTGAGTGGGCGTTCGGGTGGCGGCGACGCGGATCAAGTCCGGCGACTCGGCCAGGCCATTGGTCGGGTCGAATTCCAGCCAGCCCAGGTCGGGCAGGAAGACCTCGCACCAGGCGTGGGTGGCGCCGGCGCCGCGGATCATCGTCCCGGGCGAATGGATGTAGCCGGTGGCGAACAGGGCTGCGTAGCCCAGGCGTCGCAGGCCCTCGACCATCAACCAGGCCAGATCGCGGCAGGCGCCGCTGCGCTTCCGCAGGGTCTCGACCGGGGTCTGCACGCCTTCTTCCATGCGGGTGCGATATTCGAACTGGCTGTGGATCAGCTCGTTGATGCGCAGCAGGAAGGCCAGGGCCGGCTCGTCGCGATGGGCCCGGATGTCGCGCAGCCAGCGCAGCAGCACCGCGTCCGGGTCGTCGGTGACCGGGGCGATGAACGGCTCCAGGGTCGTCCGATCCTCGCGGGAATAAACGATCGGGGTCAGGGTGTCGGGGTTCTCGATCCGCTGCGGGACCAGGGGGGCGGGGTAGCGGTCGATGACCAGCTCGCTGGCCACCCGCATGGCGTCGGCCTGGCTCGCCGGCTCGAAGATGCAGACGCAGTTGCCGTTGGCGTCATAGCTCCAGCGTGTCGCGCCAGGCGGAAACAGGCGCAGCGAAGCCTCGACGATGCGCAGGGCGTGGCTGTCGCGCGGGCGCAGCATCAGCCGTTGCGGCCCGAACCGCACCGGCCGCTCATAGTAGTATCGGGTCTCGTGAAGGATCCGCAGCCGTCCCATGCCGGAGCGACAACGCGCCGGCCGGGAGGAGGTTCCAGCTACTCGCTAAGCGAGAAAGCCGGCCTCGGCGAAGGCCAGCATCCGGCTCAGCAGCGCCACGACGTCGGACTCGCTGGTCTGGCCTTCCGACAGCACGTTCAGGCGGTCGAACTCGGCGAAGCGGTTGTTGTGCAGCATCCCCAGGGTGAAGTGCAGCCGCCAGTAGACCTCTTCCGGCGACAGATCCGGGCGGGCGCGCAGCAGGGCGTCGGAGAAGCGGCGCAGGTGCGAGACGTCGGTTTTCAGCACGGCGCGGATCTCGTCGGTGCCTTCGCTGCGGGCGCGGATCAGGAACTGCAGCGAGATGCGGCGCTCGTGGTCCGGGGCCAGCCAGCGCAGGGGCGGGGTCAGCAGGGCGGCCAGGATCTCGCGCAGCGGCGGGGCGCCGTCGTTGCGGTCGTTGGCCTCGTGCAGCATCTTGGCCCGCTCGCGATTGAGCTCGGCCGTGCGGCGCCGGAAGATCTCGAACAGCAGGGCGTCCTTGGACCCGAAGTGATAGTTCACCGAGGCCAGGTTCACGCCGGCGGCGGCGGTGATGTCGCGCACCGAGACATTCTGGAAACCGTGCAGCGCGAACAGGCGCTCGGCGGCGACGAAGACCAGGTTCTTGGTGGCGGCTTCGGTCTCGGCGGCCTCGACTTCGTTAGAAGCGGCGGCGTCGGTGGTCGGACTCACTACATGTTCCCCTTTACCCGTGGGGAAGTCTTACGGGCGTTCGAATTTGGCGCAAGCGTCAAGATCATCGTCTGAACGCGGATGGACGGTTGTTTGTGGCGTTTTCCGCCAAACGCGTGCTGTTCCGATGGATGGCGGGCGTTTCAGCCGACGGCGGCGAGGCGCTCGACGGGGCGACCCATCCGGCCGCGGCGCAGTTGGCGCAGCAGCGGCCGGCCCAAGGCCACGCCCAGGATCAGCGGCGCCAGCAGCAGCGCCAGGGCCTTGCGAGGCAGGCTGTCGGCGCGCTTGAGGAAATAGCGCACCAGACCGCGGCCCTTGTGCCACTCGACGACCAGCGGGTTCTCCTTGCTGGTCGAGCCCACGTGGACGATGCGGGCGTCGGGCTGGAACAGCACGCTGCCGCCCTGACGACGGGCCCGCCAGCACAGGTCGATATCCTCGACATGCAGGAAATAGCCCTCGTCGAAGCCGCCGAGGGCGTGGAAATCGGTGGCCCGCATGTAGAAGCAGGCGCCCGAGATCGTAGGGGTGTCCACCGGGTGCGAAGGGGGGAGTTCGCTCTCCCGGTGGATCTCGAAGCGGCGCAGCGGGGGCAGAAGGGCGCTAAGCTTCGAGAGGGTGAGCAGGGTCGTGACGGGCGTGATCTCGCCGCGCCGCGCGCCCCGCTGTTCGGTTCCGTCGGTATTGAACACCCGGGCCCCGATCACGCAGGGCGAGGGGCGGTCGCGGGCGGCCTCGGACAGGGCCGCCACCGCGCCGGGGGTCAGGAAGGCGTCGGGATTGAGGAAGACCAGTTCTTCCCCCTTGGCCGCGGCCGCGCCCAGATTGGCGGCGCGGGCGAAGCCGATATTGCCCAGGCCTTGCAGCAGGCGCACGCGCGGCTCGCGGCGAGCCAGGTCGCGCAGCCAGGCCGCGTCGGCAAGGGACGAACCGTTGTCGACAACGACGAACTCCTCGACCCGGGGCTCGGCCAGGGCGTGACGCACGCTCTCCATCAGCGCCGGCCCGGTCATGTAGACGACCATGATCAGCGACAGGCGCGGCCGGATGGCCCAATCCTGCTGGAAGGAGGGCGCGGTGCGGGCGTGGGCGAGGTCGATCGAAACGTACATGCGGCCCGATACATTCAAAATAGTTGCATAAAAACTGTATGTGGGTCGAAGGTGATCCGCAAGGCCTCTTCGCGAGACCTGCGATCGATTGTTGCGTTTTTACGCATTGTGTAACAACTAGGGGAGCGCCCGCGTAAGGGGCGAGGAAGCGGCTTAGCGATGTCCAGAACGGCGATGAATCCCGCCAAGGCGGCCCTGACCAAGACCCTGCGTCGCGAAGCTGGACGCTGGCTGAAGGCCGCGCGAGAGACCGCGGGCCTCACCCAGGCGGAACTAGCCGAGAAGACAGGGTTGCGTTATTACACCTTCGTCTCGCAGGTTGAGAACGGTCTGGGTCGCGTTCCGATCGAGGCTCAAGCCGTCTGGGCGGAGAGCCTGGGTCTTGATCCCGGCCAGTTCGCCCGCACCCTGCTGCGATATTACGAACCCGAGCTGTACCGGCTTCTGTTCGACGGCGCCGCCGAAGAGGCTGAGCCGGTCGTGACCGAGCGGGCGGCCCAGGCCTAACGAGCGACGACGAGATGGGTGAGATCCTAGCCTTCAGCCCGCGGCCTCCGGCCAGCGACTGGTCCGCCAACGAGCGCGGTCTGCTGATGCTGCTGACGCAGCAGCTGGAGACGGCCTATGGCGAGGTCGACGGGATCTTCGGCCAGACCGACTCGGGCGACCCCTGGTACGTGGTCACCGATTCCAACCAGGACGTGCTGGTCCACATCGCCCGCATCGACGGTCAGTTCGTCGTCCACGACGCGGCGATCGACATGTTCCACCAGGTGGGCAGCCTGTGGGGCGCCCTGCGCCAGGTGCTGGCCTCGGGCATACCGGAGCAGAACGGCACGGTCGTCGCCTTCAATCCCGCCAGCCGCGAGGCTCAGTCCTTCCTGTCGCTGGTCATCGCCGTCGGCCTCTATCTCGAACTGCGCGGCGCCGACCTGGGCGAGGCGGGCCGCCTGACTTTCGAGAACCTGCCGCGCGCCGACGATCCGGCCATCGAGACGATGGCCTCCAAGCTGATCGCCGCCCTCAACCTCGAGGCCGACCGGACGCAGGCGCATACGCCCGCCCCCGTGGTCGGTGAAGCCACGCCGCAGTCGGCGGTCAAGCCGGAAGGCGTCGGGACGATCGCGGTCCAGGCGCCGAGCGAGGCCCCGCAGGGCCTGCCGGTGTTCAAGATCGCGCATCTGGCCGCGGCGTCGGCGCCCGCCCCGGGCTCCGGCCATGCGCCCGCCGCGTCGGATGACAAGGCGGTGGTCGAGGACCTGGGCGGCCAGGGCTTCGCCGCCACCAGGACCGTCATGGTCGGCACCTCCGGCAACGACGTCATGTACGGCACGGCCGGCGGCGACACGATCCGCGGCGGCGCCGGCGACGACTATATCGACGGCCGCGGCGCGCCGAAGGGCGAGGTCGATCACCTGGACGGCGGCGAAGGGGCCGATCGCATCGTCATGAACGCCCGCGTGGTCGCCACCGGTGGGACGGGCGCCGACACCTTCCTGATCTCCGCCGCGCCACCGGCCGACAAGTTCGCCGCCCTGCTGGGCGTCGTGCTCGACTACTCGGCCGCCAAGGGTGACCACCTGGCCGTGATGGGCGAGGGGCGCGTGACCGTGGTCAGCACCGCCGCGGTCGGCAACGTGATGACGGCTCAGGCCCAGGCGCTGAACGACGCCGCTGTCACGCAGGCGGCCGATGTCAGCCAGGCGGTGTCAGGCGCCCGGATCGGCTTCGACATCGACGGGGATGGGCGCGAGGACGTCTTCATCCTGCTGGGCGGGGCCACCAGCTCCACCTTCCGGATCGGGACGATGATCGCCAACGATCATACCGCGCCGCCGGAAGTGCCGCTGATCGGCCAGCCGTCGAACGACGCCGGCCACTTCGGCGACGCGGCGCCGGTCCGCTGATCTAACCGCGAACCAGTTCGCGCATGGCCTTGTCCAGGCCTTCCAGGGTCAGCGGGTACATGCGGTCGGACAGGATCTGTTTCATGACTCCGATCGACTGAGTGTAGTCCCAGTGCCGCTCGGGCGTCGGGTTCAGCCAGATGCAGCTCTGATAGATGTCGGTGACCCGCTGCATCCAGATCGCGCCGGGCTCCTCGTTCCAGTGTTCGACGCTGCCGCCCGGATAGGTGATCTCGTACGGGCTCATGGTCGCGTCGCCGACGAAGATCACCTTGTAGTCGGCCGGGAACTTGTGGAGCACGTCGAAGGTCTGGATCTTCTCGGTGTTGCGACGCCTGTTGTCCTTCCACACGGTCTCGTAGAGGCAGTTGTGGAAGTAGTAGAACTCCAGGTTCTTGAACTCGGTCTTGGCGGCGCTGAACAGCTCCTCGCAGAGCTTGATGTGGCCGTCCATCGAGCCGCCGATGTCGAAGAAGATCAGCACCTTGATGGCGTTGCGGCGCTCGGGGCGCAGCTGGATGTCCAGATAGCCCTTCTCGGCCGTGCCCTTGATCGTGCCGTTCAGGTCCAGCTCGTCGGCCGCGCCGGTGCGAGCGAACTTGCGCAGGCGCCGTAGGGCGACCTTGATGTTGCGGGTGCCCAGCTCGACCGAGTCGTCGAGGTTCTTGTACTCGCGCTTGTCCCAGACCTTCACGGCGCGACCGTGGCGGCTCTTGTCCTGGCCGATCCGCACGCCTTCGGGATTGTAGCCGTTGTTGCCGAACGGCGAGGTGCCGCCCGAGCCGATCATCTTGTTGCCGCCCTCGTGACGCTTGTGCTGTTCGCGCAACCGCTCCTGCAGCGTCTCCATCAGCTTCTCGAAGCCGCCCAGGGCTTCGATCTGGGCCTTTTCCTCGTCGGTCAGGAACTTCTCGGTCAGGGCCTTGAGCCACTCTTCCGGGATGTCGGCGGCGAGGCCGTCGTTGACGGTCTCAAGCCCCTTGAAGACGTGGCCGAACACGCGGTCGAACTTGTCGAGGTTCTTCTCGTCCTTCACCAGGCTGGCGCGCGACAGGAAATAGAAGTCCTCGACCGAGCGGTCGATGACGTCCTTGTCCAGGGCTTCCATCAGCAGGAGATATTCGCGCAGGCTGACCGGCACCTTGGCCTGGCGGAGCTCGGAGAAGAAGCGAAGGAACATCGGCGCGGCTTTCGAACAGATGTTCGATTGTGGAGGGTTCTGAAAGCAGACGCAATCCAATCCTCCCCCGCTAGGGGAGGATTTCACCCTCGCCGCAGGATGAACTCCAAGTCCCGCGTTTCGCCGACCGGGAAGTGGTATTCGCCGACCTTCTCGAACCCCAGCCGGCCGTAGAGCCGTTGCGCGCCGAAGTTCTCGGACCAGACGCCGATCCACAGCGGGCGCGGGCCGTCCTTTTCCAGCCAGTCGAGGGCGGTGTTCAGCAGGCGCGAGCCGCGACCGCCGCCCTGGTGGCTCTTCAGCACGTAGACCCGTTTCAGTTCGCCATGGTCGGGGCCGGCGTCGTCATGCGGCAGGTCGCAGGGGCCGGCCAGGGCGTAGCCGATGGCCTCGCCGTCCTCGTCCTCCAGCAGCCAGGTCGCCTTGTCGGGATGGGCCAGGTCGTTGCGGGTCCGCTCCAGACCGTAGGCATGGGCCAGGAAGGTCTCCAGGTCCTCGGGCGGATAGAGATGGGCGAAGGTCTCGGTGAAGGTGCGCGCGCCCAGGCTGGACACGGTGTCGGCGTCTTCGATCGTCGCACGGCGGAGCTTGTCGGTCATGGCGACTTGAGTAGCCGCCATGACCCCCGCCTTCAATATGGGCCCTTCAACGGTCAGAAGCCTTCCAGCGCCACCTTGCCGATGGTGCGGGCGCTCTCGACGATGCGATGGGCTTCCAGCAGGTCGGCGGCGCGGATCTTGCCGACGACCTGGGTCAGGGTGGTGCGCAGGATCCCCTGGTCGACCAGGGCCGAGACCTCCGTCAGCAGCTTATGCTGCTCGATCATGTCCGGCGTGCCCTGCGGCCGGGCGAACATGTACTCCCAGTGGATCGAGGCGGCCTTGGCCTGCAGCGGGCGGATGTTCAGGTCGCCGTCGGCCTCGATGATCCCGATCTTGCCCTGCAGGGCGATGGCCTCGGAGACCTGCGGGAAGTGCTGAGCGCTGTGGGTCAGGCAGGCGATATAGGCCGGGGCGTCCAGGCCCAGGCGCGCCAGCTCGTCGGCGAGCGGCTTGGTGTGGTCGAAGGTCTGGTGCGCGCCCAGGTCCTCGACCCACCGGCGGGTCTCGTCGCGCGAGGCGCTGGCCACGACGTTCAGCCGGGTCAGTTTGCGCGCCAGCTGGATCAGGGCCGACCCGACGCCGCCGGCCCCGCCGATGATCACCAGGGTCTGGCCCTCGCCGCCGTCGCGCGCCACGCCGAACCGGTCGAACAGCAGTTCCCAGGCGGTGATGAAGGTCAGCGGCATGGCGGCGGCCTGGGCGAAGTCCAGGCTCTTGGGCTTCCTGCCGACGATGCGTTCGTCGACCAGCTGCAGCTCGGCGTTCGAGCCCTGGCGGCCGATGGCGCCGGCGTAGAACACCTCGTCGCCCGGCGCGAACAGGGTGACGGCCTCGCCGACCGCCTCGACCACGCCGGCGGCGTCGAAGCCCAGCACCCGAACCTCGCCCGGCGCTGGCTGAGCGCGGCTGCGCACCTTGGTGTCGACGGGGTTCACCGAAACGGCCTTCACCCGCACCAGGACGTCGTGGCCGCTGGCCACGGGATCGGGCGCTTCCAGGTCGAGCAGGGCGTTGGGATCGGTGGCGGGCAGCAACTCACGGAAGCCGACGATCTTCATGATGGTCTCCAGCAAAGAAGGGCGGTCTCAGGCCCCGACCAGGAGATCGCGCCACGCTACGATCTTCGCAAGTACGGTCATTTTCTATATGTAGTACCCTAATGGATACCGTGAGGCGGCTGTGGAAGATCCCAAGGAGTGCGGCGTCGAGGCGGCGCTGAACCTGATCGACGGCAAGTGGAAGGGCGTGATCCTGTACCACCTGCTCAGTGGCCGCCTGCGCTTCAACGCCCTGGGGCGCAAGCTGGGGGCGGTGACCCAGCGCATGCTGACCAAGCAGCTGCGTGAGCTGGAGAGCGATGGCCTGATCATCCGCACCGTCTATGCCGAGGTGCCGCCCAAGGTCGAATACGCGTTGTCGAGCAAGGGCAGGAGCCTGGAGCCGGTGATCTGCGCGCTCAAGGCCTGGGGCGACGCCAATGTGCTGGGCGTTCAGGCCGAGCCGGTCCGCAAGGTGGGCTGACCCATGGCCCTGTCGCTCTACACGCATCTCGACATGCTGGATCACCAGCCCGGCCACGGCCACGTCGAGAGCCCCGAGCGGCTACGGGCCGTGGTCGATGCTCTGAACGACGATCCCAATCTCCAGCTGGAGGCGCTGGACGCGCCGCTGGTAGAGGTCGAGGATCTGCTGCGGGTGCATCCCAAGGGCTTCGTCGACGCCGTGTTCGCGGCGGCGCCCAGGTCAGGTCGCTTGGCGCTGGATCCCGACACGGTGATGTCGAGCGGCAGCCTGGCCGCCGCCCGGCGCGCGGCCGGGGCCGGCGTCGCGGCCGTGCGGGCGGTGGCGGCGGGCGAGACCAACCGCGCCTTCTGCGCCGTCCGGCCGCCCGGTCACCACGCCGAACCGGGCGTGGCCATGGGCTTCTGTGTCTTCTCCAGCGTCGCCGTAGCCGCCCGCGCGGCCCAGGCGGCCGGGCTGAGGCGCGTGGCGATCGTCGACTTCGATGTCCACCACGGCAACGGCACCCAGGCGGTGTTCGAGAACGACCCGACCGTGTTCTTCGCTTCGATCCACCAGTCGCCGCTCTATCCCGGCACGGGCGATCCGTCCGAGACGGGCCTGGGCAACATCGCCAACGCCACCGTGGGGCCGCACGCGCCGCGCGAGACCTGGCGGTCGCGATTCGAGGGGCTGATGGACAAGGTCGACGCCTTCGCGCCGGAGCTGCTGATCGTCTCGGCCGGTTTCGACGCTCACGTCCGCGACCCGTTGTCGGCGCAGAGCCTGGACGAGGACGATTTCGCCTGGGCGACTCGCGCGATCGTCTCGGTGGCCAACGCCCGCGCCAAGGGCCGGGTTGTGTCCTCGCTCGAGGGCGGCTACGACCTCCAGGCGCTGGGGCGTTCCGCCGCCGCGCATGTGCGGGCTCTTCAGGAGGGGTGAGGGGACGGGACGGGCTTGCCGCCCACCGACTTCTCTTCAACATGGCCGACGTCACCATCGCCGACCAAGCGTCCTCGCCCGTGAAATCGGGGACCATCACTCTGGCCCGCCACGGCGAACCCGCGCTGTCGCGTAAGATCCGGCTCAATGCGCCCGAATACGGCGAGTGGTGGGCCCGCTACGAGGTGGGCGGCCTGAAGGCGGACCAGACCCCACCGGACGGATTGATGCGGATCGCCCGCGACGCCGACGCGATCATCGTCTCGACCCGTCGCCGCGCCATCGAGACCGCCAATGCGGTGGTCGCCGGCCGCGCCTTCGTCACCGACGAGACCTTCATCGAGGCCCCGCTGCCGCCGCCGCCCTGGCCGTTGTGGCTGAGAATGTCGCCCAAGCGCCTGGGGTTCTTCGCCCGCTTCTGGTGGTGGTTCTTCAACAACCACGGCGGCCAGGAGACCCGCGCCGAGGCGCAGGTCCGGGCCGGCCAGGCCGCCGACCGGCTGGTCGCGCTGTCCGACCAGGGCCAGGACGTGCTGGTCGTGGCCCACGGCTTCTTCAACTGGATGATCGCCGATGCGCTGAAGGCGCGGGGGCTGATCAAATTGCTCGATGAAGGCCACGCCTACTGGAGCCTCAAGCGCTTCCGTCGCGGCTGACTGGCCAAAGCCTCTTCCCTTAACCATGCCTTGGCTCTACGCCGTTGCCCGCGCGGCCTTGCGCCACTAGGCTGAGCGCTGTTCACCTGAGAGTTGAAATGACCGACGCCGCCAGCAACCCCGCCGATATCGCCGCCTTGAGCTTCGAGGAAGCCCTGGCGCAGCTGGAGCGGATCGTGGCCGAGCTGGAATCGGGCCAAGCCCCGCTGGAGCGCTCGATCGACATCTACGAGCGCGGCGCGGCCCTGAAAGCTCACTGCGAAAAGAAGCTGGAAGCCGCGCGCCTGAAGGTCGAGAAGATCGTCCTGGGCCAGGGTGGGGCCGTGACCGCCGAAGCGGCCGAGTTCAACTGATGGCGGGCGTTCGTTCGGAGACCGAGGGGAGCCGCTCTTGACGGATCTTGCCAAGCGGATCGTCCAGGCCGCCGACATCGTCACCGTGGCGCTCGACGAGCTGCTGCCGCGGGCCGACGGTCCGGAAACCCGTCTGACCGAGGCCATGCGCTACGCGGCCCTGGGCCCGGGCAAGCGCCTGCGTCCGTTCTTCGCGCTCGAGACCGGCAAGATGTTCGACCTGCCCGAACGGCCGGTGCTGCGCGCGGCCTGCGCGCTGGAGTGCATCCACGCCTACAGCCTGGTCCACGACGACTTGCCGGCCATGGACGATGACGCCGTCCGTCGTGGCCGTCCGACCGTGCACAAGCAGTATGACGAGGCCACGGCCATCCTCGCGGGCGACGCGCTGCAGACGGCGGCCTTCGAGATCATGGCTCACCCCGACACCCACGACGACGGCCACGTCCGCTGCGAGCTGGTGCGCAAGCTGGCCATCGCCTCGGGCGCCAAGGGCATGGCGGGCGGCCAGATGATCGACATTCTCGGGGTTCGCGACGACCTGGGCGCCGTGGCCCGCATGCAGCGCCTGAAGACCGGGGCCTTGATCGCCTTCGCCTTCGAGATCCCGCTGATCATCGCCCGCGCCAAGGAAGCCGAGCGCGCCGCCCTGATGGCCTTCGCCCAGGACCTGGGCCTGGCCTACCAGATCGTCGACGACATCCTGGACGCCGAGGGCGATCCCAAGACCATGGGCAAGGCCACGGGCGGCAAGGACGCCGCCAAGGGCAAGGCCAACTACGTCACCCTGCTGGGGCTGGACGCGGCGAAAGAGCGCGTGGCGCTTCTGGCCGACCAGACTCGCTCCCATCTCGAAATCTTTGGCGAACGAGCCGAACATCTGCGCGAAAGCGTCGATTTCGTGCTGGACCGCCGCAACTGACCGCGCTTTCTTCCAACATGTCCTCCAAAACACCACTGCTCGACACCATCGCTTCGCCGGCTGACACGCGAGGCCTCTCCGTCGCGGAGCTGAAACAGCTCGCGGCCGAGGTGCGCGCCGAGACGATCGACGCTGTGTCGGTGACAGGCGGCCACCTGGGCGCGGGCCTCGGCGTGGTCGAGCTCACCGTGGCGCTGCACCACGTCTTCGAGACGCCCAAGGATATCCTGATCTGGGACGTCGGCCATCAGGCCTATCCGCACAAGATCCTCACCGGCCGACGCAACCGGATCAAGACGCTGCGCCAGGGCGGCGGCCTGTCGGGCTTCACCAAGCGGACCGAGAGCGCGTACGACCCGTTCGGCGCGGCCCACGCGGCCACCTCGATCTCTGCCGCCCTGGGCTTCTGCGCCGCGCGCGATGCGAAAGGCGAGGACAACAGCGTCATCGCCGTGATCGGCGACGGCTCGTTGGGCGCGGGCATGGCCTATGAGGCGATGAACGCGGCGACGGACACCACCAAGCGCCTGATCGTCATCCTCAACGACAACGACATGTCGATCGCCCCGCCGGTGGGCGGCATGAGCGCCTATCTCGCCAACCTCGTTTCGGGCGGCGCCTATCGCTCGGTGCGCAAGCTGGGCAAGACGGTGGTCGAGAAGCTGCCGACCCCGATGCGCGAAGCCGCCCGCAAGGCGGAAGAATATGCCCGGGGCATGGTCACCGGCGGCACCTTCTTCGAGGAGCTGGGCTTCTACTATATCGGCCCGATCGACGGCCACGACATGGACGCCCTGGTCAGCGTGCTCAAGAACGCCAAGGCCTTCGGCGACAAGCCGGTGCTGGTCCACTGCGTCACCCAGAAGGGCAAGGGCTACGCCCCGGCCGAGGGCGCCGACGACAAATTGCACGCGGTGGCCAGGTTCGACGTGGTCACCGGCCAGCAGCACAAGGCGGCCGCCGGTCCGCCCAGCTACACCAAGGTCTTCGCTCAGGAACTGATCAAGCAGGCGGAAAAGGACGACAAGATCGTCGCCATCACCGCCGCCATGCCCTCGGGCACCGGTCTTGACCTGTTCGGCAAGGCCTTCCCCGATCGCACCTTCGACGTCGGCATCGCCGAGCAGCACGCGGTGACCTTCGCCGCCGGCCTTGCCGCCGACGGCATGAAGCCCTTCACGGCGATCTATTCGACCTTCCTGCAGCGCGGCTACGACCAGGTGGTGCACGATGTCGCCATCCAGGGCCTGCCCGTGCGCTTCGCCATGGACCGCGCCGGCCTGGTCGGCGCCGACGGTCCCACCCACGCCGGCAGTTTCGACATCGGCTTCATGGGCGCTCTGCCGGGCATGGTGCTGATGGCCGCCGCCGACGAGGTGGAGCTGGCCCGCATGGTCGCCACCGCCGCCGAGATCGATGATCGTCCTTCGGCTTTCCGCTATCCTCGCGGCGAGGGCCTGGGCCTGGACATGCCCGCCATCGCCGAGCCCCTGGAGATCGGCAAGGGCCGCATCGTCCGCGAGGGGACCAGCGTCGCCATCGTCTCGTTCGGCACGCGCCTGTCGGAAAGCCTGAAGGCCGCCGATCTCCTGGCGGCGCGTGGCCTCTCGGCCACCGTCTGCGACGCCCGCTTCGCCAAGCCGCTCGACCTGGACCTGCTGTTGCGCCTGGCGCGCGAGCACGAGGCTATCGTCACGGTCGAGGAAGGCGCGATGGGCGGCTTCGGCGCCTTCGTGCTGCAGGCCCTGGCCCAGCACGGCGCGCTGGACCGCGGCCTGAAGATCCGCACCCTGTGCCTGCCCGACGTCTTCCAGGACCAGGACAAGCCCGACCTCATGTACGCCCAGGCCGGCCTCGACGCCGAGGGCATCCTGCGCGGGGCCTTGTCGGCCATGGGCATGGACAATGTCAGCGCGGCGGGGGCTGGCCGCCGAGCCTAAACCCCGCAGGCCTTGAAGAAAGCCCTTACCTGGCCCCGGTCGGCAGGGGCCGCCGCCAAGCTGTGGCGCTCGCCCTGGGTCAGCAGGGCCAGGTCGCCAGATTTCCGGAAACCGTCCAGCGCCGGAGCGCTGGCCTTGCCGCGCCCTTCCAGGAAGCCGCCCTGGCTCAGCGCGTCGTCGACCCTGGCGGCGGCGAAGCGGCTCTCCGTGCGGCCCGAGGCCAGGACGATCTCGCCGCCGGACAGGCCCACGGCCGAGACCTCGACCTGATCCTGACCCGGGCGGCAGCTGATCATCAGCACGACATCATCGGTGTTGGGGCGGCCATAGGCGAGGCGAGGGGTTTCCGAACCTTCCGCCAGATAGGCCCAGCGATAGCCGTCCAGCGCGACCTTCTCGTGCGCGCAGCCGGCCAGCAGGACGGCCAGGCTCAGGGCGGCGAAAGCGACGATGCGGGACGCCATGGCGGTCCTCCTCGCCCGGATCAACGCAGGTGGGACCTGAATGGCTCCTGAAACGCATCGGGCGCGGCCACCTTGCGATGGTCGCGCCCGACGATCTTGCAGCCCTATGCCAGGGCTTGGATATCCGCGCTTAGAACGGCGAGAACTTCTCGACCAGCGACTGGCCGGCCGGGGTCTTCTGGACGCGGCTGATGTCGCCGCGGCCGCCGTAGCTGATGCGGGCCTCGGCGATCTGGGTGTGCTTGATGGTGTTGGCCGAGGAGATGTCCTCCGGACGCACGATGCCGGCCACGGTCAGCTGGCGCAGCTCGGCGTTGGTGCGGACTTCCTGGGTGCCCTGAATGACCATGTTGCCGTTCGGCAGGACCTGGCTGACCACGGCGGCGATCGTCAGGCTGATCTTTTCCGAGCGCTGGACGCTGCCCGCGCCGGCGTTGGTGGTGGCCGAGTTGGTGTTCACGGCGTTGGCCGGATCGAAGCCGCCCGGCAGGACCTTGCCCAGGCTGGACTCCAGACCGAGGAAGTTCGGCACGCCGGCCTTCATGTTCGAGGTGCGCGAGCTGGCGGTCTGGTTCTTGGTGCTGGCGCTGTCGTCGATGTCGATCATGACGGTGACGATGTCGCCGACGCGGCTGGCGCGCTGGTCGTTGAAGAACGCGCGGGCGCCGACGCGCCACAGCGAGTTGGCCGAGGCCGCCTGCGGGGCGGGTTCACGGGCCGAGACGTATTGCTGCTGCATTGGGGCCAGTTCGGCCGGATAGCCGACCGGCGCCAGCTGCGGACCCTTCACGGCTTCGGTGACGGTGGAGCAGGCGGCCAGCGGCGCGAGCAGGACGGCGGCGGCGATGATGACGGGGCGACGCATGGGGTGGGCTACCTCTTAGCGAGCGGCGAAACGGACGGGTTGCGAACGGGCTTGCAAGGCTTGGGCCTGCGGACCGACCGCTGCGGAGCCAGGGCCGGTGGCGACGGCCTGGATGATCTTCTTCGAGAGCGTGTTCTGAACGGCGAAGAGGTCGCCCGTCGCGGCGGCGGCCATGGCCTTGCCTTGAAGCGAAAGGGAAATTCCGCCGTCGTCGTAGGTGATGGTGACCAGATCGCCGGTCTTGATGACCTGGGCGGCGGCCACGTCGCGGCTCTGGACCGCGGCGCCTTCACGCAGGGGGCGCTTGGCGGCCAGGCCGATCACGGCGTCGGCGTCGCGGGGGGCGTCCATCGGGGAGCCGGCCATCTTTACCCAGACGAGGTCCTGAGGCTGGACGATCTCGCCGGCCATGATGCTGCGGGCGTAGGCAAGAACTTCCACATTGCCGCGCGCGGCGCCGGCCAGGGTCTTGCCGCCGGCCGAGACGCCGCCGTTGTCCTGGCCTTCGCGGACGATGATGCGGCGGATGCCGTTGCTGTTGGTCCAGTCGAAACCGGCGCGGCGGGCCGAAACCTGCACCTGGCCGGCGTCAAGCACGGCCGTCGGACCCATGCGGGCGGCGACGACGATGTTGGCGGCCGGGCCGCTGACGCCGTCGAACAGGTCGCCCAGGGTGATGCGGCCGTCGGCGTCGGTGGTGTCCATCCGCAGGCTGACCGGCGCGCCGGCATGGGCGGGGGCGGAGAGGGCGCTGATCACCAGCGTGGCGGCGGCGGCGAGGAGGAAGGCTTTCATGCGCTTACGACCGCAGCTGCGAGGTGGCTTGGAGCATCTGGTCGGCCGTGGTGATCACCTTCGAGTTCATCTCGTAGGCGCGCTGGGCCGTGATCAGCGAGGTGATTTCCGTCACCGCGTCGACGTTCGAGGCTTCGGTGTAGTGCTGCATCAGGACGCCGAAGCCCGGCTCGCCGGGGGCGGCGAGGGTGGCGGCGCCCGAGGCGGCGGTTTCCAGCAGCAGGTTGTCGCCGATCTGCTCCAGGCCGCCTTCGTTCATGAAGGTGGCCAGTTGCAGCTGGCCGATGGTCTGCGGCTGCGGCTGGCCGTCCAGCTTGACCTGCACCAGGCCGGTCTTGCTGATCGTGATGTCGGTGGTGTTCTGCGGGACCGTGATGCCCGGCTGGACAGTGTAGCCGTCCTCGGTGACGATCTGGCCCTGGTCGTTGGTCGAGAAGTTGCCGGCCCGGGTATAGGCCGTCTCGCCCGAGGGCAGCAGAACCTGCAGGTAGCCCTTGCCCTGGATGGCGACGTCCAGCGGGTTGTCGGTCAGGGTCGGGGTGCCCTGCTCGGTGATACGGTAGACCGAGCCGGCCTTGACGCCGCCGCCGACCTGGACGCCGGTCGGGACGATGTTGCCGTTGCTGGACGACTGCGACCCGGCGCGCTCCACCTGCTGGTAGAGCAGATCCTGGAACTCGGCCCGCTGGCGCTTGAAGCCAACGGTGTTCATGTTCGCGATGTTGTTGGAGATGACTTCGACGTTCAGCTGTTGCGCTGACATGCCCGAAGCGGCGGTGCGGAGAGCTTGCATCGGCTAGGCCCCTTAATTCAGCTTGCCCAGACGCTCGACGGCGCTGCGCGAAAGTTCTGCGGTGTTGTCCATCATCTTGGCGACGCCCTCGTAGGCGCGCTGGATCTCGATCAGCTTGGTGATCTCGACAACCGGTTGGACGTTCGAGGATTCCAGCATGCCCTGGTGGACGCGGGCGTCCGGCGCGGCTTGCAGGGTGGTGTTGGCGGTGTTGCGGTAGAGGTTGTCGCCGTCCTTGGCCATCGAGGCCAGGTCGTCGGGGCGGACCACGCCCAGGCGGCCGACGCGGACCGCGCCCTGGCTGACCGTGCCGTCCTTGCCGATCGAGACAGGGCCCAGGGTCGGGTCGATCAGCAGCGGGCCGCCGCCGTCGTCCAGCACCTGAGCGCCTTCCTGGGTGACCAGCTGGCCTTCCGGATTGGTGGTGAAGCGGCCGTCGCGGGTATAGCGATCGCCGGCGGCGGTCTGGACGTGGAAGAAGCCCGTCCCCTCGATGGCGACGTCGAAATCGCCGCCCGTCTTGGTCATGGCGCCCTGCGTGAAGTCGCGGGCGACGCGGTCGTCCAGCACGAACTTCACCGGCGAGGCGCCGTCCAGGGTCTTGGCCGGCTTGGCCTGTTCCGTGCGGACCATCAGGTCCTCGGTCTTGAAGCCGGTCGTGTTGGCGTTGGCGATGTTGTTGGCCACGATGTCGAGCTGGCGGCGCAGCGTCATCTGACGCGAGAGGCCGACGTAGAGCGCGTTGTCCATGGCGAGTTAACTCGGGCGGCTGGCGCGACAAATGCGCCGAAACCCTTGAAGCAACCTTCGTGCCAGCGCCAAAAATCTTTATAATTCAAAGAATAGGAAGGTTAACGGCTGGGTGTTGGTCGGAGTCTGCCGGGCAGATTCAGCCTGCGACCAAATGGCCTCAAGAACAGATCGTTAACCATGTGCCCCGCATGTGTACGGGTATAGATTCCAAGGAACCGCGCGCGTGGCCAAGAAACCCGAAAAGGAAGCTCCGGCTCCCGAAGGCGAAGACGGCGCCGAGGGCGAAGCTCCGGCGAAAAAGAAGCCGCCGATCCTGATCATCGCGATCGCCGCGGGCGTCCTGGTCCTGGGCGGTGGCGGGGCCGCGGCCTTTTTCCTGATGAAGCCGAAACCGGCCGCCGAGGCGGGCGAGCACGGGGCTGAAAAGAAGAAGGAAAAGAAGGAGGAAAAGGGCGGTCACGGCGAGAAGAAGGAAGGCGAGGGCGGCGCGGCCGCGGCCGGCGGTCCCGCGCCGGTGATCAAGGAGGGCCCCGACGGCGTGGTCTTCTACACCCTGCCCGACATCGTCGTGAACATGCAGACCGCCGACGGCAAGTCGACCTTCCTGAAGCTGAAGCTGACCTTCGAGCTGCCGGACGAAGACACGGCCGAGGAGCTGACGCCGAATCTGCCCAGGCTCCAGGACATGTTCCAGGCCTTCCTGCGCGAGCTGCGCCCGGAGGATCTGAACGGCAGCCAGGGCACCTACCAGCTGCGCTACGAGCTGCTGCGCCGAGTGAACCTGGTCGCCGCGCCGGCCAAGGTGAACGCGGTCCTCATCGAGGAGATGCTGATCAACTAGCCTTCGGGCCGGTTGGGCGAACCATCATGGCGGACGAAATCGACGATCAGGCCGCGATGGCCCAATGGGCCTCGCAAAATCCCCCCGGCGCCTTCGGTGAAGGCGACGCCGCCGCCGGCGGCACGAACGAATTTGGCGACTTTTCCGGCGGCATGGGCGGCTGGGACGACGGCGCCGGCGAAGGCGGCTCCGAGCGCATCCTGAACCAGGATGAGATCGACAGCCTGCTGGGCTTCGATCTCTCCGGCGACGGCGGCGAGGACCGCACGGGCATCCGCGCCATCATCAACTCGGCGCTGGTCTCGTACGAGCGCCTGCCGATGCTGGAAATCGTCTTCGACCGCCTGGTGCGGTTGATGACGACCAGCTTGCGGAACTTCACGTCCGACAACGTCGAGGTCAGCCTCGACAACATCAGCTCGATCCGCTTTGGCGACTATCTGAACTCGATCCCGCTGCCGGCCATCCTGGCGGTGTTCCGGGCCGAGGAGCTGGACAACTACGGCCTGCTGACGGTCGACTCCAACCTGATCTATTCGATCGTCGACGTGCTGCTGGGCGGCCGTCGCGGCACGGCCGCGATGCGCATCGAGGGCCGTCCCTACACCACGATCGAACGCGTGCTGGTGCAGCGGATGATCGAGGTGGTGCTGCACGACCTGAAGAGCGCCTTCGAGCCGCTGCATCCGGTCAATTTCTCGCTGGACCGCCTGGAGACCAACCCGCGCTTCGCCGCCATCGCCCGGCCGGCCAACGCCGCGATCCTGGTCAAGCTGCGCATCGACATGGAGGACCGCGGCGGCCGCATCGAGCTGCTGCTGCCCTACGCCACGCTGGAACCCATCCGGAAGATGCTGCTGCAGCAGTTCATGGGTGAGAAGTTCGGCCGCGACAACATCTGGGAAGGCCACTTGGCCACCGAGCTGTGGACCACGCAGATGGAGGTCCGCGCCGTGCTCGACGAACAGCAGGTGCCGCTGTCGCGCGTGCTGAACATGCAGATCGGCGACACGCTGATGCTGAACGCCACGCCCGACAGCCTGGTCGAGCTGCGCGCCGGGGCCATCCCGCTGACGCGCGGCCGCATGGGCCGCCGCAACCACTCGATCGCCGTGCGGGCCGAGGCGCCGCTGACGCCCGCCGCCAAGAAGGCCGTGCAGAAGCTGAAATGAGCCTCGTCGCCTTCGCCATGAACGGGTTCCTGGCCGTGCTGCTGATCGCGGCGCTGGTCTTCGGCTGGCGTCTCGAGCGTCGCCTGAAGGCGCTGCGCGACAGCCACGAGGGCTTCGCCAAGGCGGTAGCCGATCTGGACAACGCCGCGGCGCGCGCCGAACAGGGCCTGGCCGACCTGCGCGCGGCCACCGACGAAGCCGCCGAGACCCTGGCGATGCGGATCGAGCGCGCCCAGGCCCTGGCCGCCCAGCTGGGCGAGATCGTTGATCGTCCGCCGTCCGCGCCGACCTTGGCTGCGAAAGCGCGGCCGCAAGCCCCAGCCGAGCGTCCCGCGCCGCGCCTGAGCCGCGAGGTGCCGCCGGCCCCCACGCCGCAGGAGGAGCGCCGCCTGTCGGCCGCCGACTTCGAGCGCCTGCTGGACCGCGAGGACCGCGTCGAGCGCGCCGCCCGCGGCGAACCCGTTTCGCGCCCGACTTCGCGTCCCGGCGTCGCGCCAAGACAGACCAACGAAACGCCGCGTTCACGGGCGCGGATCGATGATGACCTCTTCGACGGACCGGGCGAAAGCCCGTCCGCCAACCCCAGGGCTCCCCGCCGATGAAGAACGTTCCGCGCATCCTCCCCCTGGTCGGCGTCGCCGTCGGCGGGGTGCTGGCGATCAACGCCATGGCCGGCGCCAAGTCGCTGCCCGACCTGCTGAGCGGGGCCAAGGCCTTCGCCGAGGACGTCGCCAAGCCCGGCAAGAAGGACGCCAAGACGGAAGGCGGGGAAGAGGCCTCGTCGGCCGAGGGCGCCGGCCAGCCGGCCGCCGCCAACGCGCCGCCGCCGCGCGTCTGCGCCCCGTCGGCCGACGCGCTGGCCAAGGAGGCCGGCCTTTCGCCCGCCGAGCTGCGTGTGCTGCAGAGCCTGGGCGCCCGTCGCGGCCAGCTGGATCAGCGCGAGCAGGACATCGACGTCCAGCTGCAGCTGCTGGCCGCCGCCGAGGCCAAGCTCGACGCCAAGATGAAGGCCCTGACCGGCCTGAAGGGCGACATCTCGGGCCTGTTGGGCCAGGTCGACGCCCAGAAGCAGGCCGAGGTCGATCGCCTGGTCACGGTCTATCAGGGCATGAAGCCCAAGGACGCCGCCGCCCGCATGACCCTGCTGTCGGACGAGGTGCGCCTGCCGATCGCCGCCAAGATGAAGGAACGGGCCCTGTCGCAGATCCTGGCCAACATGACCCCGGGCGAGGCCAAGATCCTGACCGAACGCCTGGCCTCGCGCATGGCCAATCCGGTGGTCGAGAAGGGCAAGGCCGCGATCGCCGATAACGCCGCCACGCCAGCCGCCCCCGGCGCCGCGCCGAACAAGCAACAGGCGGACGCCGGCCTCGCCGGTGCGGCGGATCCCGCCGCCCCGAAGGCCAAGTCGGCGCCCAAGAAGGCCGGTTAAGGGAGGCCCATGACCCTTCGCCAGCTCCTGCGCTCCAGCGTCGCCGCCGCGGTCATCGCGGGGACGCTGGCGCCGTCCGTGTACGCCGCGCCGCCGCCGCCCGCGGCGCGCGCGTCGCTGGACGTGCGCGTGGCGCAGGCGGCGGACTTCTCGCGCATCGAGTTCCACTGGAGCGGCGGCGCGAAGCTGGTTTCGCATCGCGAGGGCCAGACCCTGGTGCTGCGGTTCAGCCGCGACGCCAATCCCGATCTCTCGACCCTGAAGATCGCGCCGCCGCGCTGGCTGAAGGCCTCGGAGGCCCGCCACATCAACGGCGCGCTGGAAATTGTCATTACACTGACGGATGACGCCGACGCCCGGCTCGGCAACGCCGACGGTGTCGACTTCGTCAATCTGTTCGCCCGTCCCGGCGCGCCGCCGGCCAGCCAGACGCCGGCGCCGGCCGCCCCGATCGGCCGTCCCAATCCGATGCCCGCGGGCGGCGTGGTCAAGGTCGGCTTCGACCGTGAGGACCAGCAGGTCACGCTGTCGTTCGACTGGGCCGCTCCGGCCGGCGCCGCCGTCTTCCGGCGCGGCGAGGCGGTGTGGATCGTGTTCGACACGCCCGCGCGGCTGGATATCTCCAAACTGCCGTCGTCCAGCATCCGCTATTCCAAGATCCAGGCCCTGAGGGGCGCGGACTACGCGGCGCTGCGCATCGTCACCCCGTCCGGCACGCCCTACGGGGCCGAAGGGCAGGGTGGGTTGTGGAAGATCAGCCTGGGTCCGGGGACGCAGGAAGCGCCGGACGTCATCAAGGTGGCGCGCGACGAGAGCGTGCGCCCGGCCACCCTGTCGGCCGCCGTCTCGGGCGTCACCAAGCCGGTCTGGGTCGACGATCCCGCCGTCGGCGACAAGCTTATGGTGGCCCCGGCCCTGGCGCCGTCCAAGGGGCTGCCGTCGCGCCGAGACTATGTCGAGATGGCGCTGCTGCAGTCGGCGCAGGGCTTGGCCGCCGAGGCCTATGCCAGCGACCTGGTGGTCCAGGCCAGCGGCGACCTGCTGCGCATCGGCCGCCCCAAAGGCCTGATCCTCTCGCCGATCTCGGCCAACACTCCGCCGGAAGCCGCCGCCGCCGGCGCGCCGCAGCCGATGTCGATGCCCGCCCTGATCGACCTCGACAACTGGCCCAAGACCGGTTCGGGCGGCTTCCTGGCCCGCTACAACGCCCTGCAGGGCGCCGTCGCCGCCGCGCCGGATGGCGAGGGCAAGGACAGCGACCGCGCCGCCCGCATGTCGCTGGCCCGCTTCCTGGTCGGCTCGCAGATGTCGTTCGAGGCGATCGGCGTGCTCAACGCCGCGGGCCGCAAGCACCAGACCCTGCTGGGCGACGCCGAGTTCCGCGGCCTGCGCGGCGTGGCCAAGGTGTTCGCCGGCCGCCTGACCGAGGCCGACGCCGATTTCTCCTCGCCCGTGCTGTCCGACGATCCGTCCAGCGCCCTGTGGCGTGGCTACATCTCCGCCAAGCAAGGCCAGTGGGCCGACGCCCGCGCCAAGTTCGCCGGCGGCGGCCGGGCCCTCGATCTGTTCCCGCCGACCTGGCGCGCGCGCTTCCTGCACGCCCAGGCCCAGGCCGCGCTCGGCGTCGGCGACGTGACCGGCGCGATGCAGCTGATCAACCAGGCCCTGGCCGTGCCCAAGGTCCCGGTCGAGGACCAGCTGGACATCCGCCTGACCCAGGCTCGCGCCTTCGAGGCCAAGGGCGAGAAAGTCCGCGCCCGTCGCATGTTCGAGGCCATCGCCAAGGCCCCGTACGACCGCATCGCCACCCCGGCCATGCTGCACGCGACCGAACTGGGCTACGCCAAGGGCCAGATCACCGCCCAGAAGACCGCCGAGACGCTGAACCAGTTGCGCTATCGCTGGCGCGGCGACGGCGTCGAACTGGAGGTGATCCGCTCGCTGGGCCGTCTCTATATCGACCAGGGCCGCTATCGCGAGGCGCTGGAAGTGCTGCGCTCGGCCGGCCGCCAACTGCCCGACCGCCCCGAAGCCGTGGCGCTGCAGAACGACCTGTCGAACACCTTCCGGCAGTTGTTCCTGCAGGGCCTGGCCGACGGCATGCAGCCGGTCCAGGCCGTGGGGCTGTTCTACGACTTCCAGGACCTGACTCCGATCGGCGCCGACGGCGACCAGATGGTCCGCAATCTGGTGCGCCGCCTGGTCGACGTCGATCTGCTGGACGACGCCGGCAAGCTGCTGAAGTACCAGGTCGACAACCGCCTGAACGGCGTGCCCAAGGCCCAGGTCGCCACCGACCTGGCCTGGATCTACCTGATGAACAAGAAGCCGGAGGACGCGCTGGACGCGATCAACGCGACCCGCACCACCATCCTGCCGCCGGCCCTGAATGTCGAACGGCGCCTGGCCACCGCCCGCGCCCTGATGGGCCTGGGCCGCTTCGACGACGCGCTGGAGCTGATCGACAAGGACAACAGCCGCGACGGCCAGGAGATCCGCGCCGAGATCGCCTGGAAGCAGCACACCTGGCCGACGGCCGGGGCGCTGTACGAACGCTCGCTGGGCGACCGCTTCAAGACCCCCGGCGCGCTGAGCGCGGGCGACGAAGCCCGCCTGCTGCGCTCGGCCGTGGCCTACAGCCTGGCCGACGACGACGCCTCGCTGGCCCGCCTGCGCGCGCGCTGGTCGGGCTTTGTCGACAGCGCCGGCAACCCTGACGGCCTGCGCGTCGCGTTGCAGGGCATGAACGTCGAATCGCTGTCGCCCTCGGACTTCAGCCGGGTCACCGCCGACAACGAGGCCTTCAACGGCTGGATCGGGCGGATGAAGGACAGGTTCCGCACCGGCCAGCCCGCCGGCTCGCCCGCCCGCGCGGGCAAATAGGGCAGGGGCTTCCACGGAAAGCCGTTTCTGGCCGGATGACGAGGCACGACCGCCCTCTCGCCGGCCCGCGTCATCGAAAATTCACCCGCCAAAAGCCGATTGGTCTTATGGCGGGCGCCAGGCGTTTAGCCTAGTTAGGGCCGGCGCGAAGGCCCGGAGGGGCTGGCGGCTGGCGAGCGCTTGCCTTTCCGTCGCAAGCATGTCATGACAACGTTGTCATAGGGTGGACGACATTGGCTAAGAAGAACCAAGACGCCGATAACGGGCGCGAAGTGCTGGTGCTGCTGGGCGGAGCGGGGGATCTGGCCCTGCGAATGCTGTTGCCTTCGCTGTATTTCCTGGAAGTCGACCGACTGCTACCGCATGACCTGCGCATCGTCGGCGTGGCCCGCGCGGACCATACGCCCGAGAGCTACAAGGCCCTGGTCCGCGAACAGCTGGGCAAGCGCGCCACGGTGGAGGAGGCGGCCTGGAACCGCCTGGCCGCGCGTCTCGACTATGTCGCCGTCGACATTACCAAGGAAGAGGACACCAAGCGTCTGGCCGATCGGATCGGCCCGCATGGGACCATGGTCATCTTCTTCTCGCTGTCGCCCAGCCTGTACGGCGCGGCCTGTGTGGCGCTGCAAGCCGCCGGCCTGACGGGCCCGACCACGCGCCTCGTTCTGGAAAAGCCGATCGGCCGCGACCTGGAAAGCTCCAGGAAGACCAACGCCGCGGTCGGCGCGATCGTCGACGAAAGCCAGATCTTCCGGATCGACCACTATCTGGGCAAGGAGACGGTCCAGAACCTGACCGCCCTGCGCTTCGCCAACGTGCTGTTCGAGCCCCTGTGGGACCGCAACACCATCGACCACGTGCAGATCACCATCGCCGAGACCGAGAAGGTCGGCGACCGCTGGCCCTATTACGACGAGTACGGCGCGCTGCGGGACATGGTGCAGAACCACATGCTGCAGCTCCTGTGTCTGGTGGCCATGGAAGCGCCGTCGGGCTTCGACGCCGACGCCGTCCGTGACGAGAAGGTCAAGGTTCTCCGCAGCCTGCGTCCCTTCACGCGCGACAGCGTCGCCCATGACACCGTGCGCGGCCAGTACGTGGCCGGCGTCGTCGAGGGCTCCGCCCGGGTCGGCTATGTCGACGAAGTCGGCAAGCCCACCAAGACCGAGACCTTCGTGGCCATGAAGGTGGCGATCGACAACTGGCGCTGGGACGGCGTGCCGTTCTTCCTGCGCACCGGCAAGAACCTGCCCGACCGTCGCACCCAGATCGTCGTGCAGTTCAAGCCACTGCCGCACAACATCTTCGGCGCGGCGACCAGCGGCGACCTGTGCTCGAACCGTCTGGTCATCGACCTGCAGCCGGACGAGAACATCATCCTGACCGTGATGAACAAGCGCCCGGGCCTGTCGGAAGAGGGCATGCGCCTGCAGTCGCTGCCGCTGTCGCTGTCGTTCAGCCAGAGCGGCGGCCGCCGCCGCATCGCCTATGAGAAGCTGTTCCTGGACGTCTTCCGCGGCGACAGCACGCTGTTCGTGCGCCGCGACGAGGTCGAGGCCGCCTGGAAGTTCATCGACGACGTCTCGGCCGCCTGGGCCGACGCCAATATCGAGCCGGCGCACTACGCGGCGGGCACCTGGGGGCCGCAGTCGGCGCAGGGTCTGATCTCGCCCGGCGGTCGGTCCTGGAAGGCGTGATCATGGCCCAATCCTCGCTTCCCAAGCCCGAGATCGAAGCCTTCCCAACCCGCGAGGCGCTCTATGACGCGGCCGCCTCGACCATCGTCGAGGCCCTGACCACGGCCGTGGCCGAGCATGGCCTGGCCGGCTTCGCGGCGACGGGCGGCTCCACGCCGGCTCCGGTCTATGATCGCCTGGCGACCCTGACCGCGCCGTGGGACAAGGTCATGGTCACCCTGACGGACGAGCGCTGGGTCCCGCCGACCGATCCCAGCAGCAACGAAGGCCTGGTGCGTCGTCACCTGCTGAGGGGGCGCGCGGCCGGCGCCGGCTTCTCGCCGCTGTATTTCGAAGGCGTCAGCCATGAGGAGGCGGCGCTGAAGGCCCAGGCCGGCGTCGCGTCCGCCACGCCGTTCGGCGCGGTGCTGCTGGGCATGGGTCCTGACGGCCACTTCGCCTCGTTGTTCCCGGGCTCGCCGGTGCTGGCGCGCGGTCTCGACCCTGAGTCCGACCGCCTGGTGCTGGCCGTGCCGCCGGGCGATCCGGCCCCGGACATTCCCCGGATCAGCCTGACCTTCCAAGCGTTGACCCAGTCGGCGCTGATCGTGCTGCTGATCACCGGCCAGGCCAAGCGCGCCCTGCTGGACGGCGAGGTCGACCCGACCCTGCCGATCGCCGCCATTCTGAACCAGGACCGCGCCAAGGTCCGCATCCTCTGGGCGGAGTAATCGCCATGAGCCTGAACCCGGTCATCGCTGAAGTCACCGCCCGCATCGTCGAGCGCAGCAAGGACAGCCGCGCGGCCTACCTTGCCAACATGCAGCACGCGATCGACAGCCAGCCGGGGCGGGCCAAGCTGTCCTGCGCCAACTGGGCGCACGCCTTCGCCGCCTCGCCGGGCGTCGACAAGGTCCGCGCCCTGGACCCGAACGCGCCGAACATCGGCATCGTCTCGGCCTATAACGACATGTTGTCGGCCCACCAGCCGCTGGAAGCCTATCCGGCGCTGATCAAGGCCGCGGCGCGTGAGGTCGGGGCCACCGCGCAGTTCGCCGGCGGCGTGCCGGCCATGTGCGATGGCGTCACCCAGGGCCGCCCGGGCATGGAGCTGTCGCTGTTCTCGCGCGAGATCATCGCCATGGCCACGGCCGTGGCCCTGACCCACGACGCCTTCGACGCAGGCCTCTACCTCGGCGTCTGCGACAAGATCGTGCCGGGCCTGGTGATCGGCGCCCTGACCTTCAGCCACCTGCCGGCCCTGTTCGTGCCCGCGGGTCCGATGACTTCCGGTCTGCCGAACTCGGAAAAGGCCCGCATCCGCGCCCTCTACGCCGAGGGCAAGGTCGGCCGCGCCGAACTGCTGGAAGCCGAGCAGGCCAGCTATCACGGCCCGGGCACCTGCACCTTCTACGGCACGGCCAACACCAACCAGATGCTGATGGAGCTGATGGGCTTCCATCTGCCCGGCTCCGCCTTCGTGCATCCGAACACGCCGTTGCGCGAGGCCCTGGTCAAGGAAGCCGCGCGCCGCGCGGCCGCCGTGACCAACAAGGGCAATGAGTTCATCCCGGTCGGCCGGATGATCGACGAGAAGTCGATCGTCAACGGCGTGGTGGGCCTGATGGCCACCGGCGGCTCGACCAACCTGGCCCTGCACATCGTCGCCATGGCCCACGCGGCCGGCGTCCAGCTGACGCTGGAGGACCTGGACGACATCTCCAAGGCCACGCCTTTGCTGGCCCGCGTCTATCCGAATGGCGCGGCCGACGTGAACCATTTCCAGGCCGCCGGCGGCATGGCCTTCATCATCCGTGAGCTGCTGAAGGCCGGTCTCGTCCACGAGGACGTCCAGACCATCGCCGGCCCCGGCCTGTCGCTCTACGCCCAGGAGCCGCACCTCGAGGACGGCGTCCTGAAGTGGCGCGAGGGCGCGACCGAGAGCCTGGACACCGCCATCGTCCGCCCGGTCTCCGATCCGTTCAGCCCCGAGGGCGGCCTGCGCCTGCTGGCCGGCAACCTCGGCCGGGGCGTCATGAAGATCTCGGCCGTGAAGCCCGAACACCACGTGATCACCGCCCCGGCCGCCGTGTTCCAGGAACAGGAAGACTTCATCGCGGCCTTCAAGCGCGGCGAGTTGGATCGCGACGTTGTGGTGGTCGTCCGCTTCCAGGGCCCGTCGGCCAACGGCATGCCGGAACTGCACAACCTGTCGCCGTCGATCTCGGTGCTGCTGGACCGCGGCTACAAGGTCGCCCTGGTCACCGATGGCCGCATGTCCGGCGCCTCGGGCAAGACCCCGGCCGCCATCCACGTGACGCCGGAAGCCGCCAAGGGCGGGCCATTGGCCTATGTCCAGGACGGCGATGTGATCAGCGTCAACGCCGAGACCGGCGAACTGAAGATCCTGGTGGACGAGGCGGTTCTGCGCGCCCGTACGCCAGCGAACGTCCCGGCGTCCAAGCCGGGCTTTGGTAGGGAACTGTTTGGATGGATGCGCAACGGGGTCGGCGCCGCCGACGCCGGCGCGTCCGTCTTCGCTTGAGGAAGCGCATCGTCATGGACGGCAATCACAGCGCGGGGCTCGGCCTCGTCGGCGACATCGGCGGCACCAACGCCCGCTTCGCCCTGGTCGAATTCGACGGTCAGGACCCGCGCCTGATCGAGCCGACCACCTACAAGGGCGAGGACTACGGCACGGCCGAGGACGCCATCGAGCACTACCTGCAAAAGGTCGGCGTCCGCCATCCCGACCAGGCGGTGGTGGCCGTGGCCGGGCCGATCGAGCACGGCTCGGTCCATATGACCAATCTTGACTGGCGGATCTCGGAGGACAGCCTGCGTCGCGCCGGCGGTTTCCGGAACGCCAAGCTGATCAACGACTTCACCGCCCAGGCCCTGGCCGCGCCGCGCCTGAGTCCCAAGGACCTGCGCCAGGTCGGTCATCTGCCGACTTCGGGCGAGGGGGATCTGGCCATCCTCGGTCCGGGCACCGGCTTCGGCGTCGCCGGCCTCGTGCGCCGTCACGGCCAGGAGATCCCGCTGGCCACCGAGGGCGGCCACGTGGCCTTCGCCCCGGTCGACGCGATCGAGATCGAGGTGCTGCGCGCCCTGACCAAGCAACTGGACGGCGGCCGCGTGTCGGTCGAGCGCATCCTGTCGGGTCCTGGCATGGAAGACCTGCACGTGGCCTTGGCAGAAGCCGAGGGGCGCAAGGTCGAGACCCTGGCCGCCAAGCAGATCACCGAGCGCGCGATCGAGGGCTGCGCCGACAGCCTGGCCACGGTGAACCGCTTCTGCGCGGTGCTGGGTTCGACGGCCGGCGACATCGCCCTGACCCTGGGCGCGCGCGGCGGCGTGTTCATCGCCGGCGGCATCGCCCCCCGGATCATCGACATCCTGGAGACGAGCCCGTTCCGCGAGCGCTTCGACGCCAAGGGCCGCCTGTCGCACTACACCCAGTCCATCCCGACCCACGTCATCCTGCATCCGCACACCGCCCTGATCGGCGCGGCGGTGGCGATGACGCCGGAGGGCAGGGCGGCGGTTTCGTAGTCATCTTCTTGGGCTCGCCATGACAACCCTGTCATGGCTTAGTATCCGCCACGCCGGAGAGAATCGGCGCGACGAGGGACGGAATTGAACGCCAAAGTCACGATCCACGATGTGGCCCGCGAGAGCGGAGTCTCGATCAAGACCGTATCGCGGGTCCTCAACCGTGAGCCCAACGTCAAGGCCGACACCCGGGACCGGGTGCAGGCCGCCGTGGCGGCGCTGAACTATCGGCCCAACATCTCGGCTCGCAGCCTGGCGGGCTCGAAGGCCTATCTGATCGGCGTCTTCTTCGATAACCCCAGCCCCGGCTACGTCACCGACGTCCAGCTGGGGGCCATCGCGCGGTGCCGGCAGGAGGGTTTCCACCTGATTGTCGAGCCGATCGACTCGACGGGCGACATCCAGGAGCAGGTCGAGCCGATGCTGGCCACCCTGCGGATGGACGGGGTGATCCTGACGCCGCCGCTCAGCGACCATCCGCTGGTGCTGGCGGCGCTTGAAAAGGCGGGCGTCGCCTATGTCCGCATCGCGCCGGGCGGCGATCTCGACCGCGCCCCATGGGTCAGCATGGACGATCGCCTGGCCGCCTATGAGATGACCAAGCACCTGATCGGGCTGGGCCATCGCGACATCGGCTTCATCATCGGCCACCCCGACCACGGCGCCTCGCACCTGCGCCACCAGGGCTTCCTGGACGCCATGCGCGACAGCGGCCTGATCGTCCGCGACGACCGGGTGGAGCAGGGCTTCTTCTCGTTCCGCTCGGGCTTCGACGCGGCCGAGAAGCTGTTGGGCGGCGCCGACCGTCCGACCGCGATCTTCGCCTCCAACGACGACATGGCCCTGGGCGTGATGGCCGTGGCCAACCGCATGCGCCTGGACCTGCCGGCCCAGTTGTCGGTCGCAGGCTTCGACGACACGCCGGGCGCCAAGATCACCTGGCCGCAGCTCACCACCGTGCGCCAGCCGATCTTCGCCATGGCCGGCGCCGCCGCCGACATGCTGATGCACGGCGTGGAACAGGAGGAGGGCGCGCCGCCGCCCTCACGGGTGCTGGACTTCGAGCTGGTGGTCCGAGAGTCCACCGGACAGGCGCCCCGCTAAGACGATGGAGTCGTTCGCTACGTGTTACCGCAATCATATTGAACTTGACAGCGCTGTCCCATCGGCGCGACATCAGTTCGATCAAGACGGTCGTCCACGAAGGCGGCGTCGGAGGAAACGCCAATGACTTCGCCCGACAGCGCCCGTCGCGTCGTTCTGTTCGACGCACGATCACTCCCCTCCAAGCGGGCCTGAACCGCTTTATCTTTCGCTCGGCGCGGTTTCCCGCAAGCGCCGCGTCGAGCGCTTTTCTCCCTCACCTCATTCGATCCGCCCGGGGCGGGCGCATTCTGGGAAGAACCATGTCCGTATCCAGCCTTGTCCGCGTGTCCGCCCTGGCCTTGATCCTGGCCGGCGGCCTGACGGGAACGGCCTTCGCGCAAACTTCGGCGGCGACCGCCCATCCGAGCGTCTGGCCCAAGGCCCACAGCCCGTCGACGATCACCGACGCCAAGACCGAGGCCTTCATCACCAAGCTGATGAGCCAGATGACCGTCGAGGAGAAGGTCGCCCAGACCATCCAGGCCGACGGCGCCTCGATCACGCCTGAGGAGCTGGCCAAGTATCGCCTGGGCTCGGTGCTGGTCGGCGGCAACAGCGCGCCGGACGGCAATGACCGCGCCACGCCCCAGCGCTGGGTCGAGTGGATCCGCGCCTTCCGCGCCGCGGCGCTGGAAAGCCGCGGCGGTCACCAGGAAATCCCGATCATGTTCGGCGTCGACGCCGTGCATGGTCACAACAACGTCGTCGGCGCGACGATCTTCCCGCACAATGTCGGCCTGGGCGCGGCGCGTGATCCGGACCTGATCCGCCGCATCGGCGAGGCGACGGCGCAGGAGATGGTCGCGACCGGCGCGGACTGGACTTTTGGTCCCACCGTGGCCGTGCCGCGCGACGAGCGCTGGGGCCGCGCCTATGAGGGCTATGCCGAGGACCCGGAAGTGGTGAAGGCCTATTCCGGTCCGATGACCCTGGGCCTGCAGGGGCCCTTGATCGCCGGCAAGCCGTTGGGCGCCAACCATGTGGCCGGCTCGGCCAAGCACTTCCTGGCCGATGGCGGCACCGTGGGCGGCAAGGACCAGGGCGACGCCCAGATCTCCGAGGCCGATCTCGTCCGTCTGCACGCCGCCGGCTACCCGCCGGCCATCGACGCGGGGATCCTGTCGGTGATGGTCTCTTTCTCCAGCTGGAATGGGGTCAAGCACACGGGCAACAAGAGCCTGCTGACCGACGTGCTGAAGGGGCGGCTGGGCTTCGAGGGCTTCGTGGTCGGCGACTGGAACGCCCACGGCCAGGTCGAGGGCTGCACCAACACCAACTGCGCCCAGGCCTATCTGGCCGGCATGGACATGATCATGGCCCCCGACAGCTGGAAGGGCCTCTACGACAACACCCTGGCTCAGGTGAAGGCTGGCCAGATCCCGATGGCGCGGATCGACGACGCCGTGCGCCGCATCCTGCGGGTCAAGGTCAAGGCGGGCCTGTTCGAGGACAAGCGCCCGCTCGAGGGCAAGTACGAACTGCTGGGCTCGCCCGCGCACCGCGCCGTGGCCCGCGAGGCGGTCCGCAAGTCGCTCGTTTTGCTGAAGAACGACGGCGTGCTGCCGCTGAAGAGCTCGGCCCACGTGCTGGTCGCCGGCGACGGGGCCGACGACATCGGCAAGGCCGCCGGCGGCTGGACCCTGACCTGGCAGGGCACGGGCAACAAGAACAGCGACTTCCCCAACGGCCAGTCGATCTATGCCGGCGTCACCGAGGCGGTGAAGGCGGGCGGCGGTAGCGCCGAACTGTCGGCCTCGGGCGACTTCAAGACCAAGCCTGACGTCGCCATCGTGGTGTTCGGCGAGAACCCCTATGCCGAGTTCCAGGGCGACATCGCCAATGTCGAGTACCAGCCGGGCGACAAGACCGACCTGGCCCTGCTCAAGAAGCTGAAGGCGGCCGGGATCCCCGTGGTCTCGGTGTTCCTCAGCGGCCGGCCGCTGTGGACCAATCCCGAGATCAACGCCTCGGACGCTTTCGTGGCGGCCTGGCTGCCGGGCTCGGAAGGCGGCGGTGTCGCCGACGTGTTGATTGGCGACAAGGTGGGCAAGCCGCGCCATGACTTCCGGGGCAAGCTCTCGTTCTCGTGGCCCAAGCGGGCCGACCAGGAGCCGCTGAATGTCGGCGACAAGAACTATGATCCGCAGTTCGCCTACGGCTACGGCCTGAGCTACGCCAAGCCCGGCAAGGTCGCGGTGCTGTCCGAAGACGCCGGCGTCGCTTCGACGGCGGCGGTCAATGTGGACCGCTATTTCGCCGCCGGCCGCGCGCCGCCGCCGTGGGCCCTGAACGCCAGCGGGGCCGTTTCGCTGAAGACCATCGACGCCGGCGCGCAGGAGAACGCCCGTCAGGCGACATGGAGCGGGGAGGGGGCCGGGAGCCTGACGATCGCCGGCCCGCCGGTCGATCTCTCGCGCCAGACCACCGGCGACATGGCGGTGACGATCCGGTACAGGGTGGATGCGTCCCCAGAGAAACCGGTCTCCCTGGGTTTGGCCTGTGGCGAATCCTGCGGTGCGACGGTAGACGTTACGTCAACGTTGTTAGGTGTGAAACGCGGCGAATGGCATACGGCCAAGATCAAACTTTCCTGC
Source organism: Caulobacter sp. GW822-FHT07D08 (assembly GCF_058798735.1). Lineage (NCBI taxonomy): Bacteria > Pseudomonadati > Pseudomonadota > Alphaproteobacteria > Caulobacterales > Caulobacteraceae > Caulobacter > Caulobacter sp. GW822-FHT07D08. The sequence continues at coordinate 766,615 of NZ_JBXAKU010000001.1, forward strand.
TTCAGGGCCAAGGGCGCGGACATGACGCATGTTTCGTCCCCCTTCGCGCTGTCCACCGCCGGGCGCATGACGTTGTCATTCACCGAAATCAGGCTGGCCTCCAACGAGGGCGACGCCTTCTGTCCGCCGGGCTGACCCAAGACCAGGAAGGAGCGACGGCATGATCCGCGCCCGTCGCTCGCGCATCGTCGCCACCATCGGTCCGGCCTCGAGCACGCCGGAAATGATCGTCACCCTGGCCAGGGCCGGGGCTGACGTCTTCCGCCTGAACTTCAGCCACGGCGCCCACGAGACCCACGCGGCCGTCTATGCGGCGATCCGCGAGGCCGAGAAGACCGTGGGCCGCCCGCTGGGCATCCTGGCCGACCTGCAAGGCCCCAAGCTACGCGTCGGCAAGTTCGCCGAAGGTCCGGTCATGCTGAAGGCCGGCCAGGCCTTCCGCTTCGATAGCGACCCCACCCCGGGCGACGAAACGCGGGTGCATCTGCCGCATCCGGAGATCCTGACCGCCATGCGGCCCGGCGCGACCCTGCTGCTGGACGACGGCAAGCTGCGCATGACCGTGACCGACGCCGGTCCGGGCTATGCCAACACCACCGTGGTCAATGGCGGCAAGCTGTCCGAACGCAAGGGCGTGGCGGTGCCGGACGTCGTCATCCCGATGTCGCCCCTGACGCCCAAGGACCGCGAGGACCTGGCCTTCGCGCTTCGCCTCGGCGTCGACTGGATCGCCCTGTCGTTCGTGCAGGCCCCGGAGGACATGGCCGAGCTGCGCCGGATCGTCGAAGGCCGCGCCGCCGTGCTGGCCAAGATCGAGAAGCCCCAGGCCCTGAAGGTGCTGGGTCCGATCCTCGACCTCTGCGACGGGGTGATGGTGGCCCGTGGCGACCTCGGCGTCGAAATGGCCCCGGAAGAGGTGCCGGTGGCCCAGAAGGAAATCCTGCGGGCGGCGCGCGAGCGCGGCATCCCGGTGATCGTCGCCACCCAGATGCTGGAGTCGATGATCAGCTCGCCGACCCCGACCCGCGCCGAAGCCTCGGACGTGGCCAATGCCGTCTACGAGGGCGCGGACGCTGTGATGCTGTCGGCGGAATCGGCGGCCGGCGACTATCCCGAAGAGTCGGTCTCGATGATGAACCGCATCATCGAGCGCGTCGAACGCGACCCGCGCTGGCCCGAGCTGATGCAGGCCGAACAGCGCCACGACGATGACGACGCCGACGTGCTGGTGGTCGCCGCCGCCGGCGCGGCCAAGTCCGGCTCGACCAAGTGCCTGGTAGCTTTCACCACCACGGGCGCGACCGCGCGTCGCCTGGCCCGCGAACGCCCGCTGCAGCCGGTCCTGGCGCTTTCGCCCGACATTAACGCCGTGCGCCGCATGACCCTGTGCTGGGGGATCGAGCCGCGCGTCAGCGCCCAGCCCGACAGCCTGGAGGTCGTGACCACCGACGCCTCGAGCAAGGCGCTGGAGCTGGGGCTCGTCGCGCCGGGCGAACGCCTGCTGGTCGTGGCCGGGACGCCGTTCGGCGCGCCGGGCGCCGCCAACCTGCTGCGGCTGGCCCACGCGCCCGCGCCGTCTCGCCGGCGCTAGCCCCGGCTCTAGCCGGCGAAAGACGCCGGCAGCAGCCGCTCGTAGCCGCGACGCACGGCGCCGTAGCACTCACAGGCCATGGCTTCGAGGCCGTCGCGGTCCAGGATGTCGACCACGCCGCGGCGATAGCGGATCAGGCCCTTGCTCTGCAGCGAACCGGCGACGGCCGTGACGGTCGTGCGCTGGACGCCCAGCATGTCGGCCAGGAACTCCTGGGTCAGGTTGACCGTGTTGCTGTCGATGCGGTCGTGGCAGCCCAGCAGCCAGCGGCAGAAACGAGCCTCGACGGCGTGCAGGGCGTTGCAGGCCACCGACTGGATGGCGTGACCGAACAGCGCCTCGTTGTGGCGATCCACCAGATCGCGCAGCGCGGCGCTTCGCTTCCAGGCGTCATGCAGCGGCGCGGCGGCGATGCGCAGGGCCGAGCCCGGGGCCTGAACGATGGCGCGGCTCAGCGACTGACGCGGCGCGACGGCGACCATCAGGCCCAGGGCGCCCTCGCGACCGATGGTGGCCGACTCGATCGCCGCGCCGCTCTCCATCAGGGTCATCAGCGAGATGACGCAGTCATTCGGGAAATAGACCTGATCGATCAAGTCGCCCGGCTCGTAGAGCAGGCGTCCCTTATCGAGATCGACCGTGGACAGATGAGGCGCGAGAAGGGCCCTGTCTTCGGACGGCAGTGCGGAAAGCAAGCGGTTCTTCAAGATCGCCAACGGCCCAGTCATGCGGAATCGAACGCCGTCTCACGGCAAGGGTTTCAAGCTATAGGTGGGAGCGTTTCGGGGCGCCGTCGCTTAGCCGACACAATCCAGTCAGGATGGCCTTAAAAATAGAAGACCCAGACAAATGGTCTGCTTTTCGCCATCATTTGGCATTTCGAGTGTCTGTCGGGTATACGACATAACTACTAGATCAAGATGTCGTGCGACTTGAGGTGATCTGAAGTCGGAAAAGAAAAGCCGCCCTCGAGAGGCGGCTTGAAAGGTCGTCGGGGTTGGAAAAGGGTCAGGACAGGTCGACGCAGCTCTGCTGGGAGCATGTCCGGACGATCGCCGGCGAGGTTGGCCTTGGCGATCTCCCAGGCGAAGCGCATCGCTCCCTTTCGTGGTCACGGTCTTCGGAGAGACGGCGCTCGGCTTCGCCATGCTCTTGAATGGCGTCGTGCATGGGCGCTCTTCCTGCGATCGGGGAATCGCAAGGAAGAGCCGTTGGCGCAGGCGGCGGTTCCTGCGCCCCAGGCCGCCGAACGTGACCCGGGGACGGGAGGCGCTCGGACGATCTGGTCCCACGCGTGCGAGCCCTCGTCCGCTACCCTGAAGGCGAAGGTTCGAACGCGGCAGGCTGTTGGAACCGCACCGCCGGGCGGTCCCGCCGTTCAGAACTACTTCGGTTTGGCGAAGGCCGAGGACATCCAGCCCCGGGCGCCGTTCTCGTCGTCGACTTCCATCCAGACGCCGTTGCGCTGGCCGGTCGGATAGACCGCGCCGCCGGCCTTGACCTTGCCAACGATCGCGCCGGTCGGCGAGGCGGCGCCGCGCAAGGAGACTTCCTGGGTCGTGGCCAGAAGGTTCGGCGCGGCGGACGCGGTCGGCGCGGCGGTGGTCATGGCGGCCGAGATTTGCGTGACGGCGGCCGCGCCGCACTTGCCCTGATAGAGGCCGCCCATGACCGCCCGGCGCTGCTGCGCCACCTGGATGGTTTGGGCCTCGCGCTGGGCCTTGGCGGCGGCGGCGGCCTTGGCCTGGGCGGCGGCGGCGTTGGCGAACATGCCCAGGCCCGGGACGCGACCCAGGGCCCCGCTGTACAGCGCGGCGTTGACGCCCAGGCTGGCGGCTGTCTCGGCTCCCCGCGCGCCGGCCTCGGCGCTGGCGATGGCGTTGTTGGAGACCCCCATCATCTGGTCCATGCGAACCATCTCGGCGCTGATCTGGTCGCAGGTCATGGTCGCGTCGGCCGGATAGCTGAGCTGCAGCTGGGCCTGGGCGGAAGAGGCGAGGGCCAGGCTCAGCGCGAGGGTGGCGGCGGCGATGGTCTTGGTCATGATGGCTCCCCTGGACGGAAGCCGTCTTTGGCCCGCTCCCCGCGAGACCCGCTCCGTCAGTACGAGAACGACGGTATCCGGACCTCGCGGAGGCGGCCTATCCCCAGGGCTGGGGGTAGCGTCGGGTCAGAAACCCATCAGCCGCGCGTAGCGGTCGCGGTGGAAGCTGGCGCCGCCGAACAGGGCCTCGGTGACGCGGGCGCGCTTCATATAGAGGCCCGCGTCGTGGGCGTCGGTCATGCCGATGCCGCCATGCATCTGGACCATCTCGTTGGAGGCGAGGTGGACGAGGTCGCTGGCCTTGGCCTTGGCGAGGGAGGCCAGCGCCCGGGTATCGCCACCGGCGTCAAACGCTTCCAGGGTCGCTTCGACGCACGAGCGGGTGGTCTCGATGTCGGTGAACCACTTGGCGGCGCGATGCTGCAGGGCCTGGAACGTGCCGATGACCTGACCGAACTGAGTGCGGGTCTTGATGTAGTCCAGGGTGATGTCGAAAGCCGCCGAGGCGCTGCCCAGCATCTCGGCCGCCAGGCCGGCATAGGCGCGGTCCAGGACCGGCTCCAGCACCGCCCAGCCCTTGTCGACCTCGCCCAGCACCGCGTCGGCGCCGAGCTCCACGGCGTCGAAGGCGATCTGGGCCGCCCCGCGCGAGTCGATCAACGACAGGTGCGTGCGGGCGACGCCGGGCGCGTCGCCTGGGACCAGGAACAGGGTCAGGCCCTCTGTAGAGCCGACTTCGCCGCCGGTGCGAGCGACGACGATCAGCAGGTCGGCCGCTTCGCCGTCCAGCACCAGCGTCTTGGTCCCGTTCAGCACGTAGCCCGAGGCGCCCTTGGTCGCGGTCAGGGCCGTGCGGGCCGGGGCATGGTGCGAGCCCTCGTCGATCGCCAGGGTGGCGACGGCCTCGCCGGTGGCGATCTTCGGCAGCCAGGCCGACTTCTGCGCGTCCGAACCCCCCAGCTGAAGCGCCGAGGCGGCGATCATGGCGGTGGAGAGCAGGGGAGAGGCGGTCAGGGTGCGGCCGGTCTCTTCCAGAATCAGGCCCAGGCCCAGATAGCCGAAGGCCGAGCCGTCATAGTCCTCCGGCACGATCACCCCGGCCCAGCCCATCTGGCCCATCTCGGCCCAGGCGCCAGGATCGAAGCTCTGCCTGGACTTGCCGTCGCGCAGCTTGCGCAGGGCGCCGACGGGGGCGCTTTCGCTGGCCCAGCCCTTGGCGGCGTCGCGCAGCATGGTCTGTTCTTCGGTCAGGACGGCCATCAGGCGTGCTCCCTGGATTGATGATGGACGGCCCAGTCGAGGGCCTGTTCCAGACGGTCGTTGCCCCAGAAGAGCTCGCCGTCGGCGGTGAGAAAGCTGGGCGCGCCGAACAGCCCGCGTTCCTTGGCCATGCGGACATGGTCCTTCAGTAGGGCCTTGATCGGATCGGACTGAGCGGCGGCCAGGACGTGTTCGGGACCCGAGCCGACCTCGGCGATCAGCGGGGCGAGAACCTCGGGACTGGAGATATCCAGGTCGTCGACGAAGTTGGCTTGGTAGACGGCGCGGCTGAACTGGGGCGTCCAGCCGTCCTCCAGTCCGACCAGGGCCACGCGGGCGGCCAGCAGGCTGTTGCGCGGGAACTGGCTGGGGTGATGCAGGGGCAGGCCCTGCTGCTCGCAGACCCGCTCCAGGTCGCGCCACATGTACTCGCCTTTCACGGGGAAGGCGTTGAAAGGACTGTCTTTCAGCCCCTGCTGCTCATGGAACAGCGGGCCGACGATGAACGGCCGCCAGGCCACGGCCACCCCCTTGTCGGCGGCCAGCCGCTCGATGCGCATGGCCGCCGGATAGGAGTAGGTCGAGGCGAACTCGTACCAAAACTCGATCATCGGACTATTGGTGGTCCAGCAGGCCAAGAACCCGCTTGGCGACGACGTTGAGGTTCACCTCGCTGGTGCCGCCCTCGATCGAGTTGCCCTTGGCGCGGAGCATGGCGCGGGGGGCGGCCAGTTCTTCCGACGTGAAGCCTTCGCCTTCCCAGCCGAGACCCTGCAAGCCGAGCGCCTCGACCAGCAGCTCGGTGCGCTCCTGGTTCATCTTGGCGGCGGCGTACTTGATGATCGAGACGGCGGCGCTGGGGCCCGAGCCCTGCTTGGACTCCGCCTCGGCCCGGCGCACGGTCAGCATGAAGGCGTGGGCGTCCATCGAGTGGGCGGCCAGGCGGGCGCGGAAGTCGCCGTCGGCGATGCGGCCTTCGCTGTCGACGCCGATCTCCTTCTTGGCCGCGTCGACGGGCGAGAGCCCGCCGCCGCCGCCGAAGCCCGAGGCGCTGATGTTCTGGCGCTCGTACTGGAGCAGGCGCTTGGCGATGTCCCAGCCGCCGTTCAGCTTGCCGACCAACTGGTCCTTGGGGACCTTCACATTGTCGAAGAAGGTCTCGCAGAAGGGCGAGGAGCCGCTGATCAGCTTGATCGGTCGGGCCTCGACGCCCGGCGAGGTCATGTCGAACAGCACGAACGAAATGCCCTCGTGCTTCTTGCTGGTGTCGGTGCGCACCAGGCAGAAGATCCAGTCGGCCTGGTCGGCGTAGCTGGTCCAGACCTTCTGGCCGTTGATCAGGTAGTGGTCGCCCTTGTCTTCGCACTTGGTCTGCAGGGACGCGAGGTCGGAGCCGGCGCCGGGTTCGCTGTAGCCCTGGCACCAGCGGGTCTCGCCACGCACGATCTGCGGCAGGAAGCGCTGCTTCTGTTCCTCGGTGGCGTATTCCAGCAGCACCGGGCCCAGCATCCAGATTCCGAAGCTCATCAGGGCCGGGCGGGCCTTCAGGCGACGCAGCTCCTGCTCCAGCACCTTGTTCTGCGCCTTGGAGAGACCGCCGCCGCCATATTCCTTGGGCCACATCGGCGCGGTCCAGCCGCGCTCGGCCATGCAGTCCAGCCACAGCTTGGCGTCCGGGTTCTTCCAGACCATCTTGCGGCCGCCCCACGGGGCTTCGTCCTCGCCCATCGGCGCGTTCAGGGACGGCGGATAGTTAGCCTCGAGCCAGGCGCGGGTCTCGGCGCGGAAGGCGTCGAGCTCGGTTCCCCCGAAGTCGGCCATCGTCTCATCTCCCTAGTCGGACGGTTATTGGCCGCCACACTACGCCGCCCGGCGACGGCGGCAAGTCGATTCAAACGGTCGTTCGCATCTTCCATCGAGCCGCGACGGTGACCCTGTCATGGTTTGCGCGGTATAGGAGGTGTCATTGCTGGATCCCGCGAGGGATTCGTCCTTCCGGGATCTGGATGTCCTCGACAGTTTTCAGGCCCGCGGCCCTGGCGATCGCTCCGACCCTGGCGGCGATCCTGACCGCGTCGGCCGGAGTCATGCTGCTGGCCTCGGGGGCGACTCCCTCGGAACCGACCCGCTTCCTGCTGCTGCTGGCCTTCGCGCCGGACCTGCTGATCGAGATCAGCCACTTCTTCTCCTCCATCCTGGGCCTGGTCCTGCTGCTGCTGGCGTTCGGCCTGCGCGCGCGGCTGGGCGCGGCCTGGTGGGCGGCGCTGGCCGTGCTGGCCGCCTCGGCGGTGTTGGCGATCTTCAAGGGCCTGAACTGGGAAGAGACCGCCATGCTGTCGGTGTGCTTCCTGGCCATCCTGCCGTTCCACGACGCCTTTCCGCGCAAGGCGGCCCTGACCAAGATGGAGATCACGCCCGGCTGGCTGCTGTCGGCCGCCGCCGCCATCATCGGGGCCAGCCTGCTGGGCTGGTGGTCATTCCACCACACCGAATTCGCCGACAAGTCCTGGATCCGGGTGCTGCAGGACCATGACGAGGCCGCCCGCGCCATCCGCTCGTCGATCGCCGCGGCCATCGCGCTGCTGGCCGTCGGCGTCTGGCGACTGGTCGCCACGGCCGCCACGCCGGCCGTGGTCGACGACACCGATCCGGAATTCGACCGCGTCCGCGCCATCCTGGCCAAGGCCCAGGACGCCGAGCCCAGCGCCAACCTGGCCTTGCTGGGCGACAAGCGCTTCCTGTTCTCGGCCTCGGGCGAGAGCTTCCTGATGTTCGGCGTGCGAGGGCGGTCGTGGATCGCCTTGGGCGCGCCGGTTGGCAAGGAAGAGGAGCGCATGGAGCTCTTCTGGCGCTTCCGCGAACTGGCCGACGCCCATGCCGCGCGGGCCGGCTTCTACGGCCTGGGTCCCGATGACCTGCCGGACTCCGTGGACCTGGGCCTGGCCATCCAGAAGACGGGCGAAAGCGCCGCGGTGCCGCTGGAGGCCTTCAGCCTGGCCGGTCGCCGCCGCGAGGTTCTGCGCCGCAACTGGCGCAAGGCCGGGGAGGGCGGGGCGGCCTTCGAAATCCTGCCGGTCGGCGCCGCCGTGGCGATCATGGACGAGCTGAAGGCGATCTCCGACGCCTGGCTCAGCCACCACGCCGGCGGCGAGAAGAGCTTCTCTATGGGCGGCTTCGATCCGCGCTACGTGGCCGAGTTCCCGGTCGCGGTGGTGCGCGGCGAGGAGGGCAAGATCGTCGCCTTCGCCACCCTGTGGCTGACGGCGTGCAAGACCGCGTTCTCGATGGACCTGATGCGCTACTCCGACGAGGCGCCCAAGAACGTCATGGACTACCTGTTCGTCGAGCTGCTGCAGTGGGGCAAGGACGAGGGCTACCAGGCGTTCGAGTTCGGCATGGCCCCGCTGGCGGGGCTCGAGGATCGGCCGCTGGCGCCGATCATGTCGCGCGTGGGCCGGCTGCTCTACGAGCGCGGCGAGGAGATCTACAATTTCCAGGGCGTGCGGCGGTACAAGGACAAGTACGACCCCGTCTGGCAGCCGCGCTACATTGCCGCGCCCCACAAATGGGCGATCCCTTTCCTGCTCGCCGACATCGGCCTGCTGTCCTCGGGCGGGATGTCCGGCCTGACCAAACGGCCCAAGAAGGCCGCGAACTAGCCTTGCGACGCCCGCGACCTAGTAGCGCGGCGGGTTACCGGTCTGGACGCCCAACAGGTTGAACAGGTGCACCAACATCAGCATCAGGCCGACCACGCAGACCATCATCAGCGGACGCCAGGGCACCATGCGCGGGCCCTTTAGGACATTGATCGGACGCGCCCCCAGCCACCCGAAGACGAGGGCAAGAGTCAGGAACACAACCGCGGCGGAAATGGTCAGGGGTAGATCCATGGCCGCTTCTAGGCCTGCGACAATCCGCCTGGCAAATGGTTAACCCGCGTTAACCCTCTTGCGTTTTAACCACGCTACAGAACCTTGGGACTCTGTCCCGATTCCTCCACAGTGAATCGTGCAGCCACTACATCTGGCGTTTTGGTCGCGTTTACACCCCAGGAATCGGTGACTAGCGTTTTCCTCAGATGCGAGGAGATCGATTCGCAATGACTGCGGCGTCGCCATGGAGCGTTAAGGGGATCGACCCCAAGGCACGGGAGGTCGCCAAGGACCTCGCGCGTCGCTCCGGCATGACTCTGGGCGAATGGCTCAATCGTATGATCATCGAGGGCGATGGTCAGGCGGCGGAGCAGTTCGCCGACAAGCCCGCGGATCGGGACGAGGCGCGCAGCCGCGCCTATCTGGAAGTCGTCAAGGAGGATGCGCCCCCGCGTATCGAGATCGCCGAACACCCGGCGGACGAGGTCGGCCGCGTGGCCCTGGCCCTGGACCGCCTGACACAGCGCATCGAGGCCGCCGAAGGCCGCAACGCCGCCGCCATCTCCGGCATCGACCATTCCGTCCGCGACGCCCTCACGCGCCTGGGACGGTCCGAGCGTGAACAGATCGCCGTGGCCGCCCGTTTCGAGGGCGCCGTCGACGAGTTGAAGACCGAGCAGGCGCGCGCCGCCGAGCGGACGCGCCGCATGGAGGCCGAAGCGGCCGGGCCGCGCTCGGCCGAGGCGCTTCGCGCGCTCGAAGGCGCCTTGGGCAAGGTCGCCAGCCACCTCTATGACGGCGAGGCCCGCACCCGCGAGGCGATCGCCGCTTTGGAAGCCCGCGTCAACGCGACGTCGGCGCCGCAGGATCCCACCGCCCTGGTCGACGCCGTCGTGGCGCGCCTCAGCGAACGCCTGGAAGCCGCCGAGACCCGCACCAGCGAGGCGCTGCGCGACATGAGCTCGTCGTTCTCGGCGCTGGACCAGCGCCTGGGCGCGGTCGAGGGCGCCAATCCGGCCGCCGGCGTGCAGGAGCGCCTCGACAGTCTGGCCGTCAGCCTGACCCAGAAGATGGAAGCCGCGCGCCTGGAGATGGCCGCCAAGCTGAAGGAATCCGCCGACGGTCGCTTCGACCGCATGGAGCGCAAGCTGGGCGAGATGGCCGCCCACGTTCAGGCCGCCGAGCAGCGCTCGGCCCAGGCCATCGAGCGCATGGGCCGCGAAGTGGTCGGCGTCGCCGACGCCTTCAATCGTCGCGTCCAGGCCGCCGAGCAGCGCAACGCCACGGCCATCGAGCAGGTCGGCGGCGAAGTGGCGCGCATCGCCGCCACCGTCGAGCACAAGCTGAACCGCGCCGACAGCGTCCAGGCCCAGGCCCTGGAAAAGCTGGGCGCGGAAATCGCCCGCATCACCGAGAAGCTGGCCGAGCGCATCGGCAGCGCCGAGCGCCGCAACGCCCTGGCCATCGACGATGTCGGCGAGCAGGTCGCCCGCGTCACCGAGCGCCTGAACCAACGCCACGAACGCTCCAGCCAGGAGCTGGTCGACCGCATCCGCCAGAGCGAGGAGCGCACGCTCCGCATGCTGGAAGAGGCGCGCGAAAAGATCGACACCCGCCTGCACGACGCCCAGCGCAAGCTGGAAGCCGCGCCGCCGCAGGTGGCCGCGGCCCCCGCGCCGGCCCGTGTCGCTCCGGCCCCGGCGGTCTCGCCGTTCGATGATCCCTATTTCGGCCGGTCGGCCTCGTTCAGCCAGTCGGCTTCGTTCGACGACGACCAGGACGTGTTCGCCCCCCCGGCCGCTCCGTCGCGCGAGCCCAGCTTCGAGATCGCCGAGTTCCCGGCCGCCGAGCCGGAAGAGCGCGCCTTCGCGCACGACGACTACGCCATGGCCGACGGATTCGAGCCGGAGGCGCCGCGCTACGAGGAGGTCGAGCCCGAGGTCTCCGACTTCGCTCCGGTCCAGCCTACCCGGCCTATGTCGACCCGCGACATCATCGAGCAGGCCCGCGCCGCCGCGCGCGCCGCCGCGGCCGCCGACGCCAAGACCGTGGGCAAGGCCAAGCCGGAAAAGAAGGCCAAGGCCCCCAAGCCGGCGAAGGGTGAAAAGACCGGAACGCCGCTGTTCAGCGGCTTCGGCTTCGCCAGGAAGTCCAAGAGCCGCCTGGGCGCGACCGTCGCCACCGCCGTGATGGTGTTTGGCGGCGCCGGCGCCCTGGGCGCCATGGTCGGCGGCTTCATGCTGCTCAGCGCCGACGGCAGCGGGGCGACCCCGACCCGCGTCGCCGACGCCATCGCCGGCCGCAAGTCGGACGTCGAGGTCACCCGTCCGGAAGCCGACACCACGCCGGGCCAGCCGCGCGCCGCCGTGGCCCTGACCACGGGCGTCACGCCCGTTCAGGCCGACGCCGCGGCCGCGCCGGTCGCCACCGACAACGCCAAGGCCCTGTTCGAGGACGGCGTCCGCAAGATCGAGATCGGCGACCGCTCGGGCCTCGACATCCTGCGTAAGGCCGCCAACGGTGGCTATCCCGCCGCGCAGTTCTACCTCTCGAAGATGTATGAGGCCGGCAAGGGCGGCGTGAAGCAGGACATGCCGGAAGCCCGCCGCTGGAGCGAACGCGCGGCCGCCGGCGGTGACCCGCGCGCCATGCACAACCTGGCGCTCTACTACTTCAAGGGCGAGGGCGGCCCGCGCAACTCGACCACGGCGGCGACCTGGTTCCGCAAGGCCGCCGACACCGGCCTGGTCGACAGCCAGTTCAACCTGGCCCAGCTCTACGAAAGCGGCCTAGGCGTCAGCCAGAACCCGGCGGAAGCCTACAAGTGGTACGTGATCGCCGGCCGTTCGGGCGACGCCACCGCCCGCAGCCGGGCCAACGCCCTGCGCGCCCAGCTGACGGCCGAGGCCCAGCAGACCGCCGATCGCTCGGCCCTGGCCTTCCGTCCGCAAACCCAGACCCAGACGGCCAGCCTGACCGCGTCGGCCCCGGCCGCCAACGCCAACCTGGGCATGGCCCAGAAGGTGCTGTCGCAGCTCGGCTACTACCAGGGTCCGCGCGATGGCGTCGCTTCGCCGGCCCTGCGCATGGCCATCGCCGCCTACCAGCGCGACCAGGGGCTGCCGGCCTCGGGCGGCATGGACGGCGAGACCCTGAACCGCCTGTCGGTCTACGCGCGCTAGGTTGATCTTCCCGCGCAACGCGGGAGAGCATCTATCGCGTTGACCCTCCGGCCTTCACCCGGCAATCAGGGATATCCCGGACGCCGAAAGGGCCGCGCGCGCCTTGCACTTCTACCTGCCCATCGCCGAGGTGTCGGTGAACGCGCTGCTGCTGGTGGTGCTGGGCGGGCTCGTGGGCTTCATCTCCGGCATGTTCGGCATCGGCGGCGGCTTCCTGATGACGCCGGTTCTGGTGTTCATGGGCATCCCGCCGGTCGTGGCCGTGGCCAGCGAGGCCAACCACGTCGCCGCCTCGTCGGTCTCCAGCGTCATCGCCTACAGCAAGAAGCGCTCGGTCGATTTCCGCATGGGCGGGGTGCTGGCCTGCGGCGGGGCGATCGGCTCGTTCATCGGGGTCGAGGTGTTTCGCTGGTTGCGCCTGATCGGCCAGGCGGATTTCGCGGTGTCGCTGTCCTACCTGCTGTTCCTGGGCGTCATCGGCGGACTGATGCTGACGGAGTCGGTGGGGACGATCCTGCGCCGCCGGAGCGGCCAGCCGCCCAAGCCGCGCCGCGACCGGCGACCGGCGCTGCTGTACGCCCTGCCGTTCAAGGTCCGCTTCCCGCGCTCGCGGCTCTATATCAGCGTCATCCCGCCGGTCCTGCTGGGCGTGTTCGTCGGCGTCCTGTCGGCGGTGATGGGCGTCGGCGGCGGCTTCATCCTGGTGCCGGCCATGATCTACCTGCTGCGCATGCCCGCGCCGGTGGTCATTGGCACCAGCCTGTTCCAGATCGTCATCACCACCTCGCTGACCAGCGTGTTGCAGGCCGGCCGCAACCAGACGGTCGATATCGTGCTGGCGACCCTGCTGCTGATCGGCGGGGTGATCGGGGCGCAGCTGGGCGCGCGGGCCTCGGGCCGCTTCCGCGCCGAGGAGTTGCGGGCGCTTCTGGCCCTGCTGGTGCTGGTCGTTGGCCTGCGCATGGGCGCGGACCTGTTCATCAGGCCCGAGGAAGCCTTCGTCCTGATGACGGGAGCGAGCCGATGATTCCGTTGGTCGCCGCCCCGCCCGCGCCGGCGGTCTCGGCCGCCCTGACCGACACCGAGATCCGGGTCAGCTCCGGCTTCCGGGGCGCGCGGATCGTGCTCTATGGCGCGGTGTTCGATCCGACGGACCGGCCCAGCGACATCGTCGTCATCGTCCGCGGCCCCGACCAGCCGCTGCGTATCGCCCGCAAGACCCAGGTCGCCGGCCTGTGGCTGAACAGCCGTCCCGTGGTGTTCCGCGGCGCCCCGGGCTTCTATCGCGTGGCCTCCACCCGCAAGCTGCAGGACATCGCCGGCTTCGCCCCCTTGCGCCACCTGGGCGCGGGGCTGGAGCACCTGGCCATCGCCGCGCCCCTGGAGCAGCGGGTCGAGACCACCTATGGCGTCCGCGACGTCGTGGTCAGCCGCTTGGGCGCGGACTACCTCGACTGGCGGCGCGCCGTGCTGCGCCTGAAGGAGAAGGCCGGCCTTTATGCCGCAGACCCGCAAGGCGTCCGCTTCGTCGACAAGGGCCTGTTCCGCGCCGAGCTGGACCTGCCGGCCGAGGCGCCGATCGGGCGGTACACGGCCCGCATCGTGCTGTTCCAGGACGGCAAGCCGGTGTCGATCCGCGACCGCGCCCTGGTGGTCGAGAAGGCCGGCGCCGAGCGGGCGCTCTATGTCTTCGCCAAAGATCGTCCGTGGACCTATGGGCTCGTGTCGGTAATAGTCGCGCTCGGGGCAGGGTGGGCGGCTTCGGTCGCCTTCCGAAGGAGTTGAGCATGAACGAGTCCGCGGGCGAGCGGACGCCGGTTCCGCCGGCGGTATGGGTCTTTGGTCTATCGACCCTGATTCCTTTCTTCATCTCGTCGGTGTTGTTCTGCTACGGCCCCGACAGCATCCAGAAGTCGTCTCTGACGGCGCTGCTGGCCTATTCGGCCGCCATGGTCTCGTACTTCGGGGGCGTGCGCACGGGGCTGGAGATCGAGAACCCCAGCCCACGCTGGTCGGTCCTGGGCATCTCGCTGCTGTTCCCGCTGTCGGGTTTCGGCCTGTTGCTGGGCGAGCTGAAGTTCGAGCCGGCCTGGCAGCTGTCGGGCTTCCTGCTGGTCTTCCTGCTGCAATGGGTCTGGGACGTCACCGACCACGAGGGCCCCAGCTGGCGCCCGCGCATGCGCACCCTGCTGACCGCCGGCGCGGCCATTTCCCTGGCCTTCGCCCTGGAGCAAGCGCTGCATATGTGAAGCGGATCGGCTTGCTGGGTAAGCATTGATAGGATTTAATCCTACCAGGATCCGAGGCCGTCATGCGATCGACCAAGCAGCTTAGCGTCACCCTTCCCAATGAAATGGCCGCCCAGGTCAGGGCGAAGGTCGAGTCCGGCGCCTATGCCAGCGAGAGCGAGGTGATCCGGGAGGGCCTGCGCGCGCTTCAAGCTCAAGAACGGGCGCTGGAAGCCTGGCTGCATGGCGAGGCCGCCAAGGCCTACGACGCCTTTGAAGCGGATCCTTCCCGGGGGCGATCGAGTGAGGATGTTCGTGCGGCGTTAGCCGCCGCGCACACGCGCGCTTTCAAGACCTGATGTGCGGCTATTCGGTCGTCTATACGCCGGAAGCGGAGGCTCAGCTTCTCGCGCTCTACCACTATCTGTCCGTCGAGGCGTCGCCGAGGACGGCGGCGCGCTTCACGGATGAGATCGTCGATCGCTGTGAAGCGCTTAGCAGCTTTCCAGAACGTGGCGCGCCGCGGTTCGACGTGCGGCCAGGTCTTCGCACCCTGCCTTTCCGGCGCGTGACGATCACCTACGCCTTGAAGGGCCGACAGGTGGTCATTGTCGGCATCTTCTATGGCGGCCAGGACTACGAAAGCATCCTGGGGCAGGACTAATCCGGCCGCAGCGACTTTCGTCCCACCGCGTGGACCCGCTTGGGCCCCAGCGCGCCGGCCAGCAGCGGACCGGCGAACAGGTTCGAGAACGCCTCGTCCAGGATGTTCAGACCCCCCGTGAAGGCTCCGAACGCTGGCAGCACCAGGCGCTGACCGTCGGTGACGAAGCAGCGGCGGCGGGTGGTGGCGCGGCCGCTGGTGATCTTGGCCGCCGGGTGCAGGTGGCCGGCGACCTCGCCCAGCTGGACGCCCGGAACCGGCTCGTGGCGCAAGGTCAGGCCCGAGACCGAGGCCTCGTCGATGATGTCGCCGGGCAGCACCCTGGGTCCCTCAGCATCGTGATTGCCGACCGCCCAGACGAGATCGCGGCCCAGGGCCAGGCCTTCCAATCGCCTGTAGTCGTCCGCCGCCAGCCGCGCCTCGCCGCCGCCGTCGTGGAAGCTGTCGCCCAGGAAGATCAGGCGCGCGGGCGAGAGCAGGGCGATCTCGCGGTCCAGGCGATCCAGCGTTTCGCGCGTGTCGTAGGGCGGCAGCATCTGGCCGAAGCGCGCGGCGTAGCTGCTGCCCTTCTCGAAATGCAGGTCGGCGACGACGAGCGTGTTCTCGCGCTCCAGCCACAGGGCGCCGGACCAGCGCAGCATGACCTCGACATTGGCCAGGCCGACCCGCAGGCCGCCGCAGAGGGAGGGTTCGAAACGCGTCACGACATGGCCTCGGCGATCAGGTCTTCCTCGGCCTCGGCCAGGATCATTTCGCCGGCCGCGTCGCCCGGCGCGCGTTCGCGGCCGATCTCCAGCATGATCGGCACGGCGAACGGCGAGACGCGATCCAGCCGCACGTGGCGGATGCGGCCCTGCACGCGGGTCAGCATGTCGCCCAGCCGGGCGATATCGAGCATGCCGGTGGCGGCGTCGTGTCGGGCGCAGCGGAGCATCAGATGATCGGGTTGGTGTTTGCGCAGCACGTCGTAGATCAGGTCGGTGGAGAAGGTCACCTGCCGTCCTGACTTCTCGGCGCCAGGGTGGCGGCGCTCGATCAGCCCGGCGATCAGGGCGCAGTGCTTGAAGGCCCGCTTCATCATGAAGCTTTCGTCCAGCCAGGCCTCCAGGTCGTCGCCCAGCATGTCCTGGGCGAACAGGTCGTCGAGATCCAGACCGTCCATCGGCCGCAGCGACCAGATGTTGAGGGCGTAGTCGTTACAGACGAAGCCCAGCGGCCCAACGCCCAGGCGGTCCAGCCGCCGGGTCAGCAGCATGGCCAGGGTGGTGTGGGCCAGGCGCCCGTCGAACGGATAGCAGACCAAGTGGAAGCGCTTGCCGCGCTGGAAGGTCTCCAGCAGCATCTCACCATCGCCGGGGATGGCCGAGCGGACCTTCTGCCAGCTCAGCCACTCCTGGACGTCCGGCGGCAGGGCGGCCCATTCGCGCTCGTCGTGCATCATCTGGCGCACGCGGCTGGCCAGATAGGTGGAAAGCGGGAACTTGGAGCCGCCCCAACTGGGCATTTTCGGGTCGTCGTTCGGCGCGGGCGAGACGAAGGCGTCGGCGCCCACGAGGCTGTTGTAGCGCCAGACCTGGCCGGCGAAGACGAAGGTGTCGCCCGGGGTCAGCTGCTCGAAATAGCCCTCTTCCGCCTCGCCGATCTTGCGGCCGCCCATCGGCCTCTTGCCGCCGCCGATGCGGATGTTGATCATGCCCGGCGAGACGATGGCCCCGACGTTCATCCGATGCTGTTGGCGGGCCTGGGCGTTGCGGGCGGTCCACAGGCCATCCTCGTTGCGCACGATGCGGCGGAACTTGTCGTAGGTGCGCAGGGCGTAGCCGCCGGTCGAAACGAAGTCGACGACGGTCTCGAAGTCCTCCCAGGAGAGCTCGGCATAGGGACCGGCCGAGCGGACCTCGTCATAGAGCGCGGTCAGCGCGAAGGGTTCGGAGCAGGCGCAGCCCATGACGTGCTGGGCCAGGACGTCGAGCGCGCCGATGCGCGGGGGATCGCCGTCCAGGTGGTTTTCCAGGATGGCGTCGGCGGCGGCGCGGCACTCCAGCATCTCGAAGCGGCTGGCGGGCACGAACAGGGCGCGGCTGGGTTCGTCCAGGCGGTGGTTGGCGCGGCCGATCCGCTGCACCATCCGCGAGGCGCCCTTGGGCGCGGCCAGCTGGATGACGAGATCGACGTCGCCCCAGTCGATGCCCATGTCCAGGGTCGAGGTGCAGACCACGGCCCGCAGCGCGCCGCGCGTCATGGCCGCCTCGACCTTGCGGCGTTGCTCGGCCGACAGGCTGCCGTGGTGCAGGGCGATCGGCAGGTCGTCCTCGTTCAGCTCCCACAGACGCTGGAAGGCGAATTCGGCCTGGAAGCGGGTGTTGACGAAGATCAGCGCTGTCTTCGACGACTTGATGATCTCGTAGACCTCGGCCATGGCGTGCTCGGCCGTATGGCCGGCCCACGGCACGCGACCGCCGGAGACGAGGACTTCCACGACCGGCTGCGCGCCGCCCGAGCCGAGGACGAGGTCGATGTTCGAGCCCCTTCCCCCTTGCGGGGAAGGGGTTGGGGATGGGGGTGCTTTCTGGGCGTCGGCGGCGCTGACACCCCCACCCCCTGCCCCCTCCCCGCAAGGGGGAGGGGAGGTCACGTCGTTACACCCCAGCCACTTCCGAACCAGGTCCGGATCGTCGACCGTCGCCGACAGCCCCACCCGTCGCATCGACGGCGCGAACTGTTGCAGGCGCGCCAGGCCCAGCGCCAGTAGATCGCCCCGCTTGCTGGGCCAGATCGCGTGGGCCTCGTCGATGATCACGCAGCGCAGGTCGCTGAAGTACTCCCGCGCGCCTTCCCAGGCGCAGAACAGAGCCAGTTGCTCGGGCGTGGTTAGCAGAATGTCCGGCGGTCTCACCCTTTGACGCGCCTTGCGGGCCTCGCCGGTGTCGCCGGTGCGGCTCTCGGCCACGATCTTCAGGCCCATCTCGCGGATGGGGGTCAGGAGGTTGCGCTCGACATCGACGGCCAGGGCCTTCAGCGGCGAGATGTAGAGGGTATGCACCCCGGCCGGCGTGTTGCGCGGCGGGCGTTCGGACAGCTCGATCAGGCTGGGCAGGAAGCCGGCCAGGGTCTTGCCGCCGCCCGTCGGGGCGATCAGCAGGGCGCCGCGCCCCTCGCGCGCCTTCTCCAGCATGGCCAACTGGTGCTCGCGCGGGCTCCAGCCACGGGCGGCGAACCAGTCTTGGAACTTGGGAGGAAGGGCGTCAGCCGCGAGCATTGACCGCGATATAGCATGTTCCCCTTCTGTTTCATCCGTCTTTTGAACCCGTATCGGGCGAGTCTGGTTGCGCGCGGCCGAGCGGGCGGGTGTCTGCCTTGACGCTCCCGCGGTCGATGCGACGATCCCGGGACGGTGGGGACGTGATGCGTAGCAGAGTGCCGCCCTTGATGTTGGTGTTGGCGTTGTCGCCGTCGTTGTTGATGGGCGGCGGCGCGGCGTTCGCGCGAGCGGACGGTTCCGCCGAAGCCAGGGCGACCTTCGCGGCGGCCCTGAAGGACGCCCAGGGCGGCGACGCCACGCGCTATGTCGACCTGGCCAAGCTGTACCTGGACGGGGAGGGCGTCGATCGCGACGTGCCCCAGGCCCTGGCCTGGCTGCGCAAGGGCGTCGCTTGCGGGGATCCCGACGCCATGGTCGAGCTGGGCAATGTCTATTTCGACGGCGCGGACGGGGTGAAGGTCGACCGCCGGGCCGCCATGAAGCTCTACGCCCAGGCCGCGCGGCTGGGGGACCCCAACGGCATGTACAATCTCGGCGTCGCTTACGAAGGCGGCGAGGGGCTGCCCGAGAACCCGCGCCTGGCGCTGGCCTGGTACCTGAAGGCCGCCGGCGCCGGTTCCGCGCGCGGCTATTACAGCGCCGCCGAGGCCTATCTGGACGGCGCCGGAACGCGGGTCGACACGGCCAAGGGCGTGGCCCTGCTGCGCAAGGCGATCGAGATGGGCTCGCCCGACGCCATGAACGAGATGGGCCGGCTGCACTCGGAGGGGACGGGCGTGCGCCTGGACCAGGCCGAGGCCCTGAAGTTCTACCGCGCCGCCGCCGCCAACGATCTGGCGGCCGGCATGTCGAACCTGGGCGTCGCGCACCACAACGGCGAGGGCGTACCGATCAACTACACGGAGGCCATGCGCTGGTTCCAGATGGCCGCCGAGCGGGGCTATCTGGAGGCGTGGTACGACCTTGGCGTCATGTGCGAGCGCGGCCAGGGCGTCAAGGCCGACGACGACCTCGCTTTGCGGATGTACCGCAAGGCGGCCGAGAGCAAGGACGCGGACCTGCGCCAGAAGGCCCAGAAGGCGATCAACCGTCTGGAAGGCTTGGACGACGATGAGGTTCCGGTCGTCTGAAGCCTCTGTTCTTATTCTGTTTCGTGGCGGTTTCTGCTAACGGAGTCGGGTGACCGCTTTCCCGCCGACTCTGGATCTCGCCCCCGCGCTCGTCGTGCTGCCCGGGCCGCGCGCGGGCGTGGCCGACGGGGCGGGCGAAGGGCGGATGCTACGTCCGCCGGACGCCCGCGACCTGTTCGAGCACGGCCCGGTTCTGGTGGCTCACGCGGCCATGACCGCCCGTCGCCTGAACCTGTCGCCGCCCTCGCGCCATGCGCGGCTGTTCGACGTGCTGGAGCTCTATGCCTTTGTCCGGCCGGCGACCTTCTGCGCCCCGTCGGCCGTGGGCCTGGCCATGGCGCTGGGTCTGCGCGAGCCGCACGGCGCGGCCGAACAGGCCCAGAGCCTGCGCGAGAGCGCCGACGCCCTGTTGCGCGAGCTGGCCCTGACTCCGGTCCCGTCGCGCGAGGAGGCCCTGGCCGTGGCCGAGACCCTGGCCAAGGCCGGCTGGTCGTGGGGAGCTCGGACGATCGGCGCGCTCCGCTCGGTTCAGGCCGGCAACCAGTTCCGCGGCTCGGGCCTGGACGTCTGGGCGCGGCTGGTCGAATGGGAGGATCAGGCCCCGCCCGGCGAGCCCGGCTCGCGGCCGATCGATCCTGAACGGGCCGGGGAGCGCCTGGCCGAACTGCTGAAGCGCTCCGGTCTGGACGAGGTGCGCGAGGCCCAGGTGACCTTCGCCAAGGAGGCGGCCTTCGCCTTCCAGCCGCGCGAGCGCGAGGGCGAACCGCGCATGATGCTGGCCGAGGCCGGCACCGGCGTCGGCAAGACCCTGGGCTATCTGGCGCCGGCCTCGCTGTGGGCCGAGGCCAACGGGCCGTCCGTCTGGATCAGCACCTATACCCGCGCCCTGCAGCGCCAGATCGAGCGCGAGAGCCGGTCGATCTATCCCGATCCCAAGGAGCGGGCGCGCAAGGCGGTGGTTCGCAAGGGGCGTGAGAACTATCTCTGCCTGCTGAACTTCCAGGAGCAGATCAACGGCGCCCAGCTGGGCAATGGCGACCTGATCGGCCTGGCGCTGACGACCCGCTGGGCTCGGGCGACCCGGGACGGCGACATGACCGGCGGCGACTTCCCCGCCTGGCTGCCGACGCTTTCGGCTGTGCCGCCCTCGGCCCAGGCGAGCCCGTCGAACCTGGTCGACCGGCGCGGCGAGTGCATCCATGCCGGCTGCCAGCACTATCGCATCTGCTTCATCGAGAAGGCCGTGCGGGCGTCCAAGCGCGCCGACATCGTCATCGCCAACCACGCCCTGGTCCTGACCCAGGCCGCGTTCGACGGGGCGCGGACGGCGCGGGGCCTGAAGGGCGACAACGAGACCACCAGCCTCAAGCGCATCGTCTTCGACGAAGGCCACCACCTGTTCGAGGCAGCCGACAGCGCCTTCTCGGCCGCCCTGTCCGGGGCCGAGGCCGCCGAGCTGCGCCGCTGGATCCGCGGTCCCGAGGGCCGTGGCCGACGCGGGCGGGGTCTGGAGGCGCGCCTGCTGGACATCCTCGGCGACCGCGAAGGCGCGCGCGGCGCGATGACCCAGGCGCTGCACGCCGCCGCCGCGTTGCCGGGCGAAGGGTGGTCAGGCCGGGTCGCGCCGCCGGACGGCCAGATCAATCCGATCGGACCGATCGAGAACTTTCTGGTCGCGGTGATCGAGCAGCTGCGGGCCCGCACCAGCGAGCGGGGCGGCGGCGCCGACCTGGGCCTGCAATGCGACGCCCGGCCGGCCACCGATCTCGTCCGCGAGCGCGCGCCGGAAGCCGCCAAGGCCCTGGCCGCCATCGAAGCGCCTTTGCTCGCCCTGGCCCGCGCCCTGGAAGACGTTCTGGACGAGGACGCCGAACACCTGGGCCCGTCCGAACGCGCCCGGATCGAAGGCGCGCTGCGGGGCCTGGACCGTCGCGCCCGCATGACCCTGCCGGCCTGGCGCTCGATCCTGAAGGCGATCGAGGATGACGACGTCGAGCCCAGCGAGACCGATCCGGACTTCGTCGACTGGTTCGAGGCGACGTTCCTGTATGGACGGGTCGTCGACGCCGCCTGCCGCCGCCACTGGGTGGACCCGACCGAGCCGCTGCGCGCGGCGGTGCTGTCGCCAGCCCACGGGGTGCTGGTGACCAGCGCCACCCTGGTCGATCCGGCGCTGGAGGATCCGTTCGCCCTGGCCGAGATGCGCACCGGCGCCGCGCGCCTGCCGACCGCGCCCAAGGTGCTGCGGCTGGTCTCGCCGTTCGACTATGAGCACAACGCCAAGGCCTATGTCGTCACCGACGTGAACAAGGAGGACCCGCGCCAGGTCTCGGCCGCCATGCGCGAGCTGTTCCTGGCGTCCGGGGGCGGGGGGCTTGGCCTGTTCACCGCCATCCGCCGGCTGAAGGCCGTGCACGAGCGCATCGCCGCGCCCCTGGCCGACCAGGGCTTGGCTCTGTACGCCCAGCACGTCGATCCGCTGGAGGTGGGGGCGCTGGTCGACATCTTCCGGGCCGAGGAGGACGCCTGCCTGCTGGGCACCGACGCCATCCGCGACGGTGTCGACGTGCCGGGCCGGTCCCTGCGCCTGCTGGTCTTCGACCGGGTGCCGTGGCCGCGTCCGGACGTGCTGCACAAGGCCCGCCGCCTGCGTTTCGGCGGCAAGGGCTACGACGACGCCGTGGCGCGGGCCCGCATCAGCCAGGCCTTCGGCCGCCTGATCCGCCGCGCTGACGACCGGGGCGTGTTCGTCATGCTGGACGCCGCCGCGCCGACCCGGCTGTTCTCCAGCCTGCCCGAGGGCGTGACCCTGGAGCGGGTCAGCCTGGTCGAAGCCATCGAGGCCACGGGAGCGTTCCTCGCCAAACAAGGCGCCTGAAGACTTCGCCCTGACTCAAAGCCGTCGAATTTCTGCAATCGACGGAGCCTAGAAGCTCTCCTTGGGGATAGGCCGTAGGAGCGTAACGATGATCAGACCCGCCGACCCCGCGATCGATGAAGCCGCCGCTCCGTCGCGTTCGCGTTCCGCCCGCGCCCTGGTTCAGGCCGTGCGCTGGCGCACGGGGCTCAGCCAGGCGGACTTCGCCCGCGTCTTCCACATCGACCGGACGCTGCTGGAAGACCTGGAGCACGGCGACGCCCGCCCCGACGCCGCCCTGACCGCTTACCTCCGCGTGATCGATCATGCCCCCGATGTGGTGCGCGAAGCGCTGGCCGTAGCGCGACCGTAGCGTCCAGAGGCCCGTCGCCGCCGTAGCTGCTGCAGGCAAGGAGCGGACGCATGCGGCGATGGATGGTGGCGGCGACGATGGTGTGGGCCCTGAGCGGGTCCGCCCACGCCTTCGAATTGACGGCCAAGGCCCAGGCGGCCCTGGCCAGGGGCGAGGCCTATGCCGAGGTCTCGCCTGATCCCGACGGCGTCTCCGGCCGCGTTCGGGCGGTGGTCGACGTCGCCGCGCCGCCGGAAAGGGTCTGGGCGATCATGACCGACTGCGCCACGGCGGGGCGGATGATCAGCAACCTGGCCAGCTGCCGCATTCTGTCCGGAGATCAACGCAAAGGCTGGGACATCCGCGAGCACGTCACGCGGCGCACCTTCGTCTTTCCGAGCATGCGGATCGTGTTCCGATCGGACTACGAGCCGGTCAGTCGGATCCGCTTCCATCTCGTGGAGGGCGACCTGAAGGTCGAGCAGGGCGAGTGGCGGCTGCAGCCGCTGGACGGCGGGCGCGGCACGCGGGTGTTTTACGACAACCGCCTGGCGGTCGACTGGCCTGTTCCCAAGGCCATGATGCGCGAAGCGCTGCGCAAGGACACGCCGAAGGTGCTGATGAACCTCCGGCGCGCCTGTGAATGACAGACCGTCTGGCTGCGGAATTTCTTCGCCAAAATTCCGCTAATCTTTCATGGGCTTGTCGACAACGTCTCGAAGTCGCAATATCATCCCTGGATTGAATTGAACGTTTCTGCAACTCTTCCAGCCAAAACGACGACGGAAAGTTGAAGCCTGTTCGTGTGAGCAGCGTAGCGACGGTCGTCTTGGCGGGGTCGGAGCCTGTTGTGTTCGGGAAGCTCTTCTTCTTCCATAATCCTAAGGCGGGCGGGACCTCCGTCGTCGATGCGCTGAGCCGCCTGTTTCCGGAGGAGCGCCGTTGTCCGCGAATCGAGAACGACGCGACCGAACACGCCGAGCGCGCTGGGCGCTACGAGGCGTTCCGGGGTCACGACTTCTATGCCGGCCACTATGGCTATGACATCTACCGCGCGGTGGACCCGCAAATCCCGGCAGCCACCAATTTCCGCTGGCCGGTGGACCGGGTGGTCTCGGTCTATCGCTACTTCCGGCATGTCGTGGCGCTGACGGGCGATCAGGCGCGCGATCCGCGGTTCCGGGCGGTCAGCCTGGCCAAGCGACTGTCGCTCGACGATTTCGTCACCTGCGACGACCCGGCGGTGGTGCTGCACACCTACGACCACCATTACCGGCAACTGACTGGCTCGGGCTGGTCGCCCCTGTACGAGCAGGACGTGGCCGCCGCGCAGGCGCTGATC
Organism: Caulobacter sp. GW822-FHT07D08; assembly: GCF_058798735.1. NCBI lineage: Bacteria > Pseudomonadati > Pseudomonadota > Alphaproteobacteria > Caulobacterales > Caulobacteraceae > Caulobacter > Caulobacter sp. GW822-FHT07D08. Next base: position 790,402 of record NZ_JBXAKU010000001.1, read on the forward strand.
GAGCGCATGGTCTGGTTCTATGTCTGCGAGCATCCCTTCGAGTCGATGGCGTGGGCCGAAAGCGCGTTCGAAGGCCGCGTGGCGAGCGTGCAGCGTCTGAACGTGACGCGGGCCGAGGACACGGCCGAGGCGATGCTGGGCGCGAAGGCCTACCGCCAACTGGTCTCGCAAAACCAGAAGGACGTCGCCCTCTATCAGCATGCGCTCGGCCGGTTGCTGGCCGCGGTGACCCCGGCCGAAGCGCGTCTGATCGCTTAAGTCGCGAGGCTGTCGACGTACTTGATCAGCGTCGCCATGTTGGCGATGAAGGCGCCGGTCGAGACGCCGATCTTCGGGTTGGGATCGGGGTAGGGCGAGGTGTCGTACTTGTCGCCGACCTTGGTCTCCGAGAAGTCGCCGGGAGTCGGCTCGGCCGGAGGCTCGCCGGCATAGGGCTGGCTGGTGGAGGTCAGGGGCGTGGGCCACCAGCCTTCGGCGTTGAGCTCCAGGGTCAGCTTGGCGACCTTGTCGGCGTCGGCCGACACGGCCTTGGGGGCCGAACTGGACAGGTCGCCGCCGACCGACAGGTCCTCGACCGAGATGTCCTTGACCATGAAATACTTGGGCAGCGGACGCTGGCCCTTCAGTGGCGAGTGCCTGCTGGCCTCTTCCGGCGGCGTGGCCTTCAGCGTCTCGTAGCGGGCGCGCAGGCCTTTGACGTCCACGTTCCGGAACGACGAGTAGTGGGTGACCGTGTTGTGCGGGTTCTCGTCGGTGAAGTAGCGGCCGCTGACCACGTTCGAGCCGGTGCGGTGGACGTACAGCGGACGGCCGTTGCCGATCTGGATGAAGGTCGGATAGCGCGGCTTGCCGGGCATGACCTCGTCGGGCAGGCGCACCGAGTCCAGCCAGGCCAGGGCCTCGGGCAAGCGGGCCAGGTACTTCGGATCGCCGGTCAGCTGGTAGAAGGTCATCATCTGCGACAGGCAGCTGGCCGTGGCGTGGGTGGCGAAGGCCTTGGGCTCGTAGGTGCGGGCGCCGGCCGGCTTCAGGTCGGCCACGGTGTGCTGCAGGCCCCAGGCCGGCTGAGGCTGCGGCTGCTGGCAGGCGACGTAGCAGTCCATGGCGCGGCGGATCGGCTCCAGGACGCTCTTATCGCCCAGGGCCTGGTAGACCATGATCAGGAACTCGATGTTCTCACCGATCACGTCGTCATTGAAGGTGATGAAGCTCGTGTAGTCCGGGTTGCCGTGGTGGTGGAACTCGTCTTTCAGCGGATAGCGCTGCGGCCAGCCGCCAACCGGATACTGGCTTTCCAGCACGAACTTCAGGGCCTTCTCGAAGGCGGCCTTATACTTCGGATCCTTCTTTTCGACGTACATGCGCAGCATGAACTTGCAACACTCGGCGGTGCCTTCGTCGTCGAAGGTGCAGTTGCCGTAGTAGTGCTGGAATTCCTCGAGGCGCCAGCCGTTCTTGCCGATGGTGTCGTACCATTTCTTGAGCGAGGCCTCGCCGGCCATGTCGCCCAGATAGTTCCAGCCGCCGGCCGGGTTCTGGATGGCGATCAGCGCGTCGGCGGCTTTGCACGCGGCGTCGTAGTAATATTCGTCCCGGGTGGCGTGGTAGGCGTCCAGGAACAGGTGGCCGACCGTGCCGGTGCCGGGCGGCTGCACCCAGATCATCGTCGGAAAGGCTTCCATCTCGCCCCAGCGGCGCGTCAGGTCTGCCGAGTAGGACCAGACGTAGCCGCCCTTGTAGGCGGCTTTCTCGACCATGAACCTGGCCGCCTTCTTCATGGTCCCCAGGGCGTCCGCCTTGGTCGGCGCGGCCAGGGCCTTGAGCGGCAGGCCGGCGCCGGCGAAGGCGGCGGCCGTGGTGGCCATCAGGCGGCGACGGGAGAGGGCGACGAGGGGCATGCGGGACTCCGGATGAGGCGGAGCCGTCAACGAACGGGAAGCCGCTAGAGCCTGTCTGGACAGGCGCTATCTCAAAGCTTGGAGCATGACGGGCGCCGAAATCGGCATCCAATATCGGCTGTCGCGCTCGACGGCTTTTGGCGTTCCTCCCGGCCCTGACGGCCCCGTCGTCTGATGCAACGGTTTCAGTTACCATGCTACCGGTGTCATAGCTTTGGCTACCCACTTTTTGCGACGAGTTTCCTCATTCTGGGATGGCTGCGTCAGCGCGCCGCAGCCGGGACGAGGCCCTTGTATGCAAAGGATTTCAGCGCTGCGGCGTCCTCAAAATGGGGGGCTGCGACAGGGCGACGCGTTGCTTAAGGATCCGCGTTCGGCGAAAGCAGGGTCACCAGTTTAAGAGGCGACGCCGCAGCGCTCGATGCTAGCGCAGCCGACGCCGTCCTGTTGGGGAACAGGACGACACCCCCAGGCCTTCCAGGTCCGGGGGTGTTTTCATTTATGCGCCATGCTTGCGATTTAACATTCTGTGACAATTTGGCGCGCGCGAAACGATGGTTAATGAACGGTGTGCGTCCAGCGGTCGCATGGTGGCGCCGTTTAGGTCCTGTAGACGTTTGCGTCATGGGAAGCAGAAACGATCATCTCAGCGAAGCCGAGCGTCTCGAGCGACAAGCCGAGAGCGCCGACACCACCCAAGCCCGGGCGGCGTTGCTACGCATGGCCCAGGCCTCGCGCGGCGCGGCGGCCCTGCTGGGGCTGTTCGAGGCGTCGCGCGAAGACGGTCAGCCCTCGGCTATGCGCTGACGTCCTCAAGGCAGACCGCCACGCAGCGCCTGGCCAACTCTTCCGTCGCATCAAGAAATGGGACCGACAGGTCCGTCGCGCTCAGCACCAGCGGCACTTCCGTACAGCCCGCCACCACGCTTTGCGCGCCCTTGCCGACCAGGCGGTGGGCAAGGGCGGCCATGGACTCGCGGGAGTCGGGGCCGACGTGACCCTGCTTGATGCGATAGAGCAGGGCCATGAACTCGACCTGCTCGTGGTCGTCTAGCATCACCACTTCCAGGCCCATGTGCGAGAAGCGATCGCGATAGAGGCCGAGCGCAAGGCCGGTGCCTAGCACGCCGACGACGCTGGCGCCCTTGGCCTGGGCGGCCAGTCCCGCCGTCTCCAGCATGTCGACCAGCGGCAGACCCGAGGCGCGGACCTCCTCTGCATAGGCATGGGCGGTGTTGCAGGCGATGGCCAGCACCTGGGCCCCGCCATCGCGCAGTCCAGCGGCCATGGCCGCCAGCACCGGACCAGGATCGGATGTCGAGATGTTGCGGTCCGGGACCTTGGGATTGATGTCGACCAGCACCCGCAAGTGATCCTGCTCGCGCTTGACCGGCGTGGCGGCCTGCAGCTTGGCGAGGAAGTCCAGGGTCGCCGCCGGACCCATGCCGCCCAGAACGCCCAGAACCTTGCTTTGGGTGACCTTGCTCATCACAGAGCGGGCTCCAGCACCGACTGATAGCCGAACAGGCCTTGCGCGCCGCCGGTGTGCAGGAACACCACGCGCTCCCCCTTGAACGCGCCCTTGCCCGCCTGGTCGATCAGCCCCTTCAGGGCCTTGCCCGAATAGACCGGATCGAACAGCAGGCCCTCGGTTCGGGCCGCCAGGGCCAGGGCGTCGATCACGCCCTGGTCGACCAGGCCATAGCCTTCGCCGACATAGTCGCAGTCGGCCACCACCATCTCGCGTTTGACGCGGCCGGCCGCGCCGATCTTCTCGGCGGTGGCGAGCGCCAAGTTGAAGACGTTCTCTTCCTGCTTGGGCTTGGGCGCGCGAACGCCAAAGCCCAGGATCGGAATGTCGACCGACAAGGCCGCGAAGCCCGCGACTAGGCCGGCATGGGTGCCGGCGCTGCCCGTGGCGGTCACGAAGCGGTCGATCTTCAGATCCATCTGGTCGGCCTGGACCACCAGCTCGCGGGCGCAGTCGACATAGCCCAGCGCGCCGACGGTGTTCGAGCCGCCGCCGGGAATGACATAGGGCTTGCCGCCGCGCTGACGGACGCTCTCGGCCGTGCTCTCCAGCTCGGCGACCATGTCCGTGCCGCCCGGGACGTAGCGGATCGCCGCGCCCATCAGCTTGTCGAGCAGGACGTTGCCGTTGCCCATGTAGTCGCTGGCCTTGGAGCCGGTGCGTTCCTCCAGGATCACTTCGGTCCTGAGGCCAAAGCGGGCGCCAGCGGCGATGGTCTGGCGCACGTGATTGGACTGCACCGCGCCTTGAGTGACGAGCGTGTCGGCGCCCTGGGCCAGGGCCTCGCCCAGCAGGAACTCCAGCTTGCGGGTCTTGTTGCCGCCGCCGGCCAGGCCGGTGCAGTCGTCGCGCTTGACCCAGAGGTCGACGCCCAGCGCCGCGCCCAGGCGGGGCAGGGGCTCCAGCGGGGTCGGCAGGTGGGCGAAGCGGGCGCGGGGAAAGCGGGCGAGGTGCATCGGTAAGGTCCCTGACGGAGTCGCCGCCTCTGTTAGCACGACCCGCGCGCGATGCGAGGGCGAGGCTTCGACGGACCGCGCGACGGTGCTATGATCACCTCATAAACGGCCGGCCATAGAGACCGGCCCCATGGGAGGAAGACACATGCGAGCGATCCCTCTCGCCGCGCTCTGCGCCACGGCCGTCCTGGCCGCCGCCGGAGCCGCCGGCGCTTCGGACCTGATCATCGGCGGCGGCTCTGCCCAGGAGTGTTCCGACGCGGCCGAGAAGGGCCGGACCGACAACCGCGCCGTCCTGGCCTGCACCACGGCCCTCGAGGTCGAGACCCTGAACTTCCGCGACCGCGCCCGGACCTTCGTGAACCGTGGCGTGCTGCAGATGCGCCAGCGTCAGTTCGGCGCCGCCCGCGCCGACTTCGATCAGGCCTCGACCATCGACCCGAACCTGGGCGAGGCCTATGTGAATCGCGGCGCGACCTTCGTCGGCGAGGAGCGCTATCGTGAAGGCGTCGAGCAGATCGACAAGGGCCTGGGCATGGGCGTGAGGGCGCCGGAAAAGGCCTTCTTCAATCGCGGCCTGGCCCATGAGGGGCTGGGCGACCTGACAGCCGCCTACAAGGACTATACGCGGGCGGCGGAATTGAAGCCGGGCTGGCTGGCGCCGAAGACCGAACTCGCGCGTTTCACGGTCAAGCGGCCCTGACGCGCGGCGCGTCGTCGGCTCGCTCCGGCTGGTAGGAGTATCCCGATGGCGCGTACGGTTCTTTTGCTCACGGTTGGCTTGGTGGCGCTGGGCGGCGCGGCCCAGGCCCAGACGACCTTGCGTGACATCCAGACGCGGAACGCCGCCGCTCAAGCGGTGGACGACGTAAGACGCGACGCGTTGGCCAACCAGATCGAGACCTCGAACGCCAACGAGCGGGCCAGGACCCAGGTGATCCTGCGCGACCTCAGCGATCAGCGGAACGGGACAATCCCGCCGCGTGACGAGGCCGCGCGGCGCGACGCCGAGCTCGCGGCCTCCGCGAACCGCATGGAACGCTTGACGCAGGACGCGCTGGACCAGAGCAATGCGCGCATGAGGGCGATCAAGCCCGCCAGCCAACCGAACTGAGCGAGGACTGTATGGAGTGGGAAGGCGGTCGCCGATCCGGCAATATCGAGGATCGGCGTGGTCTGGGGCCTGTCGGTATCGCCGGCGGCGGCATCGGCGCGGTGGTGCTGGCCGCCATCGGTTATTTCGTGTTCGGCATCGATCCGCGCACGACCATGGAGGCGACGCAGGGCCTGCAGCAGCCCGCCCAGCAGGAGGGGACGCGCGGTGAGGTCTCCGACCGCGAGGGCCAGTTCATCGACGTGATCGAGGCGTCCAACCAGGATGTCTGGACGCCGATCTTCCGCAACGAGGGCGTCGACTACCGGCCGCCCGAGGCGATCGTGCTTTACAATCAAGCCACGGGCACCGGCTGCGGCACGGGCCAGTCGGCCATGGGGCCGTTCTACTGCCCGGCCGACCAGAAGGTCTATCTGGACCTGTCGTTCTGGCAGGAACTGGAAAGCCGCTTCGGGGCCAAGGGCGAGTTCGCCCGCGCCTATGTCGTCAGCCACGAGATCGGCCACCACGTGCAGCACCTTCTGGGCGCCGATCAGCAGGCCCGCCGCCTGGGCGCGCGGGGCGAGGAAAGCGGCTCGGTGCGGCTGGAGCTGCAGGCCGACTGCTATGCCGGCGTCTGGGCGGCCCATGCGGGCGAGGCCTCCGGCGGCAAGATCGTCATCAACCGCGCCGACATCCAGGATGGCCTGGGCGCCGCCGCCGCGGTGGGCGACGACACCATCCAGAAGCAGACCCAAGGCCAGGTCGTGCCCGACAGCTTCACCCACGGCAGCAGTGCCCAGCGGATGCGCTGGTTCACGCGCGGCTATGACCAGGGTGACCCGTCGGCCTGCGATACGTTCAAGGCCAGCCGGCTCTAGGGTTGCTTCTTCTTCGGGGCGTAGGCGATCAGCTGGATCTCGACGATGCCGCCGGCGGGCAGCAGGCCGCTGGTCCCGACGGCGGTCCAGGCCGGATGGGCGCCCTTGATGAACTCGCTCTTGACGGCGTTGATCATGGCCAGCTGCTCCCATCGCGGGGCGGGCTGATCGGGCCCTTCCCAGACGTGGAAGCTGTTGATCATCACCACGTCGTCGAAGGTGGCGCCCGAGGCCTTCAGCGTGTTGTCCAGGGCGACGAAAGCGCGGCGGACCTGCCGCTTGAACGACTCCGGATCCGTGCCTTCGTCCTTGCCCCGGCCGGCGACCGCGCCCGAGACGTAGAGCATGTCGCCGGCCCGGCGGGCGGGGGCGTACTTGAACTCGTCATAGGCCTTCTGATTGCGCTCGGAGGGGATGATCACCTCGCCGCCCGAGGACGGGATCGTCTTCGGATAGGTCTCCTGCGCCAGGACGGGCGTGGCGATCAGGGCGCAGAGGACGGGCAGGGCGAGGCGGCGGAAGGTCATGGGCGGATCTCCATAGAACGCGGGTCACCCGATCGCGTGGCCGGCCGCCGGCCGCAAGTGAATTAACCGTCACCCGGCGGCGCGGATGATCAGATCCGTGATCGCCTTGGGATGCGAGATCATCGACACGTGGCTGGACGGCAGCTCGATGGTCGTCGCTTTCATGCGCTTGGCCAGGAACCGCTCGAGGTCCGGGTTGGTCGTCTGGTCGTTGGCCGAAACGGCGTAGAAGCTGGGCTTGTCCTGCCAAGCGGCCACGGTGGTTCGACCGGAGAACAGGCTGGCGGCGATCGGCTGCTGGGTCGCGAAGAGCGCCAGAGCGCGGGCCGGTTCGACGTCGCCGGCGAAAAAGCGGATGAAGGCGTCCTGGGTCAGCCACGAATAGCCGTCGGTCGTCACGACTCCGGCCCGCACCGGCATGGTCGGATAGGTCGCCGCCAGGGCGTTGAAGTCCTCGCCGGCGTCCGGCGCGCGGGCGGCGACATAGACCAGGGCCGTGACCTTCGGGTCGACGCCGGCCTCGGTGATCGGTACGCCGCCCCACGAATGGCCGACCAGCACGGTCGGGCCGTCCTGCCGCGCGAGGACCCGCCGGGTGGCCGCCACGTCGTCGGCCAGCGAGGTGAGGGGGTTCTGCACCGCCGTGACGTTGAATCCCTTGGCCTGCAGCGAAGGGATCACCTCGTTCCAGCACGAGCCATCGGCCCAGGCTCCGTGGACCAGGACAATGTTTTTCGCCGGTGTTCGAGCCAGGGCCGGCGTGGCGAGGCCTGCGGCGAGCGCGCCCAGCAGGACGGCGCGGCGATTGGGGATGGCGTTCATGGATATGCCCTCGGCGGTGGTGACCAGAGGCGGTCACGCTCCATTCGCGCCGGCAAGGCCAAGGGTAACGAGGTTGACGACTTCGTGATCGCCAGGGCACGCGACGCTTGACCTCAGCGTCAACGCGCCTAGTGTCCAGCCGTTGTTCACCGGGGGGTCGCTCGCGCGGCTGAGATTGGGCTCTGGCCCTGACCCGTAGAACCTGATCCGGGTCATGCCGGCGAAGGGAGGGAACGCGGTCGGCGCTCGCAGCCCGTCCGTAAACCGACTCAAGCGCGACACGTCCGGGTCTCCTCGAAGCCGAAGGAGCGCCCGAAATGAACATCCAGACCACCATCAAGTCCGTGGCCGAGACCATCTCGATCGGCCCCATCCCCGGCTCGCGCAAGGTCTACCAGGCCGGCCAGCTGTTCCCGGACATCCGCGTGCCGTTCCGCGAGGTGGCCGTCCACCCGTCGGCCAACGAACCGCCGGTGACGATCTATGACCCGTCCGGTCCCTACAGCGACCCGACCGCGACCATCGACATCGAGAAGGGCCTGGAGCGCACCCGCGAAGCCTTCGTCGTCGCCCGCGGCGACGTCGAGGTCGTCGCCGAGCCTCGCGCCGTGAAGCCCGAGGACAACGGCTTCGCCCAAGGCAAGCACCTGGCTCCGCAGTTCCCCGCCATTGGCCGCACCATCTATCGCGGCAAGCCGGGCGCGCTGATCACCCAGTACGAATACGCCAACGCCGGCAAGATCACGGCCGAGATGGAATATGTCGCCATCCGCGAGAACCTGCGCCGCGAGCAGGACCGTCCGTGCGTTCGCGACGGCGAGGACTTCGGCGCCTCGATCCCGGACTTCGTGACGCCCGAGTTCGTGCGCCAGGAAGTGGCCCGCGGCCGCGCCATCATCCCGGCCAACATCAACCACGGCGAGCTGGAGCCGATGGCGATCGGCCGCAACTTCCTGGTCAAGATCAACGCCAATATCGGCAATTCGGCGGTGCTCTCCACCGTCGCCGACGAGGTCGACAAGCTGGTCTGGGCCACGCGCTGGGGCGCCGACACGGTCATGGACCTGTCGACGGGCCGCAACATCCACAACATCCGCGACTGGATCATCCGCAACAGCAGCGTCCCGATCGGCACGGTGCCGATCTACCAGGCCCTGGAGAAGGTCAACGGCGTGGCCGAGGACCTGAACTGGGAGGTCTTCCGCGACACCCTGATCGAGCAGTGCGAGCAGGGCGTCGACTACTTCACCATCCACGCCGGCGTGCGCCTGCCGTTCATTCCGATGACCGCCAAGCGGGTCACCGGCATTGTCAGCCGCGGCGGCTCGATCATGGCCAAGTGGTGCCTGGCCCACCACAAGGAGAACTTCCTCTACGAGCGCTTCGAGGACATCTGCGAGATCATGCGCGCCTATGACGTGTCGTTCTCGCTGGGCGACGGCCTGCGTCCGGGCTCGACCGCCGACGCCAATGACGAGGCTCAGTTCTCGGAGCTGCGCACCCTGGGCGAGCTGACCAAGGTGGCCTGGAACCACGGCGTCCAGGTGATGATCGAAGGGCCGGGCCACGTGGCCATGCACAAGATCAAGGCCAACATGGACGAGCAGCTGAAGCACTGCCACGAAGCTCCGTTCTACACCTTGGGCCCGTTGACCACGGACATCGCGCCTGGCTACGACCACATCACCTCGGCGATCGGCGCGGCGATGATCGGCTGGTTCGGCACGGCGATGCTCTGCTACGTCACGCCCAAAGAGCACCTGGGCCTGCCGGACCGCGACGACGTCAAAACCGGCGTCATCACCTACAAACTGGCCGCCCACGCCGCCGACCTCGCCAAGGGTCACCCGGGCGCGGCCATGTGGGACGACGCGATCAGCCGCGCGCGGTTCGAATTCCGCTGGGAAGACCAGTTCAACCTGGGCCTCGATCCGGAAACGGCCCGCAAGTTCCACGACGAGACCCTGCCGAAGGAGGCGCACAAGACCGCCCACTTCTGCTCGATGTGCGGTCCCAAGTTCTGTTCGATGAAGATCAGCCACGAAGTCCGCGACTTCGCGGCCGGCATCGCGCCGAACGACGCGGCGCTGGGGATGGCCGAGATGAGCGAGAAGTTCAAGGAACAGGGCTCGGAGATCTATCTGAAGACCGAATAGGGCGGGTTTGACCCACCGCAAGGTGAGGCGAGAGGCGGCGGCTACAGCTTGGGTTTTCGGAGCCGCCGCCATGCCCACTCGTCGCGCCCTGATCGCCGCCATGCCGCTGCTGGTCGCGGGATGTTCCGGCGGTGAAAGCCCCTACGACCGCGCGGTCCGGGATCTCTGGCGGCTGCCGGACTTGGGTGGCGGCGGCGTTCCGATGACCGCCCTGATCCATGCGGCGACTCTGGCCGCGAATGGACACAACACCCAGCCCTGGCGCTTTCGGATCGAGCCTCGCGCGATCGAGATTCTGCCGGACTTTTCACGGCGGACCCCGGTGGTGGATCCGGACGACCATCACTTGTTCGTCAGCCTCGGCTGCGCCCTGGAGACCCTGCTGCAGGCGGGGCTCGGCTATGGCTGGGTGGGCGAGCCGGAGATTCTGCCGGGAGGGGGCGTCCGTGTGGCGTTCTCCAGCGCGCCGGCTCGCCCGGACGCCCTGTTCCAGGCCATACCTCGTCGCGCATCGACGCGGACCAAGTATGACGGAAGACCCGCGGACGCTGCCACGCTCCGTCGGCTTGAAGCCGCCGTCGGACAGGATGTGGCGCTTCGATGGGGGCTGGAGCCCGACGAGCGGTCTCGCCTGACGGACATGATCGTCGCCGGGAATAACGCTCAGCTCGCCGATCCCGCCTTCATGCGTGAACTCACAGACTGGATCCGCTTCGACGCCAGGGAGGCCTTGGCGCATCGGGACGGCCTGTTCGCGGCCGCCTCCGGCAACCTCACGACGCCACGTTGGCTGGGCGAGCGCCTGCTGCCCATGGTCATGACGAAGAACGGCGAGGCCGATCGGCTCGCGGGCTGGATGAGGAGCTCGGCGGGCGCGGCGATCTTCACTGGTCCGGCCGAGACGCCCGCCGGCTGGATCGCCGTGGGGCGCGCCTTCACCCGGTTCGCGCTGACGGCGACCGCCGCGGGCTTGAAGCTGGCCTTCCTCAACCAGCCGGTCGAGGATCCGTCGACGCGCCGCCGGATGGCCGCGTGGCTGGGTGAGCCGGCCAAACGCCCGGATCTTGTCGTCCGCTTCGGCTACGGACCCGAATTGCCGCGCTCCCTGCGCCGTGGCCCTCAGGCCGTTCTGCTCCGTTAGCGTCGGGCGTCGCGGCGATTTCACTGGCGCGGCGGCGGAGACGCCTCCACCGTCGCGCCCATGAAACGCTTGAGTCTTCTGGCGGCCGCCGCCGTTCTCGCCTTCGCCGCGCCGGCGCTCGCCGAAAGCCCGTTCTGGCCGGTGCAGGCCAAGGGCGCGCCGGTCGCGGCCGAGCTGCGCGGCGCCTGGAAATCGCGCGGCTACGGCTGGATCGTGCTGTTCGGGCCCGACGGCGCCCAGCTGTTCCAGACCGCTGGCGAGGCCTGCTATCCGGACCCGCGTCGGGAGCCTGATCCCGACGGGGTCCTGTCCCTCTGGCGCGCCGAGGGGCAGGGGACGATCACCCTGACCGGCGGTCAGGACGGCACGCGCTACCTGTTCGACAAGCTGCCCAACCTGCCAACGCCCTGCATCGCGGCGGCGGCCTGGACGCCGGACCGCATCGTCGCCTTCGCCGCCGACACCTTCGCCGCCTACTATCCGCGTTCGGTCGAGCGCAAGCTGGACTGGCCGACGCGCAAGGCCGCGGCCCTGGCCCAGGTAAGCCCAACCGCGACCGACGCTCAGCTGTGGACGGCGCTGTCGGGCCTGATGGCGGGCCTCGACGACCCGCATGTCGAGCTGCACGGCATGGTCGCCGGTTCCCGCCGCGACCTGGAGCCCGGCGAGTCTCCGACCCTGAACCGCGTCCACGCCGCCGACCCGCAGGGCGAGGAGAAGACGTGGCTGCAGGCCTATCGCGAGGGGATCCTGACGGGGATTCTGCAAGGACGCGGGCGACAGGCGGCCAACAACCGCGTCTTCTGGGGTCGGGTCGACGACGTCGGCTATCTGAACATCGTGACCATGGGCGCCTTCGCCCGCAACGCCGCGCCGGATGATCCCCGGCCGCTGGATCCCGTGCTCGACGAGGCCATGGCCGCCTTCGCCGGGGCCAAGGCGGTCATTGTCGACGTCAGCAACAACCGCGGCGGCTACGACACCATCGGCCAGCGCATCGCCGCTCGCTTCGCCGCCCAGCCACGCGCGGCCTACGCCAAGATCCCGGTCGGGGCCAAGGCGCCGCCGCAGCCGGTCAAGGTCGAGCCCGCCAGCGCGGTCCGCTTCACCGGGCCGGTCTATCTGGTCACCAGCGACATCACCGTCAGCGCCGGCGAGACCTTCACCCTGATGATGAAGGCCCTGCCCAACGTCACCCAGGTGGGCGGGACGACGCGCGGCGCGTTCTCCGACCAATTGCCCAAGCCGCTGCCGAACGGCTGGACGATGGCGTTGCCGGCCGAGCTCTACAAGGGACCGGAGGGCCAGGACCTGGAGGGCCGGGGGCTGGTTCCCGACGTCCCCATGGCCGTGTTCCCTGATGACGACCTCTCCAACGGCCACGCCAAGGCCATCACCAGCCTGATCGCGAAAATTCGAGAAGGGACTGTCGGAACCGCGGGTCGCTGAACGTCCTTGTCTCCGACAACGCCATTTGAAGCGGAGGAAACGTCATGGCCTATGTGGATGGTTTCGTGCTCGCCGTGCCGAAGGACAAGCTGGACGACTACAAGGAGATGGCCCGGCTCGGGGCCGAGGTCTGGATGGAATACGGCGCGTTGTCATATGTCGAGTGCATCGGCGACGATGTGCCCTATGGCGAGCTGACTTCGTTTCCGCGCGCTGTCCAGGCCAAGGAAGACGAGATCGTGATCTTCTCGTGGATCACCTACAAGGACCGCGCCAGCCGCGATGAGATTAACGCCAAGGTCATGGCCGACGAGCGTCTGAAGGCGGGCATGACCAACATGCCGTTCGACGGCAAGCGGATGATCTATGGCGGCTTCCAGGCGTTCCTAGAGAGGTAGCACGCTCAGGTTGCGTCACCATGGTGAGGCTCCGCCGGGCGACGCCTCGAATCCGCCCGGCAAGCCCCCGTGCGACATGGCGGCGCGGTTTATTGCCAAGCTGCAATATCGTTTCCACGGCAACATGGCGCGACCGAAAATGTGACGATATTTCAATGGCTGAGTGCTCTTTGAGCGTCGGAAGACACACGAGTGTGCGCTTTATGGCGCATTGCCTTTTCTTAACGCCGGGGGGCGTTGCGGAGGGCGTCGCACCCCCGTAAGGAGCGGCAACCCAGCGTTGGCGCGGCCGAGCGTCGACGTTCCTGTCACTCGTGTTTTCGTGGGCCTAATGACCCTTTCGACCATCCTCCTGTATGGGCTGGCCTCGGCCGCGCTCGACCCCATGACCGCCGCCTCGGCCGGGCCGGCGTTCCCCGTCTCCTCCCCGCCCGAGGCGGTCGCCGAGGCTGACCCGAAGAAGCCGCAGGTCAAGGACGACGGTCCCAATGAGGTCGAGGGCCTGGTCATCCAGGCCGATCCGCGCGGCAAGGTCGAGGGCAATATCGAGCCCGAGCTCGAGCTGAACGAGGAAGAGATCAAGAGCTTCGGCGCGGGCAGCATCGGCGAACTGCTGACCATGCTGACGCCCCAGACCACCAGCACGCGCGGCCGAGACGGCGGCGGCGGGCCGGTGCTGCTGATCAACGGCCGCCGCATCTCGGGCTTCCAGGAGATCCAGGGCATCCCGCCGGAAGCCATCGAGCGCTTCCAGGTGCTGCCCGAGGAGGTCGCGCTGAACTACGGCTACAAGGCCGACCAGCGGGTCGTGAACATCATCCTCAAGAAGAACTACAGCGCCCTGCAGACGCAGGCGGCGGCGACGGTCGCCACCGACGGCGGCCGGGTCTCCGGCGGCGGTGGCGGCAACCGCGTGAACATCAATGGCGACAAGCGCTGGAACGTCGACGTCCAGCTGTCGCACGACCCCTATCTGCTGGAAACCGAACGAAATATCGTCCGGACGCCGAACGGTCAGCCGTTCGATCTGGTCGGCAATGTCGCCAGCCTGAACGGCGCGGCCCTCGACCCGACGATTTCCGCCAGTTTCGCGGGCGTGCCGGACTCGGCGGTGAGCGGCCGCGCGCCGCTGGCCGACTTCGGTCCGCTGGCCGGCCGCTACAACACCGGCGACCTGACCGCCAGCCGCTCGCTGATCTCCAAGTCCGACAAGGGCACCTTCCGGGGCTCGATCAGCCGCGACCTCAACAAGCAGACCCAGCTGACCCTCAGCGGCAATCTGGAAGACTCCAGCACCCACGCCCTGCTGGGCCTGCCGGGCGTGGCCTTCACCCTGCCGGGCGGCAGCCCGTTCTCGCCGTTCTCGCAGGCCGTGACCGGCTATCGCTACATCGACGCGCCGGGCGCCCTGTCGCGCGACGTCGACACCCTGCGCACCCAGGTCAGCATGGCCGCCAACGGCCGGGTCAAGGACTGGCGCTGGAACGTCACCGGCGACTTCGACCGCACCAAGACCGACACCGAGACCGGCCGGGGCCTCGACGCCTCGGCGTTCCAGGCGGCGGTGGCGGCGGGCGATCCGACGGTCAATCCGTTCGGCGTGATCGCGTCCAGCCTGTACAAGGCCGTGGCCCCGGACACGGCCCACTCGATCTCGACCGCGGCCAGCGCCGAGCTGGTCCTGAACGGCAACCTCTTCATGCTGCCGGCCGGCGGCCTGCAGACGACGTTCAAGGTCGGGGCCAACAGCAAGGGCCTGAACGCCGAGACCGTCCGTTCGGGCGTCACCACCAAGCGCGACATCACCCGCACGACGGAGAGCTTCCAGAGCAGCTTCAACCTGCCGATCACCAGCACGCGCAACAACGTTCTGGCCAAGCTGGGCGACCTCTCGGCCAACGTCAACGCCGGCTATGACAACCTGTCGGACCTGGGCGGACTGACGACCCTGGGCGGCGGCTTCAACTGGTCGCCGATCAAGCCGATCAGCTTCATCGCCAGCTACACCGACGAAGAGGGCGCGCCCACGACCAACCAGATCAACGATCCGCTGGTGGTCACACCGAACGTCTCGGTGTTCGACTTCACGACCGGCCAGACGGTGATCATCAGCCGCACCGACGGCGGCAACGCCAACCTGCTGAACGACAATCGCCGGGTCAGCAAGTTCGGCGTCAACTACAAGCCGTTCACCAGCATCGAGCTGACCTTCAACGCCACCTATACCCGCGCCGAGACCAAGAATGCGATCGCCTCGTTCCCGGCGATCACCCCGGACCTGGAGCGCGCCTTCCCGGACCGTTTCGTGCGTGACGCCTCGGGCCGCCTGCTGTCGATCGACGCCCGTCCGGTGAACTTCGCCAGCGCCCAGAACGAGAACATCCGCTGGGGCTTCAACCTGTTCAAGGCGGTCGGCAAGCCGGCGCCAGGCGCGGCCGGTGGTCCCGGAGCGCGCTTCGGCGGACCGGGCGGCGGCGGCGCGCCCGCCGGCGGCACGATGCGCAGGGGCGGCGGTGGTCCTCCGGGCGGCGGCGGTCCCGGCGGCGGTATGATGGGCCCGCCCCCCGGCATGATGCGTCCGGGCCAGGGCCTGTTCCAGCTGTCGGTCTACCATACCTGGCGCCTCAGCGACGAGATCACCGTCCGCAAGGGCATGCCGGTGCTGGACCAGTTGGACGGCGCGGCGATCAGCGCGCGCAACGGCCAGGCGCGCCACGAGGTCTCTATCCAGGGCGGCTACTTCAAGGACGGCCTGGGCTTCCGCTTCAACGGCGCCTGGAAGGCCTCGACCTGGGTCGACGGCGGCTCGACCGGCGGCCAGACCCTGTACTTCTCCGACCTGGCGACGCTGGGGGTGAACCTGTTCGCCAATTTCAGCGCGCCCGCGCGCAAGCCGATGGTCGACAAGTTCCCCCTCCTGAAGGGCGCTCAGCTGTCGCTGAACTTCGAGAACCTGTTCGACTCCAAGCAGTCGGTGCGCGACCAGAGCGGCGCGACGCCCCAGGCCTATCAGCGAGACTATCTGGACCCGCTGGGCCGGACGGTGCGCCTGGGCTTCCGCAAGCTGCTCTAGACCCTACGGCTTGACCGGGGCGGCGTCGCCGTCCTTGGCCTTGTCGCCGGTGACCTAGCCAGTGCGATCAACCTGCGCGTCAGTCGATAGGTCGCATCGTGGTTCAACGCGTCATTAAACTCTCAAGCGCACGCTTCCGGCTAGAACGGCCGCCCTCGGCCGGATCGGAGGCCGTCATGGCGACCATGACTTCCAGCACGCGCCGCACCGGCGACCACTTCGAGCCCACCGACACCGATCCCCTGGTTCAGCGCCGCCTGCGCGGCTATCTGGAGCAGATCGACTACACCGCCTACGCCTCGAACAGGGCGGTGCTGGGGGCGACCGTGCCGAACGCCGACGCCGGCCGCTTCCAGCGTCTGGCCGTGGCCACCGCGACGGCTCGCGCCAAGTGGGTGGCCGAAGCCGCGTCGATGGCCGAGGCCAGCGCGTCGCTGTCCGAGGCCCAGGTCGCGCGCCTGGTCCACCTGAGATCGGCGTATGAGGAGCTGGTGGCGGTCTACGAGGCGACCCGGCGCCTGGTCGAGCGGGGCTACGTGCCCTTCCGCGCTCCCGAGGTATAATTATCCGGGCAATATTGACTTAACATTTTATCCGGGTAAAAGGCGCGCAAGGCGGTTCGCCTCCGGAGAAGATTGCATGTCCGACCGCAAGGCGCTGCTGCGCGAATACAAGGAACGCAAGGTCGAGGCCGGTGTCTACGCCGTGCGCTGCGTCCCGACGGGCGAGGTCTGGATCGGCGTCGCCCCGGACCTGTCCAACCGTCAGAACGGCGTCTGGTTCTCGCTGCGGCTGGGCTCGCATCGCGAGAAAAGCCTGCAGGCCGCCTGGAACGCCCATGGCGCGGACGCCTTCGTGTTCGAAGCAGTCGAGGCGGTGGACACCGAGGGCCTGGAGGGCTCCATGCGGGCCTCTAAGCTCAAGGACCGTCGCGCCCACTGGATCGCGACGCTGAACGCCACGGGGCTGAACTGATGCCTGTCGCCGCGGGCGAAGAGCCCTATGTCGTGTTCCATGGCCAAACGCGCGTGGCGGTCGGCTCGCGCCTCGACGCGGCCCTGGCGGCCCAGAGGCTGATCGGCGAGGCGGGGGTGCTGATCTTCGACCCCACGGGCCGGTCGGTGGACTTCGATCTCAGCGGCGGGTCGGACGCCCTGGCCGCGCGTCTCGCGCCGCCGGAGGAGGCCCCGCGCGGCCGTGGCCGGCCCAAGCTGGGCGTGGTGGCGCGCGAGGTGACCCTGCTGCCCCGGCACTGGGACTGGCTGGCCGCGCAGCCCGGCGGGGCTTCGGTGGCGCTGCGCAAACTGGTCGAGGCCGCGCGGCGGGCCAGCGAGGGGCCAGACCGCATCCGCGCCGCCCGCGAAGCGGCCTACCGCTTCGCCTCGGCGATCGGCGGCGACCTGCCGCACTTCGAAGAGGCCATGCGGGCCCTGTTCGCTGGCGACGGCGCCGGCTTCGAAGCCCGGATCAAGGCGTGGCCGGTCGACATCGCCGCTCAGTTGCGGACCTATGCGGCGGAGGCGTTCTTAGCCGCCTGACTTCGCCACGACCTCGTCCAGAACCGCCTTGTAGGCGGCGTCGAACGGGGCCTTGTCGCTGTCGGGCTTGGCTGGCCACAGCGGTCGCAGGGCGGCCGTGCGGGCGGCGGCGTCGCGCAGCCAGGCCGGATCGGCCTTGGCCAGCCTGGTCAGGCGCGCCTCGATCTCCGCCTTGGGACGACCGTCATAGGCCAGCAGCGAGCGAAGCGCCCACAGCGCCTGCTCGTCCGGATTGGGCTTGGCCGCGCCCGGCTTGCGGTGGGCGGTCCAGCGCACGGCGTCCAGGATCTGGGCGCGATAGAGCGGGTCGTTCCAGGTGCTGGGCGTATGACCCAGGCTGGTGTGGAACAGGCGGCCCTGGCCGATCTGGCGCGTCCAGGTGACCGGCACGAACCATGGGCGCTTCAGGGCCATGTCGGTGAAGTCCAGCGCCTGCAGGGCGCGGACCTTGGCTGGGTCATAGTCCGAGTACTGATAGATCTCCTCGACATAGGGGAAGCGGGCCGGCCAGGCGGTGTTGACGGGGTCCTTGCCGCCCCCCGCCTTCTGACCGAGCGCCTGGACGGTGATCGGCGTGCCCTGGGTCCAGGGATGGCCGGCGAACTTGCCGTTGATGAAGGCGGTATAGGTCTGGCCGGGGCCGCTATAGTCCCAATGGGTGTCGGTGGCGCTGTGCAGGCCCACGAAGCCGCCCTTGCCGCTCTCGACCCACCGCTGCACGGCGGCCCAGTTCTCGGCGGAGATCGGCAACTCGCCGGTCGTGTAGAAGATCAGGACGTCGACCTCCTTCAGCTTTTCGGGCGTGATCACGCGGGCGTCCTGGGTGGACTCGACGGTGAAAACGCCGGTCCTGGCCCCGATCTCGGCCAGGGCGATCTCGGATTGGGTCGGGCCGTTGCTGTTGGCGGGACGCGTGACCGGCTTGTGCACGAACCCGACAGACTAATCGAGATAGAGCACCCGGATCTTGGCCGGCGCCGCGTGGACGGCGATAGGGGCGGCCATCGAGACAGAGAGCGCGGCGACCGCCGCGAACAGAGGCAGCAATCGGCGCATCGTCGTTTCAGTCCTTGGGTTGCAACAGGTCCCAGCGATTGCCGGAAAGATCCTCGAACACCGCCACCGTGCCGTAGGCCTCGTGGCGGGGCTCCTCCAGGAAGGTGACGCCGGCGGCGCTCATGCGGGCGTGGTCGCCGGCGAAGTCGTCCGTGTGCAGAAAGAGCCATACGCGCCCGCCGCCCTGGCGGCCGATCGCCTCGGCCTGGTCGCCGGTGGCGCGGGCCAGCAGGAAGTTCGTGCCGTCGCTGCCGGGCGAGACCACGACCCAGCGCTTGCCGTGGCCCATGTCGGTGTTCTCGACCAGGGTGAAGCCCAGCTTGCCGACATAGAAGGCGATGGCCTCGTCGTAGTCGGCGACCAGCAGGGAGACGAGGGCGACGCGGCGGGCCATTTGCGACTCCATTTTGGGAGCCAAGCCATAGCACGGTCGGCGGGGCAGTCCTCTTCCTTCGACAGGCTCAGGATGAGGACTGGCTGCTACGGCGGTTCACGAGAACCTCATCCTGAGCCTGTCGAAGGAAGAGGTTCGGTTGCGAGGCCTAGCCGCCCGCATAACCGCCGATGATCGGCAGGATCTCGCCGGTGATATAACTGGCCGTCTGGGGCGAGGCCAGGAACACATAGGCCGGCGCGATCTCTTCCGGCTGGGCGGCCCGCCTCATCGGGGTCTTGGCGCCGAACTGGGCGACATCGGGTCCCAGCTTGTCGGCCGGGTTCAGCGGGGTCCAGACGGGGCCGGGCGCGACGGCGTTCACGCGGACGCCCTTGTCGATCAGATGCGTGGCCAGTGAGCGGGTGAAGGCGTGGATGCCGCCCTTGGTCATCGAGTAGTCCAGCAGGTCCTTGTTGCCCAACAGGCCGGTCACCGAGCCGGTGTTGATGATCGAGCCGCCATTGGGCAGATGCTTCACCGCCGCCTTGGCCATGTGGAAATAGCCGTAGAGGTTGGTGCGCAGGGTGCGGTCGAAGTGCTCCTCGGTCAGGTCCTCGAAGTCGAGCACATGCTCCTGGAAAGCGGCGTTGTTGACCAGGATGTCGAGGCGGCCGAACGCGGCCACCGTCCTTTCCACGGCCGCCTTGGCGTAGGCCGGGTCGGCGACGTCGCCGGGCAGCAGGATGGCGCGGCGGCCTTCCTGCTCGACGGCCATGCGGGTCAGGTTGGCGTCGTCGTCCTCATTGAGGTAGCCGATGGCGACGTCCGCGCCCTCGCGGGCGAACAGCACCGCCACGGCGCGGCCGATGCCGCTGTCGGCGCCGGTGATCAGGGCCACCTTGCCCTCCAGCTTGCCGGAGCCCTTGTAGAACGGGGCGTCGTACATCGGGGCAGGATCCAGCGCGGACTCGTCGCCGGGCTTGGTCTGGTGCTGTTCGGGGTACGGCGGAGCGGGGTAAGGGCGAGCTCCGGCCTGCATGGCGTCGCTACGCTTTTTGTCCTTCGCATCGTCCTTGGACTGGAAGGAACGTTCCTCCTCGGCGTCCAGCGGGGCCTGGATCTCGCGATAGGCTTTGGCGACCTGCTCGCTGGTGTGCTCGAACTCGGGGGTCTGGGTCTCGGCCATGGCGCGTTCCTCAAGGGCTGAGCCCGAAGAACCGTTGGCCGCGTCCGATGTTCCAAGCCTTGCCGAAAGCGGGTTGCCCACAAATCGGGCATGAGCCACTTTGCGCGCCTTTCTTTGACACCCACCTTTTTGATTTGGGGTGACGACCATGCCGCGCGACGCGGCCGGAACGGCGCTCTTCTCGGAGCGCCCGCGCGGCCCCATCCTGACAGACCTGCTCGAACTGCTCCGCCTGGCGGGGCCGGTGGTGCTGTCGCGCCTGGGCATCATGGTCATGGGCCTGACCGACGCCATCGTCGTCGGCCATTTCTCTGCGAGGCAACTGGGCTTCCACGCCATGGCCTGGGCCCCGACCTCGGTGTTCGTGACCGCCACTGTTGGCCTGCTGGTCGGCGTGCAGGTGATGACCGCCCGCGCGATCGGCGCCGGCCGCCGACACGAGACCGGCGCGGTGCTGCGGCGCGGTCTCAGCTACGGCGCGTGGCTGGGCGTCGGCTCGGCGGCGCTGCTGGCCCTGTTCGGGCCTTTGTTCCTGCACGCCATGGGCCTCAAGGATGGCCTGGCCGACGGGGCGACCGCGCCGCTGATCGTCTTCTCGCTGTCGCTGCCGGTCTATGCGATCTCGGTGGTGCTGACCTTCTGGCTGGAGGGCCTGGCGCGGCCGACGCCGGGGGCGGTGATGATGTGGCTGGCCAATGTCGTGAACCTGGCCGCCAACCTGCTGTTCGTGCCCGGGACCTTCGGCCTGCCGGCCATGGGCGCGGTCGGCGGCGCCTGGTCGACCTTCGTGGCTCGCACCGCCCTGGCGATCGCCCTGGCGATCTACGTCCTGCGCATGAAGGACTCCCGCGAACTGGGCGTCTTCGACAAGCCGGCCCACAACAAGGCCGCCGAGATCGAGCAGCGCAAGATTGGCTACGGCGCCGGGGCGTCCAATTTCTTCGAGGTCTCGGCCTTCGCCGGCATGAACCTCATCTGCGGCTGGATCGGCAGCCTTGCCGTGGCCGCCTACACCGTGGTGCTGAACGTCTCGGCCATCGTCTTCATGGTCCCGCTGGGCGTGGCGACGGCCACCGCCGTACAGGTCGGCCGGGCCTATGGCGCGCGCGACCCGGAAGGCATGAAGCGGGCCGGCTGGATCGCCTTCGCTGTTATCGCGGTGATCGGGACGCTGTTTGGCCTTCTGCTCTATCCGGCCAAGCACTGGGTGGCGCTGGCCTACACCACCGACCCGGCGGCCATGACGCTGATCCTGCCGGCGATGGCGTTGGCCTGCCTGTTCTTCGCGCCCGACGCGGTGCAGGTAGTGGCCGCCCAGGCGCTACGGGCGCGCGGCGAGGTGTGGATCCCGACCGTGACCCACCTGATCAGCTACGCGCTGGTCATGGGCCCGCTGGCCTGGTGGCTGGCGATCCCGCGCGGCATGGGCCTGAACGGGGTGCTGATCTCGATTATTATCACCAGCTTCCTGGCCGCCGGCTTCCTGCTCTTCAGGTTCCGGATGCTGGACTGGCGGGATCGGAGGTTGGCGGAGACCTCATAGTTCTTGTCATCCCGGCCGCGGCGAAGCGGAGAGCCGGGACCCAGGGGCCAATGGCAGGGCGGTTGCCCCTGGGGCCCGGACAGCCTCTTCGAGGCTTCCGGGATGACAAGTTTAGGGCGGCTTAGGCCCCGAGGATCCAGCCTTCTTCGGTCGAGGCGGCTTCCAGCGCGTTCTCGGAGAGGCCCTTCGGCGCGTCGAACAGCGCTCCCAGCTTGCCGGCTTCGTCCAGCTTGGCGAAGTGTTCGGCCAGGGTGCGCACCTGGGTCAGGTCCTTGACCTCGCCCGCCGTGGCCGTGATCTTCAGCAGCGACGGATAGACCTCGGCCGCCACCACGGCGACGCCCTCGAGGTCGGCCTCGGTCAGGGGCTTGAAGCCGGTCTCGAACGGCCACACCCGCACGGCCTCGCCGCGCGCGTCCTTCAGGCGGCGCACGGCCGGGATGCCCATGATCGCCTGACCGCCGACCGAGCCGTTGTAGTAGAGCTTCCAGATCGAGTGAGCCCCTTTGGCGGCTTCGTCGGCATGGCGGAACTCCGGCAGGTCGCCTTCGCCGTGCTCGCGCGGGCGCTTGGGCTGCAGGGTGGTCAGGGCGTCCTTGGGCGGGCAGCCCCAGAACGGGAAGGGGCCGCCGGTCAGGCGACGGTTGATCTCCGAGCCGACGCCGAAACGGTTGTTGGTATTGTCGGCCTTGTCCTTGACCATCTTGGCCAGCTGGTCCCAGACCGCGCGCCAGGGCGTTTCGCCCGGCAGCGAGAGCGCCTTGGAAAGCCCGCGCGGGAAGCCCAGCGGGAAGTCAAAGCCCACCAGGGCCCGCTCGCCGCGCTTCTTCAGGTCGTCCAGGACGGCGGCCAGGCGTGTCTCGGCCTCGCCGCGCGTGGCGGGGTTGTAGCTCTCGAAGATGAGGCGGAAGCGCACGTCGCGCTTGAGCACGCCGATCCAGATGGAGTCCGCGCCCGTCGTCGGCTTGGCCGCGGCGCTCCAGTCGACGATCACATAGGCGCTGAACAGACGCGACACGATACGCGGCTCCCCGGGAAGGACAGGAGCCGCGCTTCTACTCCGGCGCGAACCCCACGGCCAGCCCGCCGCTAAGCCCAAAAGAAAAAGAGCCTGTCCTTTCGGACAGGCTCTCGGGTGTTTGAGCGGCGGATCAGGCCGCGTCGCGGATCCGGGTGGTCGGGCCGATCGGGCGACCGTCGCGGGCGAACCAGCGGATCGGCGGCTCGCAGGCGCTGCCCAGGGCCGCGCGGACAATGGCCGGCGGACGGCGCTCCTCCGGGGTCATGAACAGGCCGTTGGTCTTCACTTTCAGGCCGGCGACCTTGTGGGCGCCCAGCATGGTCAGCGGTACGGCCAGGACCAGACCCAGCAGGATCGGGGCGGTCGAGGTGAACAGGTCCGGCGTGAACCAGAATACGCCGCCCAGAACCAGGCCCGTGACGCTGATCCAGCCCATGGCGGCGGTGGCCTCCTTGAAGGCGACCTTGTCGGCGTCGCGGCGCTGGGTGGCCCAGCCGCCGACCTTGCCGGCCATGATTTCCACGATGGCGCGGGTCTGGGTGAACATCAGCATCGGGGCGACGAGCGCCGAGAGCAGCATCTCGACGGCCAGGCCGGCGGCGACGCGGCGCTTGCCGCCAAAGCCCTTGATCTCGGCCTTGCGGCTGAAGACCAGGATCGAGCCCATGATCTTGGGTCCGAACAGCAGCAGGAAGGTGATGATCATGGCCCAGGCGGTGGCCTGGATCTCGCGCCAGTCAATCAGGGCGTGCGCCGCGGCCTGCAGGTCGGCCATGGTGAAGGCGGCCTTCTTCAGCTCGGGCATCAGGGCGCGCGAGGTAATGCCGGCCGTCAGGGCGATGAACCACAGCGGCGACAGGGCGTAGCTCAGCACGCCGATCACCAGGTGCAGGCGGCTCATCCAGTGCAGGCCGGGCAGGGCGACCAGCGGCACGTGCTGGACGTTGCCCCGGCACCAGCGGCGGTCGCGGGTGGCGAAGTCCAGCAGGTTCGAGGGGCTCTCCTCGTACGAGCCTTCCAGATAGGGGGCCAGATGGACGCTCCAGCCGCCGCGGCGCAGCAGGGCGCTTTCCAGGGCGTCATGGCTCATCACCTCGCCGCCGAAGGGCTTGGGGCCGTTGAGATGCGGCAGGCCGCAGGTCTCGGCGAAGGCGCGGGTGCGGACGATGGCGTTGTGGCCCCAGAAGGAGCTCTCCGACCCCGACCACCAGGCCAGGCCCGTCCAGGCGACGCGGCCGTACAGGCGCGTGGCGAACTGCAGGGTGCGGGCGAAGATCGTCTGGCCGTTGATGATCATCGGCATGGTCTGGATCAGGCCGGCGCCGGGGTGACGCTCCATGGCGTCGGCCAGGCGGACCATGGCCTCGCCGGTCATCAGGCTGTCGGCGTCCAGCACCAGCATGTGCTCGTAGGCGCTGCCCCAGCGGCGCACCCAGTCGGCGACGTTGCCGGCCTTGCGGCCGGTGTTTTCCTTGCGGACGCGATAGAAGACGTTGCTGTGGGCCTCGCGGCGGAAGCGGGCGAAGCAGGCCTGCTCGGCCAGGGCCACCTGAGCGTCGCGGGTGTCGCTGAGCACGAAGATGTCGAAGTGACGGCTCATGCCGGTCTCGGCGATCGAGGCGTCCATGGCGCGCAGGCGGGCGAAGACGGCGGCGGCGTCCTCGTTGTGCACCGGCATCAGGATGGCCGTGCGCGTGTGCAGCTTGGGCATCGGGGCCTCGCCGTCGATGCCGAGCGGATCCTTGGGCTTGCCCAGCAGGATCACGAAGCCGGCCACGGCGGTGCAGAACCATAGCGACAGGGCCAGGAACAGCGGGGCCAGCAGGGTCAGGACCACGCCTTCCAGGCGGGTGACGCCGCCCAGGGCGATGGTGTCGAAGGTGGCCTTCCAGCCGGCGAAGCCCATGGCGATCGTCGCCAGCGCCACGATCCAGCGGCGGAAGGTCATGTCGGCGACCAGGGCGGCGGCGCGGCGCGAACCGCCCTGCCAGAAGCCCAGCGGCTGAACCGGCATGGCTAGCGGCGCCTCGGCGGGGATTTCCACCGTCTCACGGCGAACGACCTGATCGAGGGTCACGCTCGTCGAGGAGCGCACGTCGAAGAGGCTGGAGCGATCGCTCATGTCTTGGAACTCGGGCTGTTTCGGCGTGGAGAGCCGCCGACTTCCCTTAGAGTAAAACCTCGATCACAAATTCGCTACCGGAAATCACGCGAATTTCGCAGTTGCGAGAAAAAACATCCTCAACGGCTTGGATGGGAGATGCTCGCTTGTTTGGGGATTTTCAATAAGCCATTGAATTTAAGACGTTCCGATGGCGATATGTAAGCTTGGCCATTCAAAATCCGGTTGAAAGCTCGGCCACACGGCTCATCACGTTAACGCCTCACGGGAATGCTTTCGAGCGCCGATTTGCCGCCAAACGGCGCATCGCCACGCGGGATTTCGGACCCTGGGCTCCGGATTCTCACGGGCGATCACGGAGCCGCGAGGTCAGGCCCGCACGACCTCGCGCAGAACCTTCAGCGTCTTCAGCAGCGCCGCCGCGCCGTCCAGCGGCAGGCAGCTGGGGCCGTCGCAGAGGGCCTTGTCCGGATCGGGGTGGAACTCCAGGAACACCGCGTCGGCGCCGGCCGCCACCGCGGCCTTGGCGATGATCGGCACGCCGGAGCGGCGGCCGCCCGTCGAGGCGCCGCCCGTGCGGGGGTCCGCGCCCGGCAGCTGCACGGCGTGGGTGGCGTCGATCGAGACCGGCACGCCCAGGGCCTGCATCTCGGCGATGCCCAGCATGTCGACCACCAGGTTGTTGTAGCCGAACGAGGCGCCGCGCTCGCACAGCACGATCTCCAGGTCCGGCGCGGCCTCGCGGGCCTTGCTGATGATGTTCTTGCAGTCCCAGGGCGCGATGAACTGCGCCTTCTTGGCGTGCATGATCCCTTGCTGGGCGGCCGTGGCCTTGGCGGCGGCGACGATCAGGTCGGTCTGGCGCACCAGGAAGGCGGGGATCTGGACCAGGTCGGCGACGGCGGCGACCGGTTCGGCCTGTTCGACCTCGTGCAGGTCGGTGGCGATCGGTACGTTCAGCTGACGCTTGACCTCGGCCAGGATCTTGAGGCCCTCGGTCAGGCCCGGACCGCGATAGCTCTTGATCGACGAGCGGTTGGCCTTGTCGAAGCTGGCCTTGAAAATATAGGGCAGGCCCAGCTCGGTCGTGACCGCCTTCAGTTCGCGGCCGACCTCCAGCGCCAGGTCCAGGTTCTCCAGCACGTTCAGGCCCGCGATCACGGCCAGCGGCTGGCCGTCGCCGATCGCGATGTTCCAGCGCTTGAGATGGGCGACGGGCATGGGAATCTCCTGGGAGTAGATGGCGACATCTACCCCCAGGAGCGGGGCGGGAACTAGCCCAGTTTCACCAGCATCTTGCCCATGTTCTCGCCCGAGAACAGCTTGATGAAGGCGTCCGGCGCGCGCTCGACGCCCTCTTCGACGGTCTCCTTCCAGGTGATTTTCCCGGCCTTGATCCACTCGCCCATGTCCTTGGCGAACTGCGGATAGAGGTCGTAATGGTTGGAGACGATGAAGCCTTCCAGCCGCAGGCTCTTGCCGACGGCCAGGATGATGTTGGACGGACCTTCGGCCTTACCGGTCTCGTTGTATTGCGAGATCATCCCGCACAGGGCGAAGCGGGCGAACGGGCGGGCCGAGTTGATGGCCGCCTCGAGGTGGACGCCGCCGACGTTCTCGAAATAGACGTCGATCCCCTTGGGGGCGACCTTGGCCAGCTCGGCGACGACGTCGGGGGTGGCCTTGTAGTCGATGACGTGATCGACGCCGATGGACTTCAGGAACGCGACCTTCTCCGGGCCGCCCGCCGAGCCGATGACGGTGTGGCCCTTCAGCTTGGCGATCTGGCAGACCACCGAGCCCACCGCGCCGGCGGCGGCCGAGACGAACACCACGTCGCCGTCTTTCAGCGCCGCGACGCGCAGCAGGCCGACATAGGCGGTCAGGCCGGGCATGCCGGCCACGCCGAGGAAGGCCTGCGGCGGCACGCCGTGGGTGTCGATCTTGGTGATCGCGCCCATGCCGGCGGCGGCCAGCGCCTTGGGGTTGGCGTTGAACGCCTCGCGCCAGCCGAACATCGAGTTGACGATATCGCCCGGCTTGAAATCCGGATCGTTGGAGACGACGACCTCGCCGATCGCGCCGCCCTGCAGGGCCTGGCCGATCTGGAACGGCGGCACATAGCTGGGACGATCATACATGCGGCCGCGCATATAGGGATCGACCGACATCCAGAGGTTCCTGACCTGGACCTCGCCGTCGCCCGGCGCGGGCAGCTCGACGGTGGCCAGGTCGAAGTCGGAGACCTTGGGCACGCCCACGGGACGGCTCTTCAGGCGAATTTCGCGCGACGTGGTCATGGTCTTCCTCCAGCGGCTCTTGGCGAGCGTTGCTAATTTAAACGGATGTTTAGCGCGTCCTTACGGAAGGCTCCAGTGCTTCTAAGCGTCGCCGAAGCGGAGTAGACAGCGGGCCATGACCCAGACTCTGCCTCCTTCCTCTTCCCTCCGGGCGGGCGTCGTCGGCGCCGGAGTGTTCGGCGGCTATCACGCCAAGAAGTACGTCGAGCTGGACGGCGTGACCCTGGTCGGCGTGTTCGACATCGACCTGGCGCGCGCTCAGGCGCTGGCCGAGCCGCTGGGCGCCCAGGGCTTCGACGACATGGACGCCTTCCTGGCCGCCGTCGACGTGGTCACGGTCGCCGCGCCCGCCGTCCACCACGCCGAAGCGGCGCTGAAGGCGCTGAAAGCGGGCAAGCCGGTCTATTGTGAAAAGCCCCTGGCCGTGACGCCGGAGGACGCCGACCGGATGGTCGCCGCCGCCGCCAAGGCCGGGGTCCCGCTGGCCTGCGGTCACCAGGAACGGGTGGTGTTCCAGGCCATGGGCCTGCTGGACATTCCCGAGCAGCCGCTGCGCCTGGAAGCCGTGCGACGGGGCGTGCCTTCGGACCGCAATCTCGACGTCTCGGTGGTGCTGGACCTGATGATCCACGACATCGATCTCGCCCTGGCCCTGTGCGAGGCCCAGCCCATGACCGTGGACGGCGAAGGGGGGATCACCCGCTCGACCTCGCTCGATTGGGTGAAGGTCGAGGCGATGTTCGAGAACGGCTTCATCGCCGTGTTCGACAGCTCCCGCGTCGCCGAGGCCCGCGAGCGGACCATGAAGGTCGTCTACCCGTCGGGCGAGGTCGAGATCGACTTCCTCACCCGCGCCTTCCGCAACACCACCCCGTTCCCGCTGATCGAGAACTTCACCGAGACCCCGGCCGGCAAGGACCCCCTGGGCCTGTCGGTCGCCGGCTTCCTCGCGGCCGTGCGCGGCGAGGCCTCGCGTCCGGTCGTGACGGGCGAAGAGGCCGCCCGGGCGCTGGACCTGGCGCTGGCGGTGGAGCAGGCGGCCGAGGGCTGACCCGCCCCGCTACAGGCTGACCTGAGCCCCCAGCTCCACCACCCGTCCCGGCGGCAGGTGGAAGAAGGTGGTGGGGTCGGCCGCGTTGCGGGTCAGGAAAGTGAAGAGCTTGCGCTTCCAGGCGGGCAGGGCGTCGGCGGCCACCGACGGCACGATCGTGCGGCGGCTGACGAAGAACGACGTGCTCATGATGTCGAACTTCAGGCCCTGCTTGCGGCAGGCCGCCAGGGCCTGCGGGATGTTCGGGCTCTCCATGTAGCCGTAGCGCACGGTGACCAGCGAGAAGCGGTCGTCGAGGGTCTTGATCTCGATGCGCTGGTCGTCAGGCACATAGGGCGTGGTCTCGTTGACGACCTTCAGCAGCACGTTGCGCTCGTGCAGGACCTTGAAGTGCTTGAGGCTGTGCATCAGGGCCGGCGGCGTCGTCTCCGGGTCCGAGGTCAGATAGACGGCCGTGCCCGGCGTCGCGGCGGCCGGACGGCGGGCGATCATCTCGCGGAAGTCGGCGAAGGGCAGGCCGTCCTTGTTGAGCTTCCTGCGCAGGCGCTCGGTGGCGCTGACGAAGATCGACATCAGCAGGCACAGGCCCGCGCCCAGGGCCAGGGGCGCCCAGCCGCCCGTCAGCACCTTCAGCAGATTGGCGACGAAGAAGGTCAGGTCCAGGGCGAACAGCGGCACGATCAGGGCCAGGGCCGCCAGCAGGCTCCAGTTCCAGACGTGGCGCACGACGATGTAGGCCAGCAGGGTGGTCACCACCATCGTGCCGGTCACCGAGATGCCGTAGGCGTGCGACAGGGCGCTGGACGAGCGGAACGACAGCACCACCAGGACGACGCCGACGAACAGCAGCCAGTTGATCGGCGCGACATAGATCTGGCCGGCCTCGGTGGTCGAGGTGATCTTGATGTCCATGCGCGGCAGGAGGCCCAGCTGGATCGCCTGCTGGGTCAGCGAGAAGGCGCCCGTGATCACCGCCTGGCTGGCGATGACCGTGGCGACGCCCGAGAACAGCACCAGGGCCAGCCGCCACTGATGCGGGGCCAGCTGGAAGAACCAGTCGGCGTTCGGCAGGGCCGTTCCCGCGGCCTCGGCGGCGGTCAGGGCCTGTGAGGCCAGGGCGGCCTGGCCGAAATAGTTCAGGGCCAGCATCGGCAGGGCCAGGCCGAACCACGACATCTGGATCGGGCCACGGCCGAAATGGCCCATGTCGGCGGTCAGGGCCTCGGCCCCGGTGACGGTCAGGAACACCGCGCCCATGACCAGGAAGCCGGTCAGTCCGTGATGGGTCAGGAAATAGATGGCGTAGGTCGGCGAGATCGCCGTCAGCACGCTGGGATCGTCCTTGATGTGCCAGACGCCCAGGGCGCCCAGGCACAGGAACCAGCACACCATGATCGGACCGAAGACGCCGGCCACCTTGGCCGTGCCCTTGGCCTGGAAGGCGAAGAGGGCGGTCAGGATCACCAGGCTGGTGACGATCACCTCCTGGGCGCCGAACCAGCCGGAGAAGCCGCGCACCGACTTCAGGCCCTCGACCGCCGACAGCACCGAGATGGCCGGGGTGATCACCCCGTCGCCGTAGAACAGCGCCGCGCCGATGGCGCCGAGGGCGAAGATCAGGCCCGTGCGACCTTTCGCGCCTTGCTGGGCCAGGGCCATCAGCGACAGCACGCCGCCTTCGCCCTTGTTGGAGGCGCGCATCAGGAACAGGACGTACTTGACCGTCACGACCAGGATCAGCGCCCACAGGGCCAGGGACAGCACGCCCATGATCTCGGGTCGCACCAGGCCGTCGCGGGCGGCCTCCTCCAGCGCGTCGCGGAAGGCATAGAGGGGGCTGGTGCCGATGTCGCCGAACACGACGCCCACGCTGCCCAGCGCCAACGGCCAGAAACGCGACGCCGCGTGGCCGTGGTTGGGAGCTTGAGTTGTCGGGGTGGCAGAGTCGGACGCGGCGAGGGGGTCTTTACCCGCCATGCAAGCTCGAAGCTCCAAAGCGCCAGCTCACGGCCGGCGGCGGCGATTTACGCGCGTCGCCGCGTCGCAGCAATCGAAATTCGACGGATCGGCGTTTCCGTTGCCGTAAGCGTGATCAGTCGTCGAGATCGAAGGGCAGTTCATCCTGATCGACGGCGGTGTCGCGGCGGGCCTTGGAGACGGGCTTGTAGGTCGGCGTCGCCGGCGGGGCGAGGACGTCGTCGTCCGCGTCGTCCCACGGCGGATCCTCGAACATGTCGGGTTCGGCCACCGGCTTCGGCGCGGGAGCCGGGACCGGAGCCATCGGCCGCGAGACCGGACGCGCCGGCGCGGCGCGCGGCGCGCCGTCGAACGACGAGCGTCGGGCCAGCGGCGGCGGGGTGTCGGGTAGGGGCGGGGGGGCGCGGAAATCGTCCTCGTCGTCCTCGTCGTAATCCAAGGACTCGGGCGGTTCGGGCGGCGGCGCGGGGCGGGCGGCGACCACCGGGGCGGGCTCCGGCTTCATGGGGCGCGGCGGCAGCGGCCGGCGGACGATGGCCTCGCAACGGGCCAGCCAGCGGTTAGCCTCCTGCATCAGCTCGCCGGGCGAGCGGCTCTCACGGCGCTGTTCGTCGCCGGGGGCCCAGAGCTCGAGGGCGAAGTCCGGATGGCGCGGATCATCGAAGACCAGGCGCAGGGTGACCGACTGGGCCTGGGGCGCGACATGGTCGATGGCCCGCCGGCCTTCGCCCCGGAAGACGCGACCCATGACCTGGCCGTCGACCAGCAACTCGGCCCCCATCAGCTCGTCCAGGCGATAGATCAGGCACCAGGCGCCCCGGTCCCAGGCCACCGCCAGCAGGTTGGTCGAGAACGAGAAGCCCGCGCCCCGGCCCCGGCCGCGCGCCACGATGAAGCCTTCCGGATCGCTCTTCAGCACGTTGCGCAGGGCCCGGCGCAGACGCCGGTCCTCGTCGCCGTACCAGATGGCCAGGCTGCCCAGGAACGTCACCGCCGAGCCGGCGATGGCCACGAACAGCAAAAGACGCGCGAGTTCGCTCATAGTGAGGTCAGGCTAGCGGGAGTCCTGATTCCGCGACAGAGGGGCTATGGGGCCCTTAGTCGCGGAAGTGGCCGACGACCGGCACGTGGTCGGACGGCTTTTCCTTGTCGCGCTCGTCGCGGTGGATGACGACGTCCGTCAGGCGGTCGACGGCCTGGGGCGAGCACAGCAGGTGATCGATGCGAATCCCGAGGTTCCGGGGCCAGGCGCCGGCCTGGTAGTCCCAGAAGGTGTAGCCGCCCGGCGCCCCGTCGACCTGCATGTAGGCGTCGGTGAAGCCCAGGTTCTTCAGCGCCCGGAACGCGCCGCGGCTCTCGGGCTGGAACAGGGCGTCGCCAAGCCAGGCCTCGGGATTGGCCACGTCCTCGGCCTCGGGGATGACGTTGTAGTCGCCCAGGATGACCAGCGGCTCCTCGAAGGCCAGCAGGCCTTGGGCGTGAGCGTGCAGGCGGCGCATCCAGGCCAGCTTGTAGTCGAACTTCTCGGTCCCGATCGGATTGCCGTTGGGCAGGTAGATGCCGACCACGCGGAACGGGACCGGCGCGGCGATCACCGCCTCGACATAGCGCGACTGCTCGTCGACTTCGTCTTCCGACAGGAAGGGCAGCCCCTTACGGACGTCCTCGATCGGGAACTTCGAAAGCAGGGCGACGCCGTTATAGGTCTTCTGGCCGTGGACGACGACATTGTAGCCCAGCCGCTCGAAGGCTTCGGTGGGGAACTTCTCGTCGACGCACTTGATCTCCTGCAGCACGGCCACGTCCGGGGTTTCCGATTCGAACCAAGCCAGCACGCCTTCCAGGCGAGCGTTGATCGAATTGACGTTCCAAGTGGCGATACGCATTGACGGCTCCAGACTGCGGCGGGAGGCTAGGGCTCATGAAGGTCGCGCTCAAGTCAGCTGGCAAGCCAATCGATCGAAGACAGCTCGCGCTCATGGTGCTGGCTACCGGCGCGTGCCTGGCCTTCGCAGCGATCGGCGCGATCCTGGCCATCTTCACGCCGCTGGTCTTCGACCGGGCGGGCAACATGCTGAACCCGATCGCCTGGCTGGGCTTCGTGTTCGGCGCGTTGTTCTGGGCGGTGTGCCTGCTGTCGCCGCTGGCCGGCTGGATCCTGTGGCGCAAGGGCCATATGACCTTCGCCTGGGCCGCCATGGCCGCGCCGCTGGCCTGGGGCGCGCTGACGCTGACGCTGCTGCAGTTCGTGCCGGCTTAAATAGAGAAACTGACCCCGCAGCCGCAGCTGGACTTGGCGTTCGGGTTGCGAACGCGGAACTCCGCCCCGGCCAGTTCGTCGACGAAGTCGATCTCCGAACCCTTCAACAGGGCCAAGGAGACGACATCGACCAGGGCCACGGCGTCGTCGCGCTCGACCTTCAGGTCATCGTCTTCGACGGCGTCGACCAGGTCGAAGCGGTACTGGAAGCCGGAGCATCCGCCGCCATCGACGGCGACGCGCAGCATCAGGGGGCGGCCCTCGCTGGCGGCGATGGCCTTGATCCGACGCGCGGCGTTTTCGGAAAGCGTTAAGTCTACTTGGGTCATGGCTGTGGAAAACTCACCTCAGGCCTATATGAGGGTGACGCGGCCTCTACGGAAGGGGCCAAATCGTCCAACGCGATAAAGGCGGTTCATGACCTCGACCCCGTACTTCGTCCCGCGCGCGCCCTACGCCGAAGATCCGTTCAAGTCTCGGGGCCGTCGGTTCAAGGAGGACGAGAGCCGCACGCGCACGCCGTTCGCGCGCGATCGCGACCGCATCATTCACACCTCGGCCTTCCGCCGGCTGAAGGAAAAGACCCAGGTCTTCGTGGCGCACGAGGGCGACAATTTCCGCACGCGCCTGACCCACTCGCTGGAAGTGGCGCAGGTGGCGCGCTCGCTGGCCACGGCCCTGGGCCTCGACAGTGACCTGGCCGAGACCATCGCCCTGGGGCACGACATCGGCCACCCGCCGTTCGGCCACGCCGGCGAGGACGAGCTTGAGCAGCAGATGAAGGATTTCGGCGGCTTCGACCACAACGTCCAGACCTTCCGGGTGGTGACCGAGCTCGAGCACCGCTATCCGGACTTTCTAGGCCTGAACCTGACCTGGGAGACCCTGGAAGGGATCATCAAGCACAACGGCCCGGTCACGAATAAGCTGGGCAAGCCCTCCTGGAAGGCGATCCAGAAGTACGACGCTGAGTACGACCTCGGCTTGAACACCTGGGCGTCGGCCGAAGCGCAGGTCGCGGCCCTGGCCGACGACATCGCGTATAACAATCACGACGTCGACGACGGCGTCACCGCGGGCCTGTTCACCCTGGACGAGCTGATGGACGTGCCGCTGATCGGCCCGATCCTGGCGGCCGTGAAGAGCGAACGTCCCGACCTCGACCCGCGCCTGACCCACCTGGAAGCCATTCGCCGCATGATCGGCGCGATGATCGACGACGTGATGGGCGAGACCCTGCAGCGCGCGGCGGCCACCGGCGTTGGTTCGGCCGACGACGTCCGGGCCCTGGACCACGCCCTGGTCGCCTTCTCGCCGGACATGGCCGAGGACCTGGCTCGCCTGCGCGCCTTCCTGCACGAGCGCATGTACCGCCACTGGCGCGTCAACCGCACGCGCAGCCAGGCTCGCCGTATTCTGGGCGAAATGTTCGCGCTATTCCTGAAGGAGCCGGAGGTCCTGCCGACCATCTGGTTCGCCAAGTCGCAGAACCGCGACGAAGCCGGCCGCGCCCGCGTGGTATGTGATTACATCGCGGGCATGACCGACCGCTTCGCGATAGAAGAACACCGCAAGCTGTTCCACCTGGACGTCTGGAACTAGGCCTTCGGGCCAGGGATCCGGAACGTGGGCGCGAGCGGCCGATCGTCTGCCACCTGAGCGGGGCGGACGCTTCTTGGACGGGCCGCCGTTGGGTAACCTAGGGTCGCGCGCGTCTGATTCGATGCGTTCGACCTGTGCGCCCTTGTTTGGACGCCCGAGAGTATCTGGAGCCTAGCCGAGATGTCCGATCCGCACCGCGGGGCCTATACGCCGCCCACCGACGCGCCGCTGTCGTTCGATGCGCGTCAGCCCGTGCGAGGCGCGCGCCCGCTGCCCATGACCCTGATCATCAGCGCGGTGGTGCTGGTGACCCTCGTTGTCGGGGTGATCCTGGTCTATCGCGGCGGCGTGCGGAACCCGAACGATCCGCCGCAGGCCGTCGGGACCGAAGTGGCCCAGATGAAGACCCCGCCGCCGGCCGGCAGCCAGCCGCAGGATCCGGCCGCGGGTCTGCAAATCTATCACAACGAGGATCCGCAGCCGTCGACCACCTTCGCCGCGCCGCCCGAGGCGCCGCAGGCCCGTCCGGCCGCGCCGGTCGCCAGCGCCCCGGTGCAGACCGCCGCCCTGCCGGCCGCCAAGCCCGCGCAGACCGCACGGCAGCCGGCCCCAACCATCGAATCCCTGGCGACCGCCGCCGCCCAGAAGCCGGCGCCCAAGCCTGTGCAACTGGCCGCCGCCGCGCCCGCCAAGCCGGTCGCCGCGACCCCGGCCGCCGCATCGGGCGGCCCCGCCATGGTGCAGATCGGCGCCCTGTCGTCTCCGGCCCTGGCCGACAAGGCCTGGACCGACGCGACCCGCCTGGCCCCGGGCCTGGCCGCCGGCAAGGGCAAGAAGGTCGAGGCGATCGACAAGAACGGCACGACGCTCTACCGCACCTCGGTGACCGGCTTCGCCTCGCGTGAAGCGGCCAAGGCCTTCTGCGAGGCGATCTCGGCCTCGGGCAAGTCCTGCTTCGTGAAGTAAGGAGTTACCCCTTTGAGCACCTCTTCCGCCGCTATCCTCGGCTGCGCCGGGACCACGCTGACGGCCGAAGAGGTCGCTTTCTTCCGGGACGTGAAGCCGTGGGGCTTCATCCTGTTCAAGCGTAACATCGCTGATCCGGAGCAGGTGAGGGCGCTGACCGCCGCCCTGCGCGCCACGGTCGGCCGTGACGACGCCCCCATCCTGATCGACCAGGAGGGCGGCCGCGTCGCCCGTCTGCAGCCGCCGCACTGGCGCATCTATCCGCCCGGCCGGGCCTACGGCGAGCTGGTGGCGAACGATCCGTTGACGGCGCGCGAAATCACCCGCCTGGGCTCGCGGCTGATCGCCCATGACCTGCGCTCGATCGGGATCAATGTCGACTGCGTGCCGGTGCTGGACGTGCCGGACCCCCAGGGCCATGAGATTATCGGCGACCGCGCCTATGGCGACACGCCCGAGCAGGTGGCGACCCTGGGCCGCGCCGCGGCCGAAGGCCTGCTGGCCGGCGGCGTCCTGCCGATCATCAAGCACATCCCCGGCCACGGCCGCGCGCTGAGCGACAGCCACCTGGAGCTGCCGGTGGTCAAGGCCAAGCTGCTCGAGCTGGACATCCGCGACTTCGCGCCGTTCCGGGTGCTGTCCGACATGCCAATGGCGATGACCGCCCACGTCGTCTACTCGGCCATCGACCGCAACCGTCCGGCCACGACGTCGAAGAAGGTGATCAAGAAGATCATTCGTGAATCCATCGGCTTCGACGGACTTCTGATGAGCGACGACCTGTCGATGAAGGCGCTGAGCGGCGACTTCAAGCAGCGGGCCAAGGACAGCCTGTCGGCCGGCTGCGACGTCGTCCTGCACTGCAACGGCGACATGGCCGAGATGAAGGCCGTGATGTCCGGCGTCGGCCGGCTGGGCAAGGAGGCCCGCCGCCGGGCCCAGGCCGTCATGGGCCGCCTGGTCAAGGTCCCCGAGCCCTTCGACGTGGCCGAGGCCCGCGCCCGCTTCGACGCCGCGTTTGACGGCAAATACGCTTGAGCACGGGCTTCCAGCCGACCTTCGACTTCGCGGCCGCCAACGAGGCGGCCGAGGACGGCGCGGCGCTGGTCATCGACATCGACGGCTATGAAGGCCCGCTGCACGTGCTGCTAGCCCTGGCGCGCAGCCAGAAGGTCGACCTGCTGCAGCTGTCGATCACCAAGCTGGCCGAGCAGTACCTGGCCTTCGTGCAGCAGGCTCGCCGCGTGCGTTTCGCCCTGGCGGCCGACTACCTCGTCATGGCCGCCTGGCTGGCCTACCTCAAGTCCCGCCTGCTGCTACCCAAGCCCGAGCGCGCCAAGGCCGAGGAGCCGCCGGCCGAGGAAATGGCCGCCCAGCTGGCCTTCCGCCTCGCCAAGCTGGACGTGATGCGCAAGGCCGTCGAGGCGCTGAAGGACCGCCCGATCCTGGGCCGCGACGTCTTCATGCGTGGCGATCCCGAGGCGGTGAAGATCGTCTCCTCGACCCGGCTGGAGGGCGATCTCTACGGCCTGATGAGCGCCTACATCACCCAGCGCAAGCGCGAGCACAGCCGCCACTACGCCCCGCGTCCGCCGACCGCCTATCCGCTGGAAGACGCCCGCGACCGCCTGCGTAGCCTGCTGCCGAAGATGGACGACTGGACGGTCCTCTCCACCGTCGCTCCGATCGAGCGGGCGCTGGAGGAGGAGGACGGCCCCACGCCCGCCTCCTACCTGGCCTCGACCCTGTCGGCCTCGCTGGAGCTGGTGAAGGAGGGCATTCTGGAGGCGCGGCAGATGGGGGCGTTCGAGGACATCTACTTGCGGACCAGGGCGGAGCCGCTGGAGGCATTGGAGTGAGCCTTTCCCTCCATCCGATCTCCCCGGCGAAAGTCGGGGCCCAGGTCGAACCCTCCAGCCTCCGACAATCCGACAGGGCGCATCTCGGATCATCGAAAGCCGCTCAAGCTGACTCTGGGCCCCGGCTTTCGCCGGGGAAATCGGTTATGGGGTGGGCATGAGCACCGAACTCGAACCCCTCTTCGTCGAGCGCTGCATCGAGGCCCTGCTGTTCGCGGCGGCCGAGCCGCTCAGCGACGTCGACCTGGCCAAGCGCCTGCCGGCGGGAGCCGACATCGCCGCGGGCCTGGCGGGCCTGAGGACGCGCTACCAGGGCCGGGGGATCGAACTGGTCTGCGTGGCCGATCGCTGGCGCTTCCAGACGGCGACCGACCTGTCGTTCCTGATGACGGAAGAGCGCGAGGAGCCGCGCCGCCTGTCCAAGGCCGCCCAGGAGACCCTGGCCATCGTCGCCTATCACCAGCCCGTCACCCGGGCCGAGATCGAGGCCGTGCGCGGGGTGCAGGCCAGCCGGGGCACGCTGGACGTTCTGCTGGAACTGGGTCTGATCCGCATGCGCGGCCGCCGGCGCACGCCGGGCCGGCCGGTGACCTTCGGAACGACGGACGCTTTCCTCGAGCATTACGGCCTGGCCGCGCTGTCGGACCTGCCGGGCGTCGCCGAGATGAAGGCCGCGGGCCTGCTGGAAATGAACCTGCCACCAGGCTTCACCGTGCCCGATCCGCTGGGCCTGCGCACCGATGAGGAGGATCCGCTGGATCTGGACGACGGCGAAACGCCGGAATTCGCCCAGGACTTCCTGGGCGAGCCGGAGAAGGCGGAAAGCTAGAGTATTTTCCGACGAAGTGGATACCGGTTCGTCGTCAGAAAATGCGTCAAAACAAAACGCTAGAGCGTTTCACCGATCCAGTTGGATCGGAGAAATGCTCTAGGCGAGGACGTCGGCGATCTGGCCGGTCTTGTCCTTCTTGTCCGGATCGTTCTGGACCTGCTGTTTGATCATTTCCTTGAGCTTTTGCTCGATCTTGGCCCGATCCTCGGGGCTCATCGCCTTCACCTGCTCCTCGGTGACGCCCAGCTTGGCCAGTATCATGGCTCGCATCTTCTGGGCCGGCGTCATCGCCTGGTACTTCAGGAACTCGTCCTTGGCGGACGTTTCGCCGATGGGCGACGAGGTGCTGGCGGTCATGCCGCTATAGGCGCCGGCGTAGCTGGACGAACCGATGGACGAAATGGACATGACGCGCTCTCGAACTTGAGGGTGCGACACTCTGTGCAAGGCGTGGGCCACGGCCGGGAAGCTAGACTTTACAAATCCTTGGCAGGCAAGGGCGCGCTGAAAGCGTGGCCGGTCGGTCAACTCCGCCGAGCAGAACTTGCCCAGGAGTCGCGCCAGGCCCCGCGACCTCGCGTCTCTCGGGCGAACCATGGTCTCCGGCCCCGCGAGCGCCTATATTCTTCGGCATGTTGTAACGACGCGTCGCAGCGGCTATCTGGCGCTGTCGCAAGGAGTCTCGATTATGGGAAGTCTAGGTCCGATTCACTGGATCATCGTCGCCGTCGTGGTGCTGCTGCTGTTCGGCGGCCGCGGCAAGCTGTCGGGCATCATGGGCGACGCGGCCAAGGGCATTCGCGCGTTCAAGGACGGCCTGAAGGACGACACCAGCAGCGAAGTCGCGGACAACAAGTCCAAGGGCGCCCTGCCGCGCACCGAGCAGGAAGCCGAAGAGCTTCGCAAGTCGTAAGACCCTGAAGCGCGCGGGGAGGGGTTCTTCGCGCGCGTCTGTCCAATTCACGCGGGGAGCCATCGGCTCCGCCGTTCTAAGGCGCGTCCATGCTTCCTGATATCGGCGGCACAGAACTCCTGGTCATCGCCGCCGTCGCTTTGATCGTGGTCGGTCCCAAGGATTTGCCCGCGCTGCTTCGCAAACTGGGCCAGTTCGTGGGTCGGATGCGAGGCATGGCGTCGGAATTCCGCGCCAGCTTCGACGAGATGGCGCGCCAGTCCGAACTGGACGAACTGCGCCGCGAAGTGCAGGCCATGCGTTCGGGCCAGTTCACCACGCCGACGCCGACCGCCGACCCGCACGTCGATCAGGTCTTCGCCGACATCGACGCCTCGCTGTCCAGCGGCGCGACCCAGATGCACCCCTATGCCGGGGCCGAGATCCACAATCCGGCCCTGAGCGCCGACAATTCGGTTCCTGCCCCGGCGGCCCAGATCGTCGAGAAGCCCAAGCGCGCGCCGCGCAAGAAGGCCGTCGCGGTGGCCGAGCCGGCGCCGGTTGAAACCGCGAAAGCTCCGCGCAAGCGCGCCGCCGCGCCCAAGAAGGACATCACGGTCGAGGCCCCCAAGGCCGTCCGCGCGCCGCGTAAGCGCGCGGCCAAGGCCGGCGGCTCCACCGCTTCGGACATCGTCTCGTGAACGACAAGGCCATCGGATACGACCCCCAAGATGCGCATGAGGACGAGATCGAGTCCTCGCGCGCGCCGCTTCTGGATCACCTGATCGAGCTGCGCACCCGCCTGATCGTCTGCGTCGGCGCGATCGCCGTCGCCTTCGGCGTCTGCTTCGCGTTCGTGAAGCCGATCTTCCTGTTCCTGGTCCGCCCCTTCACCGTGGCCGAGGGCCTGAAGGCCGTGCAGGACGCGGGCGGCCACCACGGCTCGTTCGACCTGATCCTGGCCCTGGTCGGCATCAAGCACGTGCCGCCCGCCGCCCTGAAGGACATCACCCTGCAGGCCACCGCGCCGCTGGAGCAGTTCTTCACCAACATCAAGCTGTCGGCGTTCGCGGCCATCGTCGTGGCCTTCCCGATCATCGCCTGGCAGCTCTACCGCTTCGTCGCGCCCGGTCTCTACAAAAAGGAGCGCAACGCGTTCCTGCCGTTCCTGATCGCCTCGCCGGTGCTGTTCCTGATGGGCTCGGCGCTGGTCTACTACGTCATGCTGCCGTTCGTGCTGTGGTTCTCGCTGAGCCAGCAGATCGTCGGCGACGGCGTGAAGGTCGTCCTGCAGACGCGGGTCTCGGAATACCTGACCCTGGTCACGACCTTGCTCCTGGCCTTCGGCCTCAGCTTCCAGCTTCCCGTGGTGCTGTCGCTGGGCGGCCTGGCGGGTCTGGTCACGTCGGATATGCTGCGGACGGGCCGTCGCTACGCCATCGTCGCCGTCTTCGTGGTCGCCGCCATCGTCACCCCGCCGGACCCGATCAGCCAGATCACCCTCGCGGTGCCGCTGTGCCTGCTCTACGAGATCTCGATCTGGTGCGTGTGGCTGATCGAACGTCGCCGCAAGCGGGAAGACGACGAGGAAGCCGGCAAGGATATAGTTTCGGTCTAAGATATTCTCCTTCCCCCTTAATGGGGGAAGGCCGGGATGGGGGTGAATGCTGCGCTGGATGCAGCGCCCGGCGTCAACCGCCCCATTCACCCCACCCCTACCCCTCCCCATCAAGGGGAGGGGATTTTCAAAATAAAAAGGGCCCCGCGACTGAGCCGCGGAGCCCTTCTTTTCAGCTCAGATAAGCGAGCGAAACTTGAACCCTTAGGCGGCGGCGCCGACGCGGGCTTGCAGTTGGGCCTTGGCGGCGCGGACGGTGTCGGCCACGCACGACGAGTAGCTCACGACGCTGAAGTTCGGGCCCTGAACCTTGCAGACCGTCTGGGCGGCCGTGCGGATCTCGGCGTGGATCTGGTCCTGGGTCTTGCCCTTCAGCGAGATGCGGACGACCGAGACGGTCTCGACGGCGGCCGGCTTGCCGGTGTCGCGCGCGCGCATGATCGAGGCCAGCTGGCGGTGAGCGTTCATCAGGGCGTTGTCGACGCAGGTCGCATCGCCGGCGCCGCAGACCGAAGCGGCGGCGGTCTTGATCTCGTTTTCGATCTGGACCGAATTCTTGCCGGCCAGCGACACG
This sequence comes from Caulobacter sp. GW822-FHT07D08, assembly GCF_058798735.1. Taxonomy (NCBI): domain Bacteria; kingdom Pseudomonadati; phylum Pseudomonadota; class Alphaproteobacteria; order Caulobacterales; family Caulobacteraceae; genus Caulobacter; species Caulobacter sp. GW822-FHT07D08. The sequence continues at coordinate 831,100 of NZ_JBXAKU010000001.1, forward strand.
CGGACTTCGGTGACGGTCTTGGCGCCGGCCGGAGCGGCGAGGGCGGCGGCGATGGCGAGGGCGGCGAAAGCGGCGAACGTCTTCATGATTTCAAATTCCTAGGAATGATCGGGCGGCCGGGGAGGGCCGAAAAAGCACGCGTACTGAATTGGCGCGGCTTGTCGGCGATCTGGATTAAGTCCGTGTGACAAAGTCCGGCTAATTTCCGTTAGCGGTTGGATTTTTCGTGCCTAGGTACCGGTATCGTGCGCGAGAACCGGCTTTTCGACCTTCCTCAGAAGGGGCGTATGTTTCTCGGATCCGGGTTTTCGCGCAATGCGGGGTTGTCCTGGCCGCCCTGGCCCGGGATCACGAAGCCGTGGACAGGACGCCCGCCCGTCCGGAAAGCTTGGCGCCCCCGCCGACGCGCCTTAGAGAGGGCGTTTCTCCATCGCCCATCTCCCGAGCTTGCGTCCGATGCACGACATCAAGGCCATCCGCGAAAACCCCGAAGCCTTCGAAGCCGCATGGTCGGCCAAGGGGCGGTCGGGCGAGGCCGCGCAGGCGGTCAAGCTGGACGCCCAACTGCGCGCGGCCCAGACGGCGCTGCAAGAGGCCCAGGCCAAGCGCAATGAGAGCTCCAAGCTGATCGGCATGGCCAAGGCCAAGAAGGACGAGGCCGAGGCCGCGCGCCTGATGGCCGAGGTGGAGGCGCTGAAGGGCGTCATGGCCGCCGCGTCCGAAGAAGAGGCCCTGGTCGGCGGCAAGCTCAAGGACCTGCTGGCCAGCCTGCCCAATATCCCGGCCGCCGAGGTGCCCGCGGGCGAGGACGAGCACGGCAATGTCGAGGCGCGCCGCTGGGGCGACGCCGCCAAGCTGCCGGCCGGCCGCCTGAACGCGCCCAAGGACCACGTCGACCTGGGCGCGGCCCTGGGCGGCATGGACTTCGAAGCCGCCGCCCGCATGAGCGGCGCGCGCTTCGTGGTCCTGAAGAAAGAGATCGCCCGCCTGGAGCGCGCCATCGGCCAGTTCATGCTGGACCTGCAGACGGTCGAGCATGGCTACACCGAGATCAGCCCGCCGTTGCTAGTGCGCGGACATGCGATGTTTGGTACGGGGCAACTTCCAAAATTTGAAGAAGATCTTTTTGAAGTTCTAACTGAGTTTAGAAAACTAGATGTAGAATTTCGAGCTAAGCAAAATAGCTTCGATGCTAGAGATGAGCGAGATGTAGTTTTTAAGAGGGTTTTCGAATCTCTAGACACTGCGATGCACTCTGCAATTGCGTCGGGTGTTGATGTTTCCTGGGTTTCTGGAACCTTCCAGAAAATATCGAACGAATTCCGTGCTTCTAGCGCCATTTCTTCGGAGGATGCCGAAGAATTCAGAATCTATGCCCAAAAATTCAATGACATGGCGTCTCGCGGAGAGGGTAAGACGTTCCTCATCCCCACCGCCGAAGTCTCCCTAACCAATATCGTCCGCGAGCAGATCCTGGCCGAGGAAGAGCTGCCGATGCGCCTGACGGCCCTGACGCCGTCGTTCCGCGCCGAGGCCGGGTCGGCCGGCCGCGACACGCGCGGCATGATCCGCCAGCACCAGTTCTACAAGGTCGAGCTCGTTTCGATCACCACGCCCGACCAGTCCGAGGCCGAACACCAGCGCATGGTCGAGTGCGCGGAAGCCGTGCTGAAGAAGCTGGAGCTGCCGTTCCGCACCATGCTGCTGTGCACCGGCGACATGGGTTTCGGCGCCAGGAAGACCTACGACCTGGAAGTCTGGCTGCCGTCGCAGAACATGTATCGCGAGATCAGCTCGTGCTCGAACTGCGGCGACTTCCAGGCCCGCCGCATGGAGGCCCGCTATCGCAAGACCGGCGAGAAGGGCGGTCACTTCGTCCACACCCTGAACGGCTCGGGCCTGGCCGTCGGCCGCACCCTGGTGGCCGTTCTGGAGAACTACCAGGACGAGGCCGGCCGCATCCACATCCCGGCGGCGCTGCAACCCTATATGGGCGGGTTGACCCACATCGGAGGCGCGGCGTGAGGAGCGCTTCAAACACGTCCTTCCCCCTTGATGGGGGAAGGGTAGGGATGGGGGTGTCTCGGCGTCTCAGCGTGGTTGGGGCTGGCCTGTTGTCGTCGTTGATCGACCACGGCCGCATCACCCCCACCCAACCCTCCCCCATCGAGGGGGAGGGCTAGATCATGCGCATCCTCCTCACCAACGACGACGGCATCAACGCGCCGGGCCTTGTGAGCCTGGAGAGGATCGCCCGCGCCCTGACCGACGACGTCTGGATCTGCGCGCCGGAATACGAGCAGTCGGGCGCCAGCCGGGCTCTGACTCTCTCGGACCCGATCCGCGTCCGCAAGCTCGATGATCGCCGCTTCGCCGTCGAGGGCACGCCGACCGACTGCGTGATGATGGCCGTGCAGCAGCTGATCGACGGTCCCGCGCCGGATCTGGTGCTGTCGGGCGTCAACCGCGGCCAGAACCTGGCCGAGGACGTCACCCTGTCGGGCACGGTGGCGGGCGCGATCGAGGGCATGGCCCACGGCATCCGCTCGATCGCCCTGTCGCAGACCATGAACTTCTTTCACGACGAGGTCGTCGCCCACTGGGAGACGGCCGAGCACTTCGGCCCGGGCGTCGTCCAGCGCCTGCTGGAGGTGGGCTGGCCGGACGACGTGATCATGAACGTCAACTTCCCGGCCGTGACGCCGGACGAAGTGACCGAGGTCGAAGTCACCCGCCAGGGCTTCCGCGACGGCCTGCTGCGCAACATGGAAAAGCGCACCGACCTGCGCGGTCGCGACTATTACTGGATGGGCTTCTCGGCCAAGGCGTCGGAGCCCGTCGACGGCACCGACCTGAAGGCGATCTATTCGGGCCGCATTTCGGTCACGCCGCTGCACATCGACCTGACGCACAACGAGACCGTCCACAAGCTGAAGGGCGTGCTGGGCGGCGCTCCGCCAAAGCTGAAGGCGGCTCCATGAGCGGAGGGACGTCCAAGGCCGCCGAGAACGCCAAGGCCGACCTGCCGCGCCTGATGCAGGCCCTGCGCGACCAGGGGGTCACCGATCCACAGGTGCTGAAGGCCATCGAGACCACGCCGCGCGACCTGTTCACGCCGGACCTGTTCAAGGACCGCTCGTGGGAGGATTCGGCCCTGCCGATCGCCTGCGGCCAGACGATCAGCCAGCCCTATATCGTCGGTCTGATGACCCAGGCCCTGACGATCGAGCCGCGATGCCGGGTGCTGGAGATCGGCACGGGCTCGGGCTACCAGACCACGATCCTCAGCAAGGTCTCGCGCCTCGTCTATACGATCGAGCGCTATCGCACCCTGATGAAGGAGGCGGAAGGTCGCTTCCACAAGCTGGGCCTGACCAACGTCATCACCAAGTTCGGCGATGGCGGCGAGGGGTGGGCCGAACAGGCGCCGTTCGACCGCATTATGGTCACGGCGGCGGCCGAAGATGATCCGAAGCGGCTGCTTTCGCAGCTGAAGCCCAACGGCGTGCTGGTCGCGCCGGTGGGGAAGGGGCCAGTTCAAAGCCTTCGCCGCTATGCCGGCGACGGCAAGGGGGGCTTCCGGGTCGAGATTCTCTGCGACGTGCGTTTCGTGCCCCTGCTGGCCGGCGTCGCGAAGGATCAGTGAAGGTTGGGGGACGCGGCGTTTCGCGGCCTCTGGTGTTAAAGGTTGATTTACCCTGGCGGCGCCCTTTGGTGGCTCCGGCGGGAAAGGAGAGGCTATGAGGCAGTTGTGGACGCGCGCGGCGGTGATCGCCCTGACGGCTGGAACGCTCGGCGCCCATGCGGAGGACGCGCGGGCCGCGGGCCAGCGCTTCACGCCGAACTTCCCGATCACCCAGCCCCCCGCCGCCCAGCCGGCTGCGCCCACGTCTGAGGCCGTCTCGACCGCGCCCAGCGAGGCCGAGACCCTGCCGCGTCCGACGCCGATCTCGACCCCGGCCGCGCCGTCGGTCACCCAGTCCGAGCTGCCGCCCCCCGCGCGCGCCATGACCTCCGCGCCCGCGCCGCAACTGCGCGCCGCCCCGCCCAGGACCGTGGTCACCACCACCGTCACCGGTCCCGTGGTCAATGTTCCCGGCAAGCCGCAAGTGCGCGTCGTCCAATCCGGCGACGCCCTGGACGCCATCGCCCGCGGCTTCGGCGCGACCCGCGCCGAGCTGGTCGAACTGAACGATCTGAAGGCCCCGTACCGCCTGAAGCTGGGCCAGAAGATCAAGGGCCCGGCCAAGGACGACCAGAAGGCTTACGTAGTCCAGACCGGCGACACGATCTTCGCCATCGCCAAGCGCTTCAGCGTCACCGCCGCGGCCCTGGCCGACGAGAACGACCTGAAGGCCTCCTCGGCGATCAAGAAGGGCCAGAAGCTGGTCCTTCCGGACGGCTACAAGGACAAGGGGCCGATCAAGACGACCACGGTGCTGGCCGGCGCGCCCGCCGCGCAACCGGCCGTCGCCGAGGCCCAGCCGAGCCGCCCCGCGCCGAGCCGGCCGACGGCCTCGCGTCCGACCTACACGCCGCCCGCCGTGAGCGAGCCGGACACCACCCCCGCCACGACCTCGACGACGACGCTCAGCGTCACCGGCTCGGTCACGACCGTCGCCGGTCCGCGCCAGATCCACACGGTGAAATCGGGCGACACCCTGACCGCCATCGCCCGCAAGTTCGACATCAGCGTCAGCGACCTGGCCGACGACAACAAGCTGAAGGCCGACAAGCCGCTGAAGCTGGGCGCCAAGATCAAGGGGCCGGCGACCACACAGAAGGCCTATGTCGCCGTGAGCGGCGATACGCTGGCGGGCATCGCCAAGCGCTTCAATGTCAGCGTCAAGGGACTGGCCGCCGAGAACAACCTGCGCTCCACGGCCTCGGTGAAGAAGGGCCAGAAGATCCTGCTGCCCGACGGCTACAAGGACAAGGGCCCGATCCGGACCACGACCACCACGGTGGTGAAGCGTCCCGAGCCGACACGGGCGCCTTCGCCGTCGACGCCCTCGAACACCTACGCCCGCGTCGACAGCTCCGCGCCCACGGCCCCCGCGCCATCGACGCCCTCCAACCCGCAGCCCTATCAGCCCAGCGGCAACAGCTATTCGCGCCCCAGCGCGCCGGTCGCCGCCCAGCCGGTCAGCCCGACGCCGTCCGCGCGTCCGATCATCGAGAGCAGCGCCGCCCCGACCGAGGCCGAGATCATCGCCTCGGGCAAGGGCAAGTTCGCCTGGCCGGTGCGGGGCGAGATCATCTCGACCTTCGGCGTCAAGGGCACGGGCCAGCGCAATGACGGCCTGGACATCCGCGCCGCGCAAGGCACGCCGGTGCTGTCCGCCGCTGACGGCGAAGTGGCCTATGCCGGCAATCAGGTCCCGACCTTCGGCAATCTGGTGCTGGTCAAGCACGCCGACGGCTGGGTCACGGCCTACGCCCACCTTTCCAGCATCAACGTCAAGATGCGCCAGCAGGTGCGGCAGGGCGAGCAACTGGGCGCGGTCGGCGCCACGGGCGGCACCAACGAGTCCAAGCTGCACTTCGAGATGCGCTACGCGCCCACGGTCAAGGACAAGGCCAAGCCGGTAGACCCGGCCCTGGTGCTGCCGCGCTAAGACGACGCCTTCACTGAACCCTGGCACGGCCCGCTTCGAAAGAGGCGGGCCGTTCTGCTGTTCAGCTGGGCAGCCTGACGCCCAGTTCGCCGGCCAGATCCCGCACGAACTGCCAGGCCACGCGGCCCGAGCGGGCCCCGCGCATCTGCGACCACTGCAGGGCGCGGCGGTCGAGATCGGGTGCGGTCAGGCCGAACTGCTCGGCATAGCCGCGGATGGCGGCCAGATAGGTGTCCTGGTCCATCGGCGGGAAGCCGATCCACAGGCCGAAGCGGTCGGAGACGCTCATCTCTTCTTCGGCGTTCTCGGCGGCGGCGATGGCGCCCTGGCTTTCGACGTGGTCGCGCGGCATCAGGTGGCGACGGTTGGAGGTGGCCACGAACAGCACGTTCTCGGGCGGGCCCGACACGCCGCCCTCCAGCGCCGACTTCAGCGCCTTGGCCGCGGCGGCCCCGTCCTCGAACGAAAGATCGTCGCACAGCACCACGAACCGCTCCGTACGTGCGCGGAGTTGATCGAACAGCGGCGGCAGGGCCGCGACCTCGTCACGATCGACCTCGATCAGTTTCAGGGCCGGGAATTCGTCGGCCAGGCTGACGAAGGCGGCCTTGGTCACCGAGCTCTTGCCGGTGCCGCGCACGCCCCACAGCAGCACGTGGTTGCAGGGCACGCCGAGCGCGAAGCGGCGCAGGTTGTCGACGAAACGGCCTTTCTGGCGGTCGATTCCCACCAGCAGGTCCAGCGACAGCGGATAGTCGGCCGCCGGGACGAAGGCGCCGTCCTTGGGCTCGTGCCGGAACAGGCGCGCGGACGAAAAGTCCGGCGCGGGCGGCGCGGGCGGCGCCAGGCGTTCCAGGGCTTCGGCGATGCGGGCGAGCAGGGGCGTAAGTGAGGGACTGGGCGCGTCGGTCATGGGCACGCTGCATACCGGGTGCGCTTGGATTGCAAAAGGGGAGGCGAACGCATAGCTTCCGCCGACTTGGCGCGACCCTATGAGCTTGTCTCTCTTTGGCTGGCGCGCCGCATCGGTTTTGTTGGAGACGTCATGTCCGGTCTGAACGCTCAATTCCTGCAGCTCGCGCCCATCCTTCTGATGGTCGTGCTGTTCTACTTCATGCTGATCCGTCCGCAGCAGAAGCGCGCCAAGGAGCATCAGGCGATGCTCACCAACCTGAAGCGCAACGACACGGTCGTCCTGTCCAGCGGCATGATCGGCAAGGTCGTCCGCGTCGAGGACAAGGAAGTCGGCGTCGAGATCGCCACCGGCGTGACCGTGAAGGTCATCAAGGGCATGATCACGGAAGTCCGCGCCAAGGGCGAGCCGGCCCCGGCCAACGACGCCAAGAACTAAGGCGATACCGAATCCGTCTCGAGGCGTCCGTCGCGGCGTCGCCTGAAAGTCACTGATCCATGCTGACCCTCTCCCGCTGGAAGATCATCGCCGTCACCCTGTCGGTGATCTTCGGCATCCTGTTCTCCCTGCCCAACGTCCTCCCTCAGAAGACGTTGGACGCCATGCCCGGCTGGCTGCCGCACCAGAAGCTGAATCTCGGCCTCGACCTGCAAGGCGGCTCGTATCTGCTCTATGAGGTCGACACCGACGCCCTGCACCGCGAGCGTCTGTCCGACCTGATGGAAGACACCCGCACTCAGCTGCGGAACGAGCAGATCCCGTTCGGCGAACTGGCTCAGCAGGGCGAGGTGATCAGCGTCCGCATCGGCGACGCCTCGCGCTACGAAGCGGCCCTGAATCTGCTGCGCAAGAATCTCGGCGCGCCTCTGGCCGGCGTGATCGGCGGCAAGGACGTCAGCGTCCAGGGCAAGGGCGACAACCGCATCGAAGTCACCTTCGTGCCGGAAGCCCAGCGCGCCGACGCCGCCAAGGCCGTCGACCAGTCGATCGAGACCATCCGTCGCCGTATCGACAGCCTGGGCACCAAGGAGCCCTCGATCAACCGCCAGGGCACCAACCGGATCATGATCCAGGCGGCCGGCGAGAGCGATCCCGAGAAGCTCAAGAGCGTCATCGGCAAGACCGCCAAGCTGACCTTCCAGATGGTCGACGAGACGGTGACGCCCGAAGACATCCAGGCCGGCCGCATCCCCCCCGGCTCGGAACTGCTGCAGAGCGAAGACCAGTACGCGCCGTATTACGTGGTCAAGAAGCGCGCCGTCGTTTCGGGCGACGAACTGACCAATGCTTCGCAAACCTTCGACCAGAATGGCCGGCCGGCCGTCGGCTTCGCGTTCAACGGTTCCGGCGCCAGGAAGTTCGGCGACATCACCCTGCGCAACCCCGGCAAGCGGTTCGCGATCGTCCTGGACAAGAAGGTGATCTCTGCCCCGGTGATCAACGATCCGATCACCAGCGGCAGCGGCATCATCACCGGCAGCTTCACCGTCGAAAGCGCCAACGAACTATCGCTGCTGCTGCGCTCGGGCGCCTTGCCGGCCCCGCTGAACGTGGAAGACCAGCGCACCGTGACCGCCGAGCTCGGCGCCGACGCCGTCAAGGCCGGCGCGATCTCGCTGGCCATCGGCGCCCTGTCGATGTTCGTGTTCGTGATCCTGGCCTATGGCCTGTTCGGCGGCTTCGCGGCCATCGCCCTGGTGGTCAACGTGCTGCTGATCGTCGGCATCATGTCGATGACCCAGGCGACCCTGACCTTCCCGGGCATCGCCGGCCTGATCCTGACCCTGGCCGTCGCCGTCGACGCCAACGTGCTGATCTACGAGCGCATGCGCGACGAGGCCAACGCCGGGCGCACGCCCATGGCCGCGGCCGACCACGGCTACAAGCTGGCCCTGACCTCGATCCTGGACGCCAACATCACCAGCCTGATCTCGGGCCTGATCATGTTCAGCTTCGGCTCGGGCCCGGTGAAGGGCTTCGCCTGGACTCTGGTGATCGGCGTGTTCACGTCGCTGTTCACCGCCATCTTCATCACCCAAGTGCTCATCGGCTGGTGGTTCAAGACCACCAAGCCGAAGAAGCTGCCGATCGCATAGGAGAACCGACCATGCGTTGGCCACTCATTCGCTACATCCCGCGTTCGACCCACTATCGGTTCGTGCGCTGGGCCCCGGTCGCGGCCGTCATCTCGGCGGTCCTGATCGCCGCCTCGATCGGCCTGCTGGTCTTCCAGGGCCTGAACCTGGGTATCGACTTCAAGGGCGGCGTCGCCCTGGAAGTGCAGATGTCGCGCCCGGCTCCCTTGGCCGAGCTGCGCACGACGCTGGACCAGATCGGCGCCCATGACGGCCAGGTGCAGGGCTTCGGTTCGCCGAACTCGGCCATGGTCAAGTTCCTGCCGGCCAAGGGCGAAAAGCCCAGCGACGCGTCCAAGCACGTCGAAACCGAACTGGTGAAGCGCTTCCCCGACCTGAAGGTGACCAGCCGTTCGGAAGTGGGCGCCAAGGTCTCGGGCGAGCTGCTGCTCTCGGGCTTCAAGGCCCTGGGCGTGGCCCTGCTGCTGACCCTGGGCTACATCTGGTTCCGCTTCGGCCTGTCGTACGGCACGGGCGCGGTCGTGGCCGTGATCCACGACATCGTTCTGACCCTGGGCCTGCTGTCGGTCATGCGCATCGAGTTCTCGATGACCGAGATCGCGGCCCTGCTGACGGTCATCGGCTATTCGATGAACGAGAAGGTCATCACCTTCGACCGACTGAAAGAGAACCTGCGCAAGTACAAGACCACCCCGCTGCGCGACATCATCGACCTGTCGGAAAACGAGCGTCTGTCGCGGACGATCATCACCGGCACCACGGCCCTGCTGGCCCTGGGCGGCACGATGATCTTCGGCGGGCCGGTCCTGTTCCCGCTGGTGTTCACGATGATCTTCGGGATCATCATCGGCACCTATTCGTCGATCTATATCGCCCTGCCGATGATCCTGATCTGGGGCGTCAAGCGGAACGACGAGGAAGCCACGCCGATCAAGCTCGGCGCGGCCTCGCGCCCCTGATGCGTCAGCCGCCGTCCATCGATGCCTGGGGCGGCGGCGGCTTCCGGGTCTCCGGCGACTGGCGGTCCGGCTCGCTGCTGATCCTCGACGATCAGCCCCGCGACTGGTCCGCCACGTCCCTGGCCGAGCTGACCCCCGAGGCCTTCGCCGAGGTGTTCGCCGCCGGCGGGGCGGTGGAGTTCGTTTTGCTGGGCACGGGCCTCAACAACGGCCTGCCGCCGCGCGCGGTCCGCGACGCCCTGAAGGCGGCGGGCGTGGGCCTCGAGTTCATGAGCACCGAAGCGGCGGCTCGGACGTATAACGTCCTGGCCAGCGAAGGCCGCAGGCTGGCGGCTGCGCTGATCGCGGTCTAGGCTGTCTGGTCGACGGTCGCGCCGGGTTCTTCGGCGCGATCCTTCTTCGCCTTGGCTTCGGCGCGTTCCTCGGCCGCCTTTCGCAGCATGCCCAGGGCCGCCTCGGCGACGCCGCCGACGCGGTTCTCGTCGGTCAGGGTGTCCAGGGCGGCCTTGGCGTCGTCCGACAACGAGACCTGCACGGCCGCGTCCTTGCCGGTCTTCTCGGCCTTTTCAGCCTTCTCCTCCGCCAGTTGCTGCTCGCGTCCATCGGCATTGGTTTGGAGGAAGGCCTTCCAGCTCTCCAGGGTCCCGGTCCGCTCAAGGCTGGCCGTCCCGGCGAAGATCATCTTCTGCTGCTGGGGCGACATCCGGTTCAGGGCGACGATCTGGTCGGCCATCACATTGCCTTCGCGCGGCGTGCGCATACCCCGGGCGTTGAAGTCATCGGCGGCCTGGCGGATTTGCTTGGCTATGGTCGAGTTGTTCCAGGCGGCGTTCAGCGCGTCGCGATCGGCCTGGGTGCTGGACTTGAACCAGTCGGCCCGACCTTGGTCCGAGGTGTACAGCGCCTTGCCGATGGCGACATAGGCGTCGATCTTCTGGTCATCCGAGGCGCCGGAGCCGTCGGCTAGGATCGCGGACTGGCGCAGAACCACGGCGACGACGCCGCCACCGCTGGCGGGCGGCGGGGAGAGGGGCTGGGCGACGGACGACACTTGCATGGCGGATCTCGCTTTGGCGCAACTTGAGGTTACGGCATTCGCCTTAACGGCGTCCTAGCGGCGACTTTGCCGACTCCCGAAAACGGTCCTATGGTCCGGGCCAAGCTTTCAGAAGGACTTGGGGGAAACGATGTCCGGGCTGCTTTCCAACTTCCGCAACACCATGATCGTCAGCTTCGTGCTGGCCCTGGTGATCGTGATCGGCTACGCGCACGGCCCCGACGGGCATGGCGCGATCTTCCTGCAGGCCGTTTTCCGCTGGCTGCACGTGCTGTTCGGCATCCTGTGGATCGGACTGCTCTACTACTTCAACTTCGTGCAGATCCGCGTGATGCCGCAGATCCCGGCCGAGCTGAAGCCGGCGGTCAGCAAGTACATCGCGCCCGAAGCCCTGTTCTGGTTCCGCTGGGCGGCGCTGTTCACCTGGGTGATGGGCGTGATCCTGGCTTTCAGCCGCGGCTACCTGCTGGAAGCGGCGAGCCTGGGCCTGGCCGGCGGCTACACGCCCGGCGTGGACATGCAGTACACCTTCATCGGCACCGGCATGTGGCTGGGCACGGTGATGTTCTTCAACGTCTGGGTCTTCATCTGGCCGAACCAGAAGATCGCGCTGGGCATGGTCGAGGCCGACGCGGACGCCAAGGCGAAGGCGGCCAAGCTGGCCATGCTGTTCTCGCGCACCAACACCCTGCTTAGCCTGCCGATGCTGGCGACCATGGCGATGAACCAGACCGTCTTCGGCTGACGCCCGACGCGACACGCTGTAAGGGGAGGGCCCGCCAGTTCGGCGGGCCCTTCTTCGTCTTGAGACCATGGCCGACACCGAAACCCTCGACGACCTCGTCCGCCGCGTCGATCCCGACCGCTGGCTGGCCAGCCGGTTCATCGGCGACCTGGCCGCGCGGGCCGACGTCATCGCGCTCTTCGGCCTGAACTACGAGCTGGCCCGGGTGGCGGGCGGCGTCTCCAACGCCCTGATGGGCGAGATCCGCATCACCTGGTGGCGCGAGGCGATGGAAGAGATCGCCGCCGGCAAGCCGCCCCGCAAGCATCCCAATGTCGAGGCCCTGGCCGCGTCGAGGTTCGACCCGAACGCGCTCGCGACGTTGGCCGAGGCGCGCTTCACCGACCTGGACGAAGGTCCGCTGAAGGACGAGGCGGCGGTGCTGGCCTATGTCGACGCTACGGCCGGAGCCCTGGCGGTGCTGGCCGCGCGGCGGCTGGATCCCAGCGCCGACCCGCACGCCGTCAAGGGCGCGGCGCGGGCCTGGGGACTTTCTGGGCTGTGGCGGCTGAAGCAGGCGGGGCGTGACCGGCTGCCGGCGGACTGGACGCAGGCGGATATGAAGCGGCGGGTCGAAGACCAGCTTAAAGCGGCGCGCAGAGAGGTGAGGGGGCTGCCGGTGGCGGCGTTCCCGGCCGTGGCCCCCGCGGCCCTGGCGCGGGCCTATATGGCCGGGCGCGAGATGGGAGAGCTGGAAAAGAAGGCCCGACTGACGGTGGCCGTCGCCACCGGAAAACTCTGACACAAACCCATCATCCGTCTCCCCGGCGAAAGCCGGGGCCCAGATCGTAGAACTGGGAGGCGCACGCAGAAACGCCCGCGAACCTAGCGGGGATCGCGGTCGCTCTTGCATCTGGGCCCCGGCTTTCGCCGGGGAGACGGGATTTATGTCTGGATCCCGGCTCGAAGGCCGGGATGACCGCCTACCGCGGTCACTTCCCCGGCCGGATGTTCCCCGTCCACTGGTCCAGCCAGTCCAGCACTTCCTTGTGCCACTGCACCGAGTTCTGGGCCTTCAGCACCCAGTGGTTCTCGTTCGGGAAGTACAGCAGCTTGCTGGGCACGCCCTTGCGCTGCAGGGCCGTGAAGGCTCCCAGGCCCTGTTCGACGGGGATGCGATAGTCCAGTTGGCCCTGCACGATCAGCTGCGGCTTGGTCCACTGGGCCACGTGCAGGGCGGGGTTGAAGGTCTCGTAGGTCGTTCCGGGCTGCCAGGGCGTTCCACCGTTCTCCCACTCGGTGAACCATAGCTCCTCGGTGGCGTAGCCCATGGCGCGGGTGTCGAAGACGCCGTCGTGGGTGACCAGGCACTTCCAGGGCTGGGGCCAGGCGCCAGCGATCCAGTTGACCATGTAGCCGCCGTACGAGGCGCCCAGGGCGCAGGCGCGGTCGCCGTCCAGGAAGGCGTACTTGCCCAGCGCCGCGCTCCAGCCCTTCTGCAGATCTTCCAGCGGGCGGTCGCCCCAATGCTGGCTGATCGCGTCGGTGAAGGCCTGGCCGTAGCCGGTCGAGCCGTGGAAATCGATCATCACCACGGCGTAGCCGGCATTGGCGTAGATCTGCGGGTTCCAGCGATAGGACCAGCTGTTGCTGAATGAGCCCTGCGGACCGCCGTGAATCAGGAAGGCCACGGGATACTTCTTGGCCGGGTCGAAGCTTGCTGGCCTCAGAACGAAGCCATGCACGGTTTCGTCGTTCCAGCCCTTGAAGCTGAACTGTTCGGGCTCGCCCCAGGCTACGTCCCTGAGCGCTTCGCTGGAGACGCTGGCCACCCTCACCACCGGGCGCTTGGACCCGAGCAGGAACAGCTCCGACGGACTCTTCAGCGAGTCCGAGGCGTAGACGATGCCCGCCGGGCCCACATCGAAGCCGGTGACATGGCCGTCGCCGGTGAGCGCGACGACCTTGTCGCTCTTCACGTCGATGGCGAACAGCTTGCCTTGGCCGACGTCCAGGGCGGTGGCGTAGATCGTCGTGCCGTCCGGGCTCCAGGCGATGGAGTCGGCCGAGCGGTCCCAGTTGGGCGCCAGTTCGCGTTCCTGGCCGGTGGCCATGTCGCGCACAATGATGGCGAAGCGATCAGCCTCGAAGCCGGGGCGCTTCATGGCGCGATAGGCGGCCTGCTTACCGTCGGGCGAGAACACCGGGGCGGCGTCCCAGGCCTTGTTGCCGGCCGTGAGGTTCTGGACCCTGGCCGAGCCGTCCAGCGGCGCGCTCCAGACGTCATAGTTGGTCGTCCAGGCCTCATCCTTGCCCGCGACCTTCGCCGAGAACACCAGCCCCTTGCTGTCCGGCGTGATCGTGAAATCGGCGTCGTCGCCATAGGGCTTGGTGGGCGTGTCGCCGTCGAAGCCCTTCATCAGGTCGACCGGTTGGCCGGCCGCCACGCCGTTGGCGTCCAGCGTCCAGGCGAAGAGGTGGTTCTTGGTCCCGTCGTTCCACGTATCCCAGTGGCGGACGAACAGGCGATCATAGACCACGCCCGTGGCCTTGGTCGCGGTCTTGGCGGCCAGCCTGGCCTCGGTGCAGGCGAAGTCGGCGCAGTCGGGGAACACGGCCAGGCCCACGACGATGGTCTTGCCGTCCGGGGCGACCTTGAAGGCCTGGACGTCGAACGGGGCCGCGGTCACCTGGGTCGCGGTCTCGCCCATGACGTCGGTCTTGAACACCTGCTCGATCCCGCCGGCGCGGCTGGACGAGAAGTAGATGGTCTTGCCGTCGGCGCTCCAGCGGCCGCTCGACGCGCCGCCGTTCGAGATCGCCAGCCGACGCGGGGCCATCCTGGTCTTCAGGTCGGCGACCCACAGCGACATCGCGGCCTTGTTGGCCGGATAGTCCATGGTCCGCACCGAATAGAGCACATAGCGGCCGTCGGGCGAGACGCGCGGATCCGACAGGCGATCCAGGCTCGCCATGTCCTTGGCGGTGAAGACGTGCGGCTTGGCGGGCGTCTGCGCTTGGGCCGCCCCGGCGAGGGCGATGGCGAGGACCGCGGCGGAGGCGGCCATGGGGGCGACGATACGCAAGCTCTTGATCATGAAACCGAAATTCCCGGAAACGGTTATCGCTTTGGCGGCGGAGCGTAGTCCTGCTTTCGCCGAGGGGATAGGGGACCCCGGTACAAGATTCCCGAGCACGGATCGTCGACCGACGGTCTGTTTCCGCGCCTGCGTTTCTGTGACAAAACTGTAATCAAGTCAGTCGTTTAGCGCGTAACAATCCGAAACAGACTTTGCTTTGCCGCGACGCAGCATCCTTCCTAGATGGTAGTCGGGGCGAAAGGACGACCGCAGAGTCGTCCGTCGAACGATAAGGTGTCTCTAGTGTCGGCTTCGGGTTATTTTCAGCACACGGTCGCAGGGCCGGTGATCTTCGCGGGGATCGGCCTGCACACGGGCGCGCACGTGCGCGTCTCGGTGCGTCCGTCGGCCCCCGACACGGGGATCGTCTTCGTGCGGACCGATGTGCAGGACCGCGACAACCGCGTTCCCGTGACCGCCCAGGCGGTCTGCCAGACGCAGCTCGGCACCGTGATCGGCAATGGCGACGACGTCCGCGTCTCGACCATCGAGCACCTGATGGCGGCTCTGGCGGCCCTGTCGATCGACAACTGCGTCGTCGAGCTGGACGGTCCGGAAGTGCCGATCATGGATGGCTCCTCCGAGCCCTTCGTCCAGATCCTGGACCGCGCCGGCCGCCGCAAGCAGGAAGCCGTCCGCCAGTACATCGAGATCCTGGCCCCGATCACGGTGGAGGAGGGCGACAAGCGCGCCAGCCTGTTGCCGTCGGACCGTTTCGAGGTCGCCTTCGAGATCGCCTTCGGCTCGCGGGCCATCGGCCGTCAGGCCGTGGATCTGGTCGTCGACGAAGACTCGTTCCGCGCCGAGCTCTCCGACTGTCGCACCTTCGGCTTCGTCCGCGATGTCGAGGCCCTGCGCGCCATCGGCCTGGCTCGGGGCGGCTCGATGGAGAACGCCGTGGTCATCGACGGCGATCGCGTGTTGAACCCGGAAGGCCTGCGCCGTCCGGACGAGTTCGTTCGCCACAAGGCGCTGGACGCCATCGGCGATCTCTATGTGCTGGGCAAGCCGCTTGTGGGCCGCTTCGAAGGCGTTCTGGCCGGTCACGGCCTCAATAACGCCGTGGTTCGGGCATTGATGGCCCAGCCGCGCGCCTGGCGCCTACGCGCCCTCGCGTCGGAACTGGCTGAAGCGGTCTAGATAGCGTCTCCGGGAGTCGGGCTCGGCGTTCGCATTTGCGCCTTCGACGGCGTGGTGTAGAAGCCTTGCACGGCGCTGGGGCGCACGTTTGCTTCGAGGGTGAGAGACTCCGTGCTTCGTAATTTCAAGGGACGTTCGGCCGTCACGATCGCCGCAATGCTGGTCGCCGTGTCGGTGGCGGGCTGCGCGGGCAAGTCCAAGAAGCCGACCCTCGCCTACGAAGAGCGCCCGGTCGAGCTGCTGTATTCCACGGGCGCCAACCGCCTGGACCGTGGCAACTGGAACGAAGCCGTCGACTATTTCCGCGAGGTCGAGCGCCAGCACCCTTATTCGGAATGGTCGCGCCGCTCGATTCTGATGACCGGCTACGCCCACTACATGGGCAACCAGTACGCCGACGCCATCGGCGACTCGGACCGCTTCATCTCGCTGTACCCCGGCAACCCGTCGGCCCAGTACGCCTACTATCTGAAGGCCATCTGCTATTTCGAGCAGATCGTCGACGTGAACCGCGACCAGGCCGCCACCGAGCAGGCCCTGGCCGCGCTGCGCGACGTCGTCCAGCGCTACCCGACCACCGAGTACGCCCAGGACGCCCGCCTGAAGATCGACATGGTCAACGACCAGCTGGCCGGCAAGGAAATGGCCATCGGTCGCTATTACCTGAAGCAGGGCCAGACCCTGGCCGCCATCGGCCGCTTCAAGACCGTCATCGAGAAGCACCAGACCACCTCGCACACGCCTGAAGCGCTCTATCGTCTGGTCGAGGCCTATCTGACCATCGGCCTGACCGAGGAAGCCAAGCGCAACGGCGCGGTTCTGGGCTACAACTTCCCGGGCGACCGCTGGTACGCCGACGCCTACAAGCTACTCAACGACAATGGCCTGCGTCCCGCCGTCGAGCCGCTGAAGGCCGGCGCCAAGCGCAACGTCCTGGAGCGCGTCCTGTCGAAGGACAAGGACACGACCCTGGCGCCTCCGGGCGAAAAGAAGTCCAGGAAGGGCCTGATGGGCGTCCTGGGCATGTAGAAGCGACGGGATCGGATGCCTGGTCCTGTTTCGTTCTACCTTTGCGCTTTGAAAAATCCTGATTCCCGGCGATCTTGCGCATCATGCTGATCGGCCTCTCCATCCGTGACGTCGTGCTCATCGAGAGCCTGGACCTGGCCATCGGCGAGGGCCTGACCGCGCTGACCGGCGAGACCGGGGCGGGGAAGTCGATCATCCTCGACGCCCTGGGCCTGGCCACTGGCGCGCGCGCCGACGCGGGGCTGGTGCGCCGAGGGGCCGCCGGCCACGCCTCGGCCACGGCGATGTTCGCCCTGCCGGCCGACCACCCGGCCTTCGCCTATCTGGACGACAAGGGCCTGGCCTACGCCCGTGACGAGGATTTGGTCCTGCGCCGGCAGTTGTCGCCCGACGGTCGCAGCCGCGCCTTCGTCAACGACCAGGCCACCAGTGTTGGCGTGCTGAAGGACCTCGGCGCGCTGCTGCTGGAGGTTCACGGCCAGCACGAGACCGTCGGTCTGCTGGATCCCAAGACCCACCGCGGCCTGCTGGACGTCTTTGGCGGGGTCAGCGTCGGCGCCGTCGGCTCGGCCTGGAGCGCCTGGCGCGCCGCCCGCGAGGCGGCCGCCGCGCTGCGCGACCTGGCCGGCCGCGCCGCCGCCGAGACCGAGGAACTGACCCTGCGCCTCTCCGAACTGGACCGTCTCGATCCCCGCGAAGGGGAGGAGGCGGCCTTGGCCGAGGAGCGGGCCCTGCTGAGCTCGGCCGAAAAGGCGATGATCGACATCGCCTCGGCCCAGGACGCCCTGGGCGGCGACGCCTTGTCCGGAAAGCTGGCCCAGGCCTATCGCGCCTTGGAGCGGGCCCGCGAGCGCGCCCTGCAGGCTGGCGCCCCGGCCGACGGCGCGGCCATGACCCGGCTATCCGCCGCCTGCGAGGCCGTCGACCGGGCTCTGGTCGAGGCCCAGGAAGCCAGCGCCGCCATCGATTCGGTGGCCGAGAGTTTCGAGTTCGAGCCCGATCGCCTGGAAAAGGCCGAAGAGCGCCTGTTCGCCCTGCGCGGCATGGCCCGCAAGCTCAATGTCCTGGTCGAGGACCTGCCGGCCAAGCGCGCCGAGTTCGCCGCGCGGCTGCAGGCCATCGAGACCTCCGAGGAGGCCCTGAAAGCCGCCGACAAGGAAGCCGCCGAGGCCCGCGAGGCCTATCTCTACGCCGCCGAGGCGCTGTCGACCGAGCGCCGCGCCGCCGGCGACGCCCTGGCCAAGGCCGTCGAGGCCGAACTGGCCCCGCTGAAGCTGGAAAAGGCCAGGTTCCGCGTCGCTGTCGAGCCCCTGGCCGAGGATCGCGCTGGCCCGACCGGCCTGGACCGCATCGCCTTCGAGATCTCGACAAATCCCGGCGCGCCGTTCGGCCCGATGGAGGCCATCGCCTCGGGCGGCGAACTGGCCCGCTTCGCCCTGGCCCTGAAGGCGGCGCTGGCGGGGCGCGGCGGCGGTCCGCAGCCGCTGATGATTTTCGACGAGGTCGACCAAGGCGTCGGCGGGGCCGTGGCCGACGCGGTGGGCCTGCGCCTGAAGCGCCTGGCCTCGAACGCCCAGGTTCTGGTCGTCACCCACTCGGCCCAGGTCGCCGCGCGGGGCGACGCCCACTGGCGGATCTCGAAGTCGGGCGACGACACCTCGACCCGCACCAAGGTCGAACCGCTCAGCCCGGCCGAGCGCGAGGAAGAGATCGCGCGGATGCTGTCAGGCGCCGAGGTGACGGAAGCCGCGCGCGCGGCGGCGCGGGCCTTGATGGCCTAGAGCGTGGCAGCCGAAAATGTGAGCGGCTTCGGCGCCTGCCACGCTCCAAATGCTTGAAATGGAGCCTGTTTATCCGCTTCTGATGTTTCCATCAGAAGCGGACAGGCTCTAGGCGGTCGCCGGGGCGTTGGTCGGAACGCGCTGGGCGGCCGACCGCCCCTTCATCCACCGCTGCAACGGCGCGTCGACCATCCGCTCGAACAGCCACGCCACGACGATCGTCGCCGGGATCGCCAACGCCCACAGCGCCCAGGCCGCCGCCGAGGGTAGGCCAAGCTTGCTCTCGACCATCCGCGCGACGCCGAACCACATGGCCGCCGTCAGGGTGTTGGTCAGAAACAGCGAGAACGACAGCTTCCCGGCCGCGCCGGCCCAGCGCCAGGCGCGGGGCTTGGAGGCGCCGGCCGCGTAGATCAGGAAGCCCAGCAGGGCCAGGCTGAAATAGTCGACCCGGCCCAGGGCCTGGATACCGACCGCGGCCGCCAGGGTCGCCACGGCCAGCGGCAGGGCCTGTCGGCGCGCCAGGGTCGTCACCGGCAGGCGGGCGACCAGCAGGCCGATCATGAACAGGGGGACGCCCCGGATCAGGCCGAAGCGCAGCGGCAGCTGGTAGCCGGGGATGCCGAAGACCATCAGCGCGGCCTGGTCGATGGCGACGTAGGCGCAGACGCCCAGGATCAAGAGCGCCAGCGGCCGCTGCGTCGCCGCCACCCGCCGCCAGACCATCGGGAACAGAGCGTAGGCCACGATCAGGGCCGACAGGGTCCAGGTCGGGGTGTTCCAGCCCGAGCTCCCTGGCACGAACCAGGCCTGGACCAGGAAGACCTGCGGCAGCAGCTGGTCCCACTGGAACCACTGCGGGTTCTGCGGCGCCAGGCCGATCGCCGAGGTTCCAACGAAGAACGCGACGAACAGAGCCAGCATCACCAGATGCGGCGGCCAGATGCGCTGCACGCGCCGCTTCAGGAAGGTCAGGGTGTCGACGTCGACGCTTTCAACGCGGGGGCCATAGGCCCGGGCCAGCACATAGCCGGACAACATCAGGAAGAAATCCGTCGCCAGATAGCCGCGCCCGAAGGCCGGCGACAGGCTGAACAGCGACACCGGGGCCCGCTCGGCCACGTGGTAGAGCACGATGAACAGCGCCGCCAGGAACCGCAGGGCGTCCAGCGGACCGTCCCGCGACAGGACGGGCAGAGCATTATTTGTGCCGGCTTTGAACATCGAAGGCTCCTTCAAGCCTTGCGGCGCAAGGGACGGGCCAATTTTCCCCTGACAGGCGACCACATCGCTGACTCCCCCCGTCAGGACGGCGTTGCTAACCTGCCGGGACTTCCCGTCTTTCGGATTCGCCGCTGTGTCCCTCATCCCCGTCGCCGACCTCACCGAAGCCCAGGCCGTCGAGGAACTGGAGCGCCTGGCCGACCAGCTGACCGCGCACGACATCGCGTATCACCAGAAGGACGCGCCCACGATCAGCGACGCCGAGTACGACGCCCTCAAGCGCCGCAACCTCGACATCGAGACCCGCTTTCCGCACCTGGTTCGCGACAATTCCCCATCCATGCGGGTTGGCGCGGCGCGGGCCGAGCAATTCGCCCCGGTCGAGCACGGCGTGCCGATGCTCAGCCTCGACAACGCCTTTTCCAACGACGAGGCGATCGAGTTCGACGCCCGGATCCGGCGGTTCCTGCGTCTCACGCCCTCCGACACGGTCGCCTATACGGCCGAGCCCAAGATCGACGGCCTGTCGGCTTCGCTGCGCTACGAGAAGGGCGTGCTGGTCCAGGGCGCGACGCGCGGCGATGGCCGGGTGGGCGAGGACGTCACCGCCAACCTGCGCACCATCGCCGACATCCCCCACCGCCTGAAGGGCTCGGGCTGGCCCGACGTGATCGAGGTGCGCGGCGAGGTCTATGTCGAGCTGGAGGCCTTCGCAGCCTTCAATCAGGCCGCCGAAGAAGCTGGTCAGCGCACCTACGCCAATCCGCGCAACTTCGCCGCCGGCTCGCTGCGCCAGATCGATCCGAAGATCAGCGCCCAGCGGCCGCTGCGATTCTTCGGCTATGCCTGGGGCCTGGTGTCCGAGCCGTTCGCCGACAGCCAGTGGGGCGCGCTTTCGATGCTCGCCGAGTGGGGTTTCGTCACCACGGCCCCGCCAGCCAGGCGGGTCGAGAACGCCCAGGGCCTGCTGGACGTCTACGCCCAGTTCGAGGCCCTGCGGCCCACGCTGGGCTTCGACATCGACGGGGTCGTCTACAAGGTCGACGACCTGGAGCAGCAACGCCGCCTGGGTTTCGTCTCGCGCTCGCCGCGTTGGGCCATCGCCCGCAAGTTTCCGGCCCAGCGGGCCCGCACGATCCTGGAAGCCATCGACCTGCAGGTCGGCCGCACCGGGGCGATCACGCCGGTGGCGCGGCTGAAGCCGGTGACGGTCGGCGGCGTCTCTGTGACCAACGCCACCCTGCACAACGCCGACGAGATCGCCCGCCTGGACGTCCGCCTCGGCGACACCGTGGTGATCCAGCGGGCCGGCGACGTGATCCCGCAGATCGTCGAGGTGGCCCTGGACGCGCGGCCCGACCCGGCGCCGGCGCCTTACGAATTCCCCCACGTCTGCCCGTGTCCGCTGAAGACGCCGCTGGCCCGCGAGGTCACGGCTTCGGGCCAGGAATCGGTGGTGCGCCGCTGCACCGGCGAGTTCGCCTGTCCGTTCCAGCGGGTCGAGCACCTGCGCCACTTCGCGTCTCGGCGCGCCTTCGACATCGAGGGCCTGGGCGAGAAGCAACTTCAGGCCTTCTTCGACGAGGGCTGGATTACCGAGCCGGCCGACATCTTCAAGCTGGCCAAGGACGAGGAAAAGCTCTCGGCCCTGCGCGAACGCGAGGGCTATGGCGAGACCTCGGTCGCCAACCTGGTCAAGGGCATCGAGGCGCGCCGTACGATCTGCATGGACCGGATGATCTATGGCCTGGGCGCGCGCGACATCGGCGAGACGACCTCGACGGTGCTGGCCCGCAACTTCGACCGCTTCGAGGACCTGCAGGCCGCCGCCGAGGCCGCCGCCAAGGGCCTGCCGGGCGAGACCTATCTGGAGCTTTCCACCGCGCCCGGCGTCGGGCCCAAGGCGTTGGACACGCTGGTCGAGGCGGGGAGGGGCGGTCCGATGGCGGATCCCTGGCCGCAGACCGACGACCTGGAGATCAAGATCGGCCACGCGGTTCCGAAGCTGACCAAGCCCGCCCGCGCGGCCCTGGCCCAGCGCTACGGCGCCTGGGACGCTTTCGCCGAGGGCCTAGCCGCAGCAGCCTCGGGCGCGCCGGGCGAGGACTACCTGAACCTGGCGGCCATCGACGGCGTCGGTCCGGTGGCGGCTCAGTCGCTGGCCCGGTTCTTCGCCGAGCAGCATAACCGCGCCAAGGTCGCCAACCTCGTCGCCGAGTTGGACATCCAGCCCGTCGCCAAGCCCAAGACCGACACGGCCGTGGCCGGCAAGACCATCGTCTTCACCGGTTCGCTGGAGAAGATGACCCGCGACGAGGCCAAGGCCCAGGCAGAAAGCCTTGGTGCGAAAGTCGCCTCGTCGGTGTCGAAGAAGACCGATCTGGTGGTCGCCGGTCCCGGCGCGGGCTCGAAACTGAAGACGGCGACCGACCTAGGCATCCAGGTGATGACTGAAGACGAGTGGCTGGAGATGGTCACCAAATGAAGGTCATCGCGCTGGACTTCGAGACCGCCAATGAGCAGCGCGCGAGCCCGTGTTCGATCGGCCTGGCCTGGATCGAGGACGGCCAGGTGGCGCGGATCGAGCACCATTATATCCGGCCGCCCGGCAATCGCTTCGCGCGGTTCAACATCGCTTTTCACGGCATCGGTCCTCAGCATGTCGAGGACGCCGACGAGTGGCCGGAGGTTCTCGAGCGGCTGCGGCCCGAACTAGAGGGCGCGCTGGTGTTGGCCCACAACGCTTCGTTCGACGTCAGTGTGATCCGCCGGACATGCGAGCACTATGGGGTGCGGGCGCCCGGCTTCGACTATCTGTGCACGGTGCAGGTGGCGCGCGGCGTCTGGCCGGAGCTGTCGTCGCACAAGCTGAACGTGGTCTGCGGCCACCTGGGCGTCGACTTCAAGCACCACGACGCGGCGGGCGACGCCTATGCCTGCGGACAGGTGGCGCTGGCGGCGGCGAGCTTGAACGGCGCGCCGCATGTACGCGACCTTCCGGGCCGCCTGGGCATGACCCTCGGCCGGCTAGACCACGACGGCTACACGCCGCCCAAGGGGGCGGTCAGCGCTCGCCGCCCCCGGGCTCACGGCTGAGGCGCGTCGCCGCAAACGCAATTCCCGCCTCGTTTTCGCCTTCGGCCTTGTCCTGACTGGGCGGATCACGCAACGAATGGGTTCAAACGCGCATTTGAAGGCGCGAACCTATCGGGAGTATCGAATGCTGCGCACTATCCTGCTTGCCGCCGCCCTAACTGTTACGGCCGGTTCGGCCTTCGCGGCCGACGTCACCGGGGTCTGGCAGACGCCGACCAACGGCGGCCAGGTCGAGATCGCCCGTTGCGGCAACAGCCTGTGCGGCAAGCTGATTACGTCCGACCACATCAAGGCCAACCCGGCCCAGAAGGACGCCAAGAACAAGGACGAGTCCCAGCGCGGCCGTCCTTTGAAGAACCTGCAGATGCTGTACGACTTCTCCGGCGGCCCGACCAAGTGGACCGGCGGCAAGGTCTATAATCCCGACGACGGCGGCACCTATTCGGGCACGGTCGAACTGCTCAGCGACAACGAGCTGAAGCTGAAGGGCTGCATCGTCGCGCCGCTGTGCAAGACGCAGCGGTGGACGCGGTTGAAGTAGGGCCGAGAAGCCCCCTCAGTCGCTTCGCGACAGCTCCCCCATGAAGGGGGAGCACGCCTAGGTACTCCTCCCCCTTCATGGGGGAGGTGGCCCACAGGGCCGGAGGGGGCAGCGCCGCCCTAGGCCACGGACTCATTAAATCGCAGCCAAATGCGTACTGAGGCGAGTTTGACGCCGGCGAGATAGTTGTCGGCGC